>NZ_QCZK02000023.1 GCF_003347595.2 Botryobacter ruber | reverse complement strand
AGCACCATCTCCGTATTGTTATTGATGGCAGCAAACACGTTAACCACCAGCTCTGGTGCTGATGTTCCAAAAGCGACAATAGTTAGGCCAATGACAATGTTAGGAATACCCATTCTTGAGGCCAGACTTGATGCGGCATCAACAAGTTTATCGGCACCTAAAATCAGGGCAACAAATCCTGCTAGTAGGATTGCAATATTTAACATCTCTCTATTTTTAATTTAATCCGACAAAGCTACAGTAAAGTAACTATAATAGTGGCTACAAGATAGGCATAAGCTGCTGGTAAGCGACTCCCTGAGTGGTAAACAAACAGAACGAGTGGGGATATGCTGTGGAAGTTTATAAGAAGTTTAGTCCCATATTGCCATAATAAGAACCGGCAGCCATTAGAATACAAGAGATGAATACTCCCAGACTGACTGCCAAAAGTGCTTTCCCTCGCTCAATCCTCAACACGTAAGCAGCAATGGTACCCATGTAAGCCCCGGTACCGGGAAGGGGAATCATCACAAAGACCATCAAGCCCCCAAATCCATATTTTTGTATATCTGCCCCCACGACTCTTTTTGCCTGCTTGGAGAGATTGATAACAGCTCTTCTATAGAGACGGTTAGGCCAGAGCCTTACGCTAAAAGTATCAATCAGCCACATAAGTATAGGAAAGATAAACAAATTAACAAGCAGGCTTACTGCAAAAGCCAAGGCAAGTGGCATGTCATTGATGATAGCGTAAGGGATACCTCTCGTGCTTCGCCAAAAGGTGAAATGCTTAGATGCTATTTTGATTTGTATTGATAAAAAAAGAGGTGTCGGTGTTTAGATAATAATAGTTAGCAGACTTATGAATTACCCAAACAGTTTAACCGACACCCAATGGCAACTAATAGAAACTATTTTAGAGGATGAAATGCTGCAACGGAAGCGTGTATGGCCTCTTCGCAGCATCTTTGATGCTATTTTCTATGTCATTAAAGGAGGTATTAAGTGGCGTATGATACCCTCTGATTTTTCTCCCTGGCAGCAGACTACTACTATTACCGTAAATGGCGAGAGAATGGTTGCTGGGGCTATTGACTTGGAAATAAATATTTTTTGAAAATTATTTGCTAATGCCGCTTCCAATCTGCTACATTTACAGACAATGTCGAATACTGAAGCCATACCAAAAAACCTGCGCTATCCCATTTTCGGGCTGGTTCTAGCACTGCTGCTTTCCCTGCAGTTGCAGGTAGGTAATGTCTTCCATGTAGCCAAGCACCACCATTCCGATACAAAAAAGGAGCTCCAACTGGAGCAGAGTATAGATGTTACTTCTGCACAAGGGGTACTGCATGAGATTAACCTCAATTTTGTTGCTGCAGTCATCCTTTTTTTACTCCTTCCTCTTTTACTTTCTACACAAAAAGTAAAATTCATTGCAGGTCACTTTTCTCTTGCAGCCAGGTACTGGGGCTGCATTGTTCCCAAAGGACCTTAATTTCACCTCCTATCTTCCTTTTTTTCTTCTGAGTCGGGGCAAAATAAGCCCATGACAGAAGCCTTTGTGCCGGATGATACGCTTCTGTATTTCCCGGGCTTTTCTAAGCGTATTTAATCCTGCAGGAATATACTGCCCAAGATTGTAGTCTTGTCCGCTGTTGCTACGGATATCTTCTAAAAAGAATCTACCATGTAGATACCTGGTACACAATAGCTCCTGCAAAAAAAATAAGCACACAGGCCCCCGCCTCCGGTAACAGCCGCCTACATTGGCCACAATGGTGCTCTTCGGTAGAGCACCAGTAGTGGCAGGACAACTTCTGCCTGCAGCTTTTTGGGCTGTAGCCGGGAGCCTTGTCATCACCTTACCCTTATGATGCATAATCCAATCGAAAATATTATTTTAAAACGAAATGAAATCCCTAGATTACGTTGTATTCCTTATATACTTCATCACGGTAGCCTCTTACGGCATCTATATTTATCGTAAAAAAAGAGAGGGCGAAGTCAGTTCGAAAGACTACTTCCTGGCCGAGGGTTCGCTTACCTGGTGGGCCATAGGCGCTTCTCTTATAGCCTCCAATATCTCTGCCGAGCAGTTTATCGGCATGTCGGGTTCCGGCTTTGCCATGGGACTTGCTATTTCCTCCTATGAATGGATGGCAGCTGTCACCTTAGTTATTGTGGCAGTCTTCTTTATCCCTATCTACCTGAAGAACAACATTTACACCATGCCCCAGTTTCTGTCGCAGCGCTACAATGCCACCGTTAGTACCATTATGGCCGTGTTCTGGTTGCTGGTGTACGTGCTCGTTAACCTTACGTCCATCCTCTACCTCGGAGCTCTGGCTATTGAAACTATCTCCGGCATCAGCTTTACCTACTGCTTGTACGGCCTTGCCATTTTCTCTATTGTGATTGCCCTGGGCGGCATGAAAGTAATCGGTTACACCGATGTGTTCCAGGTGCTGGTGCTTACCTGCGGTGGTTTGGTAACGACTTACCTGGCGGTTGAGCTGGTGGCGAAGCAGTTTGGGGGCGAAGGTATTTTCTATGGTATCAGCATGCTGCAGCAGAAAGCCATGACACACTTCCACATGATCTTGGACGAAGGGCAGCTCATGATGCCGGATGGCATGGGCGGCAAGCGGGATGCTTACATGGATCTTCCTTCCATATCGGTGCTGATTGGCGGCATGTGGATTGTGAACCTCAACTACTGGGGCTGTAACCAGTACATTACCCAGCGCGCCCTGGGCGCTGACCTGAAAACGGCCCGCAGCGGAATTTTGTTTGCGGCCTTTTTGAAGTTGCTCATGCCAATCATCGTGGTGCTGCCGGGTATTGCCGCGTATGTGCTGTTCAAAGAAGGGCTGTTCCAGCAGGAAATGGTCAACCAGGCAGGGCATATCAAGCCGGATCATGCCTACCCGGTGCTGCTCAACCTGTTGCCCAACGGACTGAAAGGGCTGGCCTTTGCAGCGCTTACGGCTGCCATTGTGGCCTCGCTGGCCGGCAAGGCTAACAGCATCTCCACCATTTTCACCCTCGATATCTACAAGAAATTCTTTAACCCGAATGCCACAGAAAAAAATCTGGTGTCGGTGGGTAAAATCACGGTAGTAGCCGCCTCGCTTATCGCCATTGTGGTAGCACCATCACTGCGCAGCCTCGACCAGGGCTTCCAGTACATCCAGGAATACACAGGCTTTATATCGCCGGGCGTCTTTGCGATTTTCCTGCTCGGCTTTTTCTGGAAACGCACTACCTCACTGGCTGCCATGGTAGCGGCGGTACTGACCATTCCCTTGTCCACTTTCCTCAAGTTTCAGTTTGCGGAGATTCCGTTCCTCAACCGGATGGGCATTGTGTTCCTGGTGCTGGTTGCCCTCATGATTATCCTGTCGCTGCTCGACCCGAAAAGCAAGTTCAACCACAAAGGACTTGCGATTGATGCCGCCATGTTCAGGCCGACCATGTCGTTTGTGCTGGGCACCATTGCTATTTGTGGCATTGTGTCAGCGCTTTACATTAGTTTCTGGTGAACAAACCATTATGCGGAAACAAGCCTTGCGCTGGAAAAGAGTCTGAGGCTTGTACCGCAGGAAATAAAGAACCCAAAACAAAGCACATCATTTTATTAACATGAATTTAACAGATTTAGATTTACAAGTAACGGAAGACCTGCTACGGGCCACGTTTGTAGAAGAAGACCAGATTCCGGAAGCCTACAGGCTGGAAGTGGAGATTCATCAGCAGGAGTACCTCTCCAACGGTGAAATGAAACAGTGGTCGGGAGCAGTTCATACTGTGTATTCGCCGGTGGCGGTAAAGACAGCAGAGGGCTACCAGCGGAAGGTGATTGGCACCTACCCTGTCTGCACCGAAACAGAAGCTATGGAGGCTTTGGAGGCTGCTGTAGCGGCCTATAGCAACGGCCGCGGCCAGTGGCCCACCATGAGCGTGCAGGACAGGATACACTGTGTGGAGCAGTTTACCCATAAAATGATCGACCAGAAAGAGCTGGTGGTGAAGCTCATCATGTGGGAAATCGGCAAATCCTATGCCGACTCGGTAAAAGAGTTTGACCGTACGGTAGAATACATTTACGCCACCATCGACGCACTGAAGGACATCGACCGCGACTCATCCCGCTTTGTAATAGAGCAGGGCATTGTGGCGCAGATCCGGCGTTCGCCGCTGGGCGTAGTGTTGTGCATGGGGCCTTTCAACTACCCGCTCAACGAAACCTTTACCACGCTTATTCCGGCGCTTATTATGGGAAACACGCTGCTGTTTAAGCCGCCCAAGCACGGTACGCTGCTGCACTACCCCCTGCTGAAAGCTTTTGGCGAGTGTTTCCCGAAAGGCGTGGTCAACACCATCTATGGTCGCGGGCATGCCATTGTGCCTGCGCTTATGCAGTCGGGCAAGGTAAATGTGCTCACGCTGATTGGTTCAAGCAAAGTAGCCGACGAACTGAAGAAGCTGCACCCGAAGGTAAACCGGCTGCGGGCCATCCTGGGGCTCGATGCCAAGAATGCGGCCATCGTGACGGAAAATGCCGATGTAAAACTGGCCGTTTCGGAAACGGTGCTGGGAGCCTTGTCTTTTAACGGACAGCGTTGCACAGCACTCAAAATCGTGTTTGTGCACCGCTCCAAAGTTACTGCCTTCCTGGAAGGACTGAGCCAGGCGGTTGGCAATCTGAAATTCGGCATGCCCTGGGAAAATGGAGTTGCCCTTACGCCCCTGCCCGAGCCGCACAAACCTGCCTACCTGAAAGAACTGATTGACGATGCCGCAGCGCATGGCGCTCGGGTGGTGAACGAGGGTGGAGGAACAGCCTTTGAGTCCTTGGTATACCCGGCCATTCTGTACCCGGTAAACGAGCACATGAAGGTGTACCGTGAAGAGCAGTTCGGGCCGGTAATCCCGGTGGTGCCGTTTGACGACCTGGAGGAGCCGATCGGGTATCTGATCGAGTCTACGCATGGGCAGCAGGTGAGCATCTTCAGCAACGATGCAGCCGAGACAGCTGCATTAATCGATCCGCTGGTGAACCAGGTGAGCCGAGTGAACATCAACTGCCAGTGCCAGCGCGGTCCGGACACCTTCCCCTTCACCGGGCGAAAGGACAGTGCGGAGGGGACCTTATCGGTTGTGGATGCCTTGCGCTCCTTCTCCATACGCTCGCTGGTTGCCACCAAGCTGAATGAAAATAACAAGCACCTGATCAACCAGATCGTGAACGACGGAAGCTCCAACTTCCTCAGTACGAAATACATTTTTTAACTGGTAAGCTAATGGAAAAGGCCATGCAATTGGGTGAAGTCGGGTGGGGTCAGTATTTCTCCCAAGGCCTTTTCCTACTACCAAGCTCCTTCTTTGCGGACAAAGCGCCTCCTAATGAGAATAGTGCATTGTTGTTTACTGAAGCAATCAAACAGGCTGAACAAAGCAATCTTTAATTTATTCCCCGATGGAACTACTACTTTACCTGCTCGACTTTATCCTGCACATTGACCTGCACCTGCTGGAGCTGCTACGGCAGTACCAAAGCTGGATATACTTCCTGCTCTTTATTATCATCTTCTGTGAAACAGGCTTGGTCATAACCCCTTTTCTGCCGGGCGATTCGCTTTTGTTTGCCCTTGGTGCTTTAGCAGCCATTCCGTCATCGGGTCTGAATCTTATGCTGCTCCTGGTCCTGCTTTGTGTTGCAGCCATCATGGGCGACTCATTTAACTACTTCTCCGGTCTTAAACTTGGGGCCAGCATGTACGAGAGGAACTACTGGTTCTTCAGGCAGGCAAACCTGCAAAAGGCAACGCAGTTTTACAACCGTTATGGGGGGCGCACCATTATCTATGCCCGCTTCATACCCATTGTGCGCACCTTTGCTCCCTTTGTGGCAGGCATGGCGAAGATGGACTACAGGCGTTTTCTTTACTTTAATGTGGCGGGGGCACTGTTGTGGGTGGTATTCTTTCTGCTAATCGGCTACCTGTTTGGCAACCTGCCGGCTGTTAAAAAGAACTTCTCGCTTTTAGTATTGGGTATAATTATTTTGTCGATGCTACCACCGGTGTTGAGTGCTGTCCGGGAGCGGCTGAGAGTTTGGAGGCAGGTGTAGTAAAGCATATTTTCCTTCTATTTTTTCTTTATAGATGAGTAGTTTATCAAAAGGCGGTGCTGTTTCCTCGGCAGGCCTTCTTATTTCGCTTGGCATTATTTACGGCGATATTGGCACGTCGCCGTTATATGTCATGAAAGCCATCCTCGGGGATGCAATCATTTCCAGGGAATTGGTTTACGGAGGCATCTCCTGTGTTTTCTGGACCCTCACGCTGCAGACGACTGTTAAGTACGTACTGCTCACGCTGCAGGCCGACAACAACGGTGAAGGCGGTATTTTTTCTCTTTATACCCTGATCAGGCGAAGAGCTGCCTGGCTGGTGGTGCCTGCCATGATTGGCGGCGCGGCCTTGCTGGCCGATGGCATTATCACGCCTCCTATTTCGGTTTCTTCCGCTATCGAGGGCTTAAGCATACTGGACCCTGCTATTCCGACTGTACCTATCGTGCTGGCCGTTATTACTTTCCTGTTCCTGATGCAGAGCTTCGGGACCGAAATCGTGGGCAAGGCATTCGGTCCGGTTATGCTGTTGTGGTTTACCATGCTTGGTTCATTGGGTGCTGTCTCGGTGGTGCACCACCCGGAGATCCTGCAGGCGCTGAATCCTTTTTACGCCTACAACCTGCTGTGGCACTACCCGAAAGGGTTCTGGTTGCTGGGCGCTGTATTTTTATGTACTACGGGGGCAGAGGCCTTGTATTCGGACCTGGGGCATTGTGGCCGGCCCAACATCCGGGTAAGCTGGGCTTTTGTAAAATTGGCGCTCCTGCTCAACTACCTGGGGCAGGGGGCCTGGCTGATGACGCAGGAGGGGAACCGGTTGCAGGAAAACCCTTTTTACAGTATCATGCCCGACTGGTTCCTGCTCAGTGGCATTACCATTGCCACGGTTGCAGCCATTATTGCCAGCCAGGCGCTGGTTACGGGATCGTATACGCTAATCAGCGAAGCTATCCGGCTCAACTTATGGCCGAAGGTGAAGCTGGTATATCCTACAGACCAGAAAGGGCAGCTGTATGTGCCCAGCATTAACTGGCTGCTGTGGCTGGGTTGTGTGGGCGTGGTGCTGTACTTTCGGGAATCGGAACACATGGAGGCTGCCTATGGTCTGGCTATTAACATGGCCATGCTGGCTACCACCATTCTGCTTTCCTACTACCTCTATATCCGGTCTAAATCAAGAGTGTTGGTTTTTGCTTTTTTAGCTGTTTACCTGGCTATAGAACTTTCCTTTCTGGTGGCAAACCTGAACAAATTTATGCACGGAGGCTGGGTCACCCTGCTCATCTGCGCGCTGCTGCTCACCATTATGTACACCTGGTTGAGTGCCTACCACATCAAGCGTACTTTAACAGAGTACGTACGCCTAAAAAGCTACCTGCCGGCCCTGCAGGAACTGAGCGCCGACGAGTCGATTCCGAAGTACGCCACCCACCTGGTTTTTATGACCAGTGCGCCGAACCCGCGGGAGATAGAATCGAAAATTATCTACTCCATTTTTCAGAAGCGGCCCAAGCGGGCAGACATCTACTGGTTTATTCATGTGGACATTACCGATGAACCGTATACCGCCGAATATAAAGTGAAGAAAATTCTGGAAGGGGATGTTATCCGCATCGACTTTAAGCTGGGGTTCCGGGTAGAGCAGCGCATTAACCTGTTCTTCCGCAAGGTGGTAGAGGAGCTGGTGGAGAAGGGAGAAGTGGACATCACGAGCCGCTACTATTCCCTAAGCAAACAGCACCTGATCGGCGACTTCCGGTTCGTGGTGCTGGAGAAGTTCCTCTCGTACGAAAATGAGCTGCCAATCGCGCAGCGCCTGATTATGCAGTGGTACTTCAGCATCAAACAGTTTACCAGCTCGGAAAGCAAGTGGTTCGGCCTGGATACAAGTGCTGTGAAAGTAGAGAAGGTGCCGCTGGTCATTAAACCGGCCAAGCTGCCGCAACTGAAGCGGGTAATGACATAAGAACAAAAAGTGCAGGAACGATGGAACTGACAAAAGAAAAACTACAGGCAAAATTTTCAGTCCGCAAAATAATCCTTTCCCTGATTCCGGGCATTGGAGTGATTGCCATTATGCTCTACCGGAACTACGAGCCTGCGCACCTGCAAACACTGCTGCAGGCAAACCTTTTCTGGCTTGGGATGGCCCTGCTGGTTTTAGGAGTGCGCGACGTGGGCTACATGTACCGCATCCGGTATGTAACCGACAAAGTGTTGAGCTGGAAGCAAAGCTTTAATGTGATTATGCTGTGGGAATTTGCTTCCTGTGCGCTTCCATCGGTAGTAGGCGGTTCCACTGTCGCTGCCTTTATCCTGTTCAAGGAAAAAATTCCTTTAGGTAAATCCATCGCACAGGTAATGTTGACGGCCATGCTCGATAACCTGTATTTTGTACTGGCTGTGCCATTGGTGCTGGTGTTTCTGGAGGGGCAGCTTCTACCGGAAAGCGGGTTGTTGAACGGGGCGGTGCGGCAAACCCTGTACATCACCTTTCTGGTGTCGTACCTGTTGATTGCGCTTTACGCCTTTGCCATGTTTTACGCCCTTTTTATCAACCCAAGCGTTGTGAAGCGGCTCTTGATACAGGTAGGGCAGGTAAAGCTGTTCCGGCGCTGGCGGTTGGCGCTGTTCAACCATGCGAATGAACTTTTGATTGCTTCCGGCCACCTTCGCTCAAAATCCTTTGCCTACTGGCTGCATGCAAGCATCTCCACCGCCTTTGTCTGGACAGCCCGCTATGCTATTATTGGTTGCTTTATAGCAGCTTTCACGCATTTGCAGTTGCAGGACCATTTCATGGTTTTTGCCAGGAACCTGATTTATAAAGTTGTGCTGCTGGTGTCTGTAACGCCGGGGGGAGCCGGCATTGCAGAATTAGCTTTTCCTGCTTTTTTCGGAGCATTCCTGGGCGGGTTCACAACGATTATCGTGTTGTTGTACCGGCTGCTTACTTTTTACCTGTATTTATTGGCAGGCGCTGTCGTTTTTCCCCGATGGGCAGCCCGTGTGTTTAAAAAACCTGCTCCGGCCACGGAACAGGAGCAACCTGTGGCAGTACAGGGCCAGTTGCTAACAGAAGCTAAGGCGATTATATGAACAGTTTTATCCGAAACCTGACGCGGCGCAAAAGTGTGAGCGCTCTGCTGGCAGATTACCAGCAGGACGGGCATGTGCCGGAAACAAACCTGGTGCGCACCCTGCGGCTGAAGGACTGGTCTCTTTCGGACTGGTTGGTTGTGGAGCATCTCTATGTTGCGCTTAGCTAAAGTTAATTTAGAAGGAGCCATCGGATTTTAATTTTTATAACATACTAGCACAAAACGATTTTTTCAGTACCACCTGATAACCTTAATATTTGACAATGGGTATCTGTTTTCAATCTACTTTGCTTACGCTTCTGGCCGTTTGCCTCACTTTTGCAGGTGTTGGTCCAGGAGGCTTTTGCAGTGCTACCCATGCTGTATCAGCGGGCAAAGGTAAAGAACAGGTTCAGGCAAGCTATTCCCGGAGCGAGCAGCTTACTTATGACTTCTTACACAGAAGCAGTGAGACTGTTGTAAGTCCGGTTGATTATCAGCCTGCTCCAAACAATAAGGGTGCCCGATTTGCCTGCTTCAGTACGCATACTTCCATTGAGAACAGTATACGAAGCAAAGCCACACAGTACCTGTTTTATGCCAGGGATATCTGCTGTAGCCTGGCAGGTCGTGACATCATTTTCCCTTTCCATTATTTCTGGTAAACCCATCTTTTTCAGGTCAGGGTGTCGTCAAGAGCACCTTATTTTTTTTAGCCATTCCGTGGACAGCTCTACGTGGTCTCTGCTATGGCTACATGTATTTAAATTTTAATGAAAATAAAGATGGATTTAGTAACAATAACAATAGGGCTCACATTACTGGCCCTATGCATCGTGCCTTTTTTATACTTACAAAGAAGGCTGCAGGCCAATAAGAAAAAGCTTATCCAGGAGTTTAATTCGTTAGCACAGCAGCGACAGTTAAATATTTCGCAGTACGATTTCTGGGAGCCGGGTTATGCCATTGGGATTGACACTGATAAAAAGAAGGTTCTTTATACACGCAAAAAAGATGGTAAAGAACAGCTTCTCGTTCTTAACCTGTCGGATTTGAAGCAGTGTAGGGTAAACAACCTGTATCGAGACTCAGAAAGCGGCAGGACAATTGACCTTGTTGAGCTATCGCTGGTGTTTGCTAATGCTAAGATTCCGGAAAAAGTATTTGAGTTTTACAATAGAGAAGTAAACCTGAACTTTAATGATGAGCTACTATTAGCTGAAAAATGGAAAAACATTATTAACTCTAATTTGGTAGCTAAAGGTACACCTGTCAATATAGCATTACAAAAGTAGTTTTCTGTTTATGATTGATTATAGAAGGTTCGGGGTGCTTCATCCCGAACCTTTTTTCTACAACATCATCTTTTTACCGTATTCATCAAAATCTAAGCTGAAATTGAATAGGCCCCCGGTTTAAGATAAATGAACCTGCTCTGTTAAGCTGTTCAATTAGACATTTGTAAAGCATCTATGGAAATCATCATTCTGATACTATTAACCCTCCTGAACGGGTTCTTTGCCCTGTCAGAGCTGTCCATCATTTCGGTCAACAAAAACAGGATATCTCAGAAAGCCAGAAACGGAAATAGTAACGCAAAAGCTGTATTGGAATTACTTGAGTCGCCCGAAAACTTCTTGTCCGCCATACAGGTTGGCATTACGCTTATTGCAATTGTTTCCGGCGCCTACGGTGGGGCAGCTCTATCTGGTGATGTAGAAGCATGGTTAGCTGGCTTTAACTTCCTTGCACCTTATGCGGATACCCTCTCGATTGTCCTTGTTGTAGGTTTGATCACCTACTTTTCCATCGTGGTGGGGGAGCTGATTCCAAAAACAGTGGCACTCGGTAATGCTGACAAGATTGCGCTTGCTGTTGCCCCCATTATAAAAGTTTTTACCAAAGCCACCATGCCCTTAGTGAAACTATTGTCAGGCTCTACCAATCTGGTGATAAAGGTACTGGGCGTAAAGGAGCCATCGGAAGAGAAGATGTCGGAAGAAGAGCTCCGGCAAATCATACGAACCGCTGGCAAACAGGGTATTCTGGCAAAAGATGAAATTCAGTTGCACCAGAATATCTTTACTTATTCGGAATTGCGGGCCAGAAACCTTAGGACACATCGCAAAGAGGTAGAATACATCGACATCAACCAGCCCATTGAAGCTGTTCAGGAAGCAATCAAGGGAAGCGCACATTCAAAGTTTCCTGTTGCAGATGGAGGCTTCGATAATATGATCGGAATTCTGACTGCAAAACGGTTTTATGAGTATCTGGCAAATAAAGAAGTGGAGCCGCTCAGGAATATTTTAGAGCAGCCTGTTTACATACCCGAAACCATGCGGGCGAATTCGGTGCTGAATATCTTCAAAAAGCAGAAGCAGTACCTTGGAATTGTGCTTGACGAATATGGCACCATTGAGGGTATAATCACGCTACATGATATACTAGAAGCCATAGTAGGCGATTTACCTGATTTAGATGAAGCAGAAGAACCGGAAATTGTGAGAAGGGATGATGGCTCTTATCTGGTAAATGGTTCAGCAGAGATATACGACATCAACAGAGAAATAAAACAGGAATTAATTCACCCGGACTTAGATAGCTATTCAACTTTGGCAGGTTTTATTACCTATACAATGGGTAGATTTCCCACGGCAGGCGATAAGTTTGTGCACAATGGTTTTGAAATGGAAATTGTGGATATGGACGGGTTTAGAATTGATAAAGTTATTTTAAAGCGTATTGACAATTTAGCTGTTTAAAGTTTTTGTGGGATTACAAATAAGTTTAAACAACATTATCAGCAAATCAGCATGAGCAACTGGCACACAAAAGCTACCGAGGACGTTTTAGCCGAATTGAAAACTACCGCTAACGGCATGACAGACGCTGAGGCTGCTGCCCGTCTGAAAGAGTACGGGTACAACAGGCTGAACGAGAAGAAACAGACAAGTCCCTTTGTAATGCTGTTGCGGCAGTTCACCGAAACCATGGTGCTGATTCTGATTGCTGCGGCAGTACTCTCTTTGTTTCTAGGCAAGACAACCGAAGCCGTGGCTATTCTGGCCATTGTGCTATTATTCGGATTCCTCGGATTTATTCAGGAGTACCGGGCGGAGCGTGCCATGGCGGCGCTCAACAGGATGGTTGTCCCGACGGTGCGGGTGCGACGAAACGGAGCCGTAAAAGAAATATCAGCATCAGAACTGGTGCCGGGAGACATCGTGGAGTTTGAGGCGGGAAATGTGTTGCCTGCAGACCTCCGGGTGCTGAAGTCATTTAACCTGAAGCTCCAGGAAGCCGCTCTTACAGGCGAATCAGAGGCAGTAGAAAAGGAGACAGCACCCATCGCTAAAGAGGATGTGCCGTTAGGGGACCGGAAAAATATGGCTTACATGGGAACAATCGTCACCTATGGGAGAGGAGTAGGCGTGACGGTTGCAACCGGTATGAAAACAGAGTTAGGGAAAATAGCTAACCTGATCGAAACAGTTGAAACAAGCAGGACGCCCCTGCAGGAGCGACTGGACAAGCTGGGTAAATTGCTGGCCTTGTTTGGAGTAGTTGCTGCGGCAGTTATTCTGGGGGTAGGCCTGCTGCTGGGGGAAAGCGTGACAGACATGTTCCTGACGGCTGTAAGTGTTGCCGTAGCAGTTGTTCCTGAAGGATTGCCTGCGGTAGTTACGATTACCCTGGCCCTGGGAGGACAAAGGATGCTCAAGCGCAATGCCCTGATCCGAAAGCTGCCGGCTGTGGAGACGCTTGGTTCCGTTACTGTTATCTGCTCGGATAAAACAGGGACCCTCACCCAGAATAAAATGACGGTAACGGTGGTGGACCTGCCGGAACAAACTATAAATTTTGAACTAGAAGCTCTTCCAGCGATAAAGGAGCAGACGGATGCCCTGGACTTTGCGCTGGCAGTCGCTGTGCTGTGTAATGATGCCTCGCTTGAGAAAGGGGCTGATACTGGGGCAGCACAGGTCATCGGCGATCCTACTGAGGCGGCCTTGCTGATTGCCGGTGCGCAAAGGGGGATTCATCAGGAGGATCTGCATGAGATCTTACCCAGAGTTAATGAAGTCCCTTTCGACAGCACCAGAAAGCGGATGTCCACCATCCATAAAGCAGCAGGGCCCTTACCTGGGTACTTCCAGGCAAACCAGGATATTTCGCTTCTTCTTTGCACTAAAGGTGCCCCGGACTCTCTTTTAACAGTTGTGGATTCTGTGTGGGTGAACGGAACGCAGGTGCCATTAGACGCCGAATGGCGGGAGAGAATTCTGGAGGCAAACAAAAGGCTGGCGGAAAACGGGACGAGGGTGCTGGGGCTTGCCTTTCGAAAGCTCAATTCGGCAAGTGATGCTACAGACCTGGAGAAGGAGCTTATCTTCCTTGGCCTGGTGGGAATGATAGATCCGCCCCGGCAGGAAGTAAAAGCAGCAGTTGAGAAGTGCAGGCAAGCCGGAATCAGACCGGTTATGATCACCGGTGACCATCCCCTGACTGCCGCAGCTATTGGCAGAGAATTACATTTTGAAGAACAGTCCGATGCCATTACCGGGGAAAGACTGCAGAAGACGGATGAGAACGAACTTATTGCACTGGCCGGGAAAACAGCTGTGTATGCCCGGGTGTCGCCGGAAGATAAGCTTCGCATAGTTGGTGCGCTGCAAACAAAAGGGGAAGTGGTGGCCATGACGGGGGATGGGGTGAATGACTCGCCGGCTTTGCGAAAGGCGAACATTGGCATTGCAATGGGCATTACAGGCACAGACGTAGCCAAGGAAGCGGCTGACATGGTGTTGCTGGACGATAATTTTGCCACCATTGTGGCAGCTGTGGAGGAGGGTAGAGTCATCTTTGACAATCTGCAACGGTTTATCAAATTCTCACTTGCCGGTAACATCGGTAAAGTGCTGGTCATGCTTGTGGCACCGTTTTTCGGAATGGTCATCGCCCTCCAGCCTTTGCAACTGTTGTGGCTAAACCTGCTCACCGATGGCTTGCTGGGTTTAGGTTTAGGGACAGAGCCTGCTGAAGAAGACACCATGCAGCGGCCACCAAGGGATCCGGAGAAAGGGGCGCTGGGAAAAAATGACTTTTTCCAGATGGGAACAGTTGGTGTAAGCATTGCTGCTGTTGCGTTAGGTCTGGCCGTCTACTACTATAATCCCTCAGACCCGCAAGATCTAACCTGGCAAACCATGATTTTTGCCACGATAGGGTTTGCACAGGTCTTTCAGGCGCTCGCTTTACGCTCCTCAGCCCACTCCGCGTTTGCTGTTACAACAAATCCCTTGATGACGGTGGTGGTAGTTTCAGCAGTTTTGCTGCAACTGGCGGTAATCTATTTGCCGTTCACAAAAAGCTTTTTCCGGCTTGTTCCCTTACCATTGGAAGACTTGCTTATCTCCATCGCTGCGGGAAGCATCACTTACCTGGTTATCAAAATTGATAGAAGAATCTTAAAAGCGCAGAAAGTAAAACGTGCCAGAACCAAAGCTAAGCCTTAAGAAAATGGTTTAAGTTTATGCCGATCACCATTTTCAGGTTTTGTTACCTTAGAAACAGAATTACTTGAGAGAAGGAAACAAATGAATTTCAGTATTGAAGATATATTACTTGGAGCCTCTATTCTGCTGCTGATTAGCATTCTTATAAGTAAAAGTTTGGGGAGATTTGGTATACCGGCTCTGGCACTTTTCCTGGGAGTGGGTATGCTGGCTGGTTCGGAGGGAATAGGGGGTATTTATTTTGATGATCCGCTATCAGCACAGTCACTTGGCACTATAGCGCTGACACTTATACTATTCTCCGGTGGTTTGGATACGCGATGGGATAGTATCCGGCCAATCATCTGGCGTGGGGTGTCCCTTTCTACGTTGGGCGTTTTTATTACAGCCATGCTCATTGGAGTATTTGTCTCACTTATTTCAGACTTTACGTTGCTGGAAGGGCTGCTGTTAGGTTCTATTGTTTCCTCCACGGATGCGGCAGCTGTATTTTCCATCCTCCGGTCCAGAAGCATAGGCTTGAAAAATAACCTGAGGCCAACGCTGGAGCTGGAGTCTGGAAGTAACGACCCGATGGCTTATTTCCTGACAGTTAGCTTTACTTTTTTACTTACCAATGAAGGTGCTGGCATTTGGCAGTTGGTGCCGATGTTTTTCCTGCAGATGAGCATTGGTGCTGTGATGGGGATAGTGATGGGTAGGGCAATGCCTTGGGTGATTAATCGTATAAAACTGCAGCAGGAAGGGCTTTATCCGGCTCTGTCGTTGGGTATGGTTATTTTTACCTTTGCTTTTACCAATCTTATCAATGGGAATGGTTTTTTGGCTGTGTATATATCCGGCGTTATGCTTGGCAACAGGAATTTCATCCACAAGGGAAGCCTTATCAGGTTCTATGATGGAGTTGCCTGGCTTATGCAGATTTTGATGTTCCTCACGCTGGGCTTGCTGGTGTTTCCCTCGCATATAGTACCCGTAATCGGCACAGGAATATTGGTGTCACTATTCCTGATTTTCGTGGCCCGTCCCATCAGCGTATTTATTGGTTTGGCTTTTTTTAAAGCTTCAGTGCAGGACAAATTATATGTGTCCTGGGTGGGGCTTCGAGGAGCTGTTCCTATTGTTTTTGCAACTTATCCTTTATTGGCTGGTGTCGGAAAATCAGATATGATCTTCAATATCGTCTTCTTTGTTGTCCTAACCTCTGTTATGCTTCAAGGCACTACATTGACGGTAGTGGCGCAATGGCTTAATCTGAGTGAGCAGGATAAAACACCAAAAAGAGTAAGTTTAGGAGAGGATATGGGCTATGATGTCAGGAATGCTCTTGTAGAGCTTTTTTTACCAGACAGAAGTACAGCAGTTGGTAAATCTATTGTAGAGCTTCAATTTCCTAAAACAGCTTTGATCGTGCTCATAGACCGGGGCGGTAAGTTTGTGACGCCTAACGGCGCTACTGTACTGGAGAAGGGAGATAAATTGTTTGTAATGATTGATAGTGATGAAGAACTGGAGAAGGTAAATATGGCATTAGAAATTGAATAAATTAAAATTGTCGTGTCCTGATATAGGTTGACAAATAGTTATCGCAAGAAAGGGTGATTTTTTGAGATATATAAAACGGTAACGCCAATTTAATAAAGCAGGCGACCAATTACTGGACTCTGCTAAAAACACGGAAAGATTGCTGCCTGCTCAAGCAATGGCTGAAAGCTATTAGGGCTCTTGTTTTTGATGTTGTTAGCCATAGCTTACCTTATTCCCCACACCTTCAAATTATCCAGTGCAGCAATCTTAGCTATTTCCATTGAATTTGAGACTGCGATATAATAAGAGAGCTAACCTTTTTCTTTATATCTGTAGGTAACGAACAACTTTTTTATCATAGACAGCACAAATCACCCATGCTAGGACAGCAGCTAGAGGGGTAACAGACTACATACCTAGCCTCGCAGCAGCTGCATCCAGATTGTATCAAAATACCGAGAGTAAATGAAATTAGATGTATAATTGGTAACGTGTACTACGCCCCCCGCCTTCTTGAACTAGCGCCCCAAGTTTTAATAGTTGCTGCAAATCTCTTGTCGCAGTCGCCTTGGAGGTCTTCGTGATAGATGTATATTTCCTCGCATTCATGCCCCCTTCAAAGCCTTCTGGTCCCGCATCCAACATCCTTCTGATGACCTTTATCTGCCGTTCGTTTAGAAATTCCTTGAATCGATCAAAGAACTTCGATTTCTTGAGAATGAAATCGACCAGACTAATTGCCTGTTCCTGTGCTTTCAGAACAACGCTGACAAAATATTTAATCCAGGGCGTAATCTCGTTGCTTTTCTGTGCCTGCTCTAATGCACCATAATAAGACTTTTTGTCTGCCTCTATTGTCTTTGAGAGGCTGAGTAACACGGGACGGCCTAATGTTTGAGATAAAGCCTTCTCCGCTATGGCGCGCCCAATTCTGCCATTGCCATCTTCAAATGGATGAATGGTTTCAAAATATAAATGGCAAATCGCCGATCTAACAGGCGCTTTCTTGATCTCATTAGTTCCTCCAGGAGCTGTATCATTAAACCATTGTATGAACCTGCTCATCTCATCAGAGACACGAGAGGAAGGTGGAGCTTCAAAATGTACTTTTTCCTTGCCTATCGCGCCGGAGATAACCTGCATCGGCTCTTCATGGCTGCGCCACATGCCGACATTGAGTCGTTTCTGTTCCTTTAAAAGCATTCTATGCCAGTCAAACAGCTTCGCCTCTGTTAAGGCATCAGCATATGTTTTACGGAGATCAGCCATAAGCTCACCAGCCCCTTGCGCCATTTTATCCTTTGTGGCTTCTAGGGTTTTATTAAGACCTAAATTATTGCGGATAGACGAAATCACATCCTGGCGGCTGAGGTATTCGCCTTCTATCTCTGAAGTTTTAATCGCTTCAGCCACCATTATATCAATAACAGCCTCTAGCTGGATACCTTCAGGCATGGCCTTTAATATGCCGCTGACATGGCCTGTTTGCTCAGCGAAATTAAAGAGCATTTCTTCCACTTCGCTTAGATCGTAGCTGAATTCAGGCCAGTCAAGTTGTTGCCAGTTATAAACCATGAGCCGATTATAATATATATTTGGCTCAAATGTAATTAAAATGTGAGCCAAATAATAATGTTATTCGGCTCATGTGTTATTGAACAAATACTGAATTTGTCATGGGGCTATATATCGTCGCTACTTATTTGACTTATTGTTTATTAACAGTGGCCGTTATGAAGTAGTGTGGAGCTGTTTTAGTAGATGCTAATTTTTTACAGTTGTCCCTGTGTACTACTGTCCTAAAGAGCGATGAGCCGATAGAGGCAGGAGCTACTGTCTGTTGCAAAATACGGTACTGTCTGAGCCACTGTATCACTGTCTGATTCGTGTCCGGTCGTCCCGTAAAACGTCTGTTAAATGAGACGCTAATGCCGGTCGTTGCCTAATGTTGCCAGTTGTTGCTTTCCCTGAATTAGGTCGTTTTTTGATACAGATAGGAGCCGCAATTGCTTACCGTTGCTTCCTATTTTTATACTGGTGCCTCTTTTATGTCCTACTGCCCAAAAGCAGGCAAAACGGTGCTGGAATAGAGTGAAAAACGGCCATAATAGCGGCTTTAGGTTGTTGTTAAGCAGTATGGTGGCCTACTTTACAAGCTTTGCTTCAGTTGGCTTCTTCTCTTAAATCTGTTACATACCAGTACAGAAGGGATAGGTATGAATCCAATGCTGTCAACTTAAGAAAAACAAAAGCCTGAACCTTGGGTGTAGTATGTAGAACACCCTCCTATTTCTTGGCTAGAACGGACAGACCAGCAGAAGTAACAGTAAGGTGTAGTTACAACATAAAAGGGATGGAAAGGACCATTAGCAGCTGCTCCTGCATTGTTTCGGGATTACCACTTCGTTGTCTGTTTCAGTTCCCATTCAGGACGATGCAGAATGATTCTGCTGATATCTAAACTAATTCAAGAGTGCGTTTGTTGAAGAAGAAAAGGGGGGTATCCCCACGACCTGACGCATACAGTTAAGTAACCTTATCACCTGCCTTCGATCGATTCTACCGCATCACGCTTACTTAACTTATACGACTATGGAAACCAGCATCATTACATACAGCACTTTAGATTCTTATCTGGAACAACTACTTGACCGAAAGGTATCACCGGCGGAAATCGGGATTTTTGTGCAAAACCAAAACTTGCTGCAAATCACAAGGCGCGACATAAAGAATGCATCTTACCATATCACCTTTTGCAACGGTACAAACGGAGACTTACTACATGAAGGGGTTTTGCTGGGAGATAGGCTGCAGTTGCACAGTTATGATGGAAAGCACCGGTTTTATTCTGTTCTGCTTGAAGAGCAGGGCGAGGAGGATGTGTATCTTTTTCTGTGTGCCACTGTTGAGACTGTTTTTATGCCCGACTCTTATATAGAGATAGTACAAAGCGTGCAGCTGCTTTCAATCGAACAGCTTATCCAGTCATACAATCCAATTATGTACAGTTTAGAATAAATTATATGACCGACGAACAGTTTTATTATTGCGTAAAAAGGATTTATGAACTACGAAAGCAAATCCCCTTTAGCTGGAATACCCTGGATGATTCAGAAGCCGAGGTTTCTGTTAGTTCTAACCAAAAAAAAGTTGATTTCGAAATGATAGAGGCTTATGTCAATAACAAAGATGATTTTGATATGGACAAAGCTACCGTTCATGCCCTGATAAAGGAGCAAATAGCCCAAGAAGACAAGTTAAGGAAATTTGTACCTGTGGCTTTTTATGGCAACAGAATACAGGCAAAGCTGCCGCAGCAGCCTACTTATTACCTGATAATGAATGCACAGGGAATTAATATTGAAAAAGAGGAAGAAGGGGGGCAAAAGCCTGAACTATAATCCCTTCCTAACCCTATTCTGAAGCCTAATTCTCTCCTTTTTCCTGCTCCCATTTTCTGCCACACTGAGCAGTAATGAAAAAGCAATGGTTTTGCAATGGAAAACCAATTGAAAAGCAATGGCAAAATGCCGCTGTTGGTACTTGTTGCTGGAGCCATCCACCAGCCATCTTGTAGCCATCTGCTAATAAGCTGGTCCAAATCGCTTTCCAGGCAAATGAAGGGCTTGCGGTCGTGATCTGTCGTCCCATAATACGGTGGATTTGTGAGAAGTGAGATGGAAAAAACGGATGCAATGATTTATTATGGATTCATATAAATGCTTCTTATCGGCCTGTAACAAAACATGCTGCAACCTGCACCACTTCTTTGTGGAGCTGTTCCTGGAAATGTGTAAAATTTGAGATTATCTGTACCTTTACAGAATAATTTTTAAACTCTTCGATACAAGCACAATATGAATATAATGAAAACTCTTCCGGTCTTATGCTTGGCCTTGCTGTTAAGCAACTTCCTAAGCGCTAAGGAGATTAAGGTAAGTACTACCAGTGAGCTCATCAAAGCAGTGGAGTCCGCGAATGCAGGTGATAGGATTTACCTAAAACAAGGTCGGTATGCCTTTGATGCCACTCTTACCATCAAAAGGGACGGCAGCGCCTTGGCTATGATCAGCCTACTGGATGATCCAACAGATGCTGGCCGACCGCTGTTTGATTTCTCCGCCTTGCCGGAGAAGTCCTCGAGCAACGGCCTTTTGCTCAAGGCAAGCTATTGGCACATAAAAGGTATCGATGTAACCAAGGCCGGGCATAACGGGCTCAAGGTGCAGGGCGGATCACATAACCTTATAGAATATTGTACATTCTCCCAGTGCCGCGATACAGGATTGCAGCTCAGCGATGGGGCTTCGCAGAATACTGTTCTCAACTGTGACTCGTTCGAAAACTCTGACTCGAAAAAGGAGAATGCAGACGGATTTGCCTGTAAGATGGACGTGGGGACAGGAAATAAGTTTGTGGGTTGCCGCTCCTGGAATAATATGGATGACGGATGGGACGGATATCTTAGGGGAGTAGATAGTGTTACTACCTCTTATGAAAACTGCTGGGCCTTCCTGAATGGCATCTCAAAAGAGGGAGTGATCAGCGGAGGAGATGGAAACGGCTTCAAGACCGGAGGGAGTGATGACAAGACACTAAAGCATAATGCGGTTTATATAAGATGCATTGCCGCAGCCAACGTAGCAGATGGATTCGACCACAACAGTAATCGGGGGAATGTTACCATCTACCACTGTGTAGCTCACAATAATAAGAGAAATATGGCCTTCCTGAAGGATAATCCATTATCTAAGCTAACGGTCAAAAATAGCATCGTGCATGGTCCGGTCGGCAAGCTATTTGCCGACAGCATCGACATAAACCATAACAGTTGGCAAGCAGGGGCTGCCTTAAAGGATGATGATTTCAGGAGTGTAGATGTAAAACTGCTGCTGCTGCCTCGCAAAGTAGATGGCAGTCTGCCTGATATTTCTTATTTGGTTCCTATCGAAGTAAGCCATCGATAGATAGTGGGGTGGATATTAATCTACTCCACTACTCTAAAGCTCCGAGTCCGAGCCGTAGTGCATTCGAGGTGAAGCGGTAGAGGACATAGTAATAGTGCAGGAAGCTTTGTCCGGTGTTGGTTCTTATTGCCAGTTGTTGCTGTATCTATTACAAAGGCATCCTTTAGCCATCCAACAGCAATTACCGAGCAATGCAAAAGCGATGTAAAACTAGTGGCTTAGCAATGGGAAAACAATGCTAAAGCAATGTAAAAGCAATGGTTTAGCAATGGAAAACCAATTGAAAAGCAATGGCCAAATGCCGCTGTTGGTACTTGTTGTTGGTCGTTGTTGATGATTGTTGCTGGAGCCATCCGAAAACTAACTTGTAGCCATCTGCTAATAAGCTGTTCCAAATCATTTCCCAGGCAAAAGGAGGACTTGTGGTTGCAGGCTGTTATCTCGAAATACGGACATTAAGGCAGGCAGCACCTCATCATATATCACCGAGACAGATAAGGCAATTGCCTCAGGATGTTAGTGCGCTGTCGGGGAGCGCAGCCACTTTTTGAGACTGGGAAACAGTATCGGGTGGTAAAAAGCGGGAATTCGAGCTGCAATCGCAGTTTTTAGAGAAAAAGTTTGAGACCGAGTTTTGCCGAGGTACTCAAACGCAATTGTCAGCGGCTGCTATTCAGCTTCCATAGGCTCGGTTGTCTTATAAAGGCCCTTATGTAAAATGGAGCCGGCAGTTATTCTCCAGGTGAACCCTTCGGAAACTATGCCCCATATAAAAGGCTGCCTAAAAGTTGAATATTTCGATATTCAAAATACAGGAAAGTTCTCTGATGAAAAGGAGAGTCTTCTTTTTTTTATACACACCTGTGTTGATTTAATTAAAATTTATCCGTAAAAGTGGCTTTCGCATTGAGGCTCTAAAATTAACTATACAGGCTATTTCCCGTCGTCAGCTTTCTTCAAACAGTGCCGAAACAGTATTTAAGGCTTCTTGATTACTCTACTTTCACCTAATAAATAGCTCCATTTACTATGTCTAAAGTCTCTTTGACTAAAAACTTAGCTTTTACCCGAACATGCCTATATAGATATAGTTATAATATACTAGAGTAATGTAGAACAACTTGCAGTAGCTCTTAAGTAAACTGCAGAATTCATCTTCAATTCCACTTGTTGATGGTTGGCATTTTATCCTTTTATGGACGAAGTAAAATATACTTTGCGCCTAGGTCCGAACTTATAATAGCACCCTTATGAAAACTTACCCTTATTTCCTTTTCTCTCTGCTGGTAAGCATACCAAACGAAGTAAAAAGCCTGCAAATCGTAAGATTTCGGGCTTTTTTGTTTTGTATGTCCCGTCCTGAAACAGGTTGACAGCCAACTCAGGAAAAGATGGAAAAAGGCACAGAGAAAAAAGCAAGCGCACGCAACGGGATTACACGGTAAGCTTTACATTATAGTGTCTTATCCTGCCAAAGATCGACAATCCTGTTAACCTATAGCAGCATGGAACACTCATTTTCGGCCAAGTTCTTCTGCCAGTCCTATGAGAAGTCCATCCGGTGCGCGAATGTAGCAAAGCCGATAGGAGTTCTCATATTGAACCACTTCTCCAACGAGTTGAGCACCAAGCTTCGTTAACCTGGATACCAATTCGTCAATATCTTCAATGGTGAACATGACACGTAGATAACCGAGGGCATTTACAGGAGCAGTCCGGTGATCTGATAGGGTAGAAGGTGTGAGAAATTTTGACAGTTCGAGTCGGCTGTGTCCGTCTGGAGTAACCATCATGGCAATCTCTACACATTGAGAACCAAGTCCAGTAACACGACCAGCCCATTCTCCTTCTACTGTCCCTCTCCCTTCGAGCATTAAGCCTATCTCTGAGAAAAACGCTATAGCCTCATCAAGGGATTCTACAACAATGCCGACATTGTCCATCCTTAGTAGTTTGTTTTTTGACATTGTATTTTTGTTAAACGTTATTACGATAAATTTCTATTGCTGACTCTCAGGTTCTGCCAGCCACAAGCAATGCACATGACCTGGTTTCGTACCAGCTCTGTTCTGAGTCGTACTTTATCTTTTACAATTTTTACTCTTTTTATACCTGCCATTACATGCTCGACCTTTACCCGTATGCTTGCCAGTAACTGATTAAATTGCTTACCAAGCTCTGAGAGCTCCTGATTCGGCAACTTCTTTACCGGCAGGCAGGGCTGCGTTCCTTGCGGTTTGTATCCCACAAACCCCAGATCTGCCAGCAGGTCCTTGTCAGCCACAAACTCAAGTTCCAGCCCATCGGCCAGCGCCTTATCATGAAGACTTCCCTCCGCCGTCGGACTCAGGTAAGGCACCCAGTTGTGCTCATGCGCCTGGAGCTGCAGGCACACATTGCTGTTTTTACGTCAATTTTTCCAGCTGCTTTGTAATTTCGTCCACCAGCTCTCCGCTCCACCGTGTGGCAATGTCGTCATATTCGTTTTTCGACCAATCCTGGCCATACTGCTTCTCAAGCCAGGTGGTATCGTTGTTAGGCCCGACAAGGTAATGGTCCTGTTCGAGGCGGAAGACCAGTTCTTTGTAAACATCAAAAGGAGGGATGCCTGCCCGGTCAAAGCCTTCCAGGCGTAGTTTCAGTCCTAGCTGCTGCACGTTGCCCTTTTCGATGCTCACTTCTTCTGCTGCGCCGGCAGCAGTGGCGCCCGACCAGGTATTTACCTGCCGCTCCAGCCCGTAATTGTGAAACATCGGTATTACCCCGGCAATATCGCTGTTGATGCGCCCTGCCAATGACGGCAGAATCTTGTCGTATAATTGCAGGATTGTCTGCTTGTCTCGTTTGTTTCCTGATAACATGTTTCTTGTTTTGAAGATGAAGATAGCCATTTTTCTTTACCAACTGATGAGCAGAAGCTATGGTGGCAGGTGCAGCAGACTTTTTTATATTTACCGGATGGCCCCCTGGCTTCTTTCTTTGGGCATACCGAAACGATATCATATTTTCCCAGCCTTTTTGCTGCCAGTCAACTTCCTGAAGCTATAAAGGAACACCTATTGGCTATAGTGCTACGTATTTAATCGTATTTTGCGCGGATAACTACTTGTTTATTGCTTCCTTTTTTGCCTTCACACAACACAAGCCGTATAGCATTACAAGTTGGTTTTTTGAAATGATCACCAGGTTAGGGGCCTGGTGGTTAACAAATGGACACTGATTGCTATTATCTTTTAGGTGCTAAGGTAATAGCTTTCAGTGTTTATTCGTTCCTCACCTTTCTTCATTCTTTAAGGCCATTACATCAGCCTGAGAATTTTCAGTTCTGCTGATACCTGTTACTCTGTACAGGCTGTTCTTTTCAAATTATTCGAAAGGGTGGAGCAGGATACTACAGGATGCAGAGTTGTCTGAAACTGATTTTTGATTAAAACAAATAAGCTAAAAGTTATACATTGTTTTATGGCTTCAACCAATATCCTGTTGTAAAAACTATCCGGATTGTCAAATCTTATATTAAATGTTTGTACATAGATATTTTTATAAAAAACTTGTATAATAAGATGAAAATAACAGGAGAATAAATGGGAAAATAAAAAAAATATACTGAGATTTGTGCACACTTCGAATAGTAAGTTGTAAATCACACTAAATCATATAGCAAATTGCCTGTAAATCGTCTTACATTGCTGCTGCGATAGTTTGTTGATGTAACAGGTATAACATGTTGATACATAGGAATAAATACCTGTTGATAGTATTTAAAAAAAACTTAAAAATTTTTTCCGGCGCAGGAACTTTATGGAAGAAAGAATTGTGTTAGAGCAGATTGGAAAATAAGTCCTATTAAAATCTTGAATAATTAACAAATACCGAACGGTTATTATCTCGATAGTCCACTTTATAGGCTTGATTTGTCGCAGTTTTTTCAGTGAGATTAATTTTGGTATTATTTACTGCTATTGTTTGAATAATTTTGAAGGATAAAAAATATCAATCCAATAAACTTTATAGAATTTTGATAAGCATACTAACTTAAAGCAGGTCTTTTGTGATTATCCTAAAATTTAATCTTAAAGAGGTATAAATTTTAGCTGCTTGCAAAGGATTTTCCATGCCGGGGAAAGAATAAAGAAAACCGTTTTGCTTTTCCTGCTATTTTTTGAAACATTGTAACATAAGCCTAACAAACCTAATTATATCGTTTTATTTAATTTACAGCTATGACATTCTTGAATTTCAGTGATTATCTAAAGTATCAGTTAAACAGAGATGTTGCACGGGAAGAGTTCTCCAAATTTGTTCTGAACCAGAAACTCATGCGAGTGGGTAAACGGTCGGAAATGAATGCAAACATTTTGTTCTATTATGATAACACAACCGATGTATTCCTCCACGAGGATAATGCCATCAGTGGCGATCAACTGGAATTCCATAGCTGTGACCGGAATGTGATTTACTACACAATAGCTCAGCCTGAACATGCAGGACAGGAGTCGCTGCTGCTCAAGGCTGAATTAGACAAAGCTGTTGTAGCTTATAACATGATGTTCCTGATCAAAAAAGTAAGTCTTATCAAGGCAAAAGATTTAAATCCTGTTTCCGTTGCTGTTCCGGTAAAAGAACTGGTTACAGCATTTGCCTGATTTGCCTGAAAACGATCATGGCTGCGTGAGCATTTCAAACTAACAGTGCCAGGAGTTAAAGTTGCTCCTGGCACTTTTTTTTTCCAGAACGCTGTGCTGGAAGCGCTTTGCCCCGCAATCGTCCTAAAAAACCTTTTCAGCTGCCGCCACCATAGCCTCTGCTGCTATTTTGAATCGGAAAAGAATGTAGAAAGGGGCAATCCGATTTTCGGGCTGCTTACATTGCCTTAAGGCTCGAAACCCTCCAGCACAATCATTTTCGTGTTTGCTGCTTGCTGCCGTATGGCTTTGGCAGTCGCGTATTCCGGTGAGTTCCACCATGCCCGGGCCCGCTCCACCGACGGAAACTCCAGCACCACGATCCGTTCTGGCTGCCAGTCGCCTTCCAGTGTTTCTGTTTTTCCACCCCGCACGACAAACCTGCCCTTGTAGGCTGCTATGGAAGCCGGCGTTAACTTTTTATAATCTTCGTAGGCAGCCGGATCAGTAATCTCAATTTCAACAAGTACGTATGCAGACATTTTTCCAGATCAAATAATATCAAAGGCAGTCACAGGCCGCCTTACACGCCTATATCTTCATTCCAAAGTTCGGGATTGTTTTGGATAAACTCCTGCATCAGCTCGTAACATGCCTTGTCGTCTGCCACAATTACGTCCACCCCACGGGACCGGAGCAGCTCTTCTTCGCCCATAAATGTTTTGTTTTCGCCAATCACCACCCGCGGTATGCCATAAAGCAGTATGGTGCCCGAGCACATGGAGCAGGGGGAAAGGGTGGTGTAGAGGGTGCAGTCCCGGTACACAGAAGCAGGTTGCCTGCCTGCATTTTCCAGGGCATCCATCTCGCCATGCAGCACGACACTGCCTTGCTGCACCCGTTTGTTGTGGCCCCGGCCAATAATTTTACCCCGGTGCACCAGCACCGATCCAATGGGAATGCCTCCTTCGGCCAGTCCTGCTTTTGCTTCGTCCAGGGCAGCTTTTAAAAATTCTTTTGTGTTCTCCATAGTCGTAAAGCTAATAGCCTTTTGTCAACATATAGAATTTAACCGACTTTTCAAATTGTCTTTTGCTTAACTTGCCCTGCAAGGGCAGCAGAACAGAAAAAAAACTGCTCCGTTTACAATCCTGGTACAAAAAAGAAAAATCTATGAAAGCACTTTTCAGCCCGCTTCAGCTTAGAAGCATCACCCTGAAAAACAGGATCGCAGTTTCCCCTATGTGTATGTATAGCAGCAAAGACGGATTTGCCAACGACTGGCACCTGGTGCACCTGGGCAGCAGGGCCGTAGGAGGGGCCGGACTGGTCCTGATGGAAGCGACAGCGGTTTCGCCGGAAGGCAGAATTTCGCCTGGGGATTTGGGTATCTGGGATGATGCACACATTCCGGATTTGCAGAGGATAACGACTTTTATAGAAGGGCAGCAGTGTGTGCCGGGGATACAGCTGGCGCATGCCGGCAGAAAAGCAAGTCGCCGTAGCCCCTGGAACGGAGGCAGTGCCCTTACCGCAGAGGAGGAGGGGGGCTGGCAGACGGTGGCGCCCAGTGCCGTGCCGTTTATGGAAGCGGAGCCAACCCCGCATGCGCTTACCACGACCGAGATACAGGCTATAGTAGCAGCCTTTGCAGCAGCTGCCCAACGGGCCCTTGCAGCAGGATTTAAAGTGGTGGAGCTACATGCCGCGCATGGTTACCTGCTGCACGAGTTTCTGTCGCCGCTCAGCAACCAGCGAACCGACGAATACGGCGGCTCTTTTGAAAACAGGGTCCGGTTCGTGTTGCAGATAACGGAAGCCGTGAGAACCGTCTGGCCGGAAGAATTGCCCCTTTTTGTTCGTGTTTCGGCAACCGACTGGACGGAAGGCGGCTGGACACCGGAAGAAACTGTAGCGCTGGCGGCTTTGCTCCAGGAAAGAGGCGTGGACCTGCTCGATTGCTCTACAGGCGGAAACGTAGCCAAAGCTCCGATTCCGGTAGGGCCAGGGTACCAGGTGCCGTTTGCCGAAAAAGTTAAAAAGGAAACTGGTATGCGAACGGGTGCAGTCGGCATGATCACCGATGTGCAGCAGGCCGAAACGATCATAGCTAGCGGCCAGGCCGACCTGGTGCTGCTCGCCCGCGAGATGCTGCGAAATCCATACTTCCCGTTAAATGCGGCCCTGGAGCTGGGCGAGGATATACCCTGGCCGGTACAATACGAAAGGGCGAAGCCGCACTAAGCTGCAAAAGCAGCCGATGACGCAGGTATAAACAAAAAACGCCGCTCCTGGTTGAAGCGGCGTTTTTTATTGCGGGAGTTCTTAATTGATTCTACTGCTTTTTAAGCTTTGCTTTTTGCCTTCTTGGCACTCATCCGGACAGGTACCTCCAGGTTTTCCCAACGCAGCACCAGTCCTTTTGGCGTTACTTCGTAAGCCAGGCGCTCGTTAAACGATTTGGATTTAACTGGTTTGGCCGTTACACGCAGAAAATCCTCCGATTCGTCGTAGCGGGTGCCCCACTGGCCGGTTTGCTTGTTAAAGATCACCGTCCATTGGTCTTCTCCCGGAATAGCGAATATGCTGTATTTACCGGCAGGCAGCAGTTTGCCTTCCACGGTCAGGTCCTGGTCGGTTTCCAGGGTAGTGGCCTCGTTGGCTCCCGCGCGCCATACTTTCCCGTAAGGTACCAGGCCGCCCCAGATCTGCCGTTCTTTCACGGCAGGACTGCTGTAATTCACCGTAATGGTGGCGTTGCCGATCTTACCGGTAGAAGTTGCTGGTGGGCTTGCTTTGGGCTTTGCACCCTGTGCCACGGCTGTTGCCGCAAACAGGATGCCTGACAGCAGCATGAAAAACGAGAAAAGGAAAGGTTTCTTTTTCATAAGTCTGATAGCTTTTTTGTTGTGATAGAAGCTAAATGTATGAATTTTGTTTGACAGAACCTAACTTCGGCAGCAGTGGCTATGGTGGCAGGTGCTGAAGCTGTTGCGTTACACCTCAAAAGATACAATTGCCCTTTTCTGTACCCGCTGCCGCTTCGGCAAACTGTAAAGCACCAGTCCGCCCATGACCACCAGCATGCCCAGGCTGCCCTGCCAGTTGGGCCAGGCTATGCCCAGCAGCAGCACTTCGCCCACCACCGTCACCAGGATTTCGATGGACTGCGTGGCCTCCACGGCGGCCAGTGCCGCAGCCTGGGTGCGGGCCAGGTGCATGGCTTTAAAAAACAGGATACAGCCCAGCACACCGGAACTTACGGAAATTACCAGCACCGAAAGCAGTTGCTCCTCTCCCGGCAGTCCTGCCTGTGAGTAGCCAAAGCCCATCAGCATCAGGTTAAAAGGCAGACTTCCGATGGCAGTACCCGCCACCCGCTGTATGGCATTCAGCTGCAGGCTGTTTTCCTCCACATGCAGCATGAGTTTGCGGTTGGCCAGCGGCCACAGGAAAGCAGCCAGCAGCACCAGCACCACACACCAGAGCAGCTGCTCTCCGCTGTAGGCGCCATCTTTCTGGCTCCACTGCATCAGGGCAATGCCCGTCAGGATGAGCACCGACAGGAGCAGGGCGCGCAGCGGTAGTTTTGCCCGTTCATCTTTGTACAAGAATGGGGCTACTAAAATGCCGGCTACAATCGTAAACTGGAACACGCCCGCCACCAGCCAGCCCGGGCCAAAGAAGGCGCCGGAGGTTAAGCAGAAATAGGTCATGCCAAAGGCTACGCTGCCCCAGCCCATCCAGACGAGCAGGTGCTGGCGCATGGCCCGGAGCAAAGGCAGTAGTTTTCCCTGTACCTGCAGCAGCGCCGTAAGCAGCAGCACCAGGAAAAAAGTACGCAGCCCGGTTGTCCAGGCCCAGTGGCCGCCGGTGGAGGCCAGAAAGCTGTTCATGATGTAGGTGGAGCTGAAGAATACACAGGCCAGGGAGCCCAGTGCGATTGCTTTTAGTTGACCGGTTGCTTGCATAGTTATAAGTTTCCACAAAGCTACAGCGGCCGGCGCCTCAGGTCACGGGATTTTCGTCTGCATGTATGGTACTTTCGGAACCTCCTTTCCGCAGCAACTGGGGCGTGGTACCGGTCAGTCGCTTAAAGAATCGCACAAAGTAGGAGGCATCTTCAAACCCGAGCTGGTAGGCAATTTCTTTTACGGAGAGGCTGCTGAAGTAGAGCAGCCGTTTGCTTTCCAGCAGCAGGCGCTCGTGTTGCATATCCGAAACGGTTTTCTGGAGGTACTGGCGGCATAGCGTGTTCAGGTGTTTGGGCGTGATGTCAAGCGCATCAGCGTAGAAGGCAATGCTGCGGTGTTCCCGGTAATGCTGCTCCACCAAAGTGCTCAGGCGGAAGAGGCGCTCGCTGTGCCGTGCGGGCGTGAGTTTGCTGATGGCCAGGTGGCATTCCTGTACCAGGTACTTGAGCAAAATGTACAGGTAGCGCGACAGGATAGCCTGATCGGGTTCGGGAGCTGCCAGTTCCTGCTCCATCAGCTGCGCCAGCTGCTCTACAGTGTGCTGCAGCTTTTCGGGCAGGTCGAGGTAGGGGTGCTGGTAAACGGCTCCGAACATCACCAGCACATCGTGCGCCGAAAGACCGGTTGTTTGCAGGAACTTCTCCGAAAACGAAACCAGCATCCCGCGCTCTTGTTTCGACTGCCGCTGGTGCGCCTGCCCCGGCCGCATAAAAAAAATCCGGCCCGCCTGCATGGCAAACTCCCGGAAGTCGATCAGGTTGCTGCCGCCTTTGGTTTCCTGCACAAATATCAGCACATAAGCATCGTGCTGGTGCGGCACCTCCGACAACTCGCTGTAGTATTCCTCCAGGTGCACAATAGACAGTGCCTTTTGGTTGAGCATGTCCTGCAGGGGCAGTTGTCCGGTTTGATGTTTGTTTTTGGGTGCAGCCATAGGGGTGAGTTTTGCTGATCTGTCAATATTATACTGCTAAACAGGCTTTACAGGCGTCGCCCTCAACTTAAAGAGTTGCTGTACGTACCCGAAAGCGGAAACTTTTGCAAAAGTAGCAGACGGCGAAGTCAGAACCAGCATCCGGAAGCAGGAAAGGCAGGTGCTGTAAACATTTTGCAGGCCCAATATGTTTTCTGCTGCAGCCACCACAGCCTTTGCTGCTGCAATTGTCAGGCTTCGCGTGCAGAAAGGCTGCGCAATCCATTAACCTAAAGATTAAGAAATGAAAATAAGTATCCTGGACCAGTCCCACATTCCGAAAGGAGCCACTGCCCGGCAGGCCGTTGCAGCCACCGTTGAGCTGGCGCAACTGGCCGACAAACTGGGCTTTACCCGCTTTTGGGTATCGGAGCACCACAACATGCCGCCCGTTGCCGGCTCCACACCCGAAGTGCTGCTGGCCTATCTTACGGCCAAAACCAGTAAAATCCGTTTAGGATCAGGCGGCGTGATGCTGCCGCATTACAGCGCCTTCAAAGTGGCGGAGAATTTCAGGATGCTCGAGACGCTGGCGCCCGGCAGAATAGACCTGGGCATCGGCCGTGCTCCGGGCGGCGACCGGCTGACGGCGGCACTGCTAAACCCCAACAACAGTTTTAACGAGCAGGAATTTATTGAGCAGCTGTCGGATCTGCAGAATTACCTGAACGATTCCCATGAACCAGGCTCCATACAGGCACGCGCTACGGCTATTCCGGTGGTGGAAACGGTTCCTGAACTGTGGGTGCTCAGCTCCAGCGGGCAAAGCGGCCTGTTTGCGGCGCATTTCGGCATGGCATTCTCCTTTGCGCACTTCATCAACCCGGTGGCCGGACCGCAGGCTGTAGCCATGTACAGGCAGCGCTTCCAGCCGTCGCAGAACCTGAAAGAGCCGCAGGCCAATGTGGCGATCTTTACCTTCTGCTCCGACGATGAAGAGAAGAACCGGCAGACCCAGGCTGTTATCGAATACCGCTTCCTGCAGCTGGAGACCCGTGGCAAGTTCGATCCGGTTACCTATGACGAAATCAAAGATGTGACCTACACCCCGGCGGAACAGGAGCGCCTGCGCCACAACCGGAAACGCTTTGTGGTGGGCACGCCCGACCAGGTACGAACTGCCTTTACTCAACTGGCCAGTGATTATGGCGTAGATGAGGTGATTGCCGTAAATGCAGCTTTTGAACTCGAAGACAGGAACCGATCCTATGAGCTGCTGGCGCAGGTATTTGAACTGCAAAACCAGCCCGAATAGCAACTGCATCCGGATAGCAGCAATAGTTAATGCTGAAATTTCCGCAAGTCAAACACAAATAAGTATAACTCCCGTAAACAGCTGAAAAGCAAAAACTTTTGCAGAGTTTTTATTATAACAGACACCTTTATGTACGAATATGTACGAATTTGATAAACTGTCACTTAACATACCTGCTACTACCAAACCGCGTGTCGTTATTATTGGTGGCGGCTTTGGCGGTATCAACCTGGTTAAGAAACTTTCCGGGAAAGATTTCCAGGTGGTGATGTTCGATAAGCAGAACTACCATGGCTTCTGGCCGCTCCTGTACCAGGTGGCAACAGCTGGCCTGGAACCCGAGGCCATTGCAGAGCCACTGCGCAAGATGTTCGGCGATGAGTACGAAGACTTTCACTTCCGGCTTGCCCGCGTTACCGGAATCGATCCGGTGGCCAAAACCGTTACGACCCTGGTGGGAACAACCACCTACGATTACCTGGTAATAGCGACCGGAACCAAGACCAACTTTTTCGGGAACAAGGAAATAGAGAAGTACTCCTTCCCCCTCAAGCAGATTCCGGACGCCATCCGGCTGCGCAGCCATTTGCTGCAGTCGTTTGAGCAGGCCAACATGATCACCGATCCGGAAGTGCGGCAGAGCCTGCTGAACTTCGTGATTGTAGGAGGCGGCCCTACGGGAGTAGAGCTGGCCGGCGCCCTGGCCGAAATGCGCAAGCACGTGCTGCCCAGCGATTACCCGGGCCTGGACTTCAGCAAGATGAACATCTACATGATAGAAGGAATGGACCGGGTGCTGCCGCCCATGGCCCCCGAGTCAAGCCAAAAGACACACAAGTACCTCGATAAAAAGGGGGTGATCATCCGGCTGAACACGCTCGTGGACAGCTATGATGGCGAAGTGGCAACGCTCAAGTCAGGAGAAATAATCCATACGCACACCCTGATCTGGGCTGCCGGCGTAGCAGGTGCTCTGGTAGATGGCCTGCCGCCGGAGTCGGTGGAGCGTGGCCGCATCCTGGTTAATGAATTTAACCAGGTCAAAGGCTTTCCCGAAGTTTTTGCCATTGGCGATATTGCCCTCATGAAAACCGACGAGTACCCCAAAGGCCACCCCGGCGTGGCACAACCTGCCATTCAACAAGGCAAACTGCTGGCCGATAACCTGAAACACCTGCTGCGCAACGAGCCGCTGGAGCCTTTCAAGTACCACGACAAAGGTTCGCTGGCCATTATCGGGCGGAACCAGGCCGTTGCCGATTTGCCGGGCAATGTACACCTGAGCGGATTTTTTGCCTGGGTAACCTGGTTGTTCGTGCACATCATGTACCTGATCGGTTTCCGGAACAAACTGGTGGTGCTGAGTAACTGGATGTACAAGTTCTTTACCTACGAAAGCGGCACCCGCATCATCATCCGGCCTGTTATCCGGAAGATAGGCAAAGCTGCCCGGGAACAGGAACAGAAAGCCAGTGAGGGTAAAGAAAAACTTTAGTGTCTCCTGGTTAGCAATTTGATTATTAGCTTATAGGCTCATTCGGATGTTTCCATCAGGATGCTCCCTGCCGGTGATCTCCGGTTTCCCGAAAACCTGTCGCCTTCGTGCGGCTTGTCGTTGGTACCGCAGGGAGAAAGCTGGTACAGACACAACTGCCTGAAGTTACCCTGGTTTCGCACAGCCAGGCCGGCTCTCTTTGGTGCTCGCCTCGGGAATTTTATATTTGCTACTGCCAGTGGTGTGCCCGGTACTGGTATAAAATTTGAGTCATTTTTTGATTGCTAGCCAGATAATTCCTTTTTTCGTGATTGGGAGGCTGAAAAATGGTGCAGGAGCCCTGAATTAAGCTTCTCCGCCTTGCCTGCTGCACGTTTTGATGATGCTTTCAGTTTAGTAACCCTTAAATATTAAGATGACAGAATTATTAGAAAAAACCTATTACTCCAATTCGGTAGAAGATTATTTTATTGCCCTCGCCATCATCCTGATCGGTTCCATTTTAGTTGCTGCTTTCAGACGCATTGTGCTGCAGAAGGTAAAGAAGTGGACAAGCAGAACCAATACCCACCTTGACAATTATGTGGTGGAAAGTGCCGACCGCTTTGGTATTCCTGCTTTGTATGTGGGCGTGATCTACATCGGTCTGAACTACCTGCTCCTGGCCGAAAAGGTAAAAGATGCCATCTATGCCATCACCACCGTTGCTGTAACAATCCTGGTTATCCGGTTTGTATCAAATACCGTAAAACTGCTGTTGCAGTCGTACATCAGGCGTCAGGATAATGGTGAAGAAAAAGTTAAACAGCTGCAGGGTATTAACCTGATTATAAGTGTGATCATCTGGTTTGTCGGCCTGATGTTTCTCTTCGACAACCTGGGCTACGATATCACCGCCATTGTGGCCGGCCTGGGGATTGGCGGTATTGCCGTCGCGCTGGCTGCTCAGAACATCCTGGGCGACCTGTTCAATTATTTCGTTATCTTTTTCGACAGGCCGTTCGAGGTAGGCGATTTTGTGGTGATTGACGATAAAAACGGGGTGATCGAAAACATCGGCGTGAAAACAACCCGCATTAAAACGCTTTCGGGCGAGCAGCTGGTCGTATCGAACAGCGACCTGACCAACTCCCGTATTCATAACTACAAGCGCATGCAGCGTCGCCGGGTGGTGTTCAAGCTAAACGTTACCTACCAGACATCCCTGGAGAACCTGCGCAAAATTCCGGACGTGATCAAAGCGGCTGTTCTGGCACAAAGCCCGGTAGAGTTCGACCGTTCCCATTTCGTGTCCTACGGAGATTCCAGCCTCGATTTCGAAACCGTTTATTACATCCTTGATTCAGATTACACGGTGTACATGAACATCCACCAGCAGATTAACCTGCGCATATTTGAGGAGTTTGCCAAAATGGGTGTCGAGTTTGCTTATCCGACCCGTACGTTGTTCGTGCAGACCGAAGAGAACGGCAAAGCCGAAAACGCTTCGGCCCTGCTGGCGGAGTAGCGGGTGTGGCTGTGGATGCTAATTGCTTAAAATCAGTAAAATAATTTTAATTGCTTCAACCCTAGGTTGAGGTGCAGTGGGCGTGGTGACAGGGGCTGCAGAACAATTTCCGGCTTTATACGCTGGTTTTTTTCTGCAGCTGCTGTCACCACTTCTTTTACTGCTGCCCCTGTTGTGCAGGTTTTGCTTTTTCTCCGGCTAGCTGTAACTTGTGTGCCTTTGGAAGCTATCCCCTTTCTGTATGATAAAATATCTTAAAAACCTGCTGTACCCGGTGTTCCTGGTATCGTTCCTGTTTTCCTGTACCGAAGAGGCACCCGCACCAGACCAGGATACGGTTCGTGAAAGTAACATGGCCATGGGCAACCCCAGTGGGGCCGGAACCGATGCCAACAACTACCTGCTGGAGAAGCCCCAGTACAGCCTGTCGTACAACAGCGGCAAGGGCATACCCAACTGGGTGAGCTGGCACCTGAGCAAAGCCTGGCTGGGGGAGGCGCCCCGCCAGGATGACTTCAGAGCCGACAACACCTTGCCCGCCGGCTTTACCAAAGTACTCAACAGTGACTACACCGGCAGCGGCTTCGACCGCGGCCACAACTGCCCCTCCGCCGACCGTACCGGAAGCGAGGCAGATAATTCAGCCACTTTCCTGATGACGAACATGATTCCGCAGGCTCCTAACAACAACCAGCGCACCTGGGCCAGCCTCGAGAGTTACTGCCGCACATTGGTAGACCAGGGCAACGAGCTTTACGTGATCATGGGAAACTATGGCAGGGGCGGGGATGGCAGCAACGGCCAGAAAGAAACCATCGCCAGCGGAAAGATTACCGTTCCCAGCCGCATCTGGAAAGTAATCGTCGTGTTGCCTTTAGGTACCAACGATGTGAGCCGCGTTACCGCCAGCACCCGGGTAATAGCCGTAGACACACCAAATTCCAACAGCATCAGCAACGACTGGGATGGCTACCGCACATCCGTTGATGCCATCGAAACCAAAACAGGCTACGACCTGCTTTCCAATGTGCCTGCACAGGTTCAGAATATACTGGAGGCGAAGGTGGATACAGGGCCTACCCAATAAGCCCGGAAAGAAATTTCCTGCAGTAATTTGTTCACTGAGGTTCGCTGCACCTGCCACCACAGTTTCTGCTGCTCATCAACAGCCAGAAGGGCGTGAGAAACCACAGTTTCCTGATAAGATTATATCAACTAGTAAAAAGGATCTTCCATTACGATTCGGCTTTTAGCAGCTGTTTCTGCAGTTAAACCACAAGGTCCCTCCGGGATGACAGGAAGGAGAAGTATTTAGAAGGAAGCGAGTAAGGACAATATGGTGTAAACAGAAGCCCCTGTAGCGAAAAATGCAGGGGCTTCTGTTTAGATTGTAAAAGCTTAGGATATCAGGTTTCCACCACAATTGTTTTGTAGCCGGCATAGTCGCCATCCGGAGTCCTGCCAAGGATGTACACATCTACTCCGATCTCATCAATTTTGTACACCTTCACATCCTGCAGCAGCTCTTTTAAGGTAGCTACCAGGTTGCGGAAGCGTGCAGCCTGCTCATGCTGCTGCGGCCCTTCGTCCGGATCTTCGCGCACCATGTTCCGGAAAAAGTAATCCAGCTCCTGTACCTCTACTTTTTTTCCTGCCGGTTTCCCTGCCCATTTTACCACCAGATCCGGCGTGAAAGGCTCATGATCCGGTTTTTCATGAAAAAAACATTCAATTGCTTCTTCTGTTTCGCTCAGCATCAGCAGGCCGTCTGCTGCCTTTTTGAGTTCCTGTTTTAGTTGTTCCTGGTTCATAGCATCATTCCATAGTTCCTGAAAATCATACGATAATTTTATTTGTTTGAATATAGCATTGTTTATCTTTCTTCAGCACTTTTACCACACTTCCGTAAAATAATTTCAACTAAATGATAGACTATGAAAGCTGAACCTATGTTGAAAGAAGGCGCCCTGAAAGGCAAAACAGTAGTGGTAACCGGCGGCGGCACCGGCCTGGGGCGGTCGATGGTAAAGTACTTCCTGGAGTTGGGGGCCAACGCCGTGATCTGCAGCCGTAAACAGGAGGTATTGGAAAAGGCTGCTGATGAACTGATGCAGGAAACCGGCGGACAGGTGCTGCCTGTGGTGTGTGATGTGCGGAAATATTTTGAAGTTGAGGGAGTACTGCAGGCGGCACTGCAGAAATTTGGACAAGTGGATGTACTGGTGAACAATGCAGCCGGAAACTTCGTGAGCCCGACGGAGCGCCTGAGTCCCAAAGCCTTTGATGTGGTAACCGATATCGTATTGAAGGGCAGCTACAACTGTACCCTCGCCTTCGGGAAGCACTGGATTGAAAAGCAGCAGCCTGCTGCTGTGCTAAACATCGTTACCACCTACGCCTGGACCGGCTCCGGCTATGTAGTGCCTTCAGCCTGTGCAAAAGCGGGTGTGCTGGCGCTGACGAGGTCGCTGGCCTCGGAATGGGCAAAGTACGGCATCCGCTCCAATGCCATTGCCCCCGGACCCTTCCCCACAGAAGGCGCCTGGACACGCCTGTTCCCGAAACAGCTTGCCGACCAGGTTGACCCGCTGAAGCGCATCCCGCTGGGCCGCTTTGGCGAGCACCAGGAACTGGCAAACCTGGCCGCTTACCTGGTGTCGGATTATGCCTCTTTTGTAAACGGCGAAGTAATTACGATTGATGGGGGCGAGTGGCTCTACGGAGCCGGCGAATTCAACTCCTTCGACCAGGTGCCGCAGGAGCAGTGGGATGCCATGGCAAAGAAGATGCGGGGGAAAGAGTGATAATCTGTCTTGACCTTTGATTAAAGCTGATTTTCCTGATTACACTGATTTCATAAATGCCTGCAATTATGCTTTCTTGAATCCAAGTTTTAAGAAATCATATCAATTCAAAAATCTGCTCAATCAGGAAAATCAACTTTAATCAAAGGTCAAGACAGAATTTTAAATATGCGCTTCGCCGGCAGTGGGATCATGAGCCAGATCGCTGGCGGTGTAATCCCGTTGCATAGCGCGTAGTTTCTCTTTGCCGTAGGCTAACCGCGTAATTACCACAAACAGCACCGGCACCACAAAAATAGCCAGGAACGTAGCGGCCAGCATACCCCCGATCACCGTCCAGCCGATGGTCTGGCGGGCAACAGCTCCTGCACCTGAGGCTAGGGCCAGCGGCACTACGCCCAGGATAAAGGCCAGCGAGGTCATGATGATGGGGCGGAGGCGGAGCTTTACAGCCTCGATGGTTGCCTCCAGTAGTCCCATGCCCCGGTCTACCCGCTCTTTGGCAAACTCCACGATCAGGATGGCGTTTTTCGCGGCCAGACCAATTAGGGTAATCAGACCAATCTGGGCATACACGTTGTTCGTCAGTTTGGGCAGCAGGGTCAGGGCCAGGATGGCGCCGAAGGCTCCCAGGGGTAAGGCAAAGAGAATTGAGAACGGTACCGACCAGCTCTCGTACAGGGCGGCCAGCAACAGGAGCACCAGCAGGATAGACAGTGAGAAAATAATAACTGTACTGCTGCCAGCTGCCATTTCCTCGCGGCTCAGGCCCGAGAAGTCGTAGCCGTAACCGGCAGGTAAAACTTCTGCTGCCACTTCCTCCAAAGCTGCTATAGCCTGACCACTGCTGTAGCCCGGCGCTGCGTTACCGTTTATCTCGGTAGACCGGAACAGGTTGTAGTGCGAAATCAGGGCGGCATTCTCCACCACCTTATACGACACCAGTGCACTCAGCGGCACCGACTCGCCGTTACGCGTTACCACGTGGTATTGCTCCAGGTCTTTGATGTCGCTGCGGTACGCCGTGTCGGCCTGCGCTACCACCCGGAAATTACGCCCATAGCGGGTGAAATCGTTGATGTACTGGCTGCCCATGTTAGACGACATGGCGGCAAACACATCCGATACCGGAATTCCCAGCTTCTTTGCCTTTTCCCGGTCCACCTCGATGTGGTAGCCCGGGGTTTTAGCTGTGAAGAAGGAGTAGGCCATGGCGATTTCAGGGCGCTGGTTCGCGGCAGCCAGGAATTGCCCCAGCACCTGTTCCAGCTCTTTTATATCCCCCCCGGCACGTTGCTCCAGCATAAAACTGAAACCGCCCGTCTGCCCCAGTCCCGGAATGGCCGGCGGTGGCACTACCACGATGCTTGCTCCTTTGATCACGGAGAACTTCTGCTTCAGCTGCCCGATTACCCCCTCCAGTTGCTGCTCAGGGTCATCGCGCTCCGACCAGGGCTTCATCTGGATAAAGAAGGTGCCGCTGTTGGGTTTGTTGGAGAAGTTAATCGCATTCAGGCCACCGATACCGGTGTAGTTCTTGATAGCGTCCACCTCCTGCAGCATCCCCGACATCTGCTGCAGCAGTTCTTTGGTTCTTGTGGAAGAGGATGCCTCCGGTAATTCAAACGAAATAAACAAACGTCCTTCGTCCTCGGTCGGGATAAAGCCGGTCGGTTTCGCCTGGAACAGGCCGAATGTGCCTACATAGAGGCACACCAGCAGGATAAGCACCAGCGGCGTGGCCTTAATGCTTTTCCGCACGCCCCTGGAGTAGGAGTCGGTGGTGCGGGCAAACCAGTTGTTAAACTTATAGAAGAACTTGTTCAGCCCCTTCGAATCCTTGTTTACATTCATGGGCCGCAGCATCAGCGCGCACAGGGCAGGCGTTAGCGTAAGCGCCACAAAAGCCGAGATCAAAACCGAAATGGCAATGGTGATGGCAAACTGCTGGTACAATCGGCCCACAATGCCCGGAATAAAGCCCACCGGGATAAACACCGCCGCCAGGATAAGGGCAATGGCTATAACAGGACCGGTGATGTCTTTCATGGCCCGGTGCGTCGCTTCCTTCGGCGACAGCCGTTCATGGTCGATGTAATGCTGCACGGCTTCCACTACCACAATGGCATCGTCTACCACAATACCAATCGCCAGTACAAAGCCAAAGAGGGTAAGCGTGTTGATGGTAAAGCCGAGCGGGATAAAGAAGACGAATGTACCGATAATCGAAACCGGGATAGCCAGGATCGGTACCAGCGTCGCCCGCCAGCTCTGCAGGAACAGGAACACCACCAGGATTACGAGTCCCAGCGCCTCCAGCAGCGTGTGCAGCACCTCGTCAATCGACACCTGTACCACCGACACCGACTCATACGACACCACATAATCCACATCGGCAGGGAAACTCTTTTTCAGTTCTTCTACCGCTGCATATACGCCTTCAGCTGTTTCAAGGGCGTTACTTCCCGGTGCCTGGTAAATCAGGAGCATGGCAGAAGGTTCCCCGTTTACTGCGGAGTACCGGCCGTAATCAAAGCGTCCGAACTCAATACGCGCCACATCGCTCAGGTACACCAGCGAACCATCGGAAGGGTTAGTGCGCACAATGATGTTTTCAAATTCTTCTTTCGTGGAGAGGCGTCCATTTACTGTTATGGGGTACTCAAACGCCTGCGTATCGAACTGCGGATTGGCTCCTACGGTACCGGCGGCTACCTGCAGGTTCTGCTCCCGGATGGCGGCCGTTACTTCGCTGGTACTGATGTTGTACTGCGCCAGCTTGTCCGGCTTCAGCCATACGCGCATACTGAAATCCTGGCCCAGCGCAAAGATATCGCCCACACCCGGCACGCGCAGCAAGGCATCGCGCACGAAGATGTTCGTGTAATTGTCGAGAAACTCGATGGAGTGGGTGCCTTTGGGAGAGTAGATGCCCAGCACCATCATGATGCTCGGATTCCGTTTCCGGACCACCAGCCCCAGCCTTCGTACTTCTTCCGGCAGCCTGGGTTCTGCAATGCTGACGCGGTTCTGCACATCAAGTGTGGCAATGTCGATGTCCGTTCCTACCTCGAAGGTAACGTTCATCTGCATCTGGCCGGTACTGGTGCTGTTGGAGCTCAGGTAAGCCATGCCCGGCGTACCGTTGATCTGCGTCTCGACCGGCGTAGCCACCGTCTGCTCCACCGTCTGCGCGTCTGCTCCGGGGTAAGTACCGGAAACCGAAACCACCGGCGGCGTAATGTTCGGGTACTGCGTAACCGGCAGGTTCATTATAGCCAGCACCCCCACCAGTACGATTACCACCGAGATAACGATGGAGGTAACGGGCCTCCGGATAAATATATCTGAAATCATGTTGTTCGTTTAAATATTGATGTTCGCTTACCTGGCAGCGGCAGGCTGCTGTGCTGCAGGTGTTTATCTCTATTCCTTTCGCTAATTCGGATTTGTAATTCCGAATTAGCATCAAAAAATGAGTATAAGAATTAGCTTCGTCGGAGAGATTAACTTGTACCGTTAATTTTCTTATTTACTTGCGGCAGGTGTACCCGTCTGCACTTTTGCCCCCTGGCGGAGGCGCTGCATGCCTTCCAGCACAATCGTACTTCCGGGTTTCAGGCCTTCGCGTACCACTACCTTGTCCTGCAGGCGGGTACCCAGTTCCAGGTTTTGCTGCTGCACCGAATCGCCCTGCACCACATACACAAAGTACTCGCCCATCTGCTCCGTTACCGCCCGGTAAGGAATCACCACCTGCTCGCCAATATCCTGGTTCAGCACATTCACGGTTACCGTCATGCCGGCTATCAACTGGCGGTTGGGGTTTGGAAAGCTGACGCGTACGGTAATGGTACCGCTCTGGCGGCCAACGGCCCTGTCGATTGCAGAAAGCTTGCCCGGATGCGGATAATTCGTACCGTCGGAGAGGGTGATGGTGAAAAGGGAATCCGGTTGCTGGCCCTGCATCAGGCGGTTGAAGCGTGGGATTTCCTGTTCGTTGATCACAAAATCAACGGCAATGGGATCGTCGGACGAGATGGTGTTTAGCAGCGGCTGCCCCGGCGATACCTGCGCCCCCACCCGTACCTGCGAAATGCCAACCGTGCCGCTGAAGGGGGCGGTGATGACGGAGTAGCCCAGGTCGGTAGAAACGCTGGCGAGTTGCGCCTGTGCCGCCTGCAGCTGTGCCTGTGCGGTCTGCACATCGGTGCGGGCATAGTCTACCTGCTGGCGCGCAATGGCTTCTTTTTCTTCCAGTCGTTCGTAACGCTCCAGGTCTTTGGTGGCCCGGGCCAGGTTGGCTTTGGCGGTCTGTACGCTGGCTTGTGCCTGCCGAAGCGCCGCCTGGTATTTGGAGCGGTCTATCTCGTAGAGCTTTTGCCCTTTTGTTACCTTTTGCCCGTCCTGCACAAAAATGTTCGTGATATAGCCTGCCACCTGCGGACGCAGCTCCACTTCGTTTAGGGGCTCTACCGTGCCGGGGTAGGTATCGGTGCCGGTGACGTGTTCCGCTTTTACCGTGTAGGTATTAACGGGCACCGCGGCAGCTGCAGGATTCTGTTGCGGTGTGTTGTTTCCCTCGCCACAGGACAGGAGCAACACAGAGGGTATGATGGCTGTAAGCAGCCTGTAGAAGTTTCGCTTCATTATTTTCGGTTTGCTGGTGTTAGTTGACGTTTATGGTTCCGATGGCGCGCTGGTAATCCAGTTTGCTGGCGAGCAGCCGGTACAGCGCGTTGTAGTAGTTGAGTTGCGTGGCTTTCAGGTCGGTTTCAGCTACAATCAGATCGACATAGGCTTTGATGCCTTCGTCGTACTGCAGCTTGATGATGTTGTACACTTCTTCGGCCACCTCTGCATTTTCACGCAGCGTCAGCCAGTCGGTGTAGTTGCTTTTGTAATTGGCCAGGGCCGTCTGGTATTCGGTGTTGATCACGCTGCGGGTATTTTCCATGTCCAGGACCAGCTGCTCTTCCTCCAGCTCGGCAATCCGGATATTCTGTAACCGCTTCGTTCCCTGGAAAATAGGAATGGCCGCCTGCAGCCCTACCGCAGAGGCAGGTCGCGCCACACTGTAGAGGTCGCTGAAGCTGTTGCTCAGGTAGATGGGGTTGTAATTGATGTAAGCAGAAACGGTGGGTAAAAAGCCCCATCTGTAGTAGCTGGTGTTCAGTTTGAGCAGCTGCTGCTGTGTACGCAGTTGCTGCAACTCCACCCTGTTGGCAAAATCCGGCTGCAGGGTGGTGTCGGGTAATGTTTGCTGCTGCATCAGGTTCTGGTCGAACGAAATGTCTAAAGCTGTCTCCGGCGAAAGTCCCATCAGTTGTTTGAGCAGGGCCAGCTTCGCCTTAATAGATTCCTGAGTACGTTTCCGGTCGCTGCGGGTGTTGGCGAGCGTGATGCTGGCGCGCTGGTAATCAGTTTTGTCTACCAATCCGCTTTCGAAGCGGCTGCGGGCGTCGCGGTACTGCTTTTCCTGCCGTACAATGTTTTCCTCCAGTATCCGGAGCTGCTCCTGCGTGAGCAACACATCGTAAAAAGCTTTGCTGACCGCTACCACCGTGTTGATTTTGGTGTCCAGCGTGTTCAGGTCGAGCTGTTCGCGGGTGAAGCGGGCGGCACGGGTGGCTACGGCTACCTCGTTGCTGTAGAGCGTCTGGTCGGCCTGCAGCAGGATGTTGGAATTGTAGCGCGTGCCCAGCGTCACGACATTATCGCCGAAGGCTGCCGTTTGCAGTTTGATGTTGTGCAGCACCGTGTAGCGGGCCGAAAGCTGCGGGAGCCAGGCAGAGAGGCTGGCACGGATCTGCCGCTCCCCAATGGTTTCGTCGAGCTGGGCCTGTTTTACGTCTGGCCGGTTGCTGAGGGCGTAGCTGATGCACTGCTCCAGCGTCAGCGGCCCTGAAGGAGCTTGCGGACTGCTTTGGGCCTGCAGGAGGGAGGGGAGCAGGAGTAAGCCCAGCAGCAGCGGTTTAATTTGTTTCAGGTATTTCATGGAGGTATATAGCTTCAGGTTTAAGGTAAAGCTGCAGGTAATGCAGCTGCAGATTTGGTTGCGCAGGTTCAGCAGCAGAAACTAAAACTTTGTTTAAACACAGGTCTGATGAAAAAGTTTAACAATTTTTTTTCGCTGCCATGCCGTCCCAAAGGATTTGCCGTATCTGCTCCAGGTCAGCCTCGCCTAGCTGCACATTGCCAAACTTGTAGGTTTTAGCTGTACTGACGATGCTGCCGTGTAGCAATACCCCCAGTATTTCCGGGTTTACGGGGCGCAGGTAACCACTTTCAACGCCTTCTTCCAGGAAACTGAAGATGAGCTGGTGAAAAGGGTCGGGGCCAGCTTCCAGTCGTTTTTTGTTGTAGGGGGAGTTGATGAACTGCTCAAAAAATACCAGTACATTCGGATTGCCGGTGTAAAAGGAGCAGAGGCTTTTCCATAAATCATAAAACCGCTCCTGGTAGGGTTTTCCGGGGACATCGCTGTTGCGGACAACTGCTAACAACTGGTTCCGCAGGTACTGGAAAAGCTGGCAAATGAGCGTATCCTTACTGTCGAAGTAGTGGTAGATGGTTCCGGCTGCCACACCGGCCTGTTTGGCCACCAGGCTCATGGGCGTGCCATGAAAGCCATTTTCCTTTATCAGCTCCAGGGTACTCTCTAAAATCGCTTTTTTCTTATCGGCAAGATTTTCCAATCAGGATTATGTTTGTTAATTGAATATTCATTCGGTTTGCAAAAGTAAGGGGTTTTATCGACTTTGTTGCAACGGATATAAGAAGGGGATATAGCTTGATTAAAAAGTAGAGTTGTAGCGTATCTTAGAAGCGACCAAACTTTTAAGAAGCGAT
>NZ_QCZK02000022.1 GCF_003347595.2 Botryobacter ruber | reverse complement strand
CAGTACAGGATTCTCTAGTAAGTGTGTGATTTAAAGAAAATAAGCATTTGCTTGTTATAACATGTAGTTTATAAGAATTATCACATTAATATTTATAAGGTAGAGTATCAGAATCACATCGTCATTTAGAGCAGTAAAACAGGCACTGACTATCATAAAAGAATGTAAAAACATGAAAAGATTTACTCCGCTTTTTCTGCTATTTTTCTGCGTGTTGACCTTAAAGGCACAGGCTCAAGACAAGTTTAAAGTTGGTGATCAGGTTGAGGTATTTACTGCCGGTGATGCAAACCATGGTATCGTGGTAGGCGCATACAAGGATTCTGGTTTTGGCTACGGAACTTACCAGGTGCATTTGAATGGAGAAAAGTATTGTAACAACCATGCCCTGGATACACGCTACAATGCGCAATATGTACAGCTTCGGTTTCAACCTGATTCGGAAGCGGACTTTACAGTTGGCAGCACAGCTCAGGTGCGCCGCTATGATGGAGCAGTATACACAGGAAAAATCTTAGGCCGAGACGGCAACAGGTATCAGGTTCGCTATAACCGGCAAGGATCCGAGGTAAGCGAATGGTTTCATGCCAATAACATCCGGAGCTCAGCTAATCAAGCACAGGCTACCGCTCAGGCCAAACCGGGTAAACATAAACCGGCAAAAACAAAGACTACCGCCGCTGTCGCCTGGCCTGCTCAAAAGTTTAATGTAAGTGATCGGGTGATGTATGATGAACTTGGATTCCTGGTAACAAAAAGCTGGGGAACAGTCACTGCAGTTGACCCGGAAAAGCGCCTCTATACTATCCGCAATGAGAATGATGCTTCCTTGAATTACACTTACCCCTGTTACCAGGTACTGAATCCAACTGCTAAAATAAACAATGACTTTTTCATAGGAAAGTGGGAGGTACATGTGGGCGGAGCCACTTCCACGTTCACGAAAAATGGCGACACCTATCGCAGGTTTAGCGGGGGCATGAAGCTTCCTCCGCTAGAGATAAAGGCAGATGGCACCTATACCTGGACAACCCAGGATAAGAAGGTAATCCGTGGAAAGTGGAAACCGAGAACAGGTGTGCCGGGCATCGTTCTGTTAAGGGCAGTAGATGGTTTGGATTATACCCTCTATGAGAAAACAGAAGCCTTTGCAACGACTGAGAGCACCCGTGATGAAATTGGATTACACCATTTGCCTAGTAGCACCGGCTATTACAAAGCATTTCGTATAGGTCCCAGTAAAAGCTGTGTGCTGGTAGGTCGGACCTTTAAAAAATAAGTCTCCTATTCCGATTAATGTAATTTGGTTAGAGCATAAATCTTTAGTCTCATCATACATCCTGATTGCAAGAAAGGAATGTGCTGTAGATCTTCGCTGTTTCTGGAATAATTATGCCATTACGATTCTGTTTCTTTATCTGCTATGTGGATTGGACATGTTATAGCAGATGGTTTTCGGATGATTCCTGTGTAAGCCTCACCAACAAGAAGCAACTGTAAACAACAGCAGTTCCATTCTTATTAAAAGCGGTTTCCAGTATTCCCCCTATCTCTCCTCATTATGGAATATAAGATAGGGGAACACTGGAAAAGCTATAGTTCCACAGTCATGTTGGCATAAATTTTAAAATCAATCGTAGCATCTACCGGGTTGTTGGTAGAGCTGGCATCCAGCATGAAATTCACGGTAGTACCTGCTTTCATCAGGTTTACCAGCTCATTCCTTACTGCTTCGCTGGCGATATCCATCGTATATTCCTGTCCGGAAGTATTGCTTGCTTTCAGGTCTAGTCCGCTTATGGTGCCAAGAGTTTTATAGGCACTGGTACCATCGGCCGCAAACTTAAGTGTTCCTGAAACCACCGGCGTGTTGGATCCTGAAAAATCACTTACCTTATAGGTGATTCTATCAATCCTGAATTCATCAATGTTATCCTTGTACTCTTCCACATCTTCGTTCGTGGTATTCAGGGTATAGGTTGTCGTGAATTGCAAAGGGTCTGTTGCTGACCGCGAGATGTCTATGGAAAAAGACTGCGGCACATCAATGTCTTTCTTAAACAATGAACAGGCAGTTCCAACAACCAGGAGTGCCACCAGAAAATACGCTTGAAGCTTCTTCATAATCAAAATTTGAGTTATAGTTATAATAATAGTTCTGCATCCATTAAAGCTCTATTGAAGGAAATCCAACGGCAATCATATATAATGAAATACATATACTGTTATTATAAAAATAAGTTGATTGGTTATAAATAAACTTTCTTACTTAGAGCTACTGCCACATTTAAAGGTATTCCAGCTTTACTTCTTAATCGTAAAGTTGATGCTGTAACTTGGTCCTGTTGTTGCACCCAGTTTCTTTTTAGTACCTACATGTGGTGTTGCCTTCAGCGTGTAACTGCCGGTAGAGGGGGGATTCCAGTCTCCGTAGTAGTAGTTTCCTTTCTTGTTGTCACCAAACAGGGCATAAGGAGCTATGTCATCAATATAAGTTTCTCTTTCTTCTCCACTCAATTTAAATTTCACAACAGCAGGAAATCTCGTGTTAGCACGAATATTCAGCTTCTTAACACCCAGCTTGCTAAGATCAATCTTAGCTCCATCCCTAAGGGTCATAATATCTTTCTCCGTAGAAGCGTCTACCAAAGTAAAGCTTTCGATATAATTTGATCCTGTGTTGGAATCTGTTGTTGCTTTGGAAACCATGTCGGCTAATGTAGCTCCAGCCTTACCTACTCTGATATTGTCAAAGTAAACCACTCTGGATGAATGTGGGGAAGAGCCATCGAGGAAGGAGGTTTTGTACAGACCCAGTTTCCATTTCGGATACTCCAGGTGTATGTTACGCCCGGTGATATGGTGAATCTTCACCCCATTACGGAACACCTCGATCAGCCCGTCAGCACCTTCCGAGTGAATGAAGTGGAAGGTGAATTCGTGCCACTGGTTTTTAGGAATACTGGTGAACGTAGATAGAACGCTGGCCCCTGAGCCGATGCCGGAGTTTGAGCTCAACAAGTCGTATACTTTTAAGTCAGCGCCTGCTGCTGGCGTCACTTCCAGATAAACTTTATCTTTTTCAGCACGGATCGTCGTTTCATTTTTTCCATTTTCATACCACTGATTCAGGCAGTCCCTGGTATCATCATACTCAAAACCTACAGAAGGGAAATACACCGCAAAAGAATACCAGATGTCTTTCGTAAAACGCGTGTCTTCAGTTCCTTTAATAATGGTTACTTCAGAGCGGATTTTCGCACCTGACCCTACCAATGGTTGTTCTTTCCTGATTTCAAAGCGGATAGCTCTTTTACCCTGGTAAGAGGGATTCGTTGCTTTAGATAAAGTCCAGTTGTGGTCGCAGTTTTCTAATAGATGAACTCTGTTAATCTTAGAGCCTGAAAGGGGGAAGATATACTTACCTTCAGCAGTCTCTTCAAAAAGAAGTTTAGTAGAGGTGGCCAGGTTGGTTGATTCGGAATTAATTTCTGCTACAGAAGGAGCAATCTCCTCTAACTCATTCTGCTCACATGAAACCACTGCTAATCCCAGTAAAAAAGGAGTTAGCAGCTTAAAAGTATGAAAGTTCATGTTACTTTGGAAAAAGATTGATCCTTATTATTTTATCAAAAAATAATATAGCTAACTATGCATCATTGGTAAAACTTCAAGTGTTTCTGAAGTGCTTTGCAGTCTCTAGTATCCTATTTTTCAACGCTGATAATAAGTATGCCCGAATAAGAATATATAATATCAAACTATACGATTTTATTTATATTTCTTTTGTGGAAATACGAGTTGTATCCTGACTAGTAAGTATATAAGCCAAATAAGTTATAATTATATATAAATTATTTAGTAAAAGGCAGGTATTGTTAAGTGAAAGTTAACATCTTGTGGCTTTTGAAAATCAAGAGTCGTCACCAACGGCCGATTGATTTTATAATCCATAAAAACCCATTTTTGCCTCGTTAGCTTCAGGCTTAATTCTTTGAAATCAATCCGATCTACTACAATAATTGAGTAACTTTGAGAAAATTAATGATAGATGAAGGGTTGATCTGTGCATAGCTCACCCTTACGAGGGGCGCTCTGTTTCAGGCGCCTTTCTCTTTTTAAAAGGAGTAGAACGGCTGTAGTGAACGGAATGGGGAAAAGTTTTCAAGCTAGCTATGCCATTCCCTTTCTGCAAGATTAAGTGAGATAGGAGCTCAGGACAACAATGGAGAAGAGAATAGCTGCCTGGGCCAGAAATATAATATCATCCTTGCGAGCAGTGGCATATTCTTTCATTTCTGTTTTTTCTCAAAAGTAATCATAACAGCTTAATAGACAACACTGTTATTTACCCTGTTGCTGAAAAAAGAAGAGGCATCCAGCAGTTTAACGCCAGTAGTCCCCATATCCACCAGCATACTGGATGCTCCTCCTTTCCCCCAGCTACAAAACTACAACAAAAGCAGACAGTTACCTGGAATGCAGGTCTGCTATGGCCCTGGAGAGACTGAAAACACTGTTTGTTTGCCATGATGCCTGTAGCCACTAAAATGAGTAAGAATAAAAACAAGACAAACAGCAGGTTATGTCATTTTTCATTCATATATTAGACATATTTTGTTCTAAACTTTTAGCTTAATTCTTCATGAAAACACGATTACTCTTTTTACTCCTGGTTCTGTTTTCTGCTCAGTTTGTTCATGCCCAGAAGTATGCTTCCGCTTACAAACCCATTGAGGGCTTTTTGGGCGTTAAGTTTGGAGCTTCTAAAAAGGCCATTATGGAGACGGCTCAATCGCTGGGTGGGGTATTGGATCAGGCAGACTCCAAAGGAGATGCCATTGCCTTTGACAGGATCATTATCAGTGGTAGGCCAGCAGTCCATACCGTGTTCTATACTAGCAGGAACAAGTTTAGGCAAGGGTTGGCTTATTTCAAGCCTTCGTCTAAAACGGAAACCTCTGCTCTTTTTACGCAAATGGTGGAGGAGATAAGCGATATTTACGGGCATGGAGAATTGCAAAAAAGCTTTCCCTCAGAAGAGATAAAGGAGCTGGAGCTAAAGGCTATCGAGGCGGGTAAAGGCACCGTGAACTGTATCTGGAAATCTAACACAGACAATGTGATTAGCCTGGAAATAACGGATGACCTGCTGGTAAAACTCACCTATCAGGATGGGAGCTTGCATGACTAACCGAAATCGGCAAATCAATTGATGCAGGAAAAAACCTTTTTCAACAGCGGCTGTTACCCATATCAAAAGTCCGGAGACTGCTCCAAACGAAAAAAGAACGGCATCCCCTGTAGAATACCGCTCTTCTCTGTCTTGTGAACTCTTATGTAATTCACTTTAGCCTATACGGCCTAAGCTAGCTGATGTTATTTGACTTTGATTGAGTCAAACAAAAAGACACTCGTTGCAGAGTGCCTTCTGTGCCTTTTCACTTCCCCTTTTATTTATTCTATTATACGGTTAATGATGTTGCGTGTTATAAAAGAGCGGCTCACTCAGAAGCCGCTCCAGTACTAACCAATGTGAATCAGATCACTTTAGATTATACGAATTAAAAGTTGATGGTGTTATAACATAGGTACAGGCTGTATTTCAATCTTTTCTGGTTACTAGTTCCGAGTAGTACCCGTTTTTGTTTACAAAAAATACATCTTGCTTTAGCAGGAAAAGTCAAAAAGCAGGATGTAACAACTATGTCTGTAGGAATTGTATATGGCAGCCGCTAACAATTGCGTTTGATGACCTCGGTAAAACCCAATCTCATTTTTTTTACTTCAAACTTAGGTCTACTGCTCGCATTCCCGCTTTTTAGTCCTCCGAATTTATTTCCCAGTCTCAAGAAGTGGCTGCGCCCCCCGACAGCGCACTAACATCCAGAGGTAATTGTCCTATCCTGTTTCGGTGATATATGATGAGGTTCTGCCTCAAAAATTAACCATATTTTGGGACAACAGCCTGCAACCACAAGTCCTTCTTTTGCCTGGAAAGCGATTTGGAACAGCTTATTAGCAGATGGCTACAAGATGGTTTTCGGATGGCTCCACCAACAACAAGCAACAAGAGTAGTAGAACGGGGCAGCACCTTGCTGGAGGTGGTCGTATTCTGCGGAAAAATAGCCGAAACAGCTGTTTCGGCTGATTTCAGTACTAGCTTCTGGCTGTTTCTTGCTATTAGAAAGCGACCAACAACAAGCAACAACAGGCAACAACAAGTACCAACAGCGGCATTTGGCTGCTACTTCTTCATTGCTGCTGGGTGGCGAATGCCTAAAACCACCGATACAGGGGCTAAAAAGCCTCTTTCACCAGCTTTACTACTACAGAGCTTTTCCAACTGCACCTGGGCAGTTGGAAAAGCCATCCAAAAGCCAACGACTAGCAAAGTACCAACAGCTGCTATTATCTGTACCAGAATTCCGGCATTTTCTAGAACAAAAAGACAAGCTGTGAAAACAGAAATATAACTAAGAGTGAAGTTGTTGTGTTTATATATTTTTCAATTGCAGTGATATAGTCTGAAAAATTCTGAGCTATTTTTGTTGGTTTCTCGGATCATCCGCTTCATTTACATATGTTATTCCCCATGGACCAACACCATGCAACTGAATAGTAGCGGCCTCTTTGGTGAAAGCAAAATGAACATACTTAATGGGCATTACGGCAAAGCCACCCTCTGCGAGCATAGTGGCTTTATTCACATCAAACTTATCTCCTGATCCCATGTAAAAACTTCCTTTTATTACAGTTACATGCTCAATAGCCGGATGCCAGTGTGACGGAATCTTATAGTTAGCTGGTAGTTGAATCCTGATAGTAAAAGGGGCTGCCTTTGTTAAATCCCCCTCCAGCATTGCTACTTTAATGCCTTTTGGTAGAGATGCTGGCCCTTCCTGCCACTGGAGTTCTTGCTGATTTAGCATTCTGTGTTCACCATCATGCTGTTGTGAATCAGGATGATCTTGTGCTTTTAGCGGAAAGGAACAAGCAAAGGAAGCTGTAAATAGAAGCAAAGCTGTAGTTAATGTTTTCATAGTTCTGATTGGTTAAATAAGAAATAAGTTTGAACAAACAGGAATACCAATAGAGTCAAACTTCTAGCGGTATGGGTGAGGACAGGCGAACAATAAATATTGGTCGTTAGGTAAATACATTGAGTAAGGGTCACATTGTTATACGTATAGCATCCCTAAATGTGGTATCTCTGAAAATGGAATTCATTGACAGGCACACCCTAGATAATCGGTTTAGTATACCCTTACGTATTACAGCTGTATGTGCGGCTATAAGGCCATCAGCATAAGGTTGCCCTATAGTTATAGTAACTTTATCATAAAGCAGCGCATATAAATTAAAAGCGAGAACATTCTCTTTAGTGAAAAGCTTTATTACCAGACCGCTCGCCGAAGAAACAATACCTAGTATTAGTATCGGTGGAACCACAACTAAAGAGCACAACTGCCCACTGCAATTGTTAGATTAAGTGTGGCTAAAGTACAAGACAGTAGCTTCCTACAACCGCCCCTTCCTTTCTTTAAAAAGCTGTTTAAACTTTTTATTTATTTAGCCCGTTAAATTGTAATTATTTTACAGCAGAACATTTAATCACTCTATAAAATGGTGCTATATTTGGATGAGCTTGTAAAGCTGGACTATGCTTCCGCACAAGATGTTCTGTTTGTAGAACCGCAGGATAATGGTGGCCTTTCTTTTTCAAAGATTAACAGGGTTTTTTCATCAATTGTAGCCTGCATCAAGGAGCGTGAAATAAAAAACCTGCTGATTGACTTTAGCCGCAACACCTTGGCTGTTACAGAAACGGAATACAAATCGGCTCTGGCACGGCTGGCTGTTGGACTTACAGGCACAACGATTGAAAAGCTTGCCAGAATAGCTACAGACGATCAAACAAGGGAAAAAATGATTGAGCGGTTAGAGGCAGAAATTAGGAACGTTATAAAATCACCCCTTCAAGTTAAAGACTTCCCCAATAGAGCCGAAGCAATGCAATGGCTGATGGAGTAAAACAGGCCTGCTTAATTGCTTTAAAATGCTTTCCTGCCTATCTCCAACTTACTTTAATATGCCCAAGAAAAGCTCTGTTTTTGAAAATCTTCTTGATATGCCATAGATTCAACTGTTAGCTGTAACTGGTGTTCTCTTTTCGCATTCGTTTTCTGAAACGAGTCAGCAACAGGTATAAGCTCCTAAAAAGATTATAGAACAAAAAGCTATTAGAAACACTACGATCTCCTAAACTTGCCGTATTTCGGGACAAAAGCCTGCAACCGTAAGTCCTTCTTTTGCCTGGAAAGTAATTTGGAACAGCTTATTAGCAGATGTCTGGTGGATGGCTTTCAGATGGCACCAGAAACAATCATCAACAACGACCAACAACAGGCAACAAGTACCAACAGCGGCATCTGGCCATTGCTACCGGATAGCACTCCGCTCTAGCATCTACACAGCACTTTCTTCCATTAAAGTACCTAAACACATGTAAAAGTAGTGTTTCTAGCCACTTTTGGGCTGTTTGAAAGGTTAATGGGACAGTGATACAGCACCCTTTGATGTAGGACACCATTGCTAAACCATTGCTTTTGGATTGCATTTCAATTGCTCAGCCACTGCTGTTGGATGGCTGCAGCAACAATCACCAACAACAGGCAACAACGACCAACAAGTACCAACAACTGCTATTACATGTATCAGAATTCCGGGGAATTCTGATACAACTTGGCCAACTTATATCAGGACAAGACACAACAACCTCAGGCCTCACCAGAGCTGCCATTTGCTGACACTAAAGCAAATGCATGAGCAGAGAAAAGTAAAAATGATAACATGGAAAAAGAAAGTCTCCAAAGTGCGCACATTGGAGGCTTCAGATAAAGTCGTAATTTTAAATTAATCCTGTCAACTTTTTCCAGGACGGGACCTTACAGATCTGCTGCACTCATGCTGGTTTCTCCTTCACACGGTAACCTCCTCCTTTTCCTTTTTGATTATATAACACGGATGTCTGAAAGAGCAGATTGGAGAAGCTTTCGAAAAAGCAGGAGCGGTGGCTATGGAGGCTGGTGCAGCGCAAACCTGGCGGATTTGAAAACCTGCCAGGTTTCTGTAAAGCTGCCGTTTACCTACTTCGCATCCACCGTCTTCACTGTTACAGTGCCAGCTTCCAAGCCAGCGGACTCTGCCCTTACTGTGATGGTTCCTTTTTGACCAGGTTTGCCGCGTACAATCACGAGGCAAAGGCCGTTGAAAGCATCGCGATCGTGCGACGGGAACGGCACCAGGTTTGCCGCGTCGCCGTTGTCGGTGGCTACTAGTTCACCCGGTCCCTCGATGGAAAAGTGAAGAGCGTTTTTGGCATTCGGCACCATCAATCCATTTTTATCAGTTACACGCACGGTCACGAACGACAAATCTTCGCCGTCGGCCTGTATAGTGGCACGGTCTGCGGCCAACTGGAGCTTTTGCGCCTCACCTGTCGTTTTAACGCTGTTTTCTGCCCATTTCTTTCCGTTTTTGTAAGCTACCACCTTCAGTTCGCCCGGCGCGTATTGCACCTCGTTCCAGCGCAGGCGGTACTCATACTGCTGCTTTTTCTTCCGGCCCAGCGATTTTCCATTCAGGAACAACTCAGCCTCGTCGCCGGAGGTGAGCACATGCACCGGCGTCACCTGGCCCACCCTGTTTGGCCAGTTCCAGTGTGGCAGGATGTGCGCCATAGGAAAATCCGGTCGCCAGTGTGCCTGATAGAGGTAGAAACGGTCTTTTTTAAAACCAGCCAGATCTATAATCCCAAAGTAGGAGCTGCGGGCCAAATAATAGGGCGTTGGCTCGCCGAGGTAGTCCCAGCCACTCCACACAAATCCGCCTGCCACGTAGGGGTGTTTCTCCAGAGAGCCAAACACTTTGTCGGCGGAGGAGCCGAAATCCACAGAATACAGCTCGTAGGAACTAACCTGCAGGCTTTTTGGGTCTCCGCCTAAGCCATCTTTCACCGGTGAGCTGATACCATCTGTAACCGGAAACATGTACTCACCACGGGAGCTGATAGCTGCTGCGTTTTCGCTGCTAAGGATAACTTTATCTGGAAACTTTTCATGGAAGGCAGGGTAGAGCGGGGAAGTACGAATTCCTTTTAACCCGGCATAAGCCGGTGCGTCACGTATTCCTTCTCCCTGGTAATTGAGGCTGATAACATCTACAACTGCCGGCAGCGGCATGTGCGGCTTGGCATAGTTCATAGAGACGGTGGTCGGGCGGGTGCTATCCTCTTCTTTTACAATAGCATGCAGCCGCCTGGCTACCTTGGCACCTTCCTCATCGGTGTACTGCTCACCTACTTCGTTGCCAAAGCTCCACATAATAACAGAGGGGTTGTTGCGGTCGCGGCGAATAAGGGCGCGCAGGTCCTGCTCATGCCAATCGGGGAAGATGAGGTGGAAATCGAGCGGCGTCTTTTTCAGTTCCCAGTCATCGAATTGCTCGTTTACTACCAGGAAGCCCATGCGGTCTGTCAGTTCCAGCAACTCGGGAGCAGGCGGGTTGTGTGCCATACGGATAGCGTTGCAGCCCATGTCGCGCAGCATTTCGAGCTGGCGCTCGGCGGCACGCACATTAAACGCTGCCCCCAAGGCACCCAGGTCGTGGTGCTGGTTTACGCCCTGAATATACACACGCTCGCCATTCACAAATATTCCCTTCTCGCCGTCAAAGCGCAAATCCCGGATGCCAAAAGGTGTTTCGTACACATCCACAGGCTTGCCCTGTGCAGTGACTGTTGTAACGGCTACATACCGGTTTGGCGTCTGGGTGGGCGGCGGCCCCCACAGTTTCGGGTTGGCGATGGTAACGGAACTGGCTATAGTCTCGCTGCCCTTTGTCTTAATGGCTGCAGTGGCTGGGTTGATGCGCGCAATAGCTTTACCCGCTTTCTTACCCGCGCCATCCAGCTTATAAATCTCCGTGGAAACTTCAACGTTGCTGTCCGTAGCGGCGTCGTTGGCAACTGTTACTTTCAGGTCTACTGTAGCTGCGGTTTTAGACACATCGCGGGTTGTGACGAACGTTCCCCAGTGCCCCACATGCACCGCGTTTGTTTTAGTCAGCCAGACATTGCGGTAAATGCCGCCCCCGGGATACCAGCGGGAGGAGCTTGGCGGGTTGTCTACACGGATGGCTAACTGATTTTGACCACCCGGCTTGAGGTACGGGGTAAGGTCAACGCGCCAGGAGGTGTAGCCATTTGGCCAACCTCCTACCAGTTGCCCGTTAAGCCACACCATGGCATAGGACATAGCCCCATCTACATCTAGAAAAACGGATTTACCCGCGTCAGCTGCAGGTATATCAAGTTTACGCCGGTACCAGGCCACCCCATGAACCGGCAGGCGGCCCATGCCCCCTCCTATCTCGGTGTTCCAGCCTTTGTAGAATGGTCCTTTTACAGCCCAATCGTGTGGCAGAGTTACGCTTTCCCAGGTACCGTCATTAAAACCAGTCTGTACAAACGGAAAATTGCCACCCGGATTTCCCTCCGGACGGGTATGGCGTTTAGCAGGGTCTTTGATAAAGGCATTGCCTGTTGGCAGAATCCAGGGCTTTAACACATTGCTGCCGCCGGCAACTTTTGCAGCCTCTGTTGGCCGCTCATCAGCCGGTCGGTCGTCACGCTCGTCTCGTACCTCCGGGCGAATGTCGTAGATGAGACTGTCTGCTTCGACTATTAAATTGTATTTATAGAATTTCCAGCCATCGTTAATCAATATCCGCTCCCGTGTTGTGTTGTTTGTGCTGGCCGCCATACGTTGTCTATTCGAAGCACTTGCACTGCCCTGCGTGTTAACCTGGCAAGACTGAAGCAGCATGAGGCAACATAAAAATGCCGGCATCAGTTTGTTGTACCTTAAACGTATTGGATTCATTTGTATGACTTAATCTATAAAAGTTATTGCACCTGTGTACATCTTATGCCTCGGCTATCTACTTTGTTAGAAGTCTATGCCGCTGTACGCCTGATAAAACTTGCTCTGCACCTACAGCCCAAACTACCACTAGTTCAAAAATAGCAGAGTTTGGAAGCAGGCTGCAAGTCTGTTTCAGGAGATTCTGCTCCCACCATTAGGAGCAACACCTGCCTTAGCAGGTGTAAACATGGAAAAATTTTCTATACCTTGCAACCGATTGCAATAATTAATTCAAGTTGTTAGTTATGTATGTCAAAGAATCTGTTTAGTCCTCCTGCAATGATAAAAGCCAGGAGCTTCATCTGAAATCCCTCGAAAGTGACGGCATGTATAGTGGAAGGCATAAGTGCAGTTAGTACAGAGAACTCTGTCTCTATTGCCTTCCTCATATGTTCTTTGAGGAAAGCCATATAAGAGTGTCTTGTCCTAGGCAGTGTTGACAATTAGAGTAAAAGGGTGATAGCAGCCGCTAAGTAAGAAACAGCTGTTTTATCGTATCGGTTAGCGATACGTCTGTAATGCTTCATCCTGTTGAAAAGACGTTCAATCTTGTTACGGTCCTTGTAGAGGTTATCATCAATTACACGAGGTTCTTTTGCATTTGCTCTGGAAGGAATAACGACCTCAGCGCCACGTTCAGTGATGAATAAAGCAAAGTTTTTACTGTCATAGCCTTTGTCAGCCACTACTGCTCCAGGGATATCGTCTGCCAGTAAGTCTTCTGCCTGCATGTGGTCGGACTGCTGACCAATGGAGAGAATAAATCTGCGGGGATTGCCCAGAGCATCGCAGCAGGCATGTATCTTGGTGCTGAAGCCCCCACGGCTGTGGCCTAAGCTTTCGGCCTCTGCTGTTGTTTTTTTTGTCCTGCCGCATGCTGGTGAGCTCTGATGGTGGTCGAGTCGAGCATGAGCCAGTCCAGGTCCGGTTCCTGCAGTTGCTCAAAGACCCGCTGCCAAACCTCTTTCTTGGCCCAGCGGCGGAAGCGTTGGTAGACGGAGTTCCAGGAGCCGAAGCGTTCGGGAAGATCGCGCCAGGGGGCTCCACTGCGGGCAATCCAGAGCACGGCATTGATGAACTGGCGGTTATCTTTGGCTGTACGACCAACATCGGTAGATTTACCTGGCAGCAAATGGCTGATACGATGCCAGGCATGGTCGCTGATTTCGTAACGTCGCATAATGTTTTTATTCTATAAACAATTACTGCCATAATTCATTCAATAAATTGTCAACACAACCTAAGTGGTTTGGGACACCTTGTAGGCAGATAGTTTTCGGATGGCTCCAGCAACAAGTACCAACAGCGGTATTTTGCCATTGTTTCTTCATTGCTGCTGGGTGGTGACAGCCTTCAAGAGCGAACACTACTGATACAGGGGCTAAAAAGCCTCTTTCACCGGCTTTACTACTAAAGAGCTTTTCCAACTGCACCTGGGCAGTTGGAAAAGCCATCCAAAAGCCATCCAAACGGCAGCAGTCAGCAACAACTGGCACAAGTACCAACAGCTGCTATTACCTGTATTAGAAAATCGGCATTTTACGGGACAAGACATACACAGCAGATTTCATCCCACAACTTCCGGACATAGACACGCAAAATAATCAGGCAACAACTAAAAAGACTTATTCATACCAGTAATGATAATGCTGCTTTGCTTCACACCCGGTGGCGCCCTCGCAGCAGGCGATAGTACCTGAATTTCAGCGTGTCATAAATTAAGGCTGCGGCAAGTAGCCCCGAAGCCACCATCAGTGTCTCTAAAGCCAGAGAGTCATACAGATAGCCTCCAATAACGCAGCCCGCAAAGAAAAAGAAAATAATAACGAGCTTCAGGTTCACGCTGCGCCTGAGCACCTCCTGTTGCTCAGGCTTTTTATAGAAAAGCAACTGAGCCAGTTCGATGCCCAGGTCGGTGAACAACCCTGTCAGGTGGGTTGTTCTTACTACTGATCTTGAGACATTGGTAACTAATGCATTCTGTAAGCCCATGGCAAACAGCAACAGCAGTGCGATCGCGGTACCGCTCACGCCGTAATGCAGCATCTGATTCCCTGCTATGCCTAAAAGCAGCAATATAGCAATCTCACATACCATAGGTCCAACATGAATTGCTTTGTAGCCTTTGCTTAAAGACAGTTCTGTCATAAAGCTTGATAGAAACGAGCCAAGGAAAAAAGCGGAAATATAAAGAAGGAAGGTAAAGGCCAAGCTATATTGTTTCCGCTCCATCTGCTCTGCAAAAAAGGCGAAATGGCCGGTAACATTGGTTGTCAGGGTATTTACTGACAATACTCCGCTGATGTTGACCATGCCGGCAATTAAGGAAAGCAGGCCAGCCAACCTTATGTTGTGCTTGAAGGTTCTTGCCTTTCCTGCATGTCGAAACATCGTGTTACGTTCTTTGCTCCGTAGGCCTTACTTGCCGTTGTCAGTACCAACACTGCAATATAGGACACAGTATTTCTTTGCCAGTGAATATACGAACAATGTCAGCAAGAATACCTCGTTTCTTGGGACTAAAATATTATCTCACTTGTGCCTTCTTCTTAGAATAACAAATGAGGCTGTGGTGGCTAGTGCAGAAAAATACGCTTTGGAAGCAATATCAGTGAAAGGTGGTACAGTTTAATTGGTACAATACTTGAAGTATTATCAACACATGTTTTAAAATGAATTAAAATGACAACGAATATATTATTTGATACCATGTTAAGCACGAAGCAAAACAAGCTTAACTTTTTCCAAAACATCGTTTTAGTAGCCATTGCTGATCGATATGTAGATGAGCTGGAAAGTGAATTCCTGCTGGCAATTGGTAATCAGTTGGAGCTTACAGAAGAGGATACGCGCCATATAGCTGATAATCTTCCTTCTCTATCTTTCATCATACCGCAAGAAGGTCTGCAAAAGCACCTGGAGTTACAGACCCTTGTAATGATGACTGTACAGGACGGTAAAGTAGAAGAGAGGGAATATAATCTGTGTCTTGAGTATGCCCGGCAGATTGGTTATAGCAAGGAAATACTAGATAACTTAATAAAGCAAATAATGTAAAAGCAAAGCTGAGTAAATATAAAATAAAGGACCAGGCCTGGGAGATTCAGGCCTGGTCCTTTATTTTATAATAAATAGGTCTAGGCTGCTGCCATGACAAAATAAAAGTTAACACAATCTGATATCTCAAGAAATCCACCTTTTCAGGGATGGTGAGATAAGGAATGATATAGTGCATCAGACAAAGCCTTTATTCTTTGTTTTCCCTACCGTTGTGATTCGTATCTATAGGCTTTAAAAACGGTAACTGGACATGATACCTCACCGCAACGACTCTAATTAAAATCACTGTCAAAGCAGCAAGAAACTCAGTCAATGAGGCTGACAGGTTGGATTGATAGCATATCATATAAACAATGCCTCCCGCAATACATGCCAAAGCATATATGTCCTTCCTAAACAGCAGCGGAACCTCATTGAGCAAAACATCTCGGATAACACCACCTACAGAACCGGTTATAGCTCCCATCATGATGCATACCCAGAAAGGGAATCCTGCATCCAGGCTTTTTACCACCCCTACAACTGTAAACAAGCCCAGCCCGATGGAGTCAAATAAGAACAGGGTCCTGCCCCATAGGAAAAGTCGATTCCGGAACAGGAGCGTTACCAGTAGGGCCAGACCTGTAACGGTCAGGTAAGTGGCATCCTGCATCCAGAATGGGGTTACGTTGAGCAGCAAGTCCCTTGTTGTCCCGCCTCCGATCGCCGTCACCAGTCCAATAACATAGGCGCCAAACCAATCGAACCTCTTGGTGGAGGCCCACCTGATGCCGCTTACCGCAAAAGCGAAAGTCCCTAAGAGGTCTATAACGGTTGTGAAGCTCAAATCCGAAGAGTATACCATAGCTTGTCTGCCCAAATGAAGCAGCATAGGATTGCCTGCTTCAGGCAATCCTATGCTGCTTGACGAAGATAAGATGATTGGGGTTATATCGCTAATAAACCGTCTTTGACCATTTCTTCTACAGCTGAATTACTGAAATGGCATTGCTCGAAATAGGCAAAAGAAGTCTGATTGTAATAGATTTTAATTATCCTTAATGCCTGTCAAAGGAGCATCCCTTAAACTTGCCATATTCTGGGACAACAGCATGGCCTGCAACCGCAAGCCCGTCTTTTGTCTGGAAAGTAGTTTGGGACACCTTGTAAGCAGATGGCTTTCTTTTGCCATCCTCAACTCCTTGAGGATCTTGGCAATCTGCTGTGAGGTAAACTTTTTCCTTTTCATAATCAACTGTTCAAAGTTAAGGAGTTTTCTCTACTCTAGAACAGTTCTATTTTCAGGGAAGCTGTTTAGATCATTGGTTAGCGTTTAACGCCTCCTTCACCGTTTTTGCCAAAGGCGTAGTTGGATGGCCGATCAGCTTAGAAAGTTGGCGGCTGTCATCGTACAGGGCTCCCTGCGAAGCGGCTACGTCCCATCCGGCAATGGCTTGTGCCAGTCCTTCAGGAAGACCAAAGCCAGATAAAGCATCAGCATATTCTTCTTCCGGCAAATTTTTGTAGGAAAGGTCTTTGCCGGTCTGGCGGGATATTTCAGCAGCAAGGTCGTGGAGCGTGTAAGCATCGTCGCCGGCCAATTCATACACCTTGCCATTGTGCTCCTCACCAAGTAAAACGGCTACGGCTGCATCGGCAAAGTCTGCTCTGGAAGCAGATGAAATTTTGCCATTTCCAGCGCTGCCGATAAAAGCCCCACCCGCAAGGGCACCCTGTATCGAGCCGGTGTAATTTTCAGTGTACCAGCCATTGCGCAAAATGGTGTAGGGTATACCTGTCTCTTTCAGCAGAGCTTCTGTGGCGCGGTGCTCATCGGCCAGGCTAAGGGTTGAAGTATCGGCATGAAGCAGGCTGGTATAAACGATATGGTTAACATTAGCCTGTCTTGCGGCTATCAGCACGTTTTTATGCTGCGTGGCACGCTGCCCTACCTCGCTCGAAGAAATTAAAAGTAAGGTTTCAATGCCTTGCAGGGCATGCACCAGCGTTTCGGGTTTAGTGTAATCAGTTTTACGGACTTCAACACCTAAGATTTCGGCTTTCGCTGGTGTACGCACCAGCGCTACAATGTTTTCAGGAGCTACTTTCCCCTTTAGTTTGGTTACAACGAGCTTACCTAACTGGCCTGTTGCACCTGTTATTCCAATTTTCATACAATTTCAATTTACTAGTCACTTTTTTAATCTATTATTATAAAGTGCGGCTATAGATTCCATGACCATTTTTTTAACAAGTTATGGTTAAGGAACCGTTCGCTACTTTATCGCTATTTTTCCAGCCATTCACGTACAGCCACTACTACTTCGCTTGTTATCTGATGCCCCATGTCTAGCTCAAGGTAAGCCGAAGTGATGCCTTTGCTTTCTAAAAAAGACTTTGCTTCGCGGGCATAATGCACGGGCAAAGTACCGTCCTGCGTGCCATGCGCTATAAATACTTTCAAGTTCTTCAGCTGATCCGCTGCAGCCACCAATGACCTTAACTCCTGCAGTATCCTGCCGCTGAAAGCCAGCACCCCGGTTACCATGGCAGGCTGTATCAGGCCAAGGGTATAGCTCATGATGGCGCCTTGGCTGAAACCGCCCAGGTATACTTCGTCAACACGATACTTTGCTTTCACCTGCTCTATAAACTCCCCGATAATATTCCGGCTCTGCGACTCCTGCGCAGCGTTTATCACGGGTTTGCCCGTTGAAAAATCAACCTGGTACCAGGCATACCGATTTTCGCTCAATAAAAAGGGACCACGCGGCGAAATCACGATAAAATCTTCAGGCAGGTACGGCGCCAGGCTTATCAGGTCCTGCTCATTGCTTCCGACACCGTGCAACAGGACCAGCGCCTTCTGCTTTCCTGAACTCTCGCGTGCAGGGCGCACCAGGTACTCTAAAACCAGGTCCGTTACAGGTATATTTGTTCGTTGATTTGTTTCGGATGTCATTCGTCTACGTTTTATAATTTGTGGGTGTATTACCCTATTTTCACGGAAGTCATGGTGAGAGAGCCTCCCACAACTTTGTCGTTGAAGAAGGATACATCGTCTTTGCTGCCCTTCAGGCCCAGGGTATACAGCAAGGGCCAGTAGTGCTCTGGCGTCGGAATGGCCAGCATGGCTTCTTTGCCTAAACGTTCGTACTTTATCAGCTTATCATGGTGGCCGTTGCTAATCAGGTCCTTGAAGGTGGCGTTTATCTGTTTGGCCCAGTCGTAGCCGTACTCGTCATCGCCGAGCCTGTCCCAGGCTACCATGCGCAGGTTGTGCACCATGTTGCCGCTGCCCATAATCAGCACACCTTTTTTGCGCAGGCTCGCCAGCTCCTTCGCCAACTCGTAGTGGTACTGCGGCCCTTTAGTATAGTCGATGCTGAGCTGCAGCACCGGAATGGTGGCTTCCGGGTACATGTGCCGGATGATGGTCCAGGCGCCGTGGTCCAGCCCCCAGTCGTGGTCCAGTTCTACTTCAGCTGATTTAATGAGAGTAGCCGTTTCCTTTGCCAGTTCCGGACTACCGGGGGCTTTGTACTGCACAGCGAACAGCTCCTGCGGAAAGCCGCCAAAGTCATGTATGGTTTTGGGGAAGTCCATGGCGGTGATGCGGGTGCCCTTGCTCAGCCAGTGCGCCGATACCACCAGCACCGCTTTGGGTGTGGGGATCTCCTTGGCCAGCTTTTTCCAGTACTGGCTGAAGGCATTGTCTTCGATGCCGTTCATAGGCGAACCGTGCCCTACAAAAAGTACCGGCATGAGCTGCTCCTGCTCGCTCAGGTTATCTGTAAATTTACTAAAGGCTGATAATGTGGTCATACCTACTACTCCCGTTACTAAAGTTTTAATGAATTGGTCCCGTTGCATAAGGCGTTTATTTACAATAACAGAGCCCGTATTAACGGCTGCTATTCGTCATTTTCCAGATTGATCCGTTTTTAGTCGTTATCTTTTCTGATATTAAATCATTCAGTATTTTCTCACTTTCCTTTCTGGAAGTTCCGGTTAGTTCTGAAAACTCTTTGGCCGTTAAAGTGCTGTACCTGGAAAATACCGCATCTATACTTTTATCGTAGGCGGACTTTGTAATACCAGGGTAGAGCTTTACCAACGCATTTTCAAATGCTGCATAAGGCTTTGCACCATAAACGATCTCTTTTCTTCCTGTTGTATCGGTGAAAAACATTGTTGGAAACCCTCTTACTCCTAATTCTTTGCCTAGTTTTAAGTCTTCTGCAAAAAGGTCTTTTGCTTTGCCTTGATAATCGGCCCGGAACTGCCCGGTGTTTAAGCCAACATTCGCTGCTGCCAATGCCAAATGCTCCCACCTGGCGATGTTCTTTTTCTCCAGGAAAACCATTTCTCTGATTTTCCGCAGAAATAAAATTGCTTTTTCCTCATCCTGAAGTAGGGCGGCTTTAAATGCAATGGACGCCGGATAAGAAGAGTGTAGCGGATCTTCAAGCCAAACATCTCCATCTATAGGCATATCGTAATAAATGCTTACTTCGTCCCAATGATGCGCCACATCAGTTGCTTTGCTAATGCCCCCACTGTTGTAACTCCAGTCAGGCAGCAATCCGCCCATTCTGTATTCTATTTCCAGGCTATGGCCATATTCTAGTTTGAGTTTACGCAACTGTGGTTCTATACCCCAACAGGAAGAACAAATGGGATCTGTGTAATAAATAACTTTTACAGGTTTAGAAGTTGATGCAGTATCGCTGCCAGATCTTACACCTTCTTTGTTTGTTGGTATTTCGCAAATCCCGGTTTCAGGATCACACAATAAAGGATTGTAATTTCCCATTTTCTCTTTTGTTTGAGCCCAGTGTTACTTGTTGCCGGGCAATAATAAGTTTAGTTTCAAATAAAACGGGAGCCCTGCCCTGCAATGGAATAACCATTAACCTGGACGAATACAACTTAACTCACTGTACCGAAAGCCTTTTGTTGTAAGCAGGTCTTTGTACCTTATGCTGCAGCAGATAATCCAAAGCATATTTCCCGCTTCCTGTCAGGAACAGCATCACGTAAGGTATCAGGTACAGAATGGCCAGTTCTTTTTTGGCAAACGGATCTGCACCGTGAATATAAAATGCTGCAACTAGCATCGTGATGATCAGCGGAATAGTAGCCAGCCTTGTACCCAGCCCGACCAGGATCAGCACGGAGCACACCACCTCGGCAAAAACGGCCAGGGCGAGGGAGCTGGCGGCGCTAAGCCCGAAGAGGGCTGGGAACTCTGCCGGATTACCGGAGATAAGCATTTCCAGTTTGGGTAAGCCGTGGGCCAGCATCAGGCCGGCCACGCTTACTCTTACAACCAAAAGTGCCAGATCCGTATTTTTGTTATGCTGATACAGGTTCATTAACTTGTTCATGGTTGGTTCCTCCTGTAACTTATTGCACAAACTCACCGTCGGCTTTGATGCGTACTTCGTCGCTAATCATAGGAGCCGGGAAGCCGCTGCCCAGGTTAAAGTCAGAACGCTTGATTGTGCCTGTTACCTGGAAGCCTGCCGTCTGCTTCTTGCTCATTGGGTTTTCTACCGTCCCTCTATACACCAGGTCCATCGAAACCGGTTTGGTAATGCCGTTCAGTGTCAGGTTGCCGTTAAGCTTGTAGTTGTTTTTGCCCTGCTTCTTTACAGAAGTGCTTTTGAAGTTCAGGATCGGATACTTGGCTACATCAAAGAAGTCTGCACTTTTCAGGTGATTGTCTCTGTCTTCCACACGAGTATCTATTGAAGCTGTTTTCGCCGTCAGTTCAAAGATGGCATCGCTGAAATCAGGTTTTGAGGAAGTCACCGTTGCATCAAAGTCGTTGAAGGTATCGGTCACATCGGCAATACCCAGGTGCGACACCGTGAAGCTAAGCTGCGAATGGGCATCATCGTTCGTCCATAACCTATTAAGGGTATTGAAGGCCGAGAGCGAAAAGAAAGCGAAAACTATAACTAATAATTTTTTCATTTTGAATTAATCTTAAAGGTTGTATTGAATTTATTTTATTGAATCTGATTGACTTACTGGTGCAGGATCTTCCAGCCGGCGAGCCAGTTGTAGTCGTACTTCATGTTGAGCTGAATGAGCAGCAACTGCATTCGTTCTAGGGTACCGCTTACGGCCAAATCTCCTGCTACAATCGGGCTGAACCCGGCAGTACTTACCACTTCAGAAACGGTCTGCAGCGCCTCGGCGTCATTGCCCGCAATAAAGGCATCGGCCTGTTTGCCGTCTATCACCGGCGTGGCGAAATCGGCTGCAAAGGTGGTGTTGAATGCTTTTATCACTTTCGCATTCGGCAAAAGCTTTTGCAGCTCCTCTGCGGCACTGGTGTCGGGTGCTGTTACCAATCCGTTGTAGGTGTCGTTTAAGGGGTTGGCGATGCTGATGACGATCTTCTGGTTGGCTACTTCCTTTATTTTTGCAGCTACTTCTCTTTCCGCTGCGAAAGGAACTGCTGCTATAATAATGTCGGCTTCCCAGGAGGCTTCTACCGAGCAATCTAATGCCTCTACCGTAGCGGCAGGGTGGCTACTTTTGATTTCTTCGGCTACTGCCTGCACTTTATTCAGCTCGTTGGCACACAGGAGTAATCTGTAATTCCCTTTGGCCAGGCTCTTTGAAATGGCAGCGCCCATGTTTCCGGAAGCTCCTATTATGGCGATTGTTTGCATTGTCTTCATCGTTGTAAATTATTAACAATACAAAGGTACAGACACGCCAAGCCCTGCGCATTGCGCCTTGTCAAGAAAAACCCTTGACTTTTGTCAAGGAACCATCAGAGACTTTACCTGCGGTCGGCCATCTTTTTGCGGACCCGGCTCAGGGTTTCGGGCGTGAGGCCCATGTAGGAGGCAATCATGTGCTGGGGCACGCGCTGGGCAATATCAGGGTAGGTTTCTGTGAAGCAGGTGTAGCGTTCTTCTGCCGGCAGGCTAATGTTGGAGGCAAGGCGACGTTGCAGGGCAATGTAAGCACCCGTTATGAGCAGGCGTATGAAGGTTTCGTATTTTGGCTGGGTTCTGAGTAGTTCTTCATGAGCTGTGCGGGTAATGAGCACCAGCTCGGCATCTTCCAGGGCATCTATGTTGTAGGTGGCAGGTTCACCGGTCAGGTAACTGTACAGATCCGAGATCGTCCAGCCTTCGATGGCAAATTGGATTATGTGCTCGTTGCTGCTTTCGTCGACTGTATAGGCGCGCAAGGCTCCCTTTTCTACGAATGCGATGGCTCTGCACACCTCCCCTTCCTGCAGCAGGTACTGCCTTTTGCGCAGCTTTTTCGGCGTGAGGTATGCCTTTATCTGCTCCTGTTCTTCGGAAGTCAGCGGCACTTTTTCATTGAATTTCTGAAAGAACAGTTCGTACATAGCCAGTTAATGTTTACAGAAGTTGATAAAACAAGGGGCATAAACAGCTGGAACTATCTATTGAACTTTAGCCCACTCCCATTGGCCTGCTGTATAATTCCATATGTGTGTAATTATCTTGCTGTATATCAAACATTGCCTCTTTAATGAACTCATATAAGCAGACAAACAGGAATCCGTATTAATTCTTTACTCTAAACTATAAATCAAATAGCATTAAACCAATTACTTTGAAAAAACTAATTACCATTAGATGTCTTTTAGCGGCCTCTATCTTCCTGTTTTTGCTCTCCTGCGATAGTGAGCAAGCCAAGCAGCAAACCGCGACCACTCAGGAGAAAGCTGTCTCCGAAACGTCAACTGATAACGAGCAGCTCGTTGAAGAGCGGCTTCGATGCTTCGATTCGCTTGATTTTCAATTTTACAACAATCAGCAATGGGATTCCTTCGCCATCAGCCAGAGATACTCCCGGACCAGGTTACGCATCCGGCCAATGGTATAGAAACCTCCCTGGCTTTGGAGCAAAGCTTTAAACTGTTGCTTCTGCTCTTTGGTTAAGCGTGGCTTAGCTCCGCCTCCCTGGCCCTGACGGTTAACTAAGCCAACTTCTTTTTTTCATTCCAGTGCTCTCCATTCATAAAGCGTAGAGGGGCTCACACCGGTAAGGATGCTCACCTGCTCTATCGTCTGACCGGACTCCAGCAACTTCAAGGTCAATCCTTTGAAGTCCTGGCTGTGGCTTGCAAATGATTTTACAAAGCGGCTCAAGCGCTCTGGCTCACTTATCTCTTTGCGTTTAATGGCTGCAATAATGAAGAGGTGGAGATGATAATGCTATCTACGTAACTGAGCCTTTTTATATTATCCTTAAATAAATTTCCGATAAGTTCTGTCGCAGTCTATATCTAACATAATAGAGCTTATCGGCCAGCAATACCTCTATCTTAAACCTCGTATTTCACCCTTTTTCAGGGACGAAGCCACTACTGCAAATCAATTCTTACCAGTACCTGGTTGCAATAAATAACAACAGTAGGCAATAAAAAGCAACAATGATAATTGGCAGCCTGAGGTGTAAAAGAGTAGAAAACTTCCTTTTATTTACCGTTAGGAACGGTTGATCTAAAAATCATATAATACTTTTTCTGTAATGCAGTGTTTCACTGCTAAAGCCCTGCTGCATCAGCACAATCTACTTAGATGTTGAACAGTACCACACTTCGCCAAAAAATGGCCCATGTGGTAGAGCAACTGGGTGTATTTTTCCTTGTGCGGCTCCCACGGTAGATGCCCCGCTTCCAAACACTTACAAATCTTTCGTTCAGGGATATTAAATTAAAAGCTTAAGGTACTCCAAAATTGCTGAAGATTATCGTGCGTTTGTCGCTTAAGAAGGAGAAGTTAGGCACCGAAACTATAACGCATAATAAAAAAAATCAGTAATGAATGCCTGTTGGCTTGCCTCACGCGCGGGACTTGTTTTTTTCATCGTGTTTGCTATTTCCAGCTCCTTTTCTGTATACCATTTCAGTTTGTACGGAACATGCTCTACCAGCACGTTCTGTGCCCTAAAGTTCCCTTTCTTATAAGCGAGAAACTTCCCGACGCCATGCGGGGTCTCCAGTTCCGCACCTAATTGCAAGACGGCAAAGTCTATTGTCCTTTCTTTAGCCATTTAATAGATTTCTAACGATTTAAAGTTTAGATAAAAAGGTTTGTATCTATTCTTTAAAGTAAGAAAGGTTTGTAGCCTATGTGTTACGAATACATAATGATATCATTAAGTCTAACTTACACTCTGGTTAATTAATGTCTAAATGGGATTCAATAGACAGTGAGGCAGTGGTACATGGCTTCAAGCCTTGTTAGTCTTCATTTTTAGGGTGCTTTTGTGACTGATCCTTAGAATCTTTAACAGGAGGCTTTTTTCTTACATACAGCCTATAAATAAGATAAGTAACAGCAGCCAGAATCAATACAAGTATTATTATTATTCCTTCCATGTATACATATACGGATTAGAGTAGCATAAATCTCAAACTAGCTTGACTCTACTTAGGCTATATCAGTTCTGGAACGGTTCCACAGCTAGAAATGGCTGTACCTAACATCTGGCTTTAAAAAGTTACAACATAGAATAATTAACCATTCAAGATATTAGAATACCTTGATTAAGTAAAAGGCTGCTTTTATTCGCTGCTTCGTATATACGACTTGTTAGGCTTCAGCTAAAGCATGGAAAATGTATATAGTTTTCGAATTCTGATTTTTTACACAATTTTAAATCTTCAATTCACTAAACCACTCCTGACCTTTGTCGAGCCGCTGCAAGAAGTCTGTAAAAGAATCTCCTATGTGAATGTGGGATTCTTCGCTGAGGTCAACTAAAGGAGTCAACACAACCCTTATCTTCCCATCAGACATTTCCTCTAAAGCAATTAGTTCGCCTGCTCCATTTGAGCCAATTCCAATTGTAGCGGAAAGATTTTCAATTATTTGGTATTCTTCATTCTGATCAACCAATTCATTTAAATCCCACAGGTTCACGTATTCCTCTCCGATTAAGTTTTCAAATCCTTTGTAGTTGAGAAGAAAGTTCTTATAATCTTCCGGAAGTTTAAATCCTGTCTTGATTTCTATTTCATTAAGAGCCTCCTCATTCGATTTGACTTGCTTTGAAACCTTGTACTTTGCAAGAATCACTTGAATCTCATTCATTTGGCAAACATTCATAAAGTTGTTTAATCCCTCAATTTATAATCATGACTACGGATAATTAATGCATATACAGCGTTACTGTATTAGTGAATTATACTTTACATCTTCATTAATGTTTACTATAAAATCGATATTTATTACAATTAACTCTCTTTAGGAGCATAGCAGGCTAAAGCAACATATTTAGCCTGCTATGCTACACCTTACAGAATTGTCGCAGGAATGTTGTCCACCTGATAAACCGGGTTTATATTTTCGACAATGGGTTTAATTCCAGTTCCTTTATATTGGCCCCCACTTTGAAGATATTACCGAATCGATCCGTGACCTGTATTGTGATACGCTGTGCTGAAGCGGACGGTCTGGCAAAGAATAGGTGGTCTGTCAGGTGAGGCTCTACCCATTTATGCTTAGCAGGCTTGGCTGTGCCTAAGTGCAGCTCTACCGACAACGGATCAAGTGCAGTTTCTTGTTTCATTTGCCCCATACTTTTGTCATCTTCAAACCACTCTACCTTCCATGCCGGATCCCAGTTCCAGATGTTTACCGAAAAATGCTGAGGTTTTTCCTTTACCGCGCCTATAGGATAAACCCGCATCTGGTGTTCTTTCTCATATCCTGTGGCTTTGTAGTACCACTGTATGTCGCTGCCATTTACTTCGTACACGCCATAGCCACTTGGGGTACCGTCGAAACAGATAGGACCCGTCCACCAGGCACCGCAAACGGTACCATGTACGTGTTCTATTATGTTGTTGCCGGTCACGAGCTTTTCATTAAAGTGTGTATGTCCCGACATGATGTGCGCCTTGTAAGGCTCCAGCAGGCGATATAATTCACGGCGGTTAGCCACTACGCCACCCATTGGCTCTTCTTTTTCTTTGTTACGTTGATGCTGTTTGGTATAGGCAGGTATGTGTAAACTTACTACTACAGTAGAACCAGGCTTTACCGTAGCCAGGTCCTGCTCCAGCCAGGCTAACTGGCGTTCTGTCAGATAGCCAATGTATTTCTTAGCTGTCCCAATAAAGAACACATCGTCCAGGACGACGTAGTGCACCTCTCCCCTGTTGAATGAGTAGTAGGTAGGGCCAAAAAGCTTTTTAAATGTTTCACCTGAAAAATCATCGGTGCGCGCATCGAGGTCCATATCATGGTTGCCAATCACCTGAAAGAATGGAGCACCCGTTATGCCGACAGCTTCCTTATAATCGTCGAACAGCTCAAATTTATCCCACACCAAGTCGCCACAGCCAATTCCATGAAACAAGGCACCCGGCCCATAGCTATTAATCAGATTTCTGGTATCCGGCGCCGATTTTGTTTTCAGCTCCTTCGCATCTGCCTCAGATATCATTTGGGTGTCGGCCCAAACAACAAAGTTGTGTTTGGTATCATCCTGAGTCAGTTTCTGCAGCTCAAAATCAGCCTTAAAGCGAGCACGCTCTGCTTGTATCCTTTCATAAAACCGCGTAATTCCTTTCTCATTACTAAACTCATAGCCCCTTGGAATAGAGATATAAACAAACTCTGCTGTTGCATTGCTGTCCAGCTCATAGTTGCCTTTCGCATCGGTATGGGTAACATTTATGCCGTCTGTAACAGCAACCCCTGCTATTCCTTTTCCCCGGCTATGTACTTTACCACTAAGGGTAATAAGGGATAAATCCTTTCCCCGAACTGGTACTTTAACTTTGGGTGTAGCGTGCAACAAACCGGTATTCAGGGTAAGCCCCACTCCTGCCAATCCCAGGGATTTAAGAAAGGTCCTTCTTTTCTGTGACATGTCTTTAGAAGATATTGTATTTTAAGTCCGGAGAGCAGGGCTTGCTTTTTGAAACCTGCCCTCCGGTATTAGATGTTAATTCCACTATTTATTTTTCCCACCAGACTTTGGTGTTGATATCATCGCCACCCATTGTCTCGACTGCTTTTCTGTAGTTAGCACCGTTGCTTATCTGTACAGTGGCAGGATATCGGAAACGGACAGGCACCTTTTTATCATTAAGCATAGCCTCGGTGGTAGGAAGTACTGGCAATCCGGTACGACGGTATTCAAACCATTGCTGATAGTCGTTAAAGTATAGTGCGTAGTATTTCTGCAACATAATGCGCTCCAGCGTACCATCGTATGCAGCAGCAGGATTCAGAAAGTAACCTTCAGGCAGCGTAGCGCCCCATTGCTCAATGGCGGCTTTTACACCTTTCTCATAATGGCTTTTTGCATCAGAGGTAATGACGCCCTTTTGTGCCAGCTCCGCTTTAATAAACTCTACCTCTGCATAGCTCATGATCACAGAGATCATGGGGGCTGTAACCAGTGCTATGTTCGGGTTGGAGGGCACAAAATCAAACTGGGAGTCGTTGCCTGCGTAACCGCTCGGTATGCCTTTATAGCCGATAGAAGTTGTGCCGTCTTTTAATCTTGCTTCTCCGAAGAATTTCCCAACCCTAGGATCATTCCAGTTGTTCAGGTTATCAACAAAAAACTCCGCTGCTGCCCGGCCTGTCCTGAAATCAACAGCCCGGCCCCAGGGAGAAATAAGCGGTGGAATACCCGGTATTTTCAGGATAGCGGCTTCGCTGTTTTGAGTGAATACGGGATACTTCTCAGGGTTATTAATAATTTCTGCCATCTTCTGAGAGGCGTTCATTTCTGGACGTTTAGAAACGCGCAGCAGTAGTCTTAAGTGCAAAGAATTGCAGAAGCGCTGCCAGTTGGCTACATTATTGCCATAGAGTATGTCGGTGCCATAAATCATTCCTTTAGAAGCATCGAACAAGCTGTTGGCAGTCTCCAAATCTCCTAAAATCTTTCTGTAGACTTCTTCCTGCGTATTGAATGCTGGGTAGAAGATTCCTTCGTCACCACGTGCCGCTTCCTCCATCGGCACAGCTCCAAAGCTGTCAGTAAGCAGGGAGTAGGTCCAGGCATTTAAGGTAAGCGCGATGGCCTCATAATTCGCATCCTGCGCTGAAGCAGCTGCTTCACGCATTTCCTTGATATTGGTTAACCAGCGGTAGTAGGTATTCCAGGTAGAATTTCCGGCATTGTCGCCAATATCGTAGCGGTGCTCCCCTCCTGACGGGCTCGGGAAAGGAAGTGAGACCTGCATGATTTCAAAAGTAAAGGCATTGCTCCTGGATGTATTAAAGCTGGCCATCTCGTACACGATGGGATTCAGCAATGTTCCCGGGCTTATTTTTTCAATCCTGTTTGGATCGGTGTTAATCTCTTCGAAATCGTCGGTGCATGAAACGCTGATGCAGCTCATTGCCACCAGTAACACAAATATTTTCTTTATGCTTATCATGTTTTTTTTTCTTGTGAAGAAGTGCCAGTATATGCGGCGTACTTCCGGCAGCTCTTTTAATTGTAATAATTAACTGAAAAAGGACCTGTCTAAAACTTGAGGGTAACATTCATGCCGTAAGTTCTTGGAGTTGGCATCTGGCCAATTTCTACACCTGGCAGAATGGTAGAGCCATTGAGCGCGGCCGTTTCCGGGTCGAAGATTGGGAAATCAGCCAGCATGGCCAGGTCACGGCCATACAAGGCTACACTTGCTCCTTGTAAAAATTTGGCTTTGGTGAGCAGCGACTTGGGCAGGTTGTACTCCAGGCGCATTTCCCGAAGCTTCAGGTAAGAGGCATCGAAGGAGTTTGACTCTACATTGGCGCGACGATAGTATCGCTTATAGTATTGGAGAGGACTTACTTTCTTGGTGTTCGGGGAGTACGTGCCGTCACCGTTATCGACTACCCCCTCGCCTATAATGTAACCTTCTTCACGACCCATCAGCGTGTGCTTCAGTTTACCCTGCTCCGACATTTTGTGGTGCGTCTGAGAATAAATGATTCCACCATATTGCCCGTCAAGCAGGAAGTTGAAACGGAAGTTTTTGTAAGAGAATTCATTCGAGAAGCCACCTTTCCAGTCGGCATAGGCATTGCCGATATACATGGTTTCATCAGGGTATGCTGGCAAACCAGCAGCATCATACACTATTTGCCCGTCTGGGCTTCTGACAAAACCGTAGCCGTAGATATCGCCTGTCGTGCCGCCTACTTTAGCTATGATGGTTGCCTGGCCACCGGATCCGATAATCTGCTGGTCGTCCATTCCTTCAGCAAGCTCCAACACCTTATTGTCGTTTTTAGACCATACTACCGAGGACTTCCATTTGAAGAAACGATTGTCTATTGGTTTCACGTTTAGCACCAGTTCAATTCCCTGGTTGCACACCTTTCCGGCATTCATCACAGCCCTACTGTAACCTGTAGTAGGATCGAGTGGCACATCCAGAATCTGGTTGCGGGTAAAGCTCTTGTACAGCGTAATGTCCATACCAATTCGTCCATTGTACAACATGTACTCTAAGCCTGCTTCATAACTTGTGGTAATTTCCGGCTTAAAGTTTACGTTGTGCAGCGTAGTCGGCACAGAGCCTGAACCGGCAAAATCGCTCTGTCCATAGTACTTTCTGGTTTTGTAAGGATCGGTATCGTTACCTACCTGAGCAGCTGATAATCGCAGTTTGGCAAAAGAGACCTGAGTCGGTAGTGATAGAAGGTCCGTCAGAATAAAGCTGGAGCTGATGGATGGATAAAAGAAAGAGTTGTTCTGCATGGGCAGTGTGCTGGACCAGTCGTTACGGCCTGTTACATCCACAAACACCTTGTCGTCATAAGAGAAAGAGGCCAGCGCGTATAAACTGTTTACTCGTTTATTAAGGTGCCGTGTCGTCATCATGGGCGTGCTGATGCCATTGGAGAGTTTGTAAACGCCCGGAATTACCAGGCCATCTACCACACCGTTGGTGCCTTTGTACTTGCGGTTCATCATGTTGCCACCAACAGAAGCCCTTACATCTACAATCCTTCCGATTTTATCGCGGTAGGTAAGCAAGGCATCAGTGTTGACCTCATAGTCGAAAATGCTTTGCTCTTTGTAGTAGCCATACTGAAAGTTAGCCGTGCTGAATGGGCGACGCTGCTCACGGTCTTCCGCACTCATGTCTACACCTGAGCGCACCATCAGGTCGAACTTTGGTGAGAATTCATAAGTAGCAGAAATATTACCGATGGTAGAGTAGTTGTTCAGCGCATTGGTCATCTCATAAGCGATCACATATGGGTTGTCGATATAAGAGCTGAACGGATGAATCTGGTCTACCTGCTCTTTTCCGCTTTTCCATCTAGGCTTATACCAAGCCAGGTCCACGTTCGGATTCTGGAAGATCATGAAGTAGGAGATAGACTGGTTGTTATAACCGGTTGCAGGCAGGTTATCGCTTTTCTTGTGCGTGAAGTTAACTTTGGAGTTGAGCCTTAGTTTATCAGAAGCTTTGTAGTTCAGGCTTAGAGCGGCTGTCAATCTTTCAAAGCCTGTGTTCGGCATGATCCACTCATTTTTGGAATGCGTAATAGAAGCACGTGCTGATCCTTTGTCGGTTCCTCCTTCCACAGCCACACTGTTGGTGATAGTAGAGCCAGTTCTGAAGAAGCCCTTTACATTATCTTTATAAGGCCTCCAAAGCTGCCGCTCCGCCGACTGCCCTTCCAAGGTGGGGTCATACTGATAATAATACTGGCCATCAAACTTCGGTCCGTAGGCGCTACTTGTACTACCAGTGTTGGCTCCGTCTTCTGAAGCACGGTAAGAATAATATGGTTGTCCTTCTTTGTTCAGGTTTTCCGTACCCTGGCCATATTCATGCTGAAAATCCGGCCACCTCAGCACATCATTAATGCTGATGTTGGTGTTTACGGTTACGCCAATGCCTTTTTGCTTGCGGCTTCCTGATTTGGTAGTAATGATCAGGGCTCCGTTAGCTGCACGGCTACCGTAGAGCGCGGCGGCACTTGGTCCTTTCAGTACGGTAACACTTTCTATGTCATCGGGATTAATGTCGGCGATGCCGTTGCCGAAGTCTATCGGCACATCGTTTCCGGAGCCCGCTCCATAGGCACTGCTTACACCGGAACTGGTCATTTCGCTGCTCATCGGTACGCCATCCAATACTATCAGTGCGTTGTTCCCGTCAGGGTTCAAAGAGTTGTCTCCCCTCAGTGAGATGCGCGTGGAGTTAACGGGTCCGGATCCGGGTGAAATTAAACTTAAACCTGCTACTTTCCCGGATAATGCCTGTGCAAAATTATTGGAGCGGGCATCGTTTAAACTTTCGCTGCTCACCGTCTGGGTGGCGTATCCCAGCGCCTTCTGCTCTCGCTCAATACCAAGTGCGGTCACCACCACCTCGCTCAGCACGTGATCGTTTACCTGTAGCTTAATATTTATAGTCGCTTTACCATTATAGGCCACTTCAGAGGTTTTGTATCCTATGAAGCTGAAAGAAAGGATATCCTGAGAGGTAAGCGCTTTAGGAATTGTGAGGCTGTAAGCACCTTCCATGTTGGTAGATGTGGCCACAGTGGTCCCTTTAAGTACCACTGTTACCCCAGGTAGTGGCTGGCCTTTACTGTCGGACACCACGCCAGTGATGGTTTGCGACTGTGCCAGTAGACTGCAACAGCACACTAGCAACAGAAAGAGAGTTGCAATTAGGTGCTTACTGAAAATTGTAAACTTTGTAAAAGGCATAACTTTGCTTCATTGATTTGACAGCAAAGCTACTTTAGAGGGTTTACCAAAATATTAATCAAACAATATGTCAATGTTATAACTTTCAAGCAAAGTCTGCTTTTTCTAACAGTTTCTTAATCTATACTTGATAATTTACTAAAATAAAAATCATTAAAGATGAGTCTTAATTAACGGCTCTATTTCAGTAAACTCATCTACTGTTTTTGAACCAAGTATTGACCTGAAATAGATTGACAGAACTCAGCGTTGAGGGTACTTCTATAAAAGTAAAGCAAAGTTATAGTTAGCGACAAAGAACTTAAAAGCCATCAAGTGCCTGTCGAGCTTTTTGGAGAAAGCGAGCGCCTTCCTCACCAGCCTTGAACATCTCTGCCTGAGAGAGCAGAAGAATCTTTCGACATGGTTGGTGTCATTCTTCCTTTTAAAGGTTCTATGTTGCCCGGCAGGTATCACGTGCTAATAGGCATCCCAGTCATCAGTGAAGAAAGCTGCCTGGTGCCTGTAGTGCTCAGGAATATTCTCACACAAACCCCTTGCACCCGCTGTGCCTCTATCTCCCAGGTGCAGGGCCACAATCTGCCTGCTTTTTCTGTCCTGTGTCACCCAAAGCCATTTCTTGTTGGCCTTGCAGCCCATAAAGCTCCACAACTCATCGCTCTCGCACTCATAGCAGCATAGCTCCAGCGCTGCCTGTACCGAAACCTGCGCGTTTAAGTCATTAGGAATCTCTCTGTAAAGCTCGTTCATGTAGCGGAAAAGGTGATAGGCAGATATGTCCAGTACTCTACAAATCCCCTCTAGGAAAAGACGCTCTAGCAAGAGAAGCTCAATGAGCCTCTTCTGCTCCGGTCTCAGACTACGGTTTTGCAGATTAAAACAAACTGCCTCCTGCAGTCCTTGCACTTGCCTCTGGCTTTACCATAGTAGGTTTTACCATTTTTGACTATATTCACACTGCCGCAGTAGTAGTATGACCTGTTCATGATGGTAGAAAAGTTATTCGCACTCCTTTTTACCACTATTGCGGTCTTTTTTGTTATGCCATCATTACTTCTGAAGGACTACCGCGTTGAGTAGGTCGTCTTTTCTTATCATGATTGTGTCTGTGGTTTATGAAGATAATAAAAAAGGTCCGAAATTGCGCCCGAACCTCCATTTACACAGTTCATATATATACTGCCTTCTTTTGAACACATGCACAGCTTCAGATTGAAGTCACACATGCACTTTAGACTTGTTTGAAAAGTACCTTATCTGGTACCTTTCTTCATTGTTATGTATGGCTAAAAGTGGGATGTAGCTTTTTACAGCAGGCAGACGTTTACTTATATTCTAAAAAGAACGGCAGGCTGGAGAGCAAATAAGGCCACAACACATACCCTATAGCTATGGAACTTACTGAAATTTACCGGAACGAGTACGTCGTGCTGGAGGCAAGCTCGGAAAATAGGTTCATTCGGCTCACCTGGCTGCAGCACGCGAGTGGAGAACCTTTCCGGCACGTGCAGAAAGTGGCCCTGCGGCACGCCCGGACACAGGAGATCTGCCGTTGGCTGATTGACATGCGCCGGCTCAACTATGTCACCGTAGCCGATCAGCTGTGGACGGTGAAAGAATACCTGCCAGCCTTTGACCTCCGGCTACACCACCGCAGGGCCTGCGTAGTAACCCCGCAAGGCTTGGACCTGATTCCAGACACCTTATCCAAGAGGCACTCCGGCACAATCCGGTCCTGGCCGAGCATATGCAGCTGGAGGTGTTTCTCAGCGTTGAGGTGGCAACATCCTGGCTGTTTCTCTAGTCCCATCCGCTCAAGGACACGAAGGCACGGCAGCAGCAGCCATCAGGGCTGCATGAGCCACTCCAGCGCGCTCTGCTCAGAGAGGAAGTACTGAGTGTAAAAATGCGGAGTCTCCTCCTTGACTCTGCTGTCCAGCACCTCGTTTGTCAGCTGCTGCAGCATATCCGTGGAGGAGACAATGGCCAGCCGCTGCAATCTGCTCCTGGAGATGACCTCAATCGAGATCCGGGCAAGCCAACCCTGGTCCTCTATAGTCAGCACCCCCATGCGCTGGTTGTTCACCAAAAGCAGCTCCAAGCCAAGGTCCAGCAGGAAGCGACCCGTCTCCCGGGTGCCGTGCCTGTACTCGCTGCTGGTTACCTGCCGTAGCCAACGGACACAAAGCAGGACGTGCCGCTTGTCGAGCACTATCTCCACAAAACTTGTCTCCAGCAGCACTAAGCGCCCACTGCCAGTCCCCGTGCTCTCACCTACCGCACCGCTGTCTCTGCCCTGAGCTTCCTCTGCTTCCCCTTTCATTTTGTTACTTAACTTGTCAAATATATTTTCCAGGCCTGTAGCCAATGCTCTTTTTTTACCTTGTAATGTACTGTAAAACCTGAAAGCCATTTGTCTAGCTTCATTTAGCTTAGTTATATGAAATAGGCTAAAGGAAGATCTTCATCAGCATGCAAGATGACAGTATATTTAACAATTTATTATAACATCTGTTATGAAAAAAAAGAGGGCACTAACAGTGTAAGTCAATTATCAATCACATGTACCATCGTGGTACACTTCCATTGCTCATCTACCATCATGATACATAAGAATGACACAGGTATCAATACGGCACATTCTGTTTGAGCAAATGTGCCAGGGCAGTCTGCCTGATGGCTGTGTTTTGCTTGTTGACGGCCATTGCCAGGGCCTTTCTTGTGCCTACAAACACCACCAGTTTCTTGGCCCTGGTAATGCCGGTGTAGACCAGGTTCCGGAACAGCATTCCAAAGTGCTGCGTGACGATGGGAATGATGACTGTCTCAAACTCACTGCCCTGCGATTTATGAATCGTGATGGCATAGGCCAGATCCAGCTCCAGCAAGTGCTCCTTCTGGTACCGCACTTCCTTTACCTCCTTGCCTGCCTTAAAACTCACCAACAGCTCCATCTCCTCATTGTCCACTCCCGTGACGGTGCCGATATCCCCGTTGAAGACATTCAGGTCATAGTTGTTCCGCTTCTGGATCACCCGGTCCCCCTCCCTAAGCAGCCTCCCTCCTACTGCCAGCTGCGCTTTCCCTGCTCCCGGAGGATTGATCTTCTCCTGGATCACCTTGTTGAGGTTGGAGGTCCCCAGGCTGCCCTTGGTCATGGGAGAGAGAATCTGTATCTCCGTACCCTTGCCGTAATATTTGGGAATGACGGCTTCATACAGCTTTTCGACCATCCCCACAGCTGAAAGCCCGTAATGCAGCGAGGACCAGGGATGCACCCGCCGGAGGACCTCTTTCAGCTCTTCAGTATGGCTGCTGGCCTGCAGCAGTGCCTCCACATCCACATGGCTGAATTTGGCCGGAATGGACAAACTGCTACCCTGGCTGTAGTACTCTGCCGGCGGCTCTGCGGCCATGGAATATCCCTCTTCTGCCTTGGAGGCTTCTTCCCCTGCTATTTTCCTCACTTTGCTAATGAACCGCAGCTCATCAGCGGTGGCTTCCTCCGAGTCAATAAAAAGGCAATCCTTCTTCTCCTGCCAGACAGGGGGCTTGTGAAAGGGAGACTCGATCTGGGGTACTTCTCCACGGTTGATCTGGTGGGCATAGGAGATGATGAGCGACTCCCGGGCCTGCCGGAATACCTTCGTCAGCTTCAGGCAGGAAACCACGCCGGAGGCGATCATGTCCTTGAGCACGTTGCCCGCTCCCACCGCCGGGAGTTGGTCGGCATCCCCGATCAGCACCACCTGGCAACCGGCAGGCACGGCCCGTAGTAAGGCGGCTGCCAGATGCACGTCCAGCATCGAGCATTCATCCACGATAAGCACATCCGTTTGCAGGGGCTCCAGCTCATTGCGTTTGAAGCCTCCTTTGCCAGGGTCCCATTCCAGCAGGCGGTGAATGGTTTTGGACTCCAGGCCAATGACCTCGCTCATGCGCTGGGCGGCCCTGCCGGTAGGAGCGGCCAGCATCACCTTCTTTGCCATCAACTGCAGCACGCCCACCAGGGCACGGGTTGTGGTTGTTTTACCGCAGCCTGGTCCGCCGGTGAGGATGGAGAGGCGCTCGGTGGCAATCTGCAGCACGCTCTGGCGCTGTTCTTCGCTTAAGCTAATCTGGTGCAGCTGGCAGTATACCTCCAGGTCCTGCAGCAGGTGGTCTCGGTTGAGCCTGAGTTGCTCTTTGGCCAGCTCCCGTACTTTGGCGGCGATGTATTGCTCATCGTAGTAGAGGGAGTGGGCATAGAAACACTTTTCCGCCTCTCCCTTCTCATTGGGCAGCAGCCTTACTTTCAGCTCTTCCTTTTTCTCCATCTCCCGGAGATTCGCCTCTATGGCCGTCACGTCAGGTAAGGACAGCAGCTCGGCTACCGCCTGCAGAATCTGCTCCTGTGTGAGGTAGCAATGGCCCTCTTCCCGTGCATGCTGCAGCACATGCCCGATGGCTGCCTGTATGCGTTGCGGGGAATCCTGCGCCAGCCCCAGGCTCAGGGCAACCTTATCAGCAGAGAAGAAACCGATGCCGTAAATGTCTGTGGCCAGGCGGTAGGGATTGCTTTTGACGATCTCGATGGCATCGTTGCCATAGGTTTTGTAGATCTTGACGGCAAACAGGGTGGAGATATGGTGGGACTGCAAAAACAGCATCACGTTCCGTATCTCCTGGTGCTCCACCCAGGCTTTGCTGATCATCTCCAGCTTGAGCCGGGCAATGCCTTCCACTTCGGTGAGTCGTTCGAGACTGGTCTCAAACACATCCAGCGTTTTGTCCCCGAAATGCCGGACGATCCTCTTGGCTGTCACCGGGCCGACGCCTTTGATCAAACCGGAGCCAAGGTACTTCTCCAGGGCATTGGCCGTGGCAGGCTTTCGCTCGATAACTTTGGTGGCTTTGAACTGCAGGCCATAGCTGGGGTGATTGGTCCACTCGCCATAGAAATCCATGGTAGCCCCGGCAAAGACCTTGGACTGGTGGACAATGACGGTGGTTTCCTCGTGCGGCCTTTGAAAGCTGTTTACCTTCAGCACCGTATAGCCGCTCTCCGCGCTGTGGAAGGTCACGCGCTTGACGATGCCGGATAGTTTTTCCAGTTCGGCGGAAGTATGTCTGTCGAGAAGCTGCATATACAAAGAAAGGGAAAGCCAACGATATAACTCCTGAACAGAATGGAAAAAGGGGAAAGTTTCTTTTCAACCTCACCTGGCAGGAGGTTAGCCACTACAATTCTCCTCTCCTCTGGATGGATACGCGTATTTTTTTGTCCGCTCACTCCCACCTTTATTTTTCCCACCTACGGAAGACCTTGTGAAAAACAGGCTGTAGTTCCTCCCAACTTGCCTTCAGTTTCTGTCGCACGGGGCGGCAGAAGAAAAGTCGGAAGGCCATGCTTCACCATCTTACCTGGACCCAGTTCTTTCTTGCGACGGGCACCAGCCTGCTGCTCTACTACCTCATCATTACATTGCTCTGTTACCGCCAGGAGCTAAAAGCGCTGTCAGAAAAAGCGACAGCCAGGTTGCTACCGCAAGTGTACCTTACCTCCTCCACACCGGAAACCGCACAGGCAGGTATTCCGGCAGAATCCCCTATTGGAGCTGTCTCCACAAGTGATGCTCCTACTGTATCCGACGCATCCGAACTACAGGTAGCACCCAGAACGGAAGGAGAGGAAGAAGAGGATATGGAAGAAACAGACAGCACTACCGCTTCTGTAAAAACAACTTCAGCAACGGAGCCGCCTACTTTTCCCATGGGCACGCTGGCCGACCTGCTGGAGGAAATCAAGCCCCTGCTGGAACTGGTAGTGGAGACGCAGCTGGAAAAGGAAGAATTCCTCTCCCTCCTGCAACTCATCATCTCCAGGTACAGCCGCACCGCCCAAAGCCAATACCAGGACCAGGTGCAGCAGTTCCTCCTCGAGCAAAGCCAGGTCAAGCTCCCCTATTCACTCACTCCCGAGGACCTGCAGGCGCTCTGGCCTAGCTCCTAACCCGCTACACGCATTATCACTACTTATCCTTAACCATAACTAAAACCATAAAGCACATGAAAAAGCAAGCAACCCTCCCGGAGCAAAAAAAAGCCACTGCCATTGCTACGCTCCTGCTCCTTTTTGCCGTGGCCCTTTCGGCCCAGGCACAGTCAGCCGACGGCAACGCAGGCATCTCCCAGGCCACCCAAATGGTGCGCGGCTACTTCGATACCGGCACCAGCCTGATGTACGCCATCGGCGCCGTCGTGGGACTGGTAGGCGCCGTTAAGGTCTACCAGAAATGGAATGGCGGCGAGCCGGACACGGGCAAGGTGGCGGCCGCCTGGTTTGGCAGCTGTATTTTCCTGGTGGTCGTGGCCACGGTGCTCCGCTCCTTCTTTGGCGTCTAACCCGATGTTGCAATGGCGAACAGCGTTTACCAGGTCAACAAGGGCATCAACCGGCCCATCGAGTTCCGGGGGCTGCGGGCGCAGTATATCGGCTACTTGGCCGCAGGGCTCGTGTTCCTGCTGCTGCTCTTTGCCGGCATGTACCTGGCCCGCGTGCCCCTGCTGCTCTGCCTCCTGGTCATCCTGCTCTCCGGTGCGGCTTTGTTTGCAGGCGTTTACCACCTCAACAAAACCTACGGGGAGCACGGCCTGCTCAAGAAGTTTGCCTGCCGCAGCATTCCCCGCTACATCCGCCTGAGCACCCGCAAGACCTTCAGGTTCCTTAGCTCAACACCCCATAACCAGCATAATCAGAAACCATTAACACGAAAGGAGGACACACATGGCACAGCCGATTGATCTGGAAAACCTGCTGCCCGTCTACAAGGTGGAGCACGGCTGCATCCTCTCCCGCCAGGGCGACATCACGCTGGCTTATGAGGCGATGTTGCCGGAGATCTTTACGCTCTCCGATACCGAGTACGAGGCGCTTCACCAGGCGCTCATCAAAGCTATCCGCCTGTTGCCCCGCTTTACCGTGTTCCATAAGCAGGACTGGTTCCTGGAGTCGTGGTATAAAGCCGACTACAAAGACGGGCAAAGCTTCCTTGCCAGGGCCAGCGAGCGCTTCTTCCACAAGCGGCCGTACCTGGCGCACCACTGCTACATCCTGATCACCAAAAAGCCCGATGACCGCCGCCCTGCCACTTCGCTGCTCTCCAACCTGCTGCGCAAATCACTGGCACCCCAGCAGACCCTGCAGCCCCGGCTCTTCCAGGACTTTGTGGACCAGGCCGGGCAGTTTGAGCGCGTGCTGCAGGACAGCGGCTTTGTGACGCTGCGCAGGCTGACGGATGCAGAACTGGCCGGCACCAAAGCCAAAGCGGGTCTCATTGAGCGCTACTGTGGCCTGCTGCCGCAAGCGGAAAGGCCCTTGCTGCAGGACATGCACCTGCAGCAAGAAATCCGCATCGGCGAGAAACGCTGCCAGCTTTTTGCGCTGGCCGACGCCGGGCACCTGCCTTCGCTCTGCGGTTCCCGCATCAACTACGACAAGTACTCGACCGACCGCAGCAAGTTCTCCACCGGCTTTGCCGCTCCCCTGGGTCAGCTGCTTCCCTGCAACCATATCCTCAACCAGTACATTTTCCTGGAAGATTCCCACCAGACGCTCAAGCGGCTGGAGAGCAAGCGCCTGCGTTTGCAGTCCCTCTCGGCTTATTCCCGCGAAAATGCCCTGGCCCGCGATGCCTCTCATAGTTTCCTCAACGAGGCTATCATCCAGCAACGGCTGCCGGTAAAGGCGCACTTTAACGTGCTGGCCTGGACAGAGCAGCCGGATAAGCAGAAGGAGCTGCGAAACCTTGTCTCCTCGGCCATGGCCCAGCTGGATGCCACGCCCAAGCTCGAGACGGACGGGGCCCCGCAGATCTTCTGGGCAGGGCTGCCGGGCAATGCAGCGGACTTTCCTATGAACGACACCTTCGATACCTTCCTCGAGCAGGCTTGCTGCTTTTTAAACCTGGAAACCGGCTACCGCTCCTCCACCAGCCCCGTCGGCCTGCGCCTGGGCGACCGGCTCACCGGCAAGCCGGTGCACGTGGACATCTCGGATGAGCCGGTCAGCAAAGGCATCTGCACCAACCGTAACAAGTTCATCCTCGGCCCCTCGGGCAGCGGCAAGTCCTTTTTCACCAACCACCTGGTGCGCTCCTACCACGAGCAGGGCAGCCACATCGTGCTGGTGGACGTGGGCCATTCCTACAAAGGGTTGTGCGAGCTGGTAAACGGCTACTACTTCACCTACACGGAAACCCGGCCCATCCGCTTCAACCCTTTCTACATTAGCAAAGACGACAGCCTGGACACGGAGAAAAAGGAAAGCATCAAAACACTGCTGCTGGCCCTCTGGAAAAAAGACAGCGAGACCTTCTCCCGCTCCGAGTACGTGGCCCTCTCCAACGCACTGGAACTGTATTACAAGCACCTGAAGAAAAAACCAACAATCTTCCCCTGCTTTAACAGCTTCTATGAGTTCGTGCAGGCGGAGTTTAAGGAGAAGCTGAAGGCGGACCGGGTAAAGGAAAAGGATTTTGACCTCGACAATTTCCTCTACGTGCTCCGGCCCTACTACCGCAAGGGCGAGTTTGGCTACCTGCTCAACGCCCGCGAGAACCTCGACTTGCTGCAGGAACGCTTCATTGTCTTCGAGCTCGACAACATCAAGGACCACCCCATCCTTTTCCCGGTAGTGACCATCATCATCATGGAAGTCTTCATCTCCAAGATGCGCAAGCTCAAAGGCGTCCGCAAAGTTATTTTGATTGAAGAAGCCTGGAAAGCCATTGCCCGCGAAGGCATGGCCGAATACATCAAGTACCTCTTCAAGACGGTACGCAAATTCTACGGCGAAGCTATCGTGGTGACCCAGGAGGTGGAAGACATCATTTCCTCCCCGGTAGTCAAGCAGGCCATCATCAACAACTCTGACTGCAAGATCCTGCTCGACCAGAGCAAGTACCTCAACAAGTTCGATGACATCCAGCAGCTGCTGGGGCTGACGGAAAAGGAGAAGGCGCTGGTGCTTTCCATCAACAAGGCCAACGACCCCAACCGCAACTACAAGGAAGTCTTCATCAGCCTGGGCGGCACCCTCTCCCGCGTCTACCGCACGGAAGTATCGCTCGAGGAATACCTCACCTACACCACCGAAGAAGCAGAGAAAGTGAAGGTGCAGGCTTATGCCCAAAAGTATGGCGGGGACATGCAAAAAGGCATCGAAGCACTGGCCAATGCTATTCGGGCCGGAGTGACACGAACATAAAGAGCAATAAAGCAACATCAGTCTTTAGCAATACGATGAAAAAGTTTCTACTACGCACACTCCTTTCCCTGCTGCTTATAGCTGCAGCCGGTTTGCACCAACCGGCGCAGGCGCAGGACCCGATTATGGCAGCCATTAAAGCGGGCGTCACGAAAGTGATTGTGGCCCTGGACCTGCAGGTACAGCGCCTGCAGAACCAGACCATCTGGCTGCAGAACGCCCAGAAGGTGCTCGAAAACAAGCTCTCCGAGCTGCGCCTTACCGAGATAGCGGAGTGGACCGAGCGGCAGCGCCAGCTCTACGACGACTATTACCAGGAGCTCTGGAAGGTAAAAGCCGCTATCGCCTATTACCAGCGGGTGCGCGACATCATCGAAACACAGGCAGCCCTGGTAGCCGAGTACAAACGCTCCTTTGCACTCTTCCGCCAGGACCGGAACTTCACGCCTGCCGAGCTGGACTTTATGCAGCGCGTGTACAATGGCATCCTGGAAGCGAGCGCAGAAAACCTGGACCAGGTACTGCTGCTGGTAAATGCCTTTTCCACCCAGATGAGTGATGCCGCCCGGCTGGAACTTATCGAGTTGGCGGCCGACCGGCTGGAGCAGAACTACAGTGACCTCAGGGAGTTCAACGCCCAAAACGTGCAGCTGAGCCTGCAGCGGGCCAAACAGCGGAATAACCTGCAAACGGTCCGAAGCCTTTATGGCCTTGACTAAGCCACCATTGTCATAATGAACAAACCAGAAAAACGATGAAACTACTCCTCTTCAGTCTCCTTTTGCTGACCGGCCTGAGTTGCCGGGCGCAGACATTCGACGAGTGGTTCCGGCAGAAGAAAACCAAAAGGGAATACCTGGTGCAGCAGATCGCAGCCTTACAGGCATATGCCGGTACCCTGCGGCAAGGCTACGAGCTAGTCGGCTATGGGATCAACACCGTGCAGCAGATCAAGAACGGCGACCTCGGCCTGCACCAGGCCTTTTTTGGCTCCCTCCAAGTAGTAAATCCCGCTATCGGCAACAGTGCACGGGTAGCCGCTATCCTCTCCCTGCAGGCGGGTATTCTTCGCCATTTTGAGCAGACGCTACAGGCCTTACGGAAGGAGAACCACCTACTGCATACAGAGCTCGCTTACCTGGAACAGGTGAAGGCAGCGCTGCTACAGGCTTGCCTGCAGGACCTGGAAACGCTCTGGCTGGTGCTTTCTTCCAATGCGCTGGAGATGACAGATGACGAGCGGCTCCGGCAACTGGAAGCGCTTTACCACGCCATGGGGGACAAGCAGCAGTTTACGCAGGCCTTTCTCCGCGAAGCACAGGCACTGGCCCTGCAGCGGGCAAAGGAAATTCGCGAAGCAAAAACAGGCAAAGCATTCTATGGCATACCCTAACATCTCCAAACTATGAAAAGGATAAAGCAACTTATTCCATTCAGCTTTTTGCTGGTTATGGTGATAGGCCTGCTACAACCACAGCGGGCAAAAGCACAGGAGGCGGAAATACAGCAACTCCTGCTCAACGTGCAGAAGCTCGACCAGCTCCGCCAGATCCTCTCGGACATGAAACAGGGCTACGAACTCATCAGCAAGGGTTACGGCACCATCGTCTCCCTCTCGGAAGGAAACTTCAGCCTGCACGAGACTTTCCTGGACGGGCTCCTGGCGGTAAACCCGGCGGTGCGGGACTACAAGCGGGTGGCCGATATCATCAGCTGCCAGAAAAGTATCCTCTCCGAATACAAAAGCGCCTACAACCGCTTTCGCCGGCACGGCAGCTTTTCGCCCGACGAACTCAGCTACCTCAGCGCGGTGTACGGCAGCCTCTCTCAACAAAGCCTGCGCCTGCTCGACGAGCTCACGCTCATCCTCACGGCCGGGGAGTTGCGCATGAGCGACGGGGAACGAATGCAGGCCATCGACCGCATCTATGCCAGGATGCAGGAGCGGCTCGTATTCCTGCGCCACTTCAACCGGCAGGCAACCCTGCTGGCCCTGCAACGGAACCGGGAGCTGCAGGAAGTGCAGGTGCTGCAGAAAGTGTACGGACTGGAGAAGTAAGCAATCCGCAAAACAACTAAACATGCATGCCATGAAAAAGCAGTTCTTCTATTTCTTGCCGCTGGTAGTGCTGGCGCTCCTGTTGCCGGATAATGTGCAAGCGCAGGGCGTGGCTAATAATATGCACAGCCTGCACAAGGTACTCGAGAGTCTTTACCAGGAAATGATACCGCTTTGCGAGCGGCTCATCGACGTGGGGCGTGGCCTGGCAGGCTTTGCCGCCCTCTGGTACATCGCTTCCCGCGTGTGGCGCCATCTGGCCAATGCCGAGCCGGTGGACTTTTACCCGCTGCTGCGTCCTTTTGCCCTGGGCCTGGCCATCCTGCTCTTCCCGGCGGTGCTTTCGCTGCTGAACGGGGTGCTGCAGCCAACCGTTACGGCCACCTCTGCCATGGTGGAAGGCTCCAACCAGGCCATTGCCGTGCTCCTGCAACGGAAAGAGGCGGCCATCCAGGACTCGGATGCCTGGCAAATGTACATGGGGCCCGATGGCAGCGGCAACCGGGAGAAGTGGTACCAGTACACGCACCCGGACGACCCCTCGGGCGCCGGGGAAGGTTTGCTTGAAAGCATCGGCAACGACATGAAGTTTGCCATGGCCAAATTCTCCTTCAGCTTCCGCCATTCCATCAAGCAGTGGCTGTCGGAAGTACTGCAGCTGCTCTTTGAAGCTGCCTCGCTCTGCATCAACACCATCCGCACCTTTTACCTCATCGTGCTCGGCATCCTGGGACCGCTGGTGTTCGGCTTTGCCGTCTTCGATGGCTTCCAGCATACGCTCACCGTCTGGATTGCCCGCTACGTGAACGTGTACATGTGGCTGCCGGTGGCCAACATCTTTGGCAGCATCATCGCCAAAATACAGGAGAACATGCTCCGCATCGACATCGGCCAGGTGGAAAGCAACGGCAATACCTTCTTCAGCTCCACCGATACGGCTTACCTCATATTTATGCTCATCGGCATCGTGGGCTACTTTACCGTGCCCAATGTCGCCAACTACATCATCCATGCCGGCGGGGGCAATGCCCTGCTGATGAAGGTGACCAACCTGCTCCACACCACCAGCCAGGCCGGTACCTCGACCGTGGGCACCGGGCTCAGCTATGCCGCCGGTGCCATGGGCCATGGAGCCAGCAGCCTCGTGCAGGGCTTTGCCGGGCACAGCGGCGGTTATGCTCCTCCCTCCGGTTCGAATGACAGTACCAACTCCAGTAATTCGCCAACAGACAGCTACCAGCACGGGCGTCTTTCCGGAGATTCCTGGTAATGCTGACACACACTTACTGTACTATCAAACGCAATACCGCTATGTTCAGACAACTCCAAAACATCGACAGCGCCTTCCGCCACATCCGCGCATTCAGCCTCCTTTTCTTAATCGCCTGCACGATTGTGAGCTGCATTGCTGTTTACCTGAGCTATGAGCAGGTGCAGGCCGCGCAGGAACGGATCTACGTGCTGGCCGGGGACAAGGCATTAGAAGCTTTCTCCACCGGCCGCCGTGAGAATATTCCGGTGGAGGCGCGGGACCATGTGCGCATCTTCCACCACTACTTCTTCACGCTCGACCCCGACGACCAGGTGATCGAAGCCAACATGCGCAAGGCCCTGTACCTGGCCGACGCTTCGGCCAAACGCGCCTACGACAACCTGCACGAGAGCGGCTATATCTCGGGCCTCATTTCGGGCAATATCAGCCAGGAAATAACCGTGGACAGCGTGCAGGTGGACACGGGGCAGTATCCCTACTACTTCCGCTGCTATGCCCACCAAAAGCTTATCCGCGCCACCTCCATCCTGCGCCGCAGCCTCGTGACCGAAGGCTACCTGCGCAGTGTTTCCCGCTCGGACAACAACCCGCACGGCTTTATACTCGAGCGGTGGACGACGCTGGAAAACAAGGACCTGCACACCCAAAACCGCTAGCCATGCTGCTGTTCCGCAAACATTCCGATAGCACAAAATCACCAGGAAAAAACAATGCCACAGATAAGGCTGCCGGTGTCATTGCCACAGCCATTGTCAAGCGGCAAAAGCAGCTGGCTAAGTACTGCAGCAATAGCTATGAGAGGCTTCCCATACGGGCCAAAATGGCTGCGCTACTGCTCTTCTGTCTTCTCTTCGGCAGTACCTGCCTCTGGCTGCTGGTAAAGGGGATGTGGCCGGAGCAAAAGCAGCAGACAGTAAACAACCTTCCCTGCAGCTTTCCAGATAGTCTCCGCTTAGCACAGCCGGACTTCCGGGACAGCCTTAATCTTCAGAATTATCATCCACTTAAAAAATGAACAGACCATGAAAACACACTCAGAAGCATTTTTGCGCAGGCGTAAATTTTTGATGGTGCTCCCACTGCTGGTATTCCCCTTTCTGGTCCTGGCCTTCTGGAACCTGGGCGGAGGCAGGGGCGCTACGGCAGCAGCAACTGCCCAGGCCGGGCAAAAGGGACTCAACCTGCAGCTGCCCGAAGCGCAGCTCAAAAAGCAGCAACAGGACAAGCTCAGCCACTACGACCAGGCCCGGCAGAAAGCCCGGCAGCTATCCGATGCAGGAACTTCTCTGCTGTTGCAGCGGATGGGATTCAAGACGGACGGTGTAGAAAATCAACTCCAGCTGACGGCGGATACAACAGCCACTGCCACCATTGCCTTTGCTGATCCGCAGGAAGAAAAAATAAACCAGAAACTGGCCCAGCTGGAAAAAGCGATACAGCCAACGCCTCTCCAACAGGAAGCAAGGCAGCGAAAACCGCCAGCTACTGCCAGTCTTCCTGCACCAGGTAACAACCGCTTCAAAGAGGATGTGGACCGGCTGGAAACAATGATGCAACGCATGGGCAGCAACGGTACCGTTGGGAATGACCCGGAGATGCAGCAGCTGGAAAATATGCTCGAACGCATCCTCGATATCCAGCACCCGGAGCGGGTAAAGCAGCGGCTGGCACAGGAGGCCCCGGGAAAGCAGCAGCAGACTTTTGCCCTGCAGGTCTCCCCTGCGCAAGCCGACATAACCTTGTTGGAATCAACCTTTCACGGCACGCCCAATCCGGCATCTCCATCACAGCCGGACAATTCGGAAAGTATGTTCACACCCGCTCATCAAACAAGCAATGCTTTCTATGGACTGGAAGACAAGCACCAAAAAGCCAGTGCGGGTGAAGCAGGAAATGTATTGGAAGCAGTCATTCACCAGACAAAGACACTGACGGCCGGAGCCACCGTAAAGATGCGCCTGCTCCAGGATGTGTACCTGAACGGAAGGCGGGTAGCCAAAGGAAGTCTCCTTTACGGTACCTGCCGGTTAAACGGGGAGCGTTTGCACATCGAGGTAACGTCGGTGCTCATCCGTGATGCGGTACTTCCGGTTGCCCTGGCGGTTTATGACCTGGACGGGCAGGAAGGGCTTTACATCCCAGGCGCCCTCACCCGCAATGCCGCCAAACAGGGAGCTGACCATGCTATCAACCAAAGCCTGCAGCTTTCTACGCTCAACCCGAGTATCGGTGCCCAGGCAGCCAGTGCCGGTATCGATGCCGTCAAAGGCCTTTTGAGCAGGAAGGTCCGGCAACTAAAAGTCACCGTCAACGCCGGTCACCGCCTCCTGCTCCGTGACCAGAGCATCCGCCGGTAGTCTCAATTTATTTCTTGTTTCACACTTAAACTCATCGCATCATGAAAAAGAACATCCTCCTTCCTTTCCTGTGCCTGCTTTTACTGCAGCTAAACGCATTCGCACAGGACCTACACCCCAAAGCTCTGGAGCTAACTTACCAGAAGACGACCACCCTGGTTTTTCCGCATGCCATCCAAAGCTTGGACCGCGGCAGCCGGGATATCCTGGCGCAGGTACCCGAAAAAGTAGAGAATGTGCTTCAGCTAAAAGCAGCCCGTAAAGGCTTCACGGGAACCAACCTCACCGTCATCACCGCCGACGGCAGGCTCTACAGCTTTGAAGTAAGTTATGCCGACCATCCTGCTACCACCCTGCTCAAACTGGAGCCTCCCACCACTAATACTGCTCCCGTTGTATTTACCAACACGGACCTGAACACGGAGCAACTGAAAACCATCACGAATCTGCTGGCCGGGGACCCCAGGTACTGCTATGGCATCAGGGACAAAGCAGGAAAAACAAAGGCTACGCTGGAAGGCATCTACGTGCAGGGCAATACTTTCTTTTACCGGCTGGTGCTCTCCAACAAGTCTTCCATTCCCTACGAGCTGGACTTTATCCGATTTAGCCTCCGGGACCGCAAACAGGTAAAGCGCACCGCCACGCAGGAAGAGGAGCGGATTCCGCTGTATGCCTATGGCTATGACGAGAAAACCGTGGAGGCAGGCAACCAGAAAGTACTCGTCTTTGCCTTGGAGAAAATCCCTATCACCAAAGGAAAGGAACTGGTCGTGGAGCTCTTCGAACAGAACGGCGGCAGGCACCTCCAGCTCCGGATCCGGAGCAAAGACCTGGTGCAGGCGTGTGCCCTGCTACTCTAACCACAACTCAAAAGCTGCTCTGAATATAATTCCAACACAGCTATTTCAACCACTTAAATTCTTACTCCTATGAACCAGAACAACTTGGATTACCTGAAAGAAGGCCTCAAGTACATGGGCTTTGGCACCAACCTCAACGAGGAACTGGAAAAGAACGTGCGGGAGCAAAAGCCGGAGTTTCAACTGCAGATGCAGAAACCCTACTTCAACAGCACGATGGATTACACGCTGCACTTCCGCAGGTCCGACCAAAACGACATGTACTTTTTTAACAAGTACGACGCTACCCTCAAACCCGACACCACTGCCGAAAAGTTATCGCAGACGTTTTACGTCAACAAAAACAGCGGCATCACTTCCCGCGAAGCCTACAACCTGCTAAACGGACGATCGGTGCATAAAGAGCTGGTAAATGCAGAAGGCCAGCCTTACAAAGCCTGGCTCCAGCTGGACCTAGGCGAGAAGGATCAGCACGGCAACCACAAGGTAAAGCAGTACCACGAAAACTATGGCTTTGACCTGGAGAAAACGCTGAAACAGTATGCCATCAAAGAACTCCAGGACCCCGAGCAGAAGGAGCAGATGATGCGTTACCTGCAGAAAGGAAATACGCTGCAGGTAACAGCCCTGCAGGAGGGACAGGAGGTGAAACGCTTCATTGAAGCCAGCCCGCAGTACAAAACCATCAACGTGTTTGACGAGCACATGAAACCGGTAAAGCGGGAAACCTTTCAGCAAAAACAGGAGGTGACACCGGCAGAATCTGTAAAGCAGCAGAGCGCTCCGAAAAAGAGCCAGCAACAGGATGTGGTAGCGGAAGAAAAGCAGGAGATGAAAAAGTCCCGTAAGAAAGGCATGTCTATCTGATAGATACTCCTCCTCTTCGTTACGCAAACCCGCACCCACAATACAGTTTTGATAAAAATGCCCCTGCCCCAAATGCAGGGGCATTTTTATGATAGCCTAATAGCAGACACATACACCACAAATAACCATTCATTCCAGGAGCGTCGTGCCCGGCAGCAGTGGGTTTGGTGGCAGGTGCAGTACAAAAAAGAGGGCGTGCCGGCAAAGCCGTCGGGCTCTCGCGGCTCGCTCTCCGGTTACTGCGTATGCCGGAGGAGCTCAAACAACCGCTCTATCCCTCACGCGCTTCTACGCTATAAGCTATAGCTAAAACCTCGGCAACGAAAGGCTCTTTTCCCGAATTGGTGTAACCGAAAACTGGCACTTGCTGCAAGAACACACCAAAAGAGGCGCGAAGCCACTGCCATGCAAAAGTCCGGGGGTATTCATTCTGTTGCAAAGTTAGCCTGGCTGCCGGACACGGGACAAGGTAGTACGAAAAAAAGGGGTATCCCTGAAGGGAGGCCCTCCGCATTTTTTTCGTCTCCACCTTGCCCTTAGTCCGTCCGCCAGGCAGGGTGGGCACCATAATTAATTCCTCAAACTTCAAAAAATTAAGATTATGGAAAAGCACACCAAAAAATCCGGACAGACTGCTTATCAGAAGTTCTATCAACTGGCTGAGCAGGTGACAAACGAGGTCATTTCGCAACTCGAACAGGGAAACGTCCTCTGGCAAAAGCCCTGGAGCTCCTTCGGCCTTCCAAAAAATTACCAATCCGGCCGGCACTACGAAGGCTTCAACGCTTTTTACCTCCACTACATCACCGAAAAACGCCACTTCACAGCCCCCTATTTCCTTACCTTCAAACAGGCACAGGAGCTGGGTGGCCACATCCGGAAGGGCGAGAAAGGAACCCAGGTGATTTACTGGAAGGTGTATGGGCCGCAAACCGGCAGCAAGGACGAGGTGCAGGAAGAAGAGACGCCACAGGCTATCAGATTTGTTCCTTTCCTCTGGACGGTGTTCAACATAGACCAGGTAGAAGGTATTGACTTTACATTACCGGCAACCTTCGAACGGACCGATCAGCAGGTGATTGAAGAATGCCAGCGGGTAGTGGACCAGTATCCCCAGCCTGCCCCACGGATCCTGCATGGCGGTTCACAAGCCTACTATGCACCCGCCAGCGACACGGTACAGGTGCCGGAGCTTAAAAACTTCGTCTCTGCCCAGGCCTATCACACCACGCTTTTTCACGAACTCATTCACGCTTCAGGCCACCCCGACAGGCTCAACCGCTTTACAAATCAGGAAAGCCGCTTTGGGGATGAAAACTACAGCAAAGAGGAGTTAATCGCTGAGATGGGGGCAAGTTTCCTCAGTGCCTTCACCGGCATAAAGGAAGACGTATTCCAGAACTCGGTGGCATACCTGCAAGGGTGGGCCAGCAAGTTCAAAGATGATAAGACCATGCTTATCTACGCCAGCACCAAGGCATTTAAAGCAGCCAGCTACCTGCTGGACCTAAAAGCGGAAACGGACCAGGAAACAACCCCTGCCGTCCAGTCGGCCGCTTAAAAATGGCTAAGGGCTGCCTCTTCCCGGCAGCCCTTAGCATCTCTTTTCTCTTACCTGATGTTGTGCTGCTATGAAAGTACGGGAAGGCCAAATCAGATCACCCGTTCCTGCTAGTGGTTGTTTTAATACCGAATTACTTTAGACTGCCTTTGAGTAAGCCCTTTCAATGTCCAACCTGAAGCCATTTCAAAAATTTTGAGAAAGACACCATAATGCAAAAGTCCATTGGCATTCATTCTGCTGCAAAGGTAGCCTGGCCGTCCGGACACGGGAGCAAGGTAGTCCTGGAAAAATGGGTATCCCAGAGGGAGCCCTCCGCATTTTTACAGGCTCCACCTTGCCCTTAGTCCGTCCGCCAGGCAGGGTGGGCACCATAATCAATTCCTCAAACTTCAAAAAGTTAAGATTATGGAAAAGCTGCCAAAAAAATCCGCATTAAACAGAGTAGCTGAAATCAAACTCACCTACCGCTCCAAAGTAAAACCATCCGAGCGCCCACAGGTTACCAGCTCCACCGACTGTGCCGAAGTGCTCCGAAAAAGCTGGGATATGGGCAAGATGGAATTTGTGGAACAGTTCAAGGTGATGCTGCTCAACCGCGCAAACCGGGTGCTGGGTATTTATGAACTCTCTACCGGAGGAGTCGCGGGCACCGTAGCGGACCCAAAGCTCATCTTTGCTGCAGCCATTAAAGCCTGCGCCAGCTCCATCGTCCTCAGCCACAACCACCCTTCCGGCAACACCAAGCCAAGCGCGGCAGACTTACAGCTGACCAAGAAATTAAAACAAGGCGGGGAACTGCTCGACATTGTGGTACTCGACCACATTATCCTCACCAGCGAGAGTTATTACTCTTTCGCAGACGAAGGGCTCTTGTAGCCCTTTTTTTGGTCATTAGAGTATTATTGAGTAACAACAAAGGATATTTTTTAAACCTTCTTATAGCTTGGATAATTTGTACAACCTATATCCCTGCTGAAAAGAAAGCTTTTACCCTTATAGATTCACTATCTGCTCGATTTTCTCCTCCAGTAAGGGCAGACGCTCCAGATCGGTTAAGTGACAGCTTAACATTTCCTCCCGGTAACGGCTTTTCCATATTGTCTGTACTCCTGCTGCAGGTACACCCTAACTTCTTCCGGCGCTTGAATAATCTCCTTTATTAACTCAAGCCTGTTGTCCGTCACATAGACTATGTCCTCAAAATCGTGGCTGGTGCGCGGATCGCCTCCGCGGTTGTGGAAGGCAGCGAACTTAGTCGCCAGGAAGTACGACACAGGCAGAATTCGAATACTCAACTGCCCGGCCAAAGAAACAAGCAGCGAATGGTCTAAGCCTGGTTGATACCAAGGATTTGTAAATCCCAGGATTGCCGGGTCATCAGGCATCACGTCAATCGTGATACCCTCATAGTTAAAGCGACAGATTACTTTACTTGAAGGGTCAGGGAAAAACCTTAGCTCCTGCAGACGCTCCTGAAGCCTGTTCCATGCGCCGTAGCTGGCAAGCGATACGCTTAGATCTACGTCGCTTGTGGGCCTAACAGGATCTGCCGCAGGGTCGGTCGCATATAGGCTGAGTGTAGCGCCCCCGACAAACACAACCTTCTCCCGTAGCTCCTCCAGGCCAACCGCGACCTTTTTAATAACTTCTATATTAATAATGTTACCGTTCATTCAGGATACGTTGTTTTAGTTCCAGGCTTGCCAATTCCCGCTCCCGCGCGCGTCCTAGCCGAAGCGCATCCACCAGTGCTAAAAGCTCGTGCAGCCCGGGACTTTGAAGTGCGGCCACTACGGCGGACGGGTAAAGTGGCTCTACAGCCTGCCCCCTCTCTTTCCCTTTAGCATAGGGCCACACCAGCTTTTCAGTACTCATGATCAATTTGTCCAGGGGAGCAGCGCTAAAGGCTGTCGGCACTCCCCTGGCAGTAGCACCTGGCTCTTGTGGGAAAACATATCTAAAGCCGTACGTGAGAAACTCCAGTAGAGCATGCCGCATTACTTTTTTCTTTGATTTATCGATCAGGCCCGCCTTATAGGACCTGTTCAGCGATTCTGTTACCTCAGATGGGCTAATGTTCGTCTCCTGGGCAATGTCTTTCATCATCCAGGGAGCGTTTCCTTTTGCAACAATGGCAAGCAGGATAACGATATCTTGGGGGCGCATACCGCTGTGCTTTTTCATAAATTTAAAATTCGTGATTCGCGAATTGCAAATTTATGAAAAAGATTATATTAGTCAGTACAAGATTCAATCAAGTCCTATATTCTTTCATGGGCCTAAGGCAAAAAAAGTTCTGGCAGTGGCTGCTTTACGTTTCAAAGCTCTCAAACCGAAACAGCCATGACAAAACAGTCTATTACAAACTACCTCATTTGCAAGGAATTTTTCTTTCGTAACCTCCCATTGTTGAATGTGAGAGGATTACGAAAGAAAAATATTAGTTAATACTGTCTGAAACTATTTAGCAAAAACCCAACAGTAGTACTATCACTGAACAAACGGGCTTCTAATGCAAATCAATAGTACCTCTTATAAACTCACCAGCTTCTGCCGCAGCAGCTGCATATCCTCGCTTACCTTCTTATCCAGAATCTTGGCATAATGCTGCGTCGTTTTCAGGTTCGTATGCCCCAGCATCCGGCTTACCGACTCGATAGGCACGCCATTTGAAAGCGTAACAGTAGTAGCAAACGTGTGGCGGGCTATATGGAACGTAAGGGATTTCTTGATACCACACAAATCGGCAATCTCTTTCAGGTAAGCGTTCATTTTTTGATTGCTCAGCACCGGCAGCACCCTGTCCTGGTTCACACACTGCGGATGCTCCTTATACTTCTCCATAATTGTCTGGGCGGTGGGCAACAGAGGAATACGGGAGGTGGTATCGGTTTTCTGGCGGCTGGTGTAAATCCACTTCTCCCCATCTAGCCCGGTCACAATTTCCGAGCGCTTCAGCTTGTGCACATCGGCATAGGCCAAGCCGGTAAAGCAGCTGAAGAGAAAGATATCGCGCACCTGCTCCAGGCGTTCCATTTCAAACTCTTTGGCCGCCATCTTTTGTAGCTCTTCCTTCGTCAGGAAATCCCGCACTACTTCTTTCTTGATCAGTTTGAAACCAATAAAAGGATCCCGCTCCAGCCATCCGTTCTTCAGGCAAATATGAATCACCTTCTTGAAGTTGGCCAGGTATTTCATAGTGGTATTATGAGCGCAGCCCCTGACGGACTTGAGCCAGAACTCATAGTCAGCGATAAAACCGTAGTTGAGTTTCTTGACATCCAGATCATCTTCCTGGTACTTCCACTGGATAAAGCTACGGGTATGCTGGAGGGAAGTCTTGTAGCGTTCCAGTGTACCGGGTGCAAAATCCTTTCCCACCAACTTCTCTACCTGGTCGTTGTGCTTTTGGAATACCTCCAGCAGCATCACAGGCTTCTCTTCCACCCCCAGCCACTTCTCTTTGAAAGTCTCCACCGTTACCGGTTTCCCCATTTTCAGCAACTCGCTTTGGTAGGCATACACCTGCGACCGGAGCGTATCCAGGTAGGTGTTAATGCTACGGGCTTCTTCCGAATTCCCTTTCACCCGTCCTGCCTCCACCGACCATTTGCCGGGGGTAATGTGCCGGTGTGTGCTGGTTTCAAACCGCTTGCCATTGATGGTCACGCGCAGGTAGATGGGCAGTAGATTGTCTTTGGTCGTTTTGGCTGTCTTGCCATAAAACAGGATGCTGATATTTGTGTCCATTCCGTTTTCTCCTTTCATTGGTTAAAAATAATAATCGAACCAAGGCTCCACAAGATGTACAATTACTGTACAACCTCATGAAAGCCAAAACCTTACAAGGAATTCGGTTACCCGGAAATAACAAAATCTTGGGTAACCGAATTGAACCCCTAAGGATTGAGAAAATCTGAATGTTTTAGCGGGGGTGTAAAAACAAAAAAGCCCGAAATCTTACGATTTACGGGCTTTTTACTTCGTTTGGTAGGGTTACCAGCAGAGAGAGCGGGATTCGAACCCGCGATACCCTTTTGGAGTATACACACTTTCCAGGCGTGCTCCTTCAACCACTCGGACACCTCTCTGTTTCGGAATGCAAATATAACAGAATAATTTTATCAGTTGCAAGTAATTTTACACCAACTGCACCTTAAATTGTGATCTCACCACGCAAATCCATGGCCAGCACCTGCTTCGTTAGCTCAGGCTCCAGGTTTAGGCCTAGTACGTACATCATCTTGGTTATGGCTGCGTCTGAAGTAATATCTGCGCCGCCTATCACGCCCATGTTCAGCAGGTATTTGCTCGTTTCGTACCGACCCTGGTCTACACGACCCTCATCACACTGCGACACGTTAAGAATGAAGATTCCACGGTTTATCGCATCCTGAAGCAGTGCGATCAGCCAGGGATTGGTGGGGGCGTTTCCGGCGCCAAACGTTTCGAGCACCACCCCTTTCAGGCCCGGTACATGCAGCAGGCTTTCCACTACCGGTTTTGTAATGCCCGGGAAAAGTTTCAGGATGGCGACATTGTTATCCATGTGGTAGTGCACCTTAAGCGGTCCGGTAGCATGTGGCCTGATGTAGCTCCAATAGTAGTCTATGTTAACTCCTGCTTTCGCCAAAAAGGGATAGTTTTCCGATTTAAACGCATTGAAGTGACTGCTCTCGACTTTCTTGCCACGGTTGCCGCGCAGCAGCAGCGTGTGGAAGAAGATACAAACCTCCGGCACCAGGCTATGCCCATCTGTTTTGGTGGCGGCTATCTGCAGGGCCGTGATCAGGTTCTCCCGGGCATCGGTCCGCACACGGCCAATCGGTACCTGGGCGCCGGTGAAAATAACGGGCTTGTTCAGGTTTTCGAGCAGGTAACTCAACGCCGAGGCGCTGTAGGCCATGGTGTCGGTGCCGTGCAGAATTACAAAACCGTCGTAATGCTCATAATTGTCTTCTATCAGGCGCGCCAGCATCACCCAGGTAGGAATAGTTACATTGGAGGAATCGATGGGCGGGTCCAGGCTGATAACCGTGAGGAGGTATTTAAACTGCTGCAGCTCCGGCACCTTATCCAGGATCATATTGAAGTTAAAGGGCACCAGGTGCTTTGCTTTCTCGTCGAAAGCCATCCCAATGGTTCCCCCGGTATAGATGATGAGTATCGACGCTTCCGGATCGGCAGGTGCTGCCGTATCGATTTCTACTTTAACTACTTTCATGGCTATAATTTAAATAGCTCCAACGCATTTTTTGTTGTTTGAGCGGCCACTTCTTCGAATGGCTGCTGCATCAGTTCCGCCACCCGTTCTGCCACCAGCGTTATGTATGTCGGTTCGTTGCGTTTGCCACGGTGCGGCACCGGCGCCAGGTACGGACAATCAGTTTCCAGCACGATATCCTTCAGGTCCAGGTGGGGCAGCACTTTATCCAGGCCGCCATTTTTAAAGGTCGCCACACCCCCGATGCCCAGCAGGAAATTCAGTTTCTTTGCTTTTGCTGCCTGCTCTACTGTGCCCGTAAAGCAATGGAAAATACCACGGAGGGTGCCGTCCTGAGCCGCTGCCACCAGCTCATAGGTTTCGTTGAATGAGTCGCGGGTGTGCAGCACAATGGGGAGCTGGTGCTTTTTGGCCAGTTCCAGCTGTATTTTTAAAGCTTCCTGCTGCTGCGGAAAAAAGGTTTTGTCCCAGTACAAATCGATGCCGCATTCGCCTACGGCAGCAAACTTCCGCTTGCTTAGCCACTCTTCAACCAGGTACAGCTCCCTTTCAAAATCAGCGCCTACCGATGTCGGGTGCAGCCCCATCATGGGCAGGCACACCTTCGGGTGTTTCGCCTCCGTTTCCAGCATCACATCAATGGACGTGTGGTCGATGTTGGGCATGTAAATATGCGCCACTCCTTCCGCTGTAGCTTTGGCAATGATGTTATCTCGGTCGTTTTTAAAAGCTTCGGCATAAATGTGTGCGTGGGAATCTATGAAAGACATTATCAAGTATTTATTCCTGAAAAATACGGCAGTGCAGCTGCAAACGAACTGATCGTCTGCTGTTGCTGCTATTAATCTGCAATATACGCGTTTGAGGTAAAATAAATCCCACGATCCGCACCTTTTTCCGCTTTGTGCTGCAGGCTGCAGTTAACTGCAGCAGTCACCATTGCCGCTGCACAAAATTAATTCTGCAGCACCTGCCACCATTGCTTCTGCAGCGCAAAAAAACTATTACAGTACCGCCCACCACACCTGCCACTCTGCTTCAGGGAGAGGTGCAGTGGCTGTGGTGGCAGCTGCAGCAGATATTTCAAAGCCGGAATTTACTTTTAGTAGGTCCTCCCCTTCCAGCGAACGCCACCGGGCATGAAGAAATAAAGAATGAGAATGACTGACGATACGATCATATACAGCTCGAACAGCAGGTAGAGGTGCCAGGGCGGGCGCAGTTGCAGCCGCTTGTAGCAGATGTGAATGTACAGACTCTGCAGCACGAGCTTGAGTCCGAAAACGGCAAAAAAAGTGCTGGCCGAAACGTAGGCAAAAAACGGCAGCCACACCGGGTAATAGGCCGCATGCATAATCAGGATGAGCTTCATGTAGAGGGGTAACTGCATGGAGCCCCGCATCCAGCGCCTGCGCTGGTGCAGAAAATTTTTCAGGGTTCCGGCAGGCAGCGACCAGGCCAGCACATTCCGGTCATAAATATTACTGAAATCAAAGCCCTCCTTCAATACATGCTTAAAGATGACCACGTCTTCGGTTACGGAAAATTCCAGGTTTTCGAAACCGCCTACGGCTTCGTAAGCTTCGCGGGTTATCAGCATGTTATTGCCCATAGTCGATACCGGTCTGCCCATGTCGGAAATTACCTGCATGAGCCCGAGGGCGTAAACCCAGTCTACCTGCTGCAGCCTGGCGAAGAGGCTTTTGCCGGTTATGGTGGTTACGCCCGTTACAATACCCGTATTTTCCTGCACCTGTGCCAGCATGGTCCTAATCCATTGGGGCGGCACTGCGATGTCGGCGTCGGTACAGAAGTAGAAGTTGGTGGTTGCTTTTTTGGCCAGGTGCGCCAGCACGTTTGCTTTTCCACGGGCCAGGCCTATCGTTTCGCGGATGCTGATGCAGGTATAGTTGGGCTTATCCTGGATAAAGGCTTCGACTACTGCCCTGGTAGCGTCGGTAGAGGCATCGTCGCCAATGAGTACTTCTATTTTTTCTTTCGGGTAGTCGAGCTTTTCGATGGCCTGCAGGCAGCGGCGTATTGTTTTTTCCTCGTTCCGGGCCGCAATCAGGATACTGACGCGGGGCATATCTGCGGGTTGTGCAGCATATTTTTTCCGGTTGAACACCAGCAGGAATACCAGCACCTGAAAAACTGAAAAATAAAGCAGAAAGTACGCTACCGAAAACATCATAAGGTGTCGAAGGTAAAGCCACGGGTGGTAAAATGTTCCAGGAAACGAGGCAAGGCATACATCATGTTTCGCTTTGCTTTTAAACTGTCGTGGAATACGATGATACTGCCGGATTGGGTATATTTCAGCGCTTTCTGCAGACAAGCTTCCGGACCGAGGCTCGCGTCGAAATCGTTTGTAAGTACGTCCCACATCACCAGTTCATAAGTCTCGCGTAAGGCTGCTGCCTGTTTAAACGTGATGCGCCCGTGTGGCGGCCTGAACAGTTTTTTACTTTGCAATGGCTGCTGCAGTTTTTCGAGTTCGGCCTGGCACAGCTGTACATTTTCGAGGTAACGAGGCAGTTCCGTAACCCAGCCCCGCAGGTGATTATGGGTGTGATTTGCCAGCACATGCCCGTCGGCCAGCACCTGCTGGGCCACTTCCTGATGCCGTACCAGGTTCTCGCCCACACAGAAAAATGTTGCCTTCGCCTGGTGCGCCTTCAGTTGTTCCAGCACAAAGGGCGTTACCTCCGGTATTGGTCCGTCGTCAAAGGTCAGGTACAGCTTCTTCCCTTCCTGCGGTCTGTTCCAGGTGTAAGAAGTCATCAGCTTCCGGATCAGGTGGGGTGTTCTGTAGAGGCGAAGCAAGTTGAATGTGCTGATGTGTTAATGTGCTAATTTGTTAATGTGCTGATGGGTGAATAGTCTGAACCGTTGATGGTAGTGATGAAAGGATGGGTGTGATTTTATATTACTCTTTTGATCATACCAAAGAAGATTTAGGTGCTTCCTTATTCGCCACTCCATTTTTGTCTTCCTGTAAAGGATCTTGTGGGAAAACAGCAGGAATGCATGCAACAAAAGAAAGAAGCTTTTTTCGATTCCATGTTATTTTACAATGATACAAATTACCATTCCTCCATTCCCACATTAACTTATTGGCACATAAAAAATTAGCACATTAAAATCATTTAAACCGACACGACAACAACGTAATATCATCACTAAAAGTGGCTTCTTCGTTGTAGAGGTTTATTTCGCTGAGCAGCTGCATGTGTAAGGTGCGGGAGCTGACGAAGCGGTGTTTCTGCATAAACTTGATGGTGCCTTCAATGCCATATTCGGCTTCTTCGGCGTCAAACACTTCCGTCAGGCCATCGGTATAACAGAGCAGCACCGAGTGTTCAGGTACCTGTATCCGGGTAACCGACATAAAGGGCAGCACATCAAAAACACCCAGCATGGTGCACCCTTCGGTGAGCAGGCGGTGCTCGTTACTCCTGTAGAGCAGAATCGGGGAATTATGTCCTGCATTAACGTAGCAAAGCTCTCGGGTTTTACGGTTATAAACAGCCAGGAATGCCGTGATGAATTTCTCGGCAATCGCATTCCGGTAGATCAGATTATTCAGTTCGGCAACCACGGTGTTCAGGTCGGACGTCTGCCGCAGGATGGTACGCAACCCGGCCTGGAAGTTAGACATCAGCAGCGATGCCGGCACCCCTTTCCCCGATACATCGGCCACACAGAACAGGAACTGGTCCTGGTCAATTTCTACAAAATCGTAATAGTCGCCCCCGATGGAAGAATGCGGAATGTAACTTGCATGAATCGTAACATCTTTGTCGTTTGGCAGCGACTTCGGGAAAAGCATGCTCTGCACTTCGCGGGCAATTTCAATCTCACGCCGAATCGATTCCTGTGCCAGCCGCTGTTTTGCCATCTTGTGATTCTGGATAGCCACCAGCATAATGTTACTGACCGTCTGCACGAAATTAAGCGCCTCCAGGTTGGTGTAGTACGGCTGCACTTTACCGATCAGCACGAAAGCCAGCACTTTGCCGTTGTGCATAATCGGAATAACGTTTTCGAACGCACGCCACCTGCGGGGCACCTGCAGCTTGGAGGTGTAGGTAATTTCCGTGAGTGACAGAATTTCTTCGGGTAGTTCACACCTGCTGAATTCCTCATCGGTACCAAAGCAAACTTTACAGGACCATACTTCGTCGTGCACAAACAGCACCAGCCGCTTTATCTGCAGTTGTGCCAGCAGCGTAAAACGGTAAATTTTATAAAGAGCACTATCGGGCAGGTTCTCATTAATCGCCTGGGTGATCTCCAGCAAAGCCGAGAGCTCCAGTTTCTTCAGATTAAGTTCCTGCTGTACAGTTGGTACGACGATTTCAGGCATTCGAAATTGGTATTTTAGGATCGTAAGCATCGCGCAAGCCGTTACCCAGCAGGTTAAAGGCAAGTACGAGCAAGCTAATGCAAATACTTGGTAAAAGTACTAAAAAAAGACCAGCCCTGGCACCAATCAGCTGAAAACCTTCGTTTACCATCATCCCCCACGAGGGTGCCGGCGGCTGCACACCCAGGCCTAAAAAACTAAGACCGGCTTCTACTAAAATGGCAGCGGCAAAGTTGGCTGTGGCGATAACAATCAAAGGCCCGATCATATTGGGCAACAGGTGCTTTAAAATGATACTATGTTGCGCTATACCCAGCACGCGGGCAGCTTCAATGTACGTTTTCTCCTTCAGGCCCAGTATCTGCCCCCGCACCACACGGGCCACTTCCACCCACATGGTAAGGCCCACTGCTACAAAAGCTACCCAAACGCCTTTGCTGTCGAGCGCCAGGCTGATGGCGATCACCAGCATAATACTGGGCACCGACCACACCACCGTCATCAGGAACAGCATCAGCTTATCCACCCAGCCCCCGAAGTAACCACCCAGCGCCCCGACGGTTATTCCTACTACCAGCGATATGAGCACCGCCACAAACCCGATTCCCAGCGAGATGCGGGTACCCAGGATCAGCCTGCTCAGTACATCGCGCCCGGCCTTGTCGGTTCCAAGCCAGAAGGTGCGCGCCACGATCTGCTCCTCTTCTATCGTCTGTACCAGATGCCCGCGGGTGCGGTACTGCCCCGGCTCTGCCACCACTTCCTGCAGCGAAAACCCGCGCACCTGGTCGGCCAGGGCATTGTTGCTGCGCAGGGGCTGCACATACAGGCTGTCGCGCGTAAACCGGTAACTTTCGATGGGCAGTTCTGCGTAGGCGGCCGGTTTTCCGGAAAGCACAAACTCCAGGAAGTTCACATCGGCAGTCGCTTCTACCGGACGTGGTATACGGAGCACCTGCGCCGAAAAGCCGGGCGGTTTCTTCTGGAACTGCACCAGTCCGTTGTTGGCATTGGGGGTACTGTCAGGCATCAGCGCATACCCTCCCAGCGCCACCAGCACCGACAGCAGGATAAGCAGCAACCCAACCATGGCAGGCTTATTCTGCAGTAAACGTTGCCTGATGTAGTAAGAAGGTGGCCTGGACGGCACAGGATTCTTTGCCAGTACTGCCATCAGACGGAGTTATGAACCACCAGACCTGCCTTTGTTGCCAGAAAAAAGTAATCCCTGCAGTTCATACTGAATTCGGCCGAATTGTATTCGTGTTCTGTATCCGGATCGGGATACAGAATCTTGATGTAGCCTTTCGCCAGCAACCCCGACAGGGCCGCGCAAAGTTCCTCATCATCCATGGACAAAGTGGAGCGGAGGTCGCGGTAGGAGGTTACAAAATACAGCTCGTCCAGTATATCAAATTCGTTTTCAGTCATAGGTTCCGGATTTTTCGTCCTTTCCAGCTATAGCGGCCAAACAGGCCTGTTATGCCGGTAATCAGCACATAGGGTACATACACCAGCTGCAGCGGAAGCATGTAAAAAAGGTACTTTCGTTTCCCAAAAAAAAGGAGTATACGCTCTAAAAATATAAAATCTATCCCAAATTTAATAAAATAAGCCCCCAGAAATATGTAAAACGGTATTTTGCCGGTCAGCCCCATAGGAATAATCAGTAGTAATAACAGATTAACCGTAAAAACGCTTAGCGCCACCAGTTTTACATGCCACTCCTGGTATGCTTTCCATTTGCTGGCCCACCGCACCCGCTGCGCCAGAAAACTAACGACCGTTTTGCGGGCTGAAGTATAAACCGCAGCTTTTTCGTTTTTCAGGAAGGCAATCCTGCCCGGGAACCGGCGGTTGATTTTGTGCAGCAGGAACTCATCGTCGCCCGAAGCAATGCCCTCGTTCCCGGCAAAACCTCCTACCGCTTCAAATGCCTGGCGGGTGTAGGCGAGGTTGGCGCCGTTGCACATGTTCGGCTTTCCCAGCCCGATAGAGGCTGCGCCAATCCCGATAAGCGAAGCAAATTCCACCAGCTGCATGCGCTCGAAAAGTGTTTCGGTATGATCGAAACAGACAGGACCACTGATGAACAGGGGCTTTTGGGAAACATACAGGTAATCGTACAGCGCCAGCCATTCGGGCTGCACACGGCAGTCGCCATCGGTCAGCACCAACAGCTCTCCTTTTGCCAGCTCCACCCCTTTTTTCACGGCAGCCTTTTTCTGCATCAGTCCCTGGTACGCCGACAGCCTGACCAGGCGCAGCTGCAGCGGGCTGTTTTCGATAAAATCCTCTACCTGGGCAGTTGTGGTGTCGTCGGAATGATCGTCTACCACCAGCACCTCGAACAGGTGGTGCGGGTACTGTTGCTGTTCCAGATCGTGAAGAAGGTGGCTGATATGTGCGCCTTCGTTGCGCACCGGGATGATAACGGACAGCAAGGTACGGGGCTCGTATGCCGGTGGAAGGACAACATCCGGCATGTTGCGCCAGGCGACCCAGCGCTGCAGAATGATGTAGCCGTACGCCAGCAACGAAAGCAGGAGCAGTAGAATCAAGCTTCGCCCCCTTTCCGGAAGAACCGCAGCCGCAGCACGAAAATAATTCCCAGCGCGCTGGGCACGGCAATGTTGAGCAGCCAGAGGCTCAGGCTCGCACTCAGCACCTGCAAGCGCTCCTGCCCCAGCAGCCCGAAGAGGTACATCGACGAAAGCTCACGCACCCCCAGGTCAGAGAGGATGGTAACAGAAGGCACTACCGACTTCAGGAAAAAAGCACCCGACACACCACTCAGGTACTCCACCGCCGACAGCTCCACGCGGAACAGCTTTAACAGCAGCACAAACTGGAACAGGAACACCAGGTAGCGCCACAGCGAGAGCCACAGCAGGCGCGTAATTTCAGCCGAAGAGTAGCTGCGCATCACGGCTACATACCGCACCAGCTTCCGCAGCGGACCAACCGCTGCCACCAGTGCTACCAGCGCCCGTGCATTGTACATCAGCAGCAAAATGGCAATGTTCAGTAACAGCAACAGAAAGGTTAAGCTCAGGCAAACGCCCGGGTAGTCATGCCAGTAAAAACGCGATAAAAAATACAGCAGTCCGAATGTGCCTATCACCACCGTTGCCACCAGCTGGCAGAAGCGGCCAATGAAAATAGCCCCGATGGCATCCAGGCGCTGCCGGCTCCGCAGCTCCAGCAGCCGGCCGGCATAATCACCGAGGCGGTTGGGTGTGATAAAACCCAGCGTCAGCCCCACCATCACGGCGCGGTAAGCCCGCCAGAACGATAAAGGCTCTATTTTTCTGCCCAGCAGCTGCCATTTACGCGCCTCAAAGCCCCAGTTTACCGGAATCAGGAGCGCTGTAAGCACCACCAGGAAGCGCAGCGGGCTTTGCAGAGCGTGCTGCAGAATCAGGCGCCAGGTCAGGAAGGTATCGGGAGCGGTAAAGACCGTCTGGTACAGAAAATGCAACGTAAGGAGCACCACCAGCGCCTTGCCCAGATATAAAAGGAACCTTCTCTTTGAAACAATGTTCATTAATTGTCTAAATTTGCAGGCTATGATTTCCACCCCCGCCCTTATTTCCAACAAGCTTATTTTAGGCATAGACCCCGGTACGAATGTGATGGGCTATGGACTGATCGAAGTGACCGGTTCCAAAGTAAAAGTTATTCAGTACGGCGTTATTCACCTGAAAAGCTATGCCAATCATGCCGTCAAGTTAAAGAAAATATTTGACCGGACGATGCAGCTCATCACCGAGTACCTGCCCGACGAACTAGCCATCGAATCGCCTTTTTACGGAACCAACGTGCAGTCTATGCTGAAACTGGGGCGGGCGCAGGGAGTAGCCATTGCCGCCGCCCTTTCGCGCGACATCCCCTATGTGGAGTATGCGCCCAAAAAGGTAAAGCAGTCGGTAACCGGAAACGGGAATGCCTCTAAAGAGCAGGTAGCCAGCATGCTGACCCAGATCCTGAAGATAGAGCCGGCGCCCAAACTCTACGATGCCACCGATGCCTTAGCCGTAGCGCTCTGCCACCACTACCAGAAAGGCAACAACGCCAAGTCGGGCGCCAAATCGTGGAAGAGTTTTCTGACGGAAAACCCTGACCGGATGGTCGGGAAATAAATTTTTTTCTGCTGCCCCTGCCACCATAGCCTCTGCTCCTGCTTTTTGAGAAAAAAACGCCCGACCTTGAACTAACCTCTGTGGTATCCCCGGAACCATTCTGCTCAAAAACAGTAGATGTATGCAGTAGCTTCACCTGGAACCAGGCAACCAGGTAAACGGGACTTTTGTGTCCGGAGCAAAACAAAAGCTTTTTGTAACCGTTCTAAAATCAGCAAACTCAAACGAAACCTATCATTTATGGCAAACCATCAGGACGAAGGAACAAAATTCTTAAACAGTGTCCACCAGTTTTACGATTATGCAGCCAGCTTTTCCAGATTAGACCCGGGAATTTTAGCACAGATTAAAGCGTGCAACAGTGTGTACAAAGTTTCTTTTCCGGTGGAAATAGATGGCAAAATTGAAGTTTACGAAGGAATAAGAGTGCAGCACAGCCAGCACAAGCTCCCGTCTAAGGGGGGTATCCGCTACAGCGTACAGGTAGATGAGGATGAGGTAAAAGCGCTGGCAACGCTCATGACCTTTAAATGTGCCGTGGTAGATGTTCCGTTTGGAGGGGCAAAAGGCGGTGTGAAAATAAACCCGCGCACCAGCTCTAAAAAAACGCTGGAGCAGGTAACCCGGCGATTTGCCACCGAACTGATCAAACGTAACCTGATTGGCCCGACCGTGGATGTGCCTGCCCCCGATTACGGCACCGGCAGCCGCGAAATGGCCTGGATTGCAGATACGTACCAGGCTTTTAAATACGGAGAGCCCAATGCCCTGGGCTGTGTAACGGGTAAACCTGTTGGCCAGGGCGGCATCAGAGGCCGGGCGGAAGCTACCGGGCTTGGCGTTTACTACGGCATCCGGGAGTGCCTCTGCGATACGGAACTGCTCAAGGGCAAAGGCCTGGAAGGAAAAGGACTGGAAGGCAAACACGTAATTGTGCAGGGCCTGGGTAATGTGGGCTACCATGCCGCCCTTTTCTGCCAGCAGGATGGCGCCATTATTACCGGGATAGCCGAGCGGGAAGGTGGCATCTTCGACCCGAACGGCATCGATGTAAAAGAAGCCTTTCACCACCGCGTGGATACAGGATCTATCCTGGACTTTAAGAACGCCAAAAATTTCGAGAACTCGCTTGCCTTACTCGAAGAGGAATGCGATATCCTGATACCGGCTGCGCTGGAAAACCAGATTACCTCTGAAAATGCGCCGCGCATCAAGGCAAAAATAATAGCAGAGGGTGCCAACGGTCCCATTACCCGAAACGCGGAACAAATTCTGCTGCAGAACAAAGTTATCATCCTGCCCGATTTGTACCTGAACGCGGGTGGTGTTACGGTTTCTTATTTTGAATGGCTGAAAAACCTGTCGAACGTACGGTTCGGGCGGATTGGCAAACGTGCAGAAGAAGCCAACAACCGGCGACTGGTATCCGCTATCGAATCATCAACCGGTAAAAAAATGACCCAACAGCAAAAGTCGTTTCTGATTCAGGGGTCCGACGAGATCAGTTTGGTCCGCTCCGGGCTGGAAGATACGATGATCAATGCCTACCACGAGATACGCGATGTGATGGACATCAAAGAAATTCCCGATCTCCGGACAGCTGCTTTTCTGACTGCGATCGAAAAAATCGGGGTGAGCTACGAAGCGCTGGGCATTTTCCCTTGATCGAAGAAAGTAACTCCTGTTAACCAGCAGGTAAAGCAATGGTGGCAACGGCAGCAAAACAAAAATGGTAAATTAAACCCCGTTTTTGTTTGCTGCCGTTGCCACCATTGTTTCAGCACAAGCTCTTACGCTTGCTTACATGCTTTCGGTTTGAAGCCATTTCTTATAGATTTTCTGCTGGAGCTTTGTCGGGTTTGGCACGCGCTCGAAGCGATAGCGCAGGCTTTTATCCTGGAGAATGGGCACTTGCAGGGTTTGCAGCACACCCTCGCGGCTTACCAGCACGTCTACTTTCTCGCCCAGGGTGCTGCCGGCCAGATGGTCCCCGATATCACCGGTTACTCTCCTGCCTTCTATTGCTACAATTTCATCGTTCACGTTAAGGCCTCCTTCCCAGGCGCCGCTGCCCCTGTTCACACTTCGTACAATCATCTTCCCGTCGGCCATGGCGGTAGAGGCTCCCCAGTCAATGTTCAGGCTGTTCTGGTTCAGGTTAACCAGCCGCAAGCCGGCAGCTTCAAAATAGCGGTTGTAGTCGGGTGTTTTGGTACCATGCACGTAGTCGCGGAAAAAGTCATCCATTTTTTTACCGGCCAGCTTTTCAATCGCTTCCTTCAGCTCTTCTTCGGTAAAGCCACGGTTCAGTTTTTTATAGTACCGGTCATACATGTAGCGCATCAGATCGTCTAAACTCTTCTCGCCCTTCGTGGCAGCCATAATTTCCATATTCACCAACTGAGCCAGGATGCTGCCTTTGGTGTAATAAGAAACTTCCGAATTTTTGGAGTTCTCATTCGGGCGGTAATATTTGATCCAGGCATCGAAACTGGCTTCGCTCACCGACTGCACTTTGTTACCGGGCGTATTTTCTACGGCATGTATACTTCCGGCAACTATTTCCAGGTACCGCTCCGGCGAAATGATGCCGGCCCAGCGTGTAATGAGGTCGTCGTAGTAACTGGTGAAGCCTTCCGAAAACCACAGCAACGTCGTATAATTTTCTGCATCGTAGTTAAATGGCCCCAGCGGTTCCGGACGCAGCCGTTTCACATTCCAGAGGTGGAAGTATTCGTGGGCTACCAAGCCCATAAAGCCCGAATAACCACGCTCGGTGTTGTAGCTGTTGTAGGTTGTTTGCAGCGTTGTCGAATTTAAATGCTCCAGGCCTCCCCCGCCCCGAAGCAGGTTGTGTACAATAAAAACATAGCGGTCAACAGGCAACTCGCCAAAGATCTTTACCGCCTCTTCCACCACCTTCTTCATATCAGCAAGCAGGCGCTCGGGTTCAAAGTTGCCCTGCCCGTAAAGTGCTACTTCATGGGGCACACCTGCCGCCATAAAAGTCAGCACTTCGTGGTTTCCTATTTCCAGTGGCGAATCGGCCAGGATATCATAATCGGGAAAGGTGTAGGTAAAGCGGCCGGTGCTTTTCAGTCCGGTAGAAATTTTGCTCCAGCCGTTGTAAGGCTTCACCTCCAGGGTTCCGTTCAGGTGCTGGTACCCCTCAGGATACATAAACACGCTGGTACCGTTTACATAGCCATGCGAGGCATCGAGGTAGCTGGTACGGACACTCAGTTCGTAGGCATACACCTTATAGCGCACACGCACCGTTTCGCTTTTGTTGCTGTACACGCGCCAGGTGTTCTTGTTGATTTTTTCTGCCCGGAGCGCTTCGCCGGCTTTGTTGGTCGCATCAAAACTTTCTACATTTTTGGCAAACTCCCGGATAAGATAAGAGCCCGGCGCCCAGACCGGCATTTTGTAATCGATGTGCTTCTTTTTTGCCCCCGACAGCTCAATTTCCACCTCAAAGTAATGGGTATGGGGCTCAGGCATGGAAAGAAAATACTGTAAGTCAGCAGCCAGGGTAGCTGCCACATTACAGAAAAAAAGAAAGGCAATCAGGAAAAGAACAGCAAACTGTTTTTGTTTAAGCATTTTTAAGATGTGGTTTTAGATCAGGTTAAGCAGGCATTTTACACTTTTTAACCTGCTTTTCAAAATCTGTACCACGCCTGGGCTGCTCATTTAACAGAAGGCATGGGCTCCTGTGGCTCACTGCTGACTGCGGTACAGGCTTGTAACCAGGCTACAGCAGTTTCCGGGGCAGTAAAAATATTGAGGATGATAAAACTGTTATACGTTTGCAGGCCGGCATAGCCATACTCATTCAGCATAGCCTGATATAGGGGTTCCGATACAACTAAAGCCAGGTAATTCGCAGGACCCAGGTAAGCCATCAGTTGGGGGAACACCTGCACCTGAATCCAGGACAAGGTTTCATCGGTAATTTGCTCTACCAGCCTAAAATCGAGCAGCCAGTTTTTTACCTGGTTTTTGCGGGCATTTTGCACCGCCAGCAAAAACCCTGCTTTGCATTCCTCTGAACTCACATCTGAACTCACATCGCCCTGGCATTGCAGGTGCAGCAGGTTCTGAGCTTCTATAAAAGAAATATCAAATGTTTCGGAATGGTAAAGTCGCATAAAGAAATTATTAAGTTAAAAAAAATGCAAAGGGCGCGCATTCACTATAATACCATTCATCCTTTAAATAGTTCCACTTCAGAAATTAATTTAGTAAGCAGCTAAAATATAGCGATAAAGCTATAAATTAAGGGAGTAAACTTTTCGGGGTACTTTTGATGTTGTAATAAGAACGCCTGCTGAACACAGGCAGCACGACTACAACAACACGACATACTTATGAAAAAAATAAAGCTCCTTATTTACTCGCCCCTGCTCTTATTGCTACTGCTCTTCCCTTTCGTTTTTCCGGGCCCGGAACCGGAACAACATGAAATGGTTGCTAACACCACTACTGTAGCGTCAGAAGACACCCTGCACACCGCACCCGAAGCTCAGCCAGCTCCTGCAGTAGTTGCACGCCAAAAACCCGCTAAACCCGTCCCGCAAGCACAAGGCGCCGTATCGCGACGGGAAATTGTTTCGTATGCGCTCACCCTGCTTGGCAAGCCGTACAGCTATGGCGGTATTACCCCCCGCGGCTTCGATTGCTCCGGCTTTACCACACACGTATTTCAAACCTTCGGCGTGGATATTTCACGTTCCTCAAACCTGCAGGCCAAAAACGGTATAGCAGTTTCAAAAAACGAAGCTAAACCTGGCGACCTGGTAATTTTTACCGGAACGAATCCTGAAGTCCGGAATCCGGGCCATGTCGGCATTGTGATCTCTGCCCCGGGCGATACCATTTCGTTTGTGCATTCTTCCTCGAATGGCGGCGTTAAAGTCAGCAAAGTACAGGGCACCCGTTACAACACCCGTTTCCTGCAAATCAGAAGAATTCTCTAACTGACATTGTGCAGCATTTCCGTAGCAGCTGTATTTTCCTTTCTGCTCCTGCCACCATTGCCTCTGCTGCCGGCGCAGGCTCCGCTTCAGCGGGCGGGCAGTTTAAAAACCGGAACTGCCACACAGGCAGCCGTGTGCAGCGGCAGCATATAGCTTTTGAGCTATAGTTTCATCATATGATATAAACACTTTTGCTGTTACACGTACATAACCTAAAGCTTCGCCCTGGCGCTTACCTGTAAGCGTTAAAAAATCGGTTAAACCTTAACCTGTAAGCCTTATGGTACATCCGTACATTGTAAACACAGTAAACGCCTGCGTCCTGATCATCGCAGGCCTGGTAGGTTATTTCGGAAACGCAGCCAACCCGCCCACTGCACTTATAGCCCCTGCCTTTGGTGTTCTGCTGCTGGCCTGCACGTACCACCTCCGCAAGCACAACAGCTTTGTGCTGAACACGGTTACCGCTCTCACACTGCTCATGGGCATTACCACCATACTCCGGATCGACCCCGATACCTTTTCCTGGAACATGAAGAACACCCTGCTGCTCCTGATCGGGATAAGCTGTTTTATAGCGGTGGCTTTTTACATCGGAACCTTTATACGGGAGCGGCGCATGCGCAACAACACCATCTACAAAGACGATCTGTAGCAAAAAACAAAAGCCTGACATACCGCATGGGTACATCAGGCTTTTTATGAATCCTACTTAATCTTACTAAGCGGCCTCCTGTTGTTCAGGAGTACCATCCGAAGACCAAAGGCAATATTTACTGCATAAGCAGCAGACACTGCTTACTAAGCCGACTCACCTTTTACGTGAATACTATTACCTGGGCTTACTAAGACTTGTGCGGGATTAGACATAGCACCTCCTTTCTCATTAGTCCAACATGCACTTTGATAAGCCGACCACCTCGCAAGGCGCTCTTTTTAGTCAAAGCCGTAGCACTCGCTACTGTATTATTAAGTTAAATTAACGGATATTAGTTCATATCTGCAAGTCCTTTTTTCAATCATTTCCGGAATATTTTTCCGGGCTCTTCGCGCCGTAATGGGTTCTGAAGAAACCGAATTATCCTCCATGCACATAACCTTCTGATTAACAAGCCGATCAAACCAACAACACCCGGGCACTGCAGGCGCTTTTGTAAAAAACAAATAAAGTGCGCAACCGCTTCCGGCAGACGAACCACCTGTGATAATTGCTTTAATTTGGAAGAGTACCACCCACCAAAACCGTTTCTTTTAGAATCTGATATTTTTTTCTTAAATTAGATATCGAATAATACTACAACTATGTCATGAAAAAGAATTTGATCATATTCGTGTTGCTCATGTTGTTTGCTGCAAGTGCAGGGGCACAGTCTCTTTCTCCTATAGGCGTCTGGACAAACGAGGAAGGCAAAGCCCGGTTTGAAATTTACAAATGCGGCGATAAGCTTTGTGGCAAAATTGTTAAACTGAAAGAGCCTTACCGTAACGGTAAACCAAAAATGGACGATAACAACCCGGACAAGAAACTGCGCAACCGGCCGCTGGAAGGCCTGATTTTCTTACAAGGATTTGAATATTCGGGCAATAACAAGTGGGATGATGGCACCATTTACGACCCTGAAAGCGGTAAGACCTATTCCAGTTACCTGAAAATGACGGGCAAAGACAGCCTGGAAGTGAAAGGTTACATCGGAATTTCGCTGCTGGGACGGTCACAAAACTGGACGAGAATTAAATAATGCCTGCAGAATTATCTACACAACAAAGGTCAGCTAATGAAGCTGACCTTTGCTATTAATAACCCTTTACAATCCTATAAACTCCTGATTTAAAAAAAAGGTTATATTTTTTTGAAAAACAAGTTTTTTTTACTTAAAAAACCTGCAAAATTTTATACGCTTTATCCCTGAACACAAACGTATCTCCTGTTGTTTTACCGGCCATTGCTTTGTAAATGGGCGACATGCCCGAAATGGCATAGAAGGAATCTCCTTCCACTTTTATCTCGCCAAGGCTTACGCCGATAAAGTAATTTTGTAGTTCTGTCAAAACAACAGAACCTAAGGTTACTTCATGATTCTGCTTGGTGGCATTTATCCGCCGGAGGTTGGCCATGGTGGTCATCAGTTCGTCGAGTTGCCGGGCATACATATCCCGCTGGATATGACAGGCCTCCCGGAACGACTCAAATTTATCTTCGATGGCTCCCTGGTGCTCGTTCGCACTTTCCTGTGCCTCGTCCATGGCATCTTTTGCAGCTTTTATTTGCAGATTCAGTACCCTGACACACTCCTGCAACAGCTTTTTCTTAAGTTCAAGTTCTTGTACAAGCATGGTTCAATAAAAGGTAAAATTAGAGATATGTACTTGTGCAGGCGCTCATGAAACGCTCAGCCCCGGTAACTTTACATAAATAGGCCAGTTCTTACGTACAACAGGAAACGGCATGTCGTTTACTGTACTGGTTATAGAAATCGCACTGAAGCCGTATAACGTATAAAATAAATTATGGTTGAGTTTTGTCACACCAGTTTTCTTTCCACCATCAGCCCCCGTAACAATGGCTGTCTGCCATAACTCCCTCTGTTTAACAGTGTTTATACCGATAAAGAATTGTGATTACGTATTCCAGGAAATTAGGTGCTGCAACTTTAGCTGAATATTACCTTATTTTTTCTAAATTACCCATAGCCATCATAAAATTTAAACCGCTCGCCCTTCCGGATTTTAAAACGACTAATTTCTGTTATTGGCTGTCAAATTTCATTATTTTAGGCTCAATTTAATAAACCAACAGTTGTATTGTGCGTTCAACTTATATGAAAAAATTTAGTTTACTCTTTCTCCTGTTGCTGTCTTTTGCTTTTCAGGCGCTTGCCACGCACATTGTAGGTGGAGAGTTTGAGCTGCGCTATGTTTCCGGAAACACATACAGGTTATCGCTTAACCTGTACTTTGACCTGGTACACGGCGATCCGGGGGCACGGGACGAAACAATTATGGTAGGTATTTACGAGAAAGGCACAAACACGTATATTACCACACGGGTGCTGCCCCTTCAGACTGAAGCGGAAGTGCTTTATACCGATATTGCCTGTGCCAAACCAGGTGTGCTTCGTACTTCTAAATTAACCTATTACGACAACCTGCTGCTTCCTCCCGCTTTGTACGACCACCCCGCAGGCTATTACGTTGTGTGGGAGCGCTGTTGCCGTAATGGTACCATCACAAACATTGTCGACCCGGGAGGCGCCGGACAGGCCTTTTACATGGAGTTTCCACCGGTCGTAAAAAACGGGCAGGAATTTCGCAACTCCTCTCCCATCCTGTTTCCGCCACTAAGTGATTATGCCTGCTTAAACGAACTTTTTTATTACGATTTCAGCGGAACCGACCCGAACGGGGACTCCCTGGTGTACGACCTGGTAACACCCCTCAACGGGTCCAGCACCAGGTTAAACCCTGCTCCGGCTCCTTCCAAGGCGCCTTATGCCCAAATTAGCTGGATTCCGGGATACAGCCAGGCAAACCAGGTGATGGGTTCCCCCTCCCTTACCATACATCCGAACACGGGTAGGCTTACGGTCAGGCCATCGCGTGCCGGTTTGTTTGTATTTGGAATACGATGCCAGGAATTCCGGAACGGTGAGAAAATCGGAGAAGTGCGGCGCGATTTCCAGCTGATGGTCAGGAGCGACTGCAAGCCAAACGTGAAACCGGTTGTAAAGGCACTCGAGAAAGGAAAATCCGGCTTTTATGCCCCCGGAGAGGTCCTGCAGATCAGCCCGACCGGAGAAAGGTGCATCGAAGTCAAGTTTACCGATCCGGACCCCTCTACCCGGATAACGCTTAAAACACGACCGGTAAATTTCTCCAATAATAACTTTACGCTCAGCGGCGTTACCTCCGGCACCATCAATACCGGTACCGCCAATGACACCCTTACCGCCTCGCTTTGTTTTGACGAATGCTTTGATACGGAAGGTAGAATCTATGAAATGGACCTGATCGCCACCGACAACGGGTGCAGCCAGCCAAAGCTGGATACGCTTCGGCTGCGGTTTATGATTGAACCGGTACCCGATGCGCCACCAGCCATCACCCTCTCCACACCCGACAGGCTTTTTTCGGTGCAGGAAGGCGATGTCCTCAATTTTAATGTGATAGGAACAGATACTGACGGCGACATTATTTCCATTACGGCCCGAGGAGTGGGTTTTGAACTGGGCAGCCAGCAGATTACGTTTGAGAATAAAACCGGCGTCGGGCCGCTTACCTCCAGCTTTTCATGGCCCATCGACTGCCAGGCCCTTCAGAATAGTTCCTATAAAATAGAATTTACCGTTACCTCCGAAGTCTGCGGCAAAACCAAAACCACAACCGAAGTAGTAGATATTCGCACCTTGTATACCAACAACGCGCCGGTTATTTCCACCGACCAGCAGGTGCTGCGTTTCGACCTGGCCATCGATCAGCCTTTCGAAGCCAGGGTGTTTGGAAACGACATCGACCTGCACGAGCTGCTACTTGCAGCTGCCGGACAGGGCTTTAACCTCGCCGACTATGGTATGACCTTCGAGGCAACAGGTGGCGCAGGAAGTGCTGAAGGCACTTTTAAATGGGTGGCAAACTGCGCAGCTGCCCAACAGGGAACCATACGCGTCGATTTTTTGCTCAAAGAATCAGCCTGTGTACCGTCTGCCGACCAGAAACTGACCCTGGAATTCAATGTTGCCTTCCCAAACACGCCCCCGGTTATCTCCACCGACCAGCAGGAACTGGTGTTTGAACTGGACCTGCACGAGGCCTTTGAAGCAAAAATATTTGGCAAGGATGAAATTGACCTGCACCAGTTGCTGCTGGCAGCAGCCGGCCAGGGGTTTAACCTGAAAAGTTACGGCATGAAATTCGAAGCAACGGGCGGCGCAGGAAATGCCGAAGGCTTGTTTAGCTGGGTAGCAAATTGCGAGGCTGCAGAACAGGGTGTGGTTCGCGTTGATTTCGTGCTGCAGGAAACAGCCTGTGTTCCCTCTCCCGATCAGAAACTGACGCTGGAGTTCAGGATAAAAGTACCGGATACCCAAAATTTTATCCCGGCCAACATTTTCACGCCGAATGGCGACGGGCTGAATGACTATTTTGAAATGCCCACACTCCCCCAAACCACCTGCAAAGGTACTTTTGAACGGATAACCGTTTACAACCGCTGGGGAAAAGAAGTATACAGCAGCACCGACAGCAAATTCCGATGGGATGGCAGGAATGTAAATGCAGGCGCCTATTATTACCTGATTGATTATTCCACCACTGTTTTTAAAGGCACCGTAACCATTGTACATTAAGCCGGTTTAAACCAGGAACAGGAAAACGAGGTAAAGCCCGAGCCACAGAAAGCCCATAAAATTCCAGTAGCTGTTCAGCATGGTGAGTTGCAGGATACGATACGGATCACGGATAAAAATGAGGCTTCTGACGCCGTCAGCATTTACATGCAGGGTTTTGAAGAACAGGTACGAGAGAAAAATCAAACCGCCCAGCAGGTGTACAATGTGCAGGGCCGTAATCAGGTACAGGTAGGTGCCGGAGGCCTTGCCGGTAAAACTCACGCCCGAAGCCGAGATCTCGTTCCAGCCAATAAACTGCGCTATGACAAACGAAACCCCAAATGCCAGCGTGAAGCCCAGGTAACGGGCCATCTTTTTCAGTTTGTCCTTCCGGTAAAAGCGGGGCACCCGGTTCAGGGTAAAGCTGCTGAAAAGCAAAAGCAGCGTACTGACGCTGAAGAGCTTGGGCATCTGAAAACTTTCCAGGTGAAAGCCACCCGTCCTGAAAAAAGCAACGACAAGAATAAAAAACAAGATCCCTATCCCGAGCATACTCAGGTAGAGCAACATCCGGACAGGGTGCATTTTATCGATTTGCCTGAATGCTGATAGTTGCTTGAAATGTACTTTATTTTTTCTCTCCTGATCCATTGGAACCTCCTGGCCGGCCTGACCAGCTATTTTAATGAAAAACTTTTTCCGATTTATTTATTTATACCTAATGTGCGTTCTGATAGTTTTCTATTTATTCTATTAAATTTTTAAAGCCCTGTTCTGCTGTCAAACTGGCTTCCAACACCACTCAAAGGAGCTTTGATGAACGTTTCAGGCTTAAATTACAGCCGTAATTTCAGGATTCGCGTTAGTAAAAGCAGAACAAAACAGACGCAACTCATGATTAGGATTTTTACCGTATGTTGTTTTCTGCTGCTGTGCCTGTACCTGAAAACGAATGCCCAGACCCAGGCCTCTTTCACAAGCGGAAACACCATGCTGCTCGCAATAGAGAGTACATCGGGCATGTACGAATATTCCTCCAACCAACTGCTGGTACGCTACAACGAGAAAACCAAAAAGATGGAGTGTATCCTGGATGTAACTACCCTTTTACCTGCTAACAATTTCAGTCCGCTAGTTATACCTCAAGATATATTTTTTACGGCAAAATATCCAGAAGTTCTTATAGAGATTGACGCCCCGGACCAGAACATACGTGCCGGAAGCGCAGCTCCGCAGGCCGGCAAACGGGCAGCCATTATTTACTTCCAGGGAGTACCAATCGAGATGACCATCCCGGTTACCTTTACGCCGGATGCACGCTGGGTACTTTTCAGCACCACTTTCGACCTGCTGCTGCCCGATTACGAGGTTACGGTGCCGGCCAAATACCTCCCGGTGCTGACCGGCAGGCTTATTTTCACCATCCGCAACGCCCACTGGGTACCCCTGAAACCGTAGCTACCAAACCGGAACATGTAACTCAGGATTGTACTTATTTAATATAAACTACCCATAGAATGTATCTTTTTACAGGAGCAGTGGCAATGGTGGCTGTGGGTGCAGAACAAAAAACCAGCTTTCTGAAACAAAAAAATACTGCAGCTCCTGCCACCAGAGCCACTGCTCCTTTGACTTAGCTTTGAATAAATAAATTCAACACAACAACGGCTATTTTGCTACATTTGATATACTGATCAACCACCGTCCGCACATGAAAAAGGCATTCTGGATACTACTAACCGTCGCAGCGCTGCAAAGCTGCAACCAACCCGAAACAGCAAACGAAACCGCTACCGAAACAGCTGCTACTTCTGATGTTACAGGCACTTCGTACGGCGCAGCCTTCGAAGCAGAAGATGTTATTTCGGCTTCGGAACTGCAGGCGAAAGTAGAGGAACAGGACTCGGTGCAGGCGGTTGTGCAGGCCGAGATCGTAGAAAGTTGCCAGGCCAAAGGCTGCTGGATGGATGTAAAACTCGACGACAGCACCACCATGAAAGTTACTTTTAAAGATTACGGTTTCTTTGTTCCGGTCGAAGACCTGAGCGGCAGAACCGTTGTGTTTAAAGGCACCGCCAAAAAGAAAATGATTTCGGCGGAGGCACGACGCCATTACGCCCAGGATGCCGGCAAGTCGGAGGCCGAAATAAACGCCATTACCACCCCCGCCGAGGAACTGCGCTTTGTGGCAGACGGCGTCATCATCAAAGAAGAATAAGTTTTGCCGGGGTACTCCCTGCAAAAAAGAGGCTGTCTGTAAAAGGCAGCCTTTCTGTTTTTTAGCAAAATTCACCACAGCCCCGCTGCCCGCGGCTTTGATACCACGCGCTATTTTTGATATTTTTACAACGGAAAAACTACTACCCATGGCCTCAGAAAAAGACCCATTAGCAGAAATACAAGAGCTGACAGAACGCTTGAATTACCTGAACTTCCAGTACTACCAGAACAGCATTTCGGATGTATCTGACTTTGAGTTTGATAAGATGCTGGAGCGGCTCCAGGCCCTGGAAGAGCAATACCCGGAGTTAAGGCAGCCCAATTCTCCAACCCTGCGCGTGGGCGGCACCATCACCAAAAACTTTAAAACAGTTCAACACAAGTACCCCATGCTCTCGCTGGGCAACACCTATTCCGAAGAAGACCTGCGCGAGTTCGATAACCGCATCCGGAAAGCCATCGGCGGCGAAGTGGAGTACGTGTGCGAGCAGAAGTTCGACGGCGTAGCCATCAGCCTTACCTACGAAAACGGCTGCTTTGTGCAGGGCGCCACCCGCGGCGACGGCACCCGCGGCGACGACATTACGGCCAACGTGCGCACCATCCGCGATGTGCCGCTGCAGGTACATGGCAAAGATTTTCCTGCCACATTCGAGGTGCGGGGCGAAGTGTTTCTGCCGCTGGCGGTGTTTGAGCAGCTAAATCAGGAGCGCGAAGAGGAAGGCGAGCAGCTGCTGGCCAATCCGCGCAATGCCGCATCAGGCACCCTGAAACAACAGGACTCTTCGATTGTGGCCAGCCGCAGGCTGGGCTGTTTTTCGTATGGTTTTTACAGCACCCCGAACCCTTTCGAAACCCACGCCCAAAGCCTGGAAGCCATTAAGCAATGGGGCTTTAAAGTTTCTGACACCTGGCGCCTGTGCGGCAACATAGACGAGGTACTGGCTTATATTCATGAGTGGGAAAAGCGGCGGTTTGAGCTGCCCATCGCCACCGATGGCGTAGTGGTAAAAGTAAACAGCTTCGCGCTGCAGGACGAGCTGGGCTTTACGGCCAAGAGTCCGCGCTGGGCAATTGCCTATAAATATCCTGCCGAAAGTGCCACTACAAAGTTGCAGGGCATCCAGTACCAGGTGGGCCGTACGGGCGCTGTTACACCCGTGGCCTTGCTGCAACCTGTTTTGCTGGCCGGTACGGTGGTGAAGCGTGCTTCCGTACACAATGCCAACGAAATAAAGCGCCTGGACCTGCGCCTCGGCGACACGGTGCTGGTAGAAAAAGGCGGAGAAATTATCCCGAAGATTACAAGCGTCAATTTTGAGAAACGTCCTGCCGACAGCGAACCGATCCTCTACCCCACCCATTGCCCCGCCTGCGGCACCGAACTGGTACGTGCCGAAGGCGAAGCCAATTATTACTGCCCCAACGAGAAAGGCTGCGCGCCTCAGATCCAGGCAAAACTGGAGCATTTTATCTCGCGCAAGGCCATGAACATCGAAGGGCTTGGCCCCGAAACCATCGAGCAGCTCTACCGCCTGGGACTGGTAAAAGATGTTGCCGACCTCTACGACCTGACCTTCGAGCAGCTGCTTACGCTGGAGCGCATGGGCGAAAAATCGGCGAACAACATACTGGCCGGGCTGGAAAAATCGAAAGAAGCGCCCTACGAGCGGGTGTTGTTCGGGCTGGGCATTCGCTATGTGGGCAGCACCGTAGCCCGTAAACTGGCCGAGCAGTTTACCGATATCGAGGCGCTGCAGGGGGCGCTGTATGAAGAACTGGTAGCCGTAAACGAAATCGGCACGCGCATCGCCCAGTCCATCCGCGACTATTTCAGCAACCCGGAGCACCTGGAGCTGATACAGCGGTTAAAGGCTGCAGGTCTGAAGTTGAAGTCCGAAGTGACGGCGCCCGTGGTGGAAAGCGACAAACTGGGAGGCAAAACCTTTGTGATTTCCGGTGTCTTCCAGACCATGAGCCGCGAAGAGCTGCAGCGCCTGATCGTGCTGCATGGCGGAAAAGTGGTCAGTTCCATCTCCGGAAAGCTGAACTTCCTGGTAGCCGGCGATAAAATGGGTCCTGCCAAACTCGAAAAAGCCAATAAACTTGGCATTGCGATTCTGTCAGAAGATGAGTTTCTGCAGATGATCCAATAATATACATCAAAAGAGCCAGTCTGTAAAACAGCTGGCTCTAAACTACTCTATCTTAATAAAACAACAAACTCTATCGTTATTCCTTATACGGTTTTCAGCGGAAAGCAACTGAACCTGTTATAATTATTCGTGCCTGAAATTTACGACACTTTTTACAAATTTCTCATTTTTTTCCCAAACTCCCTTACAAAACAACACAGGCTCCTGCAGAAAAAGCTTTATTTCATCCCCATCACCCTTGTTTTTCAAACCCTAAATCCGACAAATCAGAGGTAAGTTATTTTCCAGCAGCAGCAAAGGGTGTGGTGGCAGCAGCAGTGCACTTCCGGGAGGTGCATCACGAACCAAAAACAGGGTTTGTATGGCCATACCAGTGCTTTATCGCCAGAAAAAGCCTGTTTGTAGAGAGCACCGGAACAGCTGTTTCTTAAATGCAGTACTTTGCTTATCTTTGATTAAAGCAAAGCTTTTTACCTGTTTTACCTGAACACTTAACCTGTCTTGAGCACCTTGTCGTTTGCACTGCCTGTCATCCCCCTGAAGAAGCGCTACCACATCGCTTTCCATGTGCTGTGCTGGCTGGTGGTGGCTGCGTTTTTCTTTTACTACCTCCACAGCAGCGGCAATCTTACTTTTTTCAGGGGGCTCGATGTGATGATCGGGCTGTTGTTCAACATCATCATCTTTTATGTAAACTGGTATGTGCTGATACCTAAATTCCTGGCCCGCAACCGGATACTGCAGTACATTGGCTACATGCTGGCCACGCTGCTGTTTATCTCCCTCATCCGGCCGCCGCTCGATTACTTCGTGTTCGGCGACTTTAACCCCAACATGCAAAGCGTTTACTCATCGGAGTTGCTGCTGCAGTACCTGTTGGGCGGCCTGATCAATGTATTCATCAGCTCCGCCCTGAAAGTAACCGGCAACTATATCCGGAACGAAAGCCGCAACAAGGAACTGGAGAAACAAAAGCTGACGGCGGAACTGGCTTACCTCAAGTCGCAGGTGAACCCGCACTTCCTGTTTAACACGCTCAACAATATTTACTCGCTGGCTTACAAGCAGTCGCCCGAAACGCCCGATGCCATCATGAAGCTTTCGCTGCTGATGCGCTACATGCTTTACGAAAGCAACGATACGCTGGTAAGCCTGCAGAAAGAGGTGGAGCACATCCATAACTTCATCGACCTGCAGAAGCTGCGCCTGCGGGAACAGGCCAGCATCAAATTCGACATTCAGGGCGACATGACCGGAAAAATAATTGCCCCCATGATGATGATGACGCTGGTGGAAAATGCCTTTAAGCATGGCCTGGTCAGCAAAAACGAGGTCGGAATATCCATCAACCTGGTGGTGAACGACAAGAGCCTGACCTTCAGCACCATCAACAACACCAGTTCGCACAAGAAAAAAGGGTTCGGCGGCATCGGACTGGAAAACCTGAAACAACGCCTGAAGATGCTGTACCCGAACCGCCACGAACTTACCTTTGAAGAAAAAGAAGGTATTTTTTACGCCACGCTTAAACTATACTTCCAACCTAAATCCTGAAACGATGACGATCCGCTGCCTAGCCGTTGACGATGAACCACTTGCCCTCGATATACTGGAAAGCTACACCAAAAAGCTGCCTTTCCTGACACTGGTAAAAACCTGTTCCAGTGCCACCGAAGCCATGCAGGTGCTGCAGGAAGAACAGATAGACCTCATGTTCCTGGATATCGAAATGCCGGAGCTCACGGGTATTCAGCTGCTGAACATCCTGCGGCACCCGCCCCTCATCATTTTCACGACGGCTTACCCCAACTACGCCCTGGAGGGTTTTAACCAGGATGCCGTCGATTACCTGCTCAAGCCCATCCCCTTCGACCGCTTTTTTAAAGCCGTGAACAAGGCACAGGAACGGCTGCAGCATAACCATGTAAAGCAGGTGCCCGAAACCCCTGTACGGGTGCAGCAGGCGGCTCCGGAGCAGGAGTTCATGTTCGTAAAAGCAGACTACAAAACCATCCGGGTCGATTTTAAAGACATCATGTGGGTGGAGGGCCTGAAGGATTATGTGATCATCCAGACAAAAGATCAGAAGATCATCACGCTGCTCTCGATGAACAAAATGATGGAAAAACTGCCCCCATCCAAGTTCCTGCGTGTGCACCGTTCCTTTATCGTGGCGCTCCAGAAAATAGACAGCATCGAAAAAAGCCGCATCCGCATCGGCAACAAGGAAATCCCGATAGGCGAAGTCTACAAAGACCAGTTCCTGAAGTGGGTGGAGGAGAATAATATTCAGTGAGGTTGGGAGTTTGGGAGTTAGAAAGTTTGGGAGTTAGAAAGTTAGAAAGGTAGAAAGTTTAGGAGGTAGAGAGGTTGGAATTTTGTAGGGGTTGAACATCTTCAACCCTGTTACAGAGAGGTAGAAAGGTTGGGTATCATGATCTGTAGAGACGCGGTGCTCGCGTCTCCTGTACGAACCACAGACAAATTCCATCCTGTTATTTCTTAAACCTTCTTAATCGTGATCAAACAAATCTAATCCTGAAAATTCTAAAATTCTGTAAATCCTGGTTCAGACAAATAAAAAATCATAGGAATCATTTTAATCACCGTAAATCAAAGGTTCAGACAAACATAAAATCACAAAAATCATTTCATCATTACCATCAACGGTCAAAATCACAAACATCATTTCATCCTACCATCAACGGTTCAGGCAGGAGCAGCGGCTGTGGTGGCTGGTGCAGAAGGGTTTAGGGCTAAAAAATGGGGGCTGAAAAACTGCTGTACCCCCCACCACAGCCGCTGCTGAGCAGGTAAGGCAAACAACAATTTAACCATTTAGTAATTAGCTGTTTTTTTTAAGGTAAAAAAAGATAATCTTGCAGCTTTGCAGGGCACATGTCCTGATGTAGCGTTTTGATATGATACAAGATATTTTAAGAGGTACCGGTGTTGCCCTGGTAACACCTTTTACAAAGGATTTTGCAGTAGACTACGACGGGCTGCGAAAGCTTCTTGATTTTGTAATAAAAGGGGGAGTTAATTACCTGGTAATCAATGGCACGACTGCCGAATCTGTTACAACGACTTCTGCCGAAAAAGCAGAAATTTTAGACTTTATTAAAAAACATGTACAGGGCCGTGTGCCGCTGGTGTACGGCATCGGTGGGAACCACACCTATCATGTAACCGAAACCATTGCTGCCACCAACCTGGAGGGTATTTCGGCCCTGCTTTCGGTAAGTCCCTACTACAACAGGCCATCGCAACAGGGGATATACCAGCACTACCTGCATGTAGCCGATGCATCGCCGGTTCCGGTGCTGCTCTACAATGTACCCGGTCGCACCGGCAGCAACATCACCGCCGACACCACGCTCCGGCTGTCTGCCCATGATAATATCATTGGCATTAAAGAAGCATCGGGCAACATGGAGCAATGCATGCAGATTGCCAAACGCAAACCTGCCGACTTCCTGCTCATCAGCGGCGACGATATCCTGACCCTGCCCATGATGTCGTTTGGAGCTACGGGAGTGATTTCGGTACTGGCCAACGCTTTCCCTGAAAGGTTCAGCAAAATGATCCAGTTTGGCCTTGACTGCAATTTTGCGGAAGCTTCGCGGCTGCTCTACGATTTTGTGGACATTAACCCGCTGATGTACGAAGAAAGTAACCCGGTTGGGGTAAAAGCGGTGCTGGAGCAGCTGGGGGTTTGTTCTGCAGTTGTCCGCCTGCCACTCGTAGAAGCCTCTGCTTCGTTAAAAGACCGCATTAGTAAGCTATTATAATTATCCTGCGTAAAAGCCAGATGTAGTGCACGTCTGGCTTTTATTTTGATATTTCAGTACCAGACCTGCTCTGTCCGAATTAGCCACGCCTATGCCTAACCTGCGTTTACTTTGCCTGTTCCTGCTACTGCTCTGTTACCTGCCTGGCTGCAATACCGCGCCCGATACCCCGGAGCAACCCGTTACCGATCATGAGCTACTCACCGAAACCATGGATTCTGCTGCAGAAGAAAAGGAGGCAGCAACAGAAAACATTATCCCGGACTCGGTTGCTTTGCAAAGCTATGCGGTAGATACGACAGGGCTTACGCCTGAACCGGCTGCAAAAATAAAGATTCTGCTGGAGGGCGTGTTTCATAAAGAGGAGATTTGGCAGGGGGCGGAAAAGAAACAGTGGCTGGGGCTGTTCGACATGCAAGGCAGCTACGAACTTCGCCCGACCACCCTGGATGTAAAACCTGCTTTTGACCCCGTCGCTGATGCCCGGACAGCGGCTGCCACAGGCCAAAAAGTAATCTCGGGCAGAGAAGTAACGGGACACGAGCCAAACGTCATGTTGTTTATTACCGGCTTACCTGGCTACAAAGCCGCCACCATAGACACGGCTGCATTTGCGAAAAACATCATCCGGCCCGGCGAAGAAATTGTGCTCTCGTTTAAAAACAGGCAGTACCATATACAGGCCTTTGGCGACAGCATGCAGGTTGATAGCAGCGCCTATGCCTACAGCAACTATGGCTGGAAAGTTTCAGGTACCAGGAAGGGCAAAAGGCTGGAACAGGTACTGGCGCAGGACGAGCAACTGGCGGGTTCCGTCTACGTCCTGCACTGGGCCGGCGACATAGACCGCGATGGCATACCCGATCTTATCGCAGAGTTATCTGCTCAACCAAACCGCTCCCGCACAGCCCTTTTCCTTTCTTCCGAAGCCGACAGAGGCAAGCTCTACAAAAAAGTAGCTGCGTTTGAGTCTTCGGCGCGTTAACCAGGCGTTCTTAACCTACTACTTTCTCTTCGGAAGGATAAAACCTGCGCCGCAGCCAGAAGGCCACGTTTACCAGCAGGATCAGTGCCGGCACTTCCACGAGCGGCCCCACCACGCCTGCAAATGCCTGCCCCGACTCCAGCCCGAATACCCCGATCGCCACGGCAATGGCCAGTTCGAAGTTGTTTCCGGCCGCTGTAAAAGAAATAGCGGCGTTCTGCGAATAGTCGGCGCCCATCACTTTGCCTGCTACAAAACTCACCATAAACATCACCGCAAAGTAAATAACGAGCGGCAGCGCGATCAGCAGCACATCGAAAGGTATCTGCACCATCATGTTCCCTTTCAGGCTGAACATCACCACAATGGTAAAGAGCAACGCGACAAGTGTAACTGGGCTGATGGCGGGAAGGAACTTCTGCTGGTACCACTCCTCCCCCTTTGCTTTGCGCAGGAACAAACGCGACAGGAAACCTGCCGCAAAGGGCACGCCCAGGTACAGCAGCACACTTTCGGCAATGTCACCCATACTAATGTCGATTACAGAACTGTCAACGCCAAAGTAAGGCGGCAGCACCGTGATGAACAGCCAGGCAAACACGCTGTAGAACAGCACCTGGAAAATGCTGTTAAAAGCCACCAGACCGGCTGCATATTCCCTGTCGCCCTCTGCCAGTTCGTTCCAGGCAATGACCATGGCAATACAGCGGGCCAGGCCGATCATGATCAGGCCTACCATATACTCCGGGTGGTCGCGCAGGAAGAGGATGGCGAGCAGGAACATCAGCACCGGCCCAATTATCCAGTTCAGCACCAGCGACACCGTAAGCACTTTCAGATCCCGGAAAACTTTGCCGAGCTGCTCGTACTTTACTTTTGCCAGGGGCGGATACATCATCAGGATCAGGCCGATGGCGATGGGCAGGTTGGTGGTTCCCGCCTGGAAAGAGTTGATGAATTTCTCGGTACCCGGCAGCAAATAGCCGATTCCGACTCCGATTGCCATGGCTACAAAAATCCAGAGCGTCAGGTAACTGTCCAGGAACGACAGGCGTTTCCGGTTTACAGTTGGGTTGCAGGGGCGCATGTTTGTTCTGTTGATGCTAAAATGTTCTAATAAGCCAGTCGCAGCATCTCTGCAAACGGATTGGGCAGTTCACTTTCTTCTACTGCCCGGGCTGCCTTTTCTATATCATAGGGCACCCGCACAAATTCAACCTGTATGCTATCCGGACTGGTAACGGTGGCATCATCGTTCAGCGTCAGGAGCACGTAACAGGCACGGGGGTCGCCGTCTTTTGGTTTTCCTACAGAGCCCAGGTTAATGGCATGCCTGTACCTGGTTTGCCCCTCTGCCTCGTAAGGCAGCAGGCGGTGGTAGGGCTTATGGGTGTGCCCGAACAGCATAATGTCTGCTGCAGCTTCTTCCATCAGGCGCAGGAGGCTTTTCTCAGGTCTGTCCTCAAAGAGGTATTCGTTAATTTTGCGCGGACTACCGTGCACCATCAGCAAGTTTAGTTTTTCCTGTTCCGAGCTAAAAGTCAGCCGCATTTGTTTGGGCAGCATGCGCAGGTAAGCCCGGTTTTCGGCGGTGATAAGCTCGTTGGTAAAGGCAATAGACTTATCGCCACGGGCTTTATCTTCATCCGATTTATAGGCACAACCGCAATCGTTGCTGTTCAGGCCAACGCCTTCGTCGTAGTTGCCGGCCAGCGTGGGAATGCGGTGTTGCCGGATGGTTTCCACTACCTCGTTGGGCCAGATGTTATACCCCACCAGGTCGCCCAGGCAAAAGAGCATGTCGGGCTGCTGCTGTTCAATGTCTGCCAGCACTTGCTCCAGTGCCGGCAGGTTAGCGTGTATATCGCTGAAAAAAGCAATCTTCATGTTATCTGTTCCGTGTCAGGTTAAAATCAACAGCAACCGCTGCCGGGTGTGCAGCAGGCGTCTTCCTGGGCTACAAAGCTGATGTCGGTGAGTTGTACTGTTGGTTTTTCTACCGCTTCCGGCATGCAGCAGGCGCCGGCTTCCTGTGTCTGGTAATGCGGATCGTTGAATTCGGCATCGTCGTGGAAGTAGTATACCTCCCACTGCACCCCATCCGGATCGTTTACCCAAAACTTGTCCTGGTAGGCGTAGCAGCAGTTGGTGCCCATTTCTTCCCGGATTTCGAGCCCGTTTTCTTTGGCCTTTTTAAGATAGGCATTCAGCTCTTCCAGCGTCTCTACCTGGAAACCCAGATGGCCGAAATGCTGCTGTACCCGCTCTTTGTTCTCCACAAACGAAATAATGAGCGACGGGCGCTCCAGCACAAACTTGGCGTAGCCCGGCTTTACTTTCTGCGGCTCCTGTCCGAAAAAGGCTGTGTAAAATGAGGCTGTTGCAGTAATATCTGCCACATACAGACTCACATGCATACGAGGAAATAAGGTAGTGTTCATAGTTTTATTTTGTTAATAGTTTAAAGTTATATTTAACAATCACAGTTGCAGGCGAATGATATGCCGGAGAAAAAAGTTTCGAGCAATGCCTTCGCCTTGCCAAACTGCTCGGTATCGATGCAATAGCAGACGGTCAGGCCGTCAATCTCTCCTTTTATCAGACCTGCGGCTTTCAGCTCTTGCAGATGCTGCGACACGGTGGTCCGGCTTAAGGGCAGTTCCTGGGCTATGTCGCCCGAGATGCAGCTTTGCGTTTTGGCCAGGTGCTGCAAAATCGCGACCCGTGCCGGATGCGACAGCACTTTGGCCAGCCGGGCTATCTCCTGCTGCGTTGCATCAAATTCGGTTGCTTTGGTAAATGTCATGCTGTTTTAAAGTATGTCGTAAACATACGTCATAGTTTTGTAAGATGCAATGTTTGTTCCCACTTTTTTTAAAAAGAGGATCAAAAACTGAAACCGAAAGCTAAGGAGAATGTGCAGCAGAGGATATGGTGGCAGTGGGTGCAGAAAAAATTGCCTGAATCAGGAGCAGGATGACAGACGATATTGTGGTTTAATATGTCTTATCCTGTTGCTCCTGATTCAGGCAATAGGCTCCGGTTAACGGAAATCCTCCCGATCCTGGTAACCACGGGCGCTTCGGTCGTAAGACTCGCCGTACCTGTCATTGCTAAAGTCCCGGAACTCGTTGCTGTTGCCGTAGGAGGAATCGTGGCGGTAGCCGTGGTTGCCGCGGCTGTCGAAGTTTCGGTAAGCATCGCCTTCTTCGGGGTTGTCGTAGTTCGGGTTGTAGCCCATGCTGTACCTCAGGTGGCTTCGCTCTTCCCGGTACGGATCACCTTCCAACGGAAAATGCCTGATCTTATCGCCATAGCCTTCTCTGCCGCCGGCTACAACGCCGTAATTCTCTTCGCGCGGAATGGTGTCGTAGTTCGAGATGTCGTACATGGCGTTGTAATAGTCTTCCCGGCTATAGTTGCCGGTTGGCTTCCTGTCATACTCTTCGCTCCGGAAGTGCGGTTCCACGTAGCCCTCTGCATCTCCCCGGATAAATTCATCCCGGTTGCGGTGCCACTGTCCCATTTCATTCTGGTTGCGGTGGTGCTTGCTGTCGTAGTTCCGGCTGTACTGGCCATATCGCCTGGGGTATTGTTTATCGCTTGTATTTCTCATAGTCTTATCGGTTAAGTTAATTTAAAGGCAGGGGCTGCAAGCGCCAGGCTGCAGCCCCTGCCCAGGTGAATGTTTTGCTTAACGTGTTTTTCGTTTATTCGTGTTTCTGCCGAAGCGGCTTCTGTTCTGGTCGTTCCACATATCCAGGTTGCTGTAATAGCTGTCTTCGCCAAAATGGCTTCTGCCTTCGGTATGGTTCCGGCCGGCAAAGCCACCGCTATAGTCGTTGTCATAAGCCCGGTTGCCCATCTCATAACGGCGGTACGATTCGTAATCGCCAATGGAAGAATGGCCCATGTAGGGCTCATTCCTGTCGCCGCGGTGAATTTCATGCCCGAAGCGTTCGTCGGCCATGCCGCTGTAAGGAGCATGGCTCCTGTTGTGGCGCAGGTTATCGTAATCATGGTTGCTGTAATCGGCCCTGGCATCGTAGTGGCGTCCGGAGTTGTAGCCGTCGTGCCGGGTATAACTCATGCCATAGGGATTGTCGCGGCTGATGTTCCGGTTACGGGTAAAATCTTCGCCACTGTAGGGCGCGCCCCCCGGCTGGAAGCGTCCTTGCGGAGACATATAGCCCTGGTCGGCATTCATATTAAAGGAGCGCTGGTCGCCGTAGTTGTTGTCGGCGCCTTCGCCGTAGCCCATGTTAAAATGTGAATCAAGGGTATAGTGGCCCCGGTCAGAATGGCCATGCCTTTGCTCGTGCAGCCACTGCGGCTCCTGGTTTCTGTACGGGTCGTTTTCGTTTCGGAAATCATCTCTGTTACGTCTCATAGCTGATTAATTAAGGTATTAAGTTTATACAAATACCTTTTCTACGTTGTAGGAGCAGTAGTGTTAAGATAGCCGCTGATGAAATGGGCGGTACCGCCGCAAAGTAAACCTCATAAGCGAATGCACGTTAAAAAGAGAATAAACAAGCTTCTCGTGAACAAGAAAGTTAACTAAAAGACATATAACTATGGAAAACAATTGGGACAACAGGAACCGCCGCGACGACTTGGATAACCGGTACCAACGGCGCCTGGATTATGACCGTCAGCGCTACGAAAAACAGCGTTACGAAAATATGCCCCCACAAGATCCGGATACCTACCGCGGCGCCTACCGCTTCGACATCAGCAGCGATCACCGCAACGTATCTACTTACTATGGTTTTGGGGGAGCATCGCATCCGGACGAGCGGCGGCAAGCGCCTGCAGCCGAAAGAAACAGGCGCGACACCGGCGGGCCTTACACCGCAAGCCAGGGCCGGCAGTACAGGAATGAATACCCGGGAGACCGCTATGGCAATGCATACCGGGGAGAATGGGAGGAGCCGGACACTCCGGGCTGGAGAGATTACCTGGACCACCGGGATAACTGGGGCAGCAGCAATTTCTACAACGATTACGGTCCGGACCATTACCCGCACATCGAAGGTGAAAACACAGGCAACATGGCCGGCTCCTTAAGTTATGGCTATGATGGCGACTGGGTTTCAAACCCGGATTATGACAGAAGGTACAACCCTTTAACCGGCGAGGTTCGCCATGAACAGGAAATCAGGCACAGGCGGCACCAGGGCAGAAACCCTTCGTACTACAGAATGCATGACCTGAATGAGGACCGAAGGCGTTATTAAAAATCAGTTTACAAACTAAAAATAGTTAAGCGATGAACAAGGATAAAAAAGATCAGCCAGGTAACGGCAACAAAGGCAAAAATATGAATGAAGGAAACAAAGCTCCTAATATTCACCCCGTAAAAGGCCAGCACGTAAGCGAAGAAAAAGCACGTGCCGGTAAAGTGGGAGGCATTAAGCCCACCCAGACGACGCCACCACCCGGAGGCCGCAAGGGAAGCACCAGTGTGGAAGATGGCGGCCAGGATATGGGCAGCAGTGCCGGAAGCCGTTAACCCGGATATTTTTTGGAATTATAAGAAAGAGAGGCAGGTTTCGGCTTTCCTCTCTTTTGCATTCTAACAGGAGCAGAGACTGTGGTGGCAGGAGCAGCAATAAAAAATGACATCCCCCGATACGCTGCAGCGCAAACCAGCCCCGGCTTTTAATGTTCATTAAATCTTTAAAAAAGTATAAACGTATACTTTTCAATGTCAAACAAAAACTAAAAAACTATGAAAAAAAAGGTATTAAACATGAGAAAGTATTTGACCATTGGTTTGTGCACTTTCCTGGTAACCGGCCTGGTAGCCTGTGGCGATGGTACAGAAAGAGTTGAAGAAACCGACACAATGGACGAAACAGCCATGATGGAAGAAGAAACCGAGATGGAAACTGACTGGGACACCGAGCGTTTTAACCAGTCGTTTACGGAAAGCGGTCGTTTTGGCGGATGGGATGCAAATGATGATAACTTCCTTGACGAAGATGAATACTACGAAAGCTACTACGGTACCTGGGATGTGAATGATGACGATATACTGGAGGAAGAAGAATGGAGTACTGCTACCAGAGACTACGGCATGACAAACCAGAACTGGGCCGACTGGGATACGAATAAAGACAAAAAGCTGGATAAAAAAGAATTCCGCACCGGGGCAGCTAAAAATAACAACTTCAGTACCTGGGATAAAAACAGCGACAAGAAGCTGGATGAGCGGGAATATTCTGAAGGAGTATTCAGCACCTGGGACACCGACCGTGACAATAAAATTACAACGGACGAGTACAACACCAGGTACAACAGGTACTATGGCACCGGAATGGGTACTACCACGGGCACCACTACCGGCACGACCATGGGTACAACTACTGGAACAACTACTGGCACAACCATGGGTACTACTACTGGAACAACTACCGGCACTACAACAGGAAAATAGCACGCTACCATAAACACAGAAAGCCTGCAGACCTGAAAAGCTGCAGGCTTTTTTGTGCTTATCCCCGACCCGTTGACCAATGCCGGGGCGATGCTTTATCAGTAGTTCCTGCTACTGCAGCTCTTCCTGCTCCATCAGTTCCCACATGGCCTCTTCATTGTAACCCATCTGGTAAGCATAAATCAGCATGGTTGTATAAATGCCGATAATCAGGAAACTAAGCGGAATAGAAAACACGAACGAAAGCACCAGTGATTTGACAGGGTCGGGTTTTGTTTTCTTTTTGGTAGAAGCATACCAGAAAAAGAAAAAATTGAAAACTCCGGACAGGGCAACAAAATTCAATATTTCTAACATCGGAACAATTAAGTTTTAACTAGCAGCAGCAACAGGACAACAAACCAGAAACAGGATTGTACAGCATTTTGCACTAAAATTAATTACGAAAACCAGTACGGACAGTCGTTTTTATCGGCTTATCGACTTTGCCTGATTTATTAATTTATTAATCTCCTTAATAGTTCACCCAATTTCGATTTTATAAAAATTTTCATATCGCATCATCAGAAAAACTAAACACGGCTTCCTGTTCCGGTTACTGGGGTAAGGCAGGAGATGGTGCTGAGGTCGCAAAGTAGAAAATATCCCCCCTTTTCCGGGGAGCAGTGGCTCTGGTGACAGGTGCAGCAGAACAAAACAGCAACAAAAAACGCTTACGGTGGCTGCGGCTTATGAAGTTGCAAGCGGTACCGCACAAAAAAAGCCCCGGATTTACCCGGGGCTTTTCCTTATAGAATCGGCTTAACTTAAGCTTTATCTTCTTCTTCAGAAGCTTCGCCTTCAGCACCTTCAGACTCCTGTGCTTTTTTAGCAGCAGCAGCTTCCAGTTTCTTCACACCGGCTTCTTTCTCGTTTTCCATCATCTGCTCTTTCAGGGCAGAGAGGGCATCCAGGTCACCCAGTGTAGACTTCTCAGCTTCTTTCTGCACTTTAGGCGCTTTGGCTTCTTTTTGTGCAGCAGGGGCAGCCGGCTGGGCTTTCTTCGTAGCTTTCGCTATACGGGCATTTTCAGCTTCGCCGTAAGTGGCAGCATGCGAAAGAATGATTTTACGGTCTTCTTTAGAGAATTCCACTACTTTGAAGTCTAAGCTTTCGCCGGCTTCTACCGTAGAACCGTCTTCTTTGGCAAGTCCTTTCGGGAATGCAAAACCTTCGATGCCGTAAGGCAGTTCCAGTACAGCGCCTCTGTCAGATTTCTCCAGTACAGTAGCTTTGTGTACAGAACCTACGTTGAATACAGACTCAAACGTATCCCAAGGGTTTTCTTCCAGTTGCTTATGGCCAAGGGCTAATCTTCTGTTAGGAACATCCAGCTCCAGCACCACTACGTCCAGGTTGTCGCCAACTTTCACGAACTCAGAAGGATGCTTGATTTTTTTGGTCCAGCTCAGGTCAGAAACGTGTACCAGGCCGTCAACGCCTTCTTCCAGTTCCAGGAACAGGCCGAAGTTTGTCAGGTTACGAACGATACCTGTGTGCTTGGTGCCTACAGCGTATTTCGTCAGTACATCCTGCTTCGTCCATGGATCTTCGGTCAGCTGCTTAATGCCCAGCGACATTTTACGCTCATCGCGGTCCAGTGTCAGCACTACTGCTTCTACCTCGTCGCCTTGCTTGATGAAGTCCTGCGGGTTGCGCAGGTGCTGCGACCAGCTCATTTCAGAAACGTGGATCAGACCTTCAACGCCAGGCATGATTTCCAGGAATGCACCGTAATCAGCCACGTTTACAATCTTACCTTTTACTTTAGAACCAACTTCGATGTCGGCAGGCAGGGCATCCCATGGGTGCGGCGTAAGCTGCTTCATACCCAGGGAGATACGCTTCTTGTCGTCGTCGAAGTCAAGCACTACCACGTTCACTTTCTGGTCAAGCTGCAATACTTCTTCCGGGTGGTTGATACGTCCCCATGAAATATCTGTAATGTGCAACAGGCCGTCTACGCCACCAAGGTCGATGAACACACCGAAGTTTGTCATGTTCTTGATAACGCCTTCCAGTACCTGACCTTTTTCGAGGTTGTTCAGGATGGCGGCACGCTGCTGCTCGAGGTCTTTCTCGATAAGTACTTTGTGCGATACAACCACGTTGTCGAAAGCGGCATTGATTTTCACCACTTTCACTTCCATTTTCTTGCCTACAAACACGTCGAAGTCGCGGATTGGCTTCACGTCGATTTGTGAACCTGGCAAGAAGGCTTCTACACCGTGGATGTCGATGATAAGACCACCTTTTGTTCTACGCTTAACAACACCCTCCAGAACTTTGTCGTTCTCAAGCGCATCGTAGATCTTAGCCCAGGCGCTAACGATTTTCGCTTTCTTGCGGGACAAGATAAGCTGACCGTTCGGATCTTCCTGGTCTTCGATAAATACTTCAACCTCGTCGCCTACTTTCAGGTCAGGCAGGTCCCTGAATTCTGAAACCGGCACCAGGCCATCAGATTTGAAACCGATGTTCAGGATCACGTCACGGTCGGTGATACCTACAACAGTTCCGGTAACAACCTCCTGCTCCTGTACGGTAGTCAGGGTGTCGTCATACATTTTTTCCATTTCGGCTTTCTCTGCTTTGCTGTAGCCGCCGCCGAAACCCTGGGATTCAAATTTGTCCCAATCAAAATTATCTGGAGAATTACTCATAGTACTGCTGCTCTGTTGAAGCCACCGGCGTAGAGCAATAGGCCGGTTTGGTTTAGTTTTACATTCACTGCTTTTTACAGCAGCGCCATTCACCCGAATGAAGGCGCAAAGATAAGAAATTTTCCTGGTATTTAATTATTAGTTACAAGGTATTTGTTATCAGGCGGGCGTGATTTTAGAAGTTGTAGGGGTGCCCTTTACGGGTACCCAATCGTTATGGAGGAGGTGGAAAGTTCCATTCTTACATGCAGCATTTTTTTTATATGCAGCAGGCGAAATTTATTTTAGTTAAATGATGGGTGTTCATCAACGATTGGGTACCCGTGAAGGTGCGAAAAATGAATCTTGTTGAAATGCTTGAATACGGGTGATCATCAACGATTGGGTACCCGTAAAGGATACCCCTACTAATGCAGGTACAGTTGCCAGTCTTCGTTATCGGCGTTGAGGTGCTGTTGCAGGAACGAGTGGAGCGAGGGGCGCCGGGGTTTCCGGAGGAGTTTGAGGCCGGCTTCTTCGGGGGTTCGGTCGCCTTTGCGGGTGTTGCAGCGCATGCAGGCTGCCACCAGGTTGTACCAGCTGGTTTCGCCGCCACGGGAGCGGGGCATCACGTGGTCGAGGGTGAGGTTTTTGCCGGTGCCGCAGTACTGGCAGGTGAAGTTGTCGCGGCGCAGCACGTTGTGGCGGCTCATGGAAATGCCGTAGTACGGCACCCGCACGTAGCGCTGCAGCCTGATAACCGAAGGAACAGGATACGCTTTGCTGACAGTGTGCAACAGGGAGCCATTTGCTTTAGACACAAGTTCCGCTTTATCCAGGTACACCAGCACAAAGGCTTTCTGCACAGTGCATACCGCGATAGCACTGTAATCCTGGTTCAGAATAAGTACTTTTTCTCTCATGGCTATAGCTGCTTTTTTTGCCACTCCGACAGCACACCGGCATGGCGAAGCTGGTTATGAAACAATACGCTTTATAATCCGAAGCTGGTGCGAGTACTTTTTGCGGCTGCTGTTATAAATGCCGTTGTGGTCCAACGTATCGATGCGGACCTCGCCATGAGCATGCATGATCTGCTGTTGCCCCAGCAGGAGCCCCACATGCACAATGCGCCCCTCGGCGTTCGAGAAGAAAGCCAGGTCGCCGGCCTGGGTCTGGGTAGCAAAATGCACCTCCTCCCCTACCTCGGCCTGCTGATACGCATCGCGCGGCAATTGTATGCCACACATGCCGAATACCTGCTGCACAAATCCGGAACAGTCGATCCCGAAAACCGACTTGCCGCCCCACTGGTACGGCGCCTTTATGAAAAGGCCTGCCACTTGCACCAGTGCTGCCCCGTCTGCAGTGCCTGTTACGCCGGATGCCTGCCCGTCATACCCGTACAGGTTGCCATCGATATGCAGGTTTGTGCCGTCATAAAAGGGCAGGTAACTGCCTATCCCGACCGGGTAACGGGAATCGGGTGTGGCAATAAACTGCACCAGGTCCAGCGCCCGGGGGTGCCGGGTGTTGCACCAGCGCTCGTAATATTCCGTCGCTACCGGCGTATGCTGCTTTATATCCATCCAGCCCCGGTAGTGGTCCGATGCCAGCTCCACCTGCAGCCAGTTTCCCTGGGCCTGCAACACCTCGTAACACTCGCCAAACAGCAATTGCGTTACCTGTTCAGCCCGGTCAGAGGCTTGGGCGCGCATCGGCACCACGCTGAGCATGCAAATTCCGTACTCCACCATTTTACTATCAATTTAGGAAGATTTTTCAACAAATGTACTATATCTCCCTCTTTTGTTATGTTTTTGATTTACTTTCGGTTACTGAACCAGCTACCGCACAGATTTCAGGAAATAGCGCAGGTTTTCAGGCTCGGCAAAATGTTTCAGGTCGTCGCGCATCCGTTTGATATGCTGCTTTAGCTTTGTCTTCTCGGCCTTAAACCGCTGCTCCCGTAGCTTTGGCGTGCCGCCGAACTGAAAAAGCAGTGTGCCGTCGGGACCGAAGTTGAGTTTCTCCCGCTCAAACTCCAGCTCTTTCAGTTGCTCGTTGAGCAGCTTGAGGTAGTACTTCAGCTGCTGTTCGGGCAGTTCGTGCAGGGCATCGCCTTTTTCCTGCATAAACTCCATCTGCAGGCGGAGCAATTCAAAGAAATCGTTCTGGGTATAGGCGGCGGTTACTTTTTTCATCACCTCCTCTTTCCAGGCCCGCTGCTCCTGGTCCTGTTCCCGGTCCGGGTGAAGCATTTTGGCCAGGTCGGTGTAGATGCGGCGGCTGGCTTTGGCAATGTTGCTCATCTCGGTTTTCAGGGCCTCCTCTTTCGCTTCCTGCGCTTTTGTTTTTTTGCGTTTGGCCTTCTGCTGCTGCCGGGCCTGTTCCTGCGCCTCCATCTGCTGCCGCAGTTGTTCCTGTAGCCCTTCCAGGTCGTCGAAGTTATCCAGGTCAATGTCCAGCCCAAAGAAATCCTGGAACAAATCCTGCGCCTGCTCTTTGGCCTCCTCCTCTGCCTGCTCCACTACCTCGGCGTGGCTGAAGGCAGCGTACTTGTCGTGCAACGGGATCAGTTCCTCACGGCCCTCGTCTTCGATCAGGCTAAAAGACAGATCTTCAATCAGCATTGCCAGCTTCTCCTTCTCCCTTTTCCTGAAAAATGAGCCTTCGTAGGCCTTGTCCAGCAGATTTACGAAGGCGATACGCCCTTCCGTCAGCTCCTTACTCAGCGGCACCAGCTCTTCCTGCACCTTTTTGCGCAGTTCAGCTATCACTGCCTCATTTTCAGCGATAGTGGCTTTCAGTTTATTGATGCGGTTTATTTTAGTGTTAAACTGCTTCTGCAGCTTGCTGAGCGCATCCTTCTCCTTCTTTATCTGCGGGACCAGGCCCTGCTTTTGAGTATCGTTTTTCGTCATGAGGTCTATTTAAGTAAAACGCAGGAGCTGTGGCTATGGTGGCAGGAGCAGCAAAGTAATTTCACTTCATTTTCATCCTAAAAAGGTTTCTGCTCCTGCCACCATAGCCACTGCTGTTGTCTGTACCGGGATTTTTTGTCTGAATCAGGATTTACGGAATTTTAGGATTTTCAGGATTGGGGTTGTCTGAACACGATTAAGAAGATTTAAGGAATAACAGGATTGATTGGATTTGTCCGTGGTTCGTGCAGGAGACGCGGGCACCGCGTCTCTACAGCCATACCCTTAACCTCTCTACCTCTCTGCTACAGGATTGAATATCTTCAACCCCTACCTTTCTACCTTTCTACCTTTCTACCTCCTAAACTCTCTAACTCCCAAACTCCCAAACTCCTAATATCCGCTGCGGTCCATTTCCCGTTTCACGTCGCGGGCTTTGATGTCTTCGCGTTTGTCGAAGAGTTTTTTGCCGCGGGCCAGGGCTACTTCTACTTTGGCAAAACCACGGTCGCTGATGAACACCCGGATCGGGATGATGGTGACGCCCTGCTCCTCTGCTCCACGCTCCAGTTTTCGCAGCTCCTTTTTATTGAGCAGCAGTTTGCGCGTGCGCATGGGCTCGTGGTTGTAGTGGGTGCCTTCGGTGTAGGTAGCAATGTGCATGTTGTGCAGCCACAGTTCGCCGTTTTGGAAAACACAATACCCGTCCTGCATGTTCACCTTGCCTTCGCGAATCGATTTAATCTCGGTGCCTTTCAGCATCACGCCCGCCACGTATTTTTCCAGGAACTGGTACTCGAACGACGCCTTCCGGTTCACGATGTTGACGTGCTTCTTTATCCTGTCTTTTTCTTTCGCCATTTAATAGTTTGCTTGATCTAAAATCTGCAATAGTTCTTCTTTTTTGAAAATTTTCTGCCCCGTCTCGCCCTCCGCCACCAGTCGTTCTACTACATGGGCTTCGAAACGGCAAATAACGGTGTTGTCTTCGTGTTGTTTCAGGGTGGATACCACCACCAGTTCCTCGCCCTCGAAAGCGGGGCTTTTATGGTCGATGTGCAGAAACTGCCCGATTCCTTCTTCGTCTTCGTCAATTAGTTCAAGCAAAAACAGCCTGCCTGCCCACTCCGCCGCCTGCGCCAACGCAAAGGTAGAGCAAACCGGGTGGACCAGGGCATCGCCGAAACGGGCAAAATCTTCCTCCGTCACATGCTTCCGGTAGACTTTCGTATCGCCTGGTTTAAAAATATTTTCTTTCATAGTGCTTCTTTTTCAAATGTCTCTCAGCTTGCATCATACGTGAAAGCCGGAAAAATTATCAGAACTTCAGCCGCGGGTCCGGACTGGCGTACTGGTCTGAGAAATCGCCTGCCAGGTACTGGTAATGTGCCGCCATGGCAATCATGGCGGCGTTGTCGGTGCAGTACTGGAAGGCTGGTATAAAAACGTTCCAGTTGTGCTTTTTGGCATACTCCTGCAGCGTTTTCCGCAGACCGGAGTTAGCAGACACCCCTCCTGCTATCGCCACATCCTTAATTCCCAGGTCCTTGGAGGCCTGTACCAGCTTTTTGAGCAGTGTTTTGATGAGCGTGTGCTGTACGCTGGCGCAAATATCGGCCATATTTTCCTGTACGAAATCGGGGTGCTGCTTCGTTTGATCTTTAAGGAAATAGAGTACGGAAGTTTTAATGCCGCTGAAGGAAAAGTCGTAGCCGGGCATGTTGCTCACCGGGAACTGAAACGCCTTTGGGTTACCTGCTGCAGCTGCTTTGTCGAGCATCGGTCCGCCGGGATAAGGCAGCCCCAGCATTTTGGCTGTTTTGTCGAAGGCTTCGCCCACGGCATCGTCGGTGGTCTGGCCGATAATTTCCATGTCGAGGTGGCTTTTAACGAGCACTAGCTGGGTGTGGCCGCCGCTCACGGTCAGGCAGAGGAACGGAAAGTCAGGCCTTGGCTCGTCGATAAAGTGAGCCAGGATGTGGGCCTGCATGTGGTTTACTTCTATCAGCGGGATATTCAGCCCGAGGGCAAAGGATTTGGCAAAAGAACAGCCTACTAATAAAGCGCCTAACAGGCCGGGACCGCGTGTAAAAGCTACCGCATTTAGCTCAGTTTTTGTTACATTTGCAGCCAACAGCGCCTGCGTTACAACGGGAATAATGTTCTGCTGGTGCGCCCGCGAGGCCAGTTCCGGCACAACACCCCCGTATTGTTCGTGTACCGCCTGTGTGGCAACTATGTTAGACAAAATCTTTGCGCCCCGTATAACAGCAGCAGAGGTTTCGTCGCAGGAAGATTCGATTGCTAAAATCGTAGGTTCAGTCATCTTTTGGAAAAAGAACAGTCAGTAAATTACGTCAAAGTTATAGGAAAAGCTATTCTAAAAATAGCTTTGGGGCTGGTCTTGCTCCTTATTTTGCTCTTCGGAATAGCTTATGTGGCCATTCAGCAGCCTGGCGTACAGACAAAAGTGGCCCAAAAAGCAGCCGATTACCTTTCCAGGACCATCGACCACGAGGTTACGGTTGGCAGCGTCGACATTGAATTCTTCAGCAATGTGATACTGGAGCAGGTGCGCGTGCTGGATTACAAAGATAAGGAGATGTTCTATGTGGGCCGAATTGAAGCGGACATCAGCGCTTTCTCTATTTTTCATCCGAACACGCTCAGCATTGGCACTCTCGTACTGCAGGAGCCACGCGCCAACCTGGTGCAGTACGCCGGCTCCGACACCCTCAACCTGAGTACCTTCATCCGTTCGCTCAGCGAACTGATCGTAAAAGACACGACCAAACCTTCGCAGCCCTTCGATTTCTCGATAGACGCCCTTGTGATCAAGGACGGGCGCTTTACTTACGACAACTTTAACCGTCCGCCAACTGATTTTGGCATGGATTATTTCCACCTGACCATTGATAACCTGTCGGGAAAATTCTCTGAAATCACCATAGAAGATACCTTGCAGGCGCGCGTAACGGACCTACGCGCCCGCGAAGCCCGCTCTGACACACGGCTGCACAACCTCGACGGCCTCATTACCTACGCCTCCACCTTCTGGGAATTCGATGAGCTGGACCTGAAAGTAAACAAAAGCAACCTGCAGCACTACGTCCGCTTCGACTACAGCCGCTTCCACGACTTCACCTCTTTTATAGACAGCGTAACGGTAACCGCCGACCTGGAGAACTCGCTGGTTTATTCCAACGATATCGCTGTTTTTGCGCCGCAGCTCCGCGAGTACGACGAGAACCTGTTTGTCAGCTCAGCCGAACTGAAAGGCAAGGTAAAAAATTTTACAGCCCGTGATGTAGATGTGCGGTACGGTCAGAACACCCACATTGTGGGCAATTTCAGTGCCGACGGCCTGCCCAATGCAAAAGAAACCTTTGCCAACATACGCCTGCGGGAATCTACCATCAACGCCGACGACATCCGGCAATTCCTGCCCGACAATATTTACGAAGTAGCCGAACGGCTCGGAACCGTAACGCTGCAGGGCCGCTTCCTGGGTTTTTACGACGACTTTGTGGCAAACGGAACCTTCAACACCGCACTCGGCAACCTGACATCCGACATCAACCTGAAGCTGGAGGACGAAGCGCGCAAATCATCGTACAAGGGCTACCTCAAAACCAACAGCTTTCACCTGGGCCGCCTGATCGGCAACTCCGATTACGTAAAGACCATCTCCATGGAAGGCCGCGTTTCGGGCTCTGGTTTTTCGCTGCAGACTGCCCGCCTGAACCTGGACGCCACCATCGGGCAGCTCCACGTGCTCGACTACAACTACCGGAATATCAAAGTAGACGGCACCCTGAGCCGCGAATTGTTTTCAGGGAAACTTGCCATCAACGACCCGAACCTGGTGTTCAGCGGCAATGGTGACGTCAGCTTCGGCAAAGGCACGGAAGCCTTTAACCTGGCAGCCGACCTGCAACGGGTAAACCTGCAGGGGCTGGGCCTGTCGCAAAAGCCATTAGTTATCCATGCCGATGCTGATCTCAATTTTAAAGGACTGAAGTTTGATGATTTTGCCGGGACAGCCCTGTTCAACAACGCCACCATTCAATACAACGGCGACACGCTGGTGATGGACTCCGTGCTGGTAGAGTCGCAGATTACCGGAGGCACGCGCAGCCTGAACCTGCTGTCGGACCTGCTGACGCTGAGCGCGAGCGGCGACTTTAAATACTCAGTGCTGTTTAAGGATGTGAGCCAGCTGGTAAAGGAGTACAAGCTGAACTTCGAAAGTATCGATGCCGCCACAGAAGCCTATTACCGGCGAAAACGGATTACAGGCCAGCAGGATTACAGCCTGAAGTATGACATTTACCTGAAGCAGGTGAACCCGCTGCTGCACATGGTCGTACCAAACCTGAGCATTTCAGACTCTTCCGAAGTAGAAGGCTCTTTCCGCCATGGCAATACCGTCATTTTTGATTTGTTTGCACAGATCGACACCATCTGGTATGACAAGATCACGCTGTACCAGAATAACGTCGAGATCAATTCCTCCAAGTACCAGCAAAGTCCCGATGTGCTGGCGAGTGCTCTTTTCACTTCGCAAAAGCAGTTACTTCCTTCTACCGGCGAAACCGAAAACTTTTACGTGGAAGGCATCTGGAACGAACGAACCATCGACTTTTCCACGAGCATCTCCCAGCCCGCCCAGAACCACCGCGCCAGCATTACCGGCGACATCAATTTCCTGGAGAACCAGGTGCAGGTGGTGTTCGACAAATCCAACATTACGCTGCACGAAAACCCTTGGGCGTTTACACCCGGTAATACCGTGCTGATTAGCGAAGGCGGCCAACGCATAGAATTCATCAATTTTGCGCTTACCAATGCACAGCAGGTGTTCACGGCGCAGGGCGTCATTTCAGACGACCCGGAAGGCAGGCTGCTGGTTAATGTCCGGAATTTTGACCTGCGCAACCTCAACCCCCTGCTCACCCAGCAGATCAGCGGCACCCTGCATGCCGAAGTAGTAGTCCAGGATGTTTACAAAGACATGATCTTCAATACCGATATGCGCATCGATTCCCTGTATTTCGATGACGTGCTGATCGGGAATGTCAGGGGCCGCTCGAATTGGCTCAATGCCCAACAGCAGCTGGCCGTGGATGTGGGCATCAACAGGGCTGGGAAAAAAGTGCTTACCGTAACCGGCAATTACCAGCCCAAAGAAGTGGAAGAGCAACTGGATTTACTCGCGGTGATGGTGGATACGCAGCTCAAAATTGTGGAGCCCCTGCTCAAGCCGATCCTTTCGCGCATGGAGGGCACCATGGAAGGCCGCCTGCGGATACTGGGGCGCCTCTCGGCACCCGTACTCACTGGTTCGGTTATGGTCAACAGCGGCCAGTTCCGGTTCGATTACCTGGGGGTTACCTACCGGTTTAACGACAGGGTGTACTTTGGCGCCAACAGCATCAGCTTCCGTAATTCCCGGCTCACCGATCTTTTCGGCAACACCGGCAACCTGACCGGAGGCATCACACACGATGGCTTCAGTAACATGAAACTGGACCTGGAAGCCCGTTTCCGGAACATGATGGTGCTCAATACGACCAGCTCCCAGAACGAACTCTACTACGGCACGGCCTTTGCCACCGGAAGCGCCAGCGTCAGAGGTCCCGTAGACGATCTGCAGATAAACGTGAATGCCCGCAGCAACGAGAACACCCGCATCGTAGTACCCCTAGACAACCAGACGGAACTGGCCCGCAAAGACTTTATTAAATTCGTGAACCGCAATGCAGCAGACACGACCGCCGTTGCCGTGAAAGTAGAGGAACCACGCGTGGACCTTTCGGGCATTGCCATGAATTTTAACCTCGATGTGACCGATGAAGCTTATTTCGAGATTATCATCGACCGCCAGACAGGTGACGTGATCCGGGGTTCCGGGCACGGGCAGATCCGGATGACGATCGATACGCGCGGTGATTTTAACATGTACGGCAACTTCGAGATTTCCAACGGTGCTTATAACCTGAATCTGCTGGAGGGGCTGGTAACGCGGGAGTTCAAGGTTACGCCCGGCGGCACCATCTCCTGGAACGGCGACCCGCTGGCCGGCACCATGCGCATCAATGCCACCTACACCCAGCTCACCTCCTTCTCCGATCTTTCACTTGGAACAGGCGGAAACCAGATCCAGGGCCGCTACCCGGTAACCGCGACCATCGCCCTGACCGGCCCAATCCTGACACCGGAGATCAAGCTCGGTTTGAATTTTGACGAGCTGCCCCAGGATGTGCAGCCGCTGCTGTACCCGATTCTCAGCTCCGTCCGGAACGATGAAAACGAACTGAACCGGCAGGTATTCAGTCTGCTGGTGCTGCAGCGGCTGGCTCCGCCGGGCTCCTTTGCCACCATGGATGCCGGGTCTGCCGCCGTGGGAGGAAGTCTGGGCAGTCTGCTATCCAGCCAGCTGAGCTCCTTCTTTAACAGCATCGACAGTAACCTCCAGATCGATATCGGGCTAGGCGGCGTAAACCAGGAGGCGCTCACCAACCTGCAGGTGCGCCTGAGCTATAACCTGTTCGAGGGCCGGCTACGCGTAACCGGCCAGTCGGGTATTGTAACCGGCACCGGCAACACCACCGCCACCGGCCGCAACAACCGCAACGCCTACCAAGGCGACTGGTCTGTGGAGTATTACATTACCAAAAGCGGCGAGCTACGGGCAAGGCTGGAGTACAACACCAACCCGAGTGTGTTCAACGACAGGGTGAATACGAGCCAGAGCATCAGCTTACTGCACACCAAACGCTTCGATACGCTGCACGAGCTCTTCAGGCGAAACAAGCCTTCGCGCAGCCAGCTGCGGAAACAACAGGAGGAGGAACCCATCATCCTCGACTCCGATCCGCGCCTGAACCTGTAGCTGCCTCAACGATAGCTCCCCGGATGAGCAGCAGAGGCTGTGGTGGCTGGTGCAGCAGCATAAAACGGAGCCTGTAGGACGACATGCGCTAAAACAAACCCTCCTTTTCGCTTATCTGGCAAAACGCTTCTGCTTATTAAAATAATATTTCTATTTTTGTGCGGAAGCATGAGCTATGGCAAACCAGAAAATCAAATCGGTAAAGAAGAAAAAGCTTGGTAGTTACCCGCATACCATGGTGGTATTCAGCATTACGCTAGCCCTTTTTGTGATCGGTCTCTTCGGATTGCTGCTGATTTATGCGGGCAAGCTCTCCGACATTGTAAAAGAGGGCATCGAGATGCAGGTGTACCTGGACCGCGACCTGACGGAGGCGCAGCTGGCAAAACTGGAAAAGACCTTTGCTGCGAAACCTTATGTGGCGCAGAAGCATGAGACGCCGCAGGTGCGCTTCATATCAAAAGAGGAAGGTGCAAAGGCTTTTCTGAACGAAAGCGGCGAAGACTTTCTGACCTTCCTGGGCGAAAATCCGCTGCGCGATGCTTACGTGCTGCAAATTGATGCGGACCATTCCGACTCGCTGCAGCTCGCCAATATCAGAACAGACCTGGAAAAAACGAGCGGCGTATTTGAAGTGCAGTACGTGGCCAGCCTGATAGAATCCATCAACAGCAACATGAAAAAAGCCAGCATTGTGCTGCTGCTCTTCACCGTTATCATGCTGGTGGTGGTGATCATCCTGATCAACAACACCATTAAACTGGCGCTATTCTCACAGCGGTTCCTGATCCGGAGCATGCAGCTGGTGGGCGCTACTTCTTATTTTATTCAGCGCCCGTTCCTGAACCGGGCAGCCTGGCAGGGCATTATGAGCGGCATTATTGCTTCCGTTTTCCTGTTCCTGCTCACGCAGTACGCGTACCATCAAGTAGAAGAGCTAAAGTTGCTGCAGGACGAGGAGCAGACCTATATCCTGATGATTGCCCTGGTTGTAATTGGCTGCATTATCGGCTTCCTCAGCTCCTACAGGGCCGTGCGCAAGTACCTCCGCATGTCGTTAGATGAACTATACTAAAAATGGAAAATAAACCCAGACTGGCCTTTGGCAGAAAAAACTACATCCTGATGTTGGCCGGCATCGCCGTGCTGGCACTCGGATTTTTTATCATGACACTCGATACAGAACCCTATGGCCTGGGCTTCCTGGGCATCACCCTCGGCCCGCTGGTGGTGATAGCAGGCTTTGTGATCGAGTTGTTCGCCATCCTGATTACTGACAAAACCCACGAATAAATGAGTGTCTGGCAGGCTATCATCTTAGCCATTGTAGAAGGTCTTACCGAATTTCTGCCTGTTTCCTCTACCGGTCACATGATCATCATGTCGAGTTTGCTGGGGATAAACGAGCTTCCGATCACCAAGATTTTTGAAGTGAATATTCAGTTCGGGGCTATCCTGTCGGTGGTGGCGCTGTACTGGCGGCGGTTTATTGCCGGTTTCGACCTGTACAAAAAACTGTTTATCGCTTTTTTACCGGCAGCCGTCATTGGTTTCGCGCTGAACGACATCATCGATGCGATGCTGGAAAGCGTAACCATTACGGCGGTGATGCTGGTGCTGGGAGGCTTCGTACTCCTGTTCGTGGACCGGTGGTTTAACAATGCTAACCAGCAGTTTATCACGTACAAAAATGCGCTGGCAATTGGCTTTTTCCAGTGCCTGGCCATGATTCCGGGCGTTTCGCGTTCGGCGGCCTCTATTATCGGGGGACTTTCGATGGGCGTGGACCGTAAAACAGCTGCCGAGTTTTCGTTTTTCCTGGCGGTGCCTACCATGCTGGCTGCTGCTACTTATAAACTGATCAAAGATCTGCTCGGCCTGGAGCTTTCCGATGTCATCAAGCTGGACTTAGAAAAAATTTCGAACAGCTTCGAAGTTATTCACCGCGACGATTTAAATCTGTTGCTTATCGGCAATGCCGTGGCCTTTGTGGTAGCCATGTTTGCCATTAAAACGTTTATCAACATACTCACGAAGTATGGGTTTAAAGTGTTCGGGTACTACCGGATCGGTTTGGGAATAGCCATCCTGGTGTTGCTGGCTATTGGCGTTGACCTTAAAATATAAGTATGGCATACGATTTTGAAGCAGGAGAAATATTACTCATAGACAAACCCCTCACCTGGACCTCGTTTGATGTGGTGAAAAAGGTGCGGAACATCCTGCGCGTAAAAAAGATAGGCCATGCCGGCACCCTCGACCCCCTCGCCTCTGGTCTGCTGATCCTGTGCACCGGCAAGTTTACCAAGCGGATAGACGAGATACAGGCGCAGGAGAAGGAATACACCGGCACCATCACCCTCGGCCAGACCACCCCCTCCTACGACCTGGAAACAGAAGTATCCGAAGCAAAAGACATCAGCCACCTGACACCGGAGGACATCAGAAATGCTGCCGCAAGTTTTGAAGGCACCATCGAGCAGGTGCCGCCGCTGTACTCAGCTGTGATGATAGACGGCAAAAGAGCCTATGCGCTGGCGCGAAAAGGTAAGACCGCTGAAATAAAAGCCCGCCCTGTAACGATCAAAACCTTTGAAATATCAGCGGTGGAAGGAGCTGTGGTTCACTTTAAAGTTATCTGCAGCAAAGGCACCTACATCCGCAGCCTGGCCCACGATCTAGGTCAGAAACTTGGTGTAGGCGCGCACCTTTCGGCGCTGGTGCGTACGCGTATCGGCGATTATAAACTGGAAGATGCCCTGACCATCGAAGACATTCAGCAAATAAGAAGAGAGCAGTTAGCAGCGGATGGAAGTAATCAATGATATTGCCGCTTTCCCGAAGCTACAGCATGCCGTTGTTACCAGCGGCACGTTTGATGGGGTGCATGTGGGCCACCAGAAAATTCTGACACGGCTGGTGGAACGCGCCCGGCAGACCGGCAGTCATTCGGTGGTAATCACCTACTGGCCCCATCCCCGCCTGGTACTCTTCCCCGAAGACAACGAGCTCAAACTGCTCTCCACCATCGACGAACGCATAAAAGCGCTGGAGGCATTTGGCATCGATTACCTGCTCATCATCCCCTTCACCCGTAAGTTCTCGCGCATGAGCTCGCGCAGCTTTATTACGGATGTACTGATCAAAGCGATCAACACCAAAATCCTGATTATTGGCTACGACCACCGCTTCGGCAAAAACCGCGAAGGCAGCTTCGAAAACCTGAAAGCCCGCTCGCAGCAGTACGGTTTTGAGATAGAGGAAATACCACGCCAGGATATAGACGATGTAGCTGTAAGCTCCACTAAAATCAGGAAAGCGCTGGAGTCAGGCGATATTCCCACGGCCACCAGCTACCTGGGCAGGTACTACACCCTCACCTCCACCATTGAACAGGGGCAGCAGCTGGGCCGCACCATCGGCTTCCCGACCGCCAACCTGGCCCTCCCGGAGCCTCACAAGCTCATCCCGGCCAACGGCGTATATGCGGTGTGGGTAACCGTAGGCCAGGAAAAGCACCCGGGTATGATGAACATCGGCACCCGCCCCACCGTCGACGGCACCCGCCTCACCCTGGAAGTGCACCTGCTGGACTTCAGCCAGGATATCTACGGCCAGCCTGTAACCGTAGCCTTTGTAGAGCAGCTGCGCGAGGAAAAGAAATTTGAGGGGCTGGAGGCGCTGAAAGCCCAGCTAGCTAAAGATAAGGAAGCGACGAAGCGGTTGCTGGATTTGTAGAAGTTTGGCCCTGCTGCCGGCTTCCTACTGTTCGTTTTCACAAATATCGCTTCTCAAAACCTTACTGCTCCTGCCACCATTGCCTCTGCTCCTGTTAAGTGGTAGCTGTTTTCCCTGGGCAATAATTATTTTCCCCCGCCCCCCTTTTTCCCTCACCCAAATTCCACTTTGCCCGTAACAGCAGGAGGAAAAGAAGAGAGGGAGCTACACATGACGAAATTTACCCTGATTTACGATACAAAGGAAGAGCAGACAGTTCAGGAAAAGATAGTACCGGCATTCGAAAACCGGGTGGAGAAGTTAGTACCGTTCCGGCAGGACGACCCTGCGTGTAAAAATGTAGTGGCCGAAAGCGCCGTCGTGACTTATGTTAGCGATGAGACACTGGCAGAAATTGTGGCCGGCACCAAGCACAAAAAATGGGCCCTGGGCATTCTGCCGCACCCCGACCTGCTGGAAGCCCGGCTGGGTTTCGGGATAGCCGACAGCCTGGCAGATGCCATAGAAGATATTTTAAGTGCCGAAGCAGGCATAGCGGCGGACCTGCTGCTATGCAACGGGAAACCAGTATTCAACAAAGTGGTGATCGGCAACAGCCTGAGCCTGATGGCGGGGAGCATGGCAAAAAAAGGGTTTCTTTCGGGATGGGAGAAGTTTAAGAATGTACTGGTGCAGTCCAAAGCCCTTATCCCGAGGGCCTTTACCCTTAACACCGAGGGCAAGCCGCCGCTCAAAACCGCAGCCATTGGCATTGTGGCGGTGCTGCATGGTAAAAGCGCCCTGCTATCGCGCAAGCTCATCAAAAACTCATACATCAACGATGGCCGGATGCACTGCCTGGTGCTGGCGCCCCGCAGCATTATGCAGCTGCTTCGGTTTGCCGCAGATTCTGTTTTTAAGAAAAACGGGAAGCTGCCGTCCTTTGTCGGGCATATTAAGGCGGGCGCTGTCACCATCAGCAGCCCCACGCCCATGGATTTTTCGCTGGACAATGCACTCCTGAGTGCCCGGGAAATAGAGTTGTGCGTGAGCCCCGAAAAGCTGCTGCTCCTGCCCGGCAGGCACCTGAAAACCGATACCGAAGATGCAGGCACAAAAGACCGGTACAGGATAAAAGCACTCCCGAGAGGCGAAGCTTACCTGCAGGAGATCGTGGGCAAGCCCCTTTCGCTTATCTACCACGCCTCCACCCAGGATTTCAAGGAACTGTTTAAAGTACTCCGCGAAAACACGCAGGCCAGCACACCCTTTTTAACCCTGATGATGCTCTCCACGCTGCTGGCGACCCTGGGTTTGTTTTTAAATTCATCACCGGTCATTATCGGGGCTATGATCCTGGCGCCGCTGATGGCGCCCATTATCTCGCTGGCCATGGGTGTGTTGCGGCAGGACAGGCAGCTGTTCTGGGGAAGCCTCCGGACCATTGGGCTGGGACTGCTGCTAAGTTACCTGGCTGCCATTCTGGTTACCGTCATAACGCCCCTGCAGGCCGTCAACAACGAAATCAGCGGCAGGATCAGTCCGAACCTGCTCGACCTGGGAGTAGCCATTGTGTCGGGAATAGCCGGTGCGTACGCGCATGCCCGCGAAGAGGTGGCCAAAACGCTGGCAGGCGTGGCCATTGCCGTAGCGCTGGTGCCGCCCCTGGCTGTGTCGGGCATCGGCATTGGCTGGGGCGACTGGAATATCTTTACCGGCGCGCTGCTGCTTTTCCTTACCAACCTCACGGGCATTGTACTGGCGGCAGCGTTTACGTTCATGCTGCTCGGCTTCAGTCCGTTTCACCTGGCAAAAAAAGGATTGATTTTAACACTGGTAACGGTAGCGCTGGTGAGTCTGCCGCTGGGCTTCGGCTTCACCAAAATGGTACGCGACCACCACATTGTACGCTCCCTCAACAACTACAAAGTAGGCGCGATACGAATCCGGCGGGTGGCAGTGCTGCACGGCGGCGACCCGCTGGTACTGAACGTACAACTCGTGTCCCGCTCTCCGCTCAGCGTCAAAGATATTGATATGGTAAAAAGAGCCATTGCCTCTGAAGTAGGGCGCGATGTGGAACTCGAAGTGGCGGTGAGCTTACGCCGGTGAAAAAGCCGGTGCAGCAAATCTCTTTTACAAATAGTGCTTTTTTGAGCAGGTGGTAAGGCAATGGTGGCTGTGGCAGTGAATAAAAACAGGTACTTTTTTTCTGCTGCTACTGTCACCATTGCCGCTGCTCCTGCCCCAACCTCAAACGTATCCAGGGATCCTACCTTTACTAAATAGTAAAAATAATCTTCCATTACACGACCTCCAGTAGCTAGCTTGACTGCAGTCCGCCCACAAGATCCCCTACAGGGATGACAAAAGAGAAATAGTTTTGTGGAACTGAGTAAATAGTATCTGGTATTACTTTTCCGGATACCAGTCGCGCAGCCTTACCTCGATATTTTTGTTTTTTGCCTGTACCAGCTGCTTAAACTTTTCTACATCCGAAAAGCCGTCCTTTCCGCGGTAGTGGTACGGGTAAACGATTTTTGGTTTAAAGGCAAGTACTCCTTTGGCTGCCTGCTCCACAGGCATGGTATAGGGCAGGTTCATACTCACAAAGGCAACAGCAATATCTTTTAAAGAGCGCATTTCCGGAATGTCTTCCGTATCGCCGGAGATGTACACTTTTGTACCTGCCAAGTCCAGTACATAGCCGTTGCCCCTGCCTTTGGGGTGCATGGCATCAGCTGTTTCCGGCAGGTTGTACATGGGAATGGCTTTGATCGGGATTCCAAGTTGGGTGGTGCTTTTCCCGTTCTGCAGCACCACCAGCTTCTGCTTGTACTTCTCCGGAAGCTTGTCGGCCACTGCCTGCGGTGCAACAATGGTAGCCTTACCTGTTTGGAGCGCATCCAGCGTCTTCAGGTCCAGGTGGTCGCCGTGAATGTCGGTGAGCAGGATCAGGTCGGGGGCAGCTATACCGGCAAAACCGGTTGCACCGCCATGCGGGTCCACGTAAATGGTTTTGTTATCCCAGCTTAAGACCATGGAACTATGCAAAACAGGCCTTATGACCAGATCGCCTTTCTTCGTCTGAACTTTATCAGGTGCAGGCTGTTGTGCCATGGCTTGCAGCACAACAAAGCAAAAAAGAGCGGTAACAATGGCTTTGAACTTCATAATCGCATCAGCTTAAATGGTTTTATCTTTTACCATACAGCTAATACGCAGCAAAAGTTAACGCGAGCGGTGGGTTGCCAGTTCGGCCGGCTTGTCGGCTTCAGCAAGCGGTGCATACTTCCGGAAGGTCATTTCATACACCAGCTTGAACCAGATCAGGATGCACGGCACCGCTTTCACCACGTAGGGCACAAAATACTGCTCCCGCACAAACCTCGGGAAAATGTCGGATGGCGAGAAAGAGGTAATCAGGATGGCAAGGAAGAAAAGCACCATATTTTCCTTTTTCTTCTCCTGCGAGAAGAACCAGATCGCTACACCGCACATGGCCACAATAAAAGTAGGCGACTCTGCCTTGTGGTTAAAAATGATCACCCACAACAGGATGGAAGCCAGCAGCAGGATGCGGAACGTAAAATCCTGGTAGAGCCTGAAACGGATAAGCGGCACACAAAACAGCACTGCTCCCGCCAGTACAACCCCTGTTTTGGGTAAGTCCAGCCCGAACCAGGTGTACAGCCAGCCCATCACCGAGAAGCCGTACGAGATGTCGTGGTCGTGGGTGAGCATGTTCCACCAGCTCTTGTACAGGAACACGAGCTGCCCCGCATCCACCACCAGCAGTGGCAGCACCAACAGCACCACCGACCACAGGGCCGTGTACGAAGCCAGTTTCCATTTTTTAGGGTAAAAGATGAAAAGGGCAAGCGCGACAATCCCGAAGATTTTAAGGTACAGTCCGAAAACCACGCAGAGCGTAGCCCAGAGGTACTTCTGCCGCTCCAGGAAACAAAAGGCCAGGATAATGAGCCCGGCCGTAATGCCGTTGCTCTGCTCATTCTGCATCGAGCCCAGCAACTCCACCACTACCGTCAGGATCATCAGCATTTTTGCTTTGTCATCCAGTTTGGGAAGGTATTTCAGGGCAAAGAACACGAACAGCGCATTGATGATATTCCAGAACAGGAGCCCCACAAAATCATGCTGCACTGCCAGCACGCCAAACAGTAGCGAGAACGTAGGGCTGTACTTGTAGAGATCCCAGTGCTCGGGCAGGTACAGGATGTAGATATCCTTGTTCTGGATTAAATGAAAAAAAGACTGCTTAAAAATAATGTAATTGTTGTACTTGGTGTACGTGTAACCGGTTTCCGGACTTAGCTCGGCAGACCTGAAATAGGACTGTGCCGTTGCAAAAAAGGCTAAGACGAGGTAAATGAAAAATAAAAACTTGTAATTGGCTGTAAACTTAAGCAGTGCCTTTTTCATCAGGTATTAATAAATTCCGGTCTGTATGCTATGGATAATTAAACAGCCACAGGCGCCTTGATAGACGGATACGATTGATAATTTTCCAGCCTGAAGTCTTCGTATTTAAAGTCGAAGATATCTTTTACATCCGGGTTCAGGATCATCGTAGGCAAAGCATGTGGTTCACGGGAAAGCTGCAGCTTTGCCTGCTCCAGGTGGTTGAGGTACAGGTGTGTATCGCCGCCGGTCCAGATAAACTCGCCCGGCTGCAGCCCGGTTACCTGCGCCATCATCAGTACCAGCAGTGCATACGAGGCAATGTTAAAAGGCACGCCCAGGAACACATCGGCAGAACGCTGGTAGAGCTGGCACGACAGCTTGCCTTCGGCTACATAAAACTGGAAAAAAGCATGGCAGGGCGGCAGTTTCATGTTGTCTATTTCCGCCACGTTCCAGGCACTCACGATAATGCGCCTGGAGTCGGGGTTGTTTTTGAGCTGCTGCACTACCTGCGAAATCTGGTCGATGTGCCGTCCGTCCGGTGTTGGCCAGTTGCGCCACTGCGATCCGTATACCGGCCCCAGGTCCCCGTTCTCATCGGCCCACTCGTCCCAGATGGTTACGTTGTTGTCCTTTAGATACTGGATATTGGTGTCGCCCTTCAGGAACCACAGCAACTCATGTACGATAGACCGCAGATGCGCCTTTTTGGTTGTTACCAGCGGGAAACCTTTCTGCAGGTCGAACCGCATCTGGTAGCCAAAAACACTGAGGGTACCGGTACCTGTTCTATCCTCTTTTTTCACCCCGTTTTCAAGGACATGGCGCATCAGGTCTAAGTATTGTTTCATAAGGGTCTGGTAGTTGTGTAGATGGAACCTCAAAATTAAGAATTATCCCGAACTTTATGGCTTTGCTGCCGCACACAAACCATAAAATTTTCGTGCAAGGCTACAAAACTTTGCTGCACCTGCCACCACGCCCACTGCTGCTCCCTTTTTACCGGAAACACAAAAAAATTAGGAGCATTTGCCCAAGGTTGACCATATTTGTAATTGTATTATACTTATTGTGAAAGAGATGAAGAAGAAACTATTGGTGTTGGCCCTGCTTTTTGTGTGGATTGCGGGCGCACAGGCGCAGGAACAGTCACAGGAAAAGACAAAACAGCAGGAAGACAAAATAAATGCCCTGATGAACGAACGGGAGCAGCTGGTGCTGGAATACCAGTTTTACAACCAGCAGAACAGCAACTTCTGGGGGAAAAAATCGAAGAAGGATTTGCTTAACATAATAGAAACACTAAAAAAAATAATTAACCACGACTCCAGGCTGGTAGCTGCCATTAACGAGGCCAGCATCAAAAAAGTAGCCGAGAACACCGTTGAGATCCAGCGAAGCGGCAGCCAGGTGCTGGCCGACCAGCGCCAGATAGACAACCGCATTGCCGAGCTGCAGAGCCAGGTAAAAACGGTGCAGGTGCAGCTGAAAAAACGGGAACGCACCATCAAAGACCTGGAAATGGAACTGGAGGCCTCCAAAGACCGCCGCTATGGCAAAGACCGGATCATCGCCATCCTGGCCGTAGTGGCTTTTATTTTGTTTGCCTATGCCATCCTGGCGCAGCTGCGGCTGAACAGGGCCCAGGCCAAAGGCAGGAAGAGAGCCAGGTAAGGCTACCTTAATTTACAAATCCCTCATTTTCTGCAGCAAAGGGAGCAAAATACCAACAATTTTTGTTCTTAAGGATGGTGCCGGAAATAAGTAGCACCTGTATAAAAACAAAATCAGAACAAACGACGATAAAAAAGGGCTGGCGTACATACCCCAGCCTTTCTTTTGCTATATGACAGATATTTTTGAAGAACTGAAGCAGGTTCAGGAACTGCTTAAAATTGAACAGGAAGAAGACCGCCAGCAATATAAAATCAAGAGCCTGAAAAGCACGATTGCCGAACGAAAAGCGATGGGTTTCTGCTGGTACCCGGTCGTGATCACGAAAGAGGAAATCGGGTTTGGCAACAAGGTGGTGGTGGAGCTGGAGCGAACCTCAGGCCGCGACGAACTGCACCTTTTCCAGACAGGGAAAGCAGCTGCCCTGTTCTCCAACACGGGCGAGCGCAACAGCTTGCAGGGTGTGATTGTGGGGCTGAAGCGCAACAAGGTGCTGCTGGCCACGAACAAGGAAGATCTCCCGGGCTGGGTGGATGGCGGCAAACTGGGCATCGACCTGACCTTTGACGAGATGAGCTACCGCGAAATGGAAATCGGCTTGCGGAAAACCATGGAGGCCTATAAAACCCGCCTGGCAGACCTGCGCGACATCCTGCTCGGCATCAAAGCCCCTTCCTTTACCGATGAGCCGGTAGCAGAAATTCCTGCGCTGAATCCTTCGCAGAACGAAGCGGTCCGGAAGATTGTGCAGGCCGAAGATGTAGCCATCATTCACGGACCTCCCGGTACCGGCAAAACCACTACGCTGGTGCAGGCCATCCTGTACACACTCAAAACCCAGAAGCGGCTGCTGGTAACGGCCCCATCCAACACGGCCGTAGACCTGCTCACCGAAAAGCTGGCCAACGAAGGCGTAAACGTGATCCGGATCGGTAACCCGTCGCGGGTATCGGATGTGCTGCTGGAGCACACGCTGGATGCGCAGGTAATGAATCACCGCGCCTACAAAGACCTGAAGGAGTTCCGGAAGGCGGCGGAGGAATACAAGCGCATGGCCTCGCAGTTCAAGCGCAAATTCGGCCACGAAGAGCGGGCACAACGTCAGCTGTTCCGCAACGAAAGCCACCGCCTGCTCGAGCAGGCCGACCAGGTAGAGCATTACATTACCGACGACCTGCTTGAAAACGTGCAGGTGATCACCTGTACGCTGGTAGGCGCCTCCAACAAAGCCATCCGCCACCTCACCTACGACACCGTTTTTATCGACGAGGCGGCACAGGCCCTGGAGCCGGCCTGCTGGATTCCGATATCGCGTGCCAACCGGGTGGTGCTGGCGGGCGACCATTACCAGCTCCCTCCTACCGTAAAGTCGTTTGAGGCGGAAAAAGGCGGCCTGAGCATTACCTTGTTCGAAAAGTGCATCGAGCGGCAGCCGGAGGTGTCGGTGATGCTGAAAACGCAGTACCGCATGCACCACCACATCATGGAATTTTCGAACCGGCAGTTTTACAAAGGCGAGCTGGAGGCACACGAGAGCGTGCGGGAATCGGACCTGAACCAGTACCACCCCCACTTCCCGGCAGGCCTGGCGATTGAATTTATCGATACGGCCGGTTGTGGCTTCAACGAGGCGGAAATGGCGGAGGCGCAAAGTTCCGCTAACCCCGAAGAGGCCGACCTGCTGCTCAACCACCTGGAGCACACCCTGCGGTATTTTTCCCCTTCCGAGGAAAACATCCCGCTACGTATCGGCGTGATTGCACCCTACAGGGCCCAGATCAACTACCTCGAAGACAAGGTAGAGCACATGCCGCTGCTGCACGAACTACGCACCCGGCGGCAGCTGTCGGTGGGAACCGTAGACAGTTTCCAGGGGCAGGAGCGCGACATCATCTACATGAGCATGGTGCGCAGCAACGAAAAAGGCGAAATTGGTTTCCTGAACGATATCCGCCGTATGAACGTGGGCATGACACGCGCCAAGAAAAAGCTGGTGATCGTAGGCGACAGCAGTACGCTGGCACAGCACACGTTTTTTGCCGAACTTATTGCGTATGCCGAATCTATTGGGGCCTACAAAAGCGCCTGGGAGTACAGCCAGCACATGCCCTGACCTTCCGGGGTAGCTGCCCCAAATAAAGGCGCTTTTGCATGTACCATGTACTACCGGAACTGCACCAGACACAAAAGAACAATTGTAAGGCAGCTAATGCGGGAAAATTCAGAAGAAATAAAAAAAAGCTATGCTTCTTAGGTTAAAGTTTTTACCTTAGATGGGCTTACCAATAATACAGTAAACATGAAGATTGAAAAAGACAAAGTAGTAACGCTCTCGTATGAGCTTCGGATTAAAGATGAAAACGGGGAGCCACAACTCATAGAGGCAGCTACGAAGGAGCAGCCCATGGTCATTCTGTACGGATCGAGTGGACTGCCGGAGCAGTTTGAAGATAACCTGGAAGGGCTAAGCACCGGTGAAACATTCAGTTTCTCCCTTGACTCTGAAAATGGCTATGGCGAGTTCGACGTGAACGCGCTGGTTGAACTGCCAAAAAACGTATTTGAAATAGACGGCAAAGTGCCTGACAATATGCTGGAAGAAGGCAACTTTATTCCGATGGCCGACAGCGAAGGCAACCAGCTACAGGGCCGCGTGGTAAGCGTTGGAGAAGAAACCGTACGTATGGACTTTAATCATCCGCTGGCCGGCAAAGAGCTTTTCTTTGATGGCAAAGTAGAAAATGTTCGCGAAGCCACCCGCGAAGAAATCGCCCACGGCCACGTTCACGGCGAAGGCGGCCACCATCATCACTAAGATTTTTTGGTTGAGAACAGAAGGAGTAGTCGCAGTGGCTGCTCCTTTTTTTTGTGGGTTTAGTTACTGTTTGATCAGACAAAAGCAGCCATTTCAAGCTGTTTTCCTGACTGCTTTATTTTGATATCAAGTTCTTTTACAAAGTCTTCTACTATTCCATTTTTCTTAAGTGTTTGTAGCCTACGAGAATGTGTCAAATTTTTCTATCGAAAATAAAAACTTATCGGTATTCTGCAGATTTAGAAGATCATATTCTATTGGTCTAAATTTAGCAATAATGATTAACAAAATTACTGAAGTTCAGTTGTTATTCGTTAGATACTCTAGCAGAAATCAAATATTATAAATGTTTGTCAAGTTAGACAAACATTGCTATTTGCCCACTTTGTACAGGTCTTAATAGGTCAACGAATGAATGCCAATTGTTAGCTGTAGAATTTAATGAATACCGCATATTAAAGGATTCAATTTCTTGAATTACTTCGCTTAGGCTCATTTGTTTACTCAACTTAAATAGGTCAATACGCATAAGTATATCTTTTGTAAACGTTCTTTTTGCGTCTGAAAATGTTATAGATTGAAGTAGTTCCTTTGTAGTCTGAGAATTTAACAGAATTAGAGAGTAAAGAGCATAGTCAAGATTATCAAAGCCAAGCATATAGCAGGTATCGTCAAGCATAAGAGGTTTTTGATTTTCTGGTAAGACTAATGTAAAGTGAAATGTCTTGTATAAACCAGAAATAACAACTTTAAATGGCTTAAATGAATAGTCACCAATGCCAAAGATCGAAAATGAAGGTTTGTTTTTATAAATGCTTGATTTTCGAGCATTAAACGAATCTTGGTGATTAACTAAATATTGATATGTCTTAGGAAAACTGCTTCTAATGTATGAAGTGTCTTGCCCTACTTTTCTTTGGGTAACAATTGTGTATTTTCTTGGTGCTTTAATGACTGTATTTTTTAAGTCGGAGCTTTTAAGGATACCATATACTAAGTCACATTCTAGCTCCCATTCTTCATTTAATGCATTTATGTAATGATTGTTTACTTTGTCTAACTCCATAACAGCAGAACAGTCATGTTTTAATCCTTGCCGCCATTCAAATGGGCAATTACCGTCAATATGTTTTGAATGAACATAAGTTTTAATGTTAGAAACAAACTTTTCTTCAACCCAACCAAAGCATAAATGTGATTCTAAATTATTGTAAAAGTCAAATTCATGGCAATTGAAGGATGGGGGAACATTCAATCGACAAAAAAACAATGCTGCATCTACTGATACATTAAACTCTTTTCTACTGTCGATACAGTGCTTTTCTATATCACCAATATAGTACTTATTCTTTTTCTGATCAAAAATGATATTTTTAATAACTGAACTTTTCACGAGCAATGCAATAGTACCATTTTTATTTTGAAAGGTATCAAGCATCATCATTGTTATATATTCTGCTATGTCAAAGTTGCCTTTACCTGTAATAGCATCCAAACCATTGTGTTTCTTAAAGTTTGACTTTACAGGAAGATTAGAGGAGTTTAAACTCCCAAGCATTGAATTTGTAACCCAAGGCGGATTACCAATTACTAAAATGTTTTGTGTTGAAATTTCAGAGGCAATTGCATTAAAATTAAAATCAAACACGTTGTTATGGTAGATACATATATCAGGCTTATTAGCATGAGGAGTTGCAAGAAAAAAGTCAATAATTGAAAATTTCGCTTCCCAAACGTATGGTCTGTAAATTTCAATTCCATAAACCTTGTTTATAGATTTAAATGTTTTAATGGCAGCTAGAATAAAGTTTCCTTTTCCGCATGTCGGTTCAATCACTACATCTGGTTCATCAACGTGTTTCGATAAATAATTAGTTACTGCAATTGCTAAATCTAAACTTGTCTGAAAATCGCCATACTCGGCTCTATCAGGCTCTTCCACAAAATTATATAATTCAGAAAGATTCTTTTGAAACTCCTCAAGATCTGTAGTCCTTTCAAAAAAGAATTGAATACCTGATATAGAATGCACTAAAGTATTTGCAACTTCCAAAGATGTTTCAGAAGAAAGATTTTGCTGAAAAAATCCCAGAGTGGCAGGGGAAATATATGCGTCGAATATTTTCATATTTGTTTTTTTATGTATTTACTGTCAACTTGGAAGTTTAGCTTATTAACCATACGATATTGTGATACTATTCAAAGCAATGAAAGCAACTATGCATTATTCAAATTTAGAAATCTTTTATCATTTCTTTTATTATTTCTACTTTTCTTGCTTCTTTACGCATATAAGTTTCATAAGCGTTCTTCATACCCCGTAAGAATCCTTTTATATCTTGATTCATATCCACCTCTAAAGGTTTGCACATTTGAATAACCCCCCAACCTTGAGCTTCAATGGTTAAGCAATTCCAACTTAAATTATGTACTGGAATCAACCCAGAATCTCTAAAAATTTTAGGACCGTTTTCAGTTAATTTGTAATCGACAAAAATAAAGAATAGCTCATTCCCTTCTTGTTTTAACCATTTAATTAAGCGTTTAGCAGAAATGATATTTGGAGAATAATTATTTTTATCTAAGTTGTTGCTTTTTACATTTACAGGGCGTTTAATATCATCATTTAGTAGGAAATCACCTATTGATTTTCTTGTTCCCTTAGCGATTGCGCCATGTTTCTCGGCAATTCTCACTTCTATCGTTCTAAAGACGTCCATTTTTTAATTAAACTTTTTGATTTAACCAGTTAGTGGACAAATTTAGGAAAATTTATTTGTAGGGGGCGGTACCATAACGTACAATTCATTACTATGATCAGAATCAGCTCAAACAAAGGGTTAACTACTCGACACTTTATAGCTGCTTCTACCGCCTTTCAATAAGATACTATCTATCCAAATCAATCAGTAAAATTCATAATATTACATTTCGCCCTCCACATCACCAAAATCTTCTCTGCACCACCCACCACACCCTCTCCTCCTACAAACCCTCCTTCACTTCCGCCACATACGCCATCAGCTCCGGGAAAAAGACGGTAAAGTCGTGGGCGTAGTAGTCGTAGTTCTCCTGCAGTTCTTCGGCGGCGTGTTCCATGCCGGAGGCGAAGCTGGTGCGGCGGCTCATGCCTTCCAGGGCTCGGGCAATGCCAGCTACTTCGGCGTAAGACAGGAGCCAGTTCTGGCGCATCATGTACGTGAACAGGTGCTGGATGCGGGGAGGCAGTAGCTCAAAATTGCTGTGGATGAGCTGGTACACGCGCTGCGTGTACTCGACGAGCGGCTCAGGAGAATAGGTACTGAACCGGCTGGCCAGGAAGTGGTCGAAGTACATGTCGGCCACCACGGGGGCGTATTTGCGGAACCGCTGGCGCAGGCGCGCTTTCGTCTCATGCACCACCGGGTGGGTATCGGTGTAGGTGTCGATGAGGCGGTGCAGCCGGATGCCTTTGGTGATACCTTCCGGATAACGGGCTGCCTGTTTGCCTTTTACAGCATCGGCCATGAAATTGCCCAACAGCAGTTCCTCGTCATCGCCGGATAAAAATATGTGTGCCAGGTAATTCAAACGATTATAGTTTAAGCTGTATTCCTAAACAAGATACGGCATTATTTGTTAAAAAGCGGAAGACACGGTGCGCCTGCGGTTCCAACCCTTTGCAGAGGCACGCGTACTAAACTGACAAACAGAAACCAGAAAGCTATGAATAACGATCAGAATACCCAAGAAAATCTGCGCAAGCTGACAGATAAAATTAAAGACATTGATATTGCCATGATGACCACGCAGGAACCCGACGGTATGCTCCGCAGCAGGCCCATGCGCACCATGGAAACAAAAGACGATGGCGTGCTGTGGTTTTTTACCGGCTACGACTCCGCCAAATCGCAGGAACTGAAACAGGATTCGCATGTAAACCTGAGCTATGCCAAACCAGGCGATAACCTGTATGTGTCGGTTTCCGGAAGGGCCACCCTATCCCGCGACAAAGCTAAGATAGACGAACTCTGGAATCCTGCCCTGAAAGCCTGGTTCCCGGAAGGAAAAGATGATCCCAACATCGGCCTGATTAAAGTAACCATCGACCATGCCGAGTACTGGGATTCGCCCAACAGTGCCGTCGTACACCTGATCGGCGTAGCCAAAGCCGTTGTAACAGGCGAGCGCTACGAACCCGGCGATAACAGGAAAATAAATTTGTAGCACCTGCTATATTTGCTGCTATCACACCTGCCTGCCTCAAAGCCGGGCAGGTGTTTTTGTGAAACCAGATCTAAACCCTTGCAAACACCAGAACCAAACGCTGCCCGCTTAACCACCCTCACCCTCTTCGGCATCAGGAAGGGACATATGCGGTGGGGATTGGCGCAGATGGGAACTTCCCCGCCCCTCCTGAACCAGGTGCCCGGCCTGCTGTTCTACAAACTGATGGGCAGCGGGAAAGGGAAAGCCTTCAGCATTTTGCCGGACTTCGGGCGCTATGGCCTGCTGTGCACCTGGGAAAGCGAAGCAGCAGCAAACGCTTTTCTGTACGATTCGGAGCTGATGCAGACGTACCGGCAGCACACCTATGAAACCTGGACACTGCGCATGTACCCGCTGCAGTCACACGGCTATTGGGATAAGAAAACGCCTTTCGAGCCCGTTCTGGCTGCACCACCCGCAGTCGGACCCGTGGCTGTGCTGACACGTGCCAGCGTGAACTGGCTGGCGCTACCCGGCTTCCTGCGCTTCGGCCTCCAAACTACCAAAGCTCTCGACCAGGCCGAAGGATTGCTTTGTTCCATCGGATTAGGCGAGCTTCCCTTGGTGCGGCAGGCAACGTTCAGTGTGTGGGAGTCGGTGGAGGCGATGAAGGCGTACGCTTACCGCCAGCGTTCGCACCAGGAGGTGATCAAACGAACCCGCCTGGAAAACTGGTATTCCGAAGAACTTTTCGCCCGCTTCGCTCCCGTCGCCAGCGAAGGCACCTGGCATGGGGCAGACCCGCTTGGGCAGGTGCTGTCGGCAAAAGCCTGACTTTGCAAAAACCTCGCAGCGTCTTCAAGACCTGCGAGCGTTTCGCTGGCAGCTACTATGGCATTTTTAACGCATTTCACTTTGCTGCAGCAGCCACCATTGCCTCTGCTGCTTTGTAGCGGACAAGACGCTCGCAGGTCTTGAAGACGCTGCGAGGTCTGGTGCGGGTTAAACCTACTGCTCTACTGCGGATGGTTGAGCATGTAAATCGCTTCTTCTATTCTGGCTTTCACGGCTTCGTACATACGGTAGCCTCTGAATAACAGGTACACTTTATCGGCGTTGAGCAGGTACAGGCTTGGGAAAGCCGTGGCCTGCAGGTGGCGTGCAATCAGGAAATCCTGCTTTGTTTTTTCCTCCATTTCTTCTGAATTATATTTCTCCAGAAACGCCTCTTCCTCTATTCCGAAAACAGCAGAAGCAATGGTGGCCAGTACTGCAGGTGATGTGATGTCCTGATTTTTGGCGTAGAAAGCCTGCTGCAGCTCTTCGGCCATCGCCAGCTCTGCTTCCGGCTGCACGTAGCGCATGGTTACCACGGCGCGACTGGCAGGAGCTGTGTCGTATACAAAGGCTTCGCGGTCGAAAAAGCTATAATCGAACGGTTGCCCTGTCACGGTCTCCACGTCCTGCCAGTGCTGCTGCATGGTGGTTTTAGCTTCGTCGTCCATCACAGCCGTGGTGCCGGGGCGCAGGCCGCCCATTACGAATTTCACTTCCACCTTGTCTTTATATTCTTCCAGCACCCGCTTCAGTACCGGCGCAAATCCGTAGCACCACGAGCACATCGGGTCCAGTACGTACACCAGTTGTGGTTTCTCCCAAAGATTTAAATCTTCCATTTGTTTTTTCAGGTCTTATCGACTGCAAAGGTACGTGCTTTGCCTTATCATCCATCAGCTTTAGTACATAAACCCGGCAGGTTTTGGAAACATTGTTGTCCGAAACCTGCCGTATATTCTATAGTTATCAATTAGTTACTGCTATGGACACAAAAGGTATCCGGGTAAAGAAGTTATTAAATTACCTGCCCGACAAGTTACTTGATGAGTTGGCCGTAGAGACAC
>NZ_QCZK02000021.1 GCF_003347595.2 Botryobacter ruber | reverse complement strand
CTGTTGCGACAGAGGGGAATACCTGTGGCTTATAAAATAACGTAAACCAGCTCTAAGAGAGAAATCTTGAAAAGGACAGACTCGTTGCAACAAAGTCGTCTGAAACTGCTAAGGCAGGTACATTTCAGCGCCCGGACCAATGGGCAGGTCGGTCAGAATCCAGATAATGAGCAGGATGGTCCAGCCGATGAAGAACACAACCGAGTACGGTAGCATGGTGGAGATAACCGTTCCGATGCCGGCATTTTTATCGTACCGCTGGATAAAGGCCACGATCAGCGCGAAATACGACATCATGGGCGAGATAATGTTGGTCACGCTGTCGCCGATGCGGTAAGCCACCTGCGTAAACTCCGGCGAGTAGCCCAGCAGCATAAACATCGGGATAAACACAGGCGCCATAATGGCCCATTTGGCCGAAGCGCTTCCCATCACCAGGTTTATGGTAGCGGCCACCAGGATAAACATCACCATTAGCGGAATATCACTCAGCCCCATCGTCTTCAGCACATCGGCGCCGTTGATGGCCAGTATCAGGCCCAGGTTGGTCCAGTTAAAATAAGCCACAAACTGCGCCGCAAAAAACACCAGCACAATATACGAACCCAGCGTTTCCATCGATTTGGACATGCCCCGCATTACATCGCTGTCGTTGCGGATGGTTTTGGCGCCTATACCATACGCGATACCGGAAATGCCGGCCAGCAGGAAAATAAACGCTACGATGCCCGACATGAAAGGCGAGTGCAGGATTTCGCCGGTTTCCGGGTCGCGGAGGTAACCGTTTTCCGGTAGCAGGCCACCCAGTATAAATGCCGTCATCAGGGCGATGGCAATGGTTGCATAGAGCAGTCCGCGTTTCTCCTGCGCATTCAGGCGGTCGATCGACTGCGGTTTTTCTTCTCCGGCATAAACCCCCAGGCGCGGAATAACCACCTTCTCGGTTACCCAGGTGCCCAACGCAGCTATCAGAAAGGTTGAGGCAAACATAAAGTAGTAGTTCGCCGCCGGGTTTACGATGTAACCGGGCGAAATAATTTTAGCCGCTTCGGTAGACAAGCCGGCCAGCAACGGATCGACGGTGCCCAGTAGCAGGTTGGCACTGTAGCCACCCGAAACACCTGCAAAGGCTGCCGCCAGGCCGGCCAGCGGATGGCGCCCTGCGGCCAGGAAAATAACGGCAGCCAAGGGCACCAGCAGTACATAGCCCACTTCGCTGGCAGTGTTGGAGATAACACCGGCAAACACAATCACAAACGTGAGCAGACGCTTCGGCGACGAGAGCACTACCAGCCTCAGCACCGCGCCAATCAGCCCGGTGCCTTCTGCTATCCCAATGCCCAGCAACGAAACCAGCACCGTTCCCAGCGGCGCGAAGCCGGTAAAGTTGGTAACCATGCGCGTCAGGATCATGTGCAGGCCCTCGCGCGAGAGCAGGTTAACCGGTGTTACCGTTTCGCCTGTACCGGGATGCACCACCGCCATATCGAACTGGCTCGCCACCCACGAGAGCACCACCACCAGCAAAGCAAAACCGGCAAAAAGCGTAGCAGGATGCGGCAGGGCATTGCCAATGCGCTCGATCACGGATAGGAACCTGTCGATCCCGGACTTCTTTTTCTGTTGTAATTCAGGCATACCTTGAGCTGTTTTGTTCGCACCAATACTCCCGGGTGCTGTGAGATTGAGCTACAGCACCAGCGCAGGGAGTGATAAGGGCAGATCAGATTTTTCCGAAGTTCTCCAAAAAAATCCGGTGGCGCAAATTTTACCTAAAAAGCTATATCTTCGCCATGAGCCAACTATTACAATTATGATTCAGCCGCTTCGTCCGGGCGATACGATAGCCATTGTGGCCACTGCCCGCAAAATAAGTTTACAGGAAATCGAGCCCGCTATCCGTGTTTTTGAAAGCTGGGGGCTGGAGGTGGTGGTAGGGCGCACGATAGGCGCTGACTATAACCAGTTTGCCGGCGACGACAGGCTGCGCCTGCTCGACCTGCAGCAGATGCTCGATAACCCTGCTATCAAAGCCATTGTCTGCGCCCGCGGCGGCTACGGCACCACCCGCATCGTCGACCAGGTGGATTTCAGCTTTTTCCGGGAGAACCCGAAATGGCTTGTTGGTTTCAGCGATGTTACCACCCTGCACAGCCATGTGCACAACTTCGGGATAGAATCGGTGCATGCCATCATGCCGGTCGTGTTCACAAAAGCAGGTACTGCCGAAGCTATCGAGAGCCTGCGGCAGGTACTCTTCGGCGAGCCTATCGGCTACACTATCGCACCTCACCCGCTCAACCGTACCGGCGCCGCGCAAGGGCAACTGGTGGGCGGCAACCTCTCCATGCTCCACACCCTCACCGGCACCCGCTCCGATATTCGCACCGAGGGCAAAATCTTGTTCCTCGAAGACCTGGACGAATACCTTTACCACATCGACCGCATGCTCGTGCACCTCGACCGCTCCGGCAAACTGGCTAATTTGGCAGGGCTGGTAGTGGGCTACATGAGCGACATGAATGATAATGCGATTCCGTTCGGGAAAGATGCCTACGAGATTATTGCAGAACACACCGGCAAGTACGACTACCCTGTCTGTTTTGGTTTCCCGGTAGGCCACGAGCCGCATAACCTGGCAATGGTGTGTGGCAGAGAAGCGCGGCTGGAGGTGCAGGAGGAGGGGGTGAGCTTATTGTATGTTTGAGGAGGTGTTAAATTTGAACAGAGGCTGTGGTGGCAGGAACAACGATTGGATCGCAACCTGTCCCTACTTTTTAACTGCACCTGCCACCACAGCCTCTGCTGCTCCATTGTTGGCCAGACGCTCGTAGGTCTGGAAGACGCTGCGTGGTCTTGGGATGTTGTAAATAAAAATCGCTGCCACAAGAGCGAAACTCCCATGGCAGCGAATGCTGTTTTTATAGAAAAGTAAATTTACAATATATCGCTTGCCAGCGCAGGTGCGATGCCCAGGATAATGGTAAGTGCTGTGATGATAATCAGGACAACGGATACCAGGCTGCTCACTTTTACGGGCGCGAAGTTGCCTGCCGGGTGCATGTACATGGCAATGATTACCTTGAAGTAGTAGTAGATACCCACAGCTGCCAGAATCAGTGCAGCTACCACCAGCCAGATCATGTCGCCCCCTTCAATTACCGACGAGAAGATGAAGAACTTGCCAAAGAAACCTGCCGTCAGCGGAATGCCTGCCAGCGAGAGCATGGAAACCGTCATGGCGAAGGCCAGCATCGGGTTGCTTTTGCCCAGGCCGTTGAAGGCTTCGAAGGTTTCGTCGTCGCGTTGTACCGTTACCAGTTTCAGCACGCCAAAAGAGGCGATGGAGGCAACCGAATAGGCCAGCGAGTAAAAGAAAATAGACGATTCGGAGCGCTCGTTCAGTGCTATCAGCGCCATCAGCAGGTAACCGGCATGTGAAATACTGGAGTAGGCCAGCATGCGTTTCATGTTCGTCTGTACCGCCGCCCCGATGTTGCCAACCAGGAGCGTGAGCACTGTAATGGCTACCAGCGTTGGGTACCAGGTGGCGTAAGAAGCGCCAAAGGCGGAGGCCATGAGCTTGTAAAATGCAGCCACACCCGCTGTCTTTACCACCGTCGACATGAACGTAGTGAAAAGGGTAGGGGTGCCTTCGTACACATCCGGTGTCCAGAAGTGGAAAGGAGCTGCCGCGATTTTAAAGGAAATGCCGGCTACAATCAGGAGCATGCCCAGGCCGAACATCACCCCTTCCACACTCTCGGCACGCTGTGCGGCACCGGCAATGCGGGTAATGTCGAAAGAACCGGTGGCGCCGTAAATCAGCACAATGCCAAACAGCAGGATGCCGGTAAAGAAAGAACCCATCAGGAAGTACTTCAGCGATGCCTCGTTGGAGCGGATGCTTTTCTTGTTGCTGCCCGCCAGCACATACATCGCAATCGACAGAATCTCGATACCGATGAAGAGCATGAGCAGGTTTTCGTAACTCACCATCATGATGGCGCCCACCAGCGAGAAGAGCAGCAGCGAGTAGAATTCAGCAATGTTATCATCCTGCTCGGTAATGTAGCGCTGCGAGAACGGCAGGATCAGGAGCGTAGACAGCACCATTATGCCGGTAAAGCCCACCGCATAATTATCGATGGTGAGCATGTTGTTGAAGTAACTCTGGGTATCGTTCCACTGCAGCAGGTTCGCGCCAAGTACTGCCAGCAGAAACAGCAGTGCCAGGGGCAGCAGAATCCTTTTCGATTTCATAAAGCCTACGAAAAGGTTAATTATGCCAAAGCTTGTTAGAAGAATAATCGAAGTCATGTCGTCGTATTTCCTGTAAAATCGGTTCTTAAATTATCTTCTCTGGATGATGTTGAGCAGGTTACCAACAGCAGGTTCAGAAATTTCGAGGAAGGTGTTGGGGAACAGGCCAATCCAGAAAACCATAATCACCAGCGGAATCAGCACTGCTTTCTCGTTCAGCGTCAGGTCAGCAAAAACTTCCGTCTCTGGGGTTTTGGTGCCAAGCATCACACCCTGGAACATGCGCAGCATGTACACAGCACCCAGGATAATGGTTAAGCCGGCTATGCCACCATACACGTTGTTGTACTGGAACACCCCCGACAGCAGCAGGAACTCACCTACAAAACCATTGGTAAGCGGCAGCGACACCGAACCCAGCAGCAGAATCATAAAGTAAATAGAAAGTGCCGGTGTGGTTTGCGTGATCCCGCCCAGGCTGGAGATTTCGCGGGTGCGGGTGCGGCTGTAGATAATATCAATGATGAAGAACAGGCCAACTACATTCACGCCGTGGCTCAGCATCTGGATAACGCCTCCCTGCAGGCCATGCTCTGTCAGCGAGAAGATACCGGCTGCAATCAGGCCAACGTGGGCAATAGAAGAATAGGCAATCAGGCGTTTCAGGTCGCGCTGGCGGATGGCAATGATGGAGCCGTACACAATGCCGATAATCGACAGGATCAGCACCACATCCAGCCACTGACTAGCCCCGAGTGGCACCACAGGCAGCAGCCAGCGCAGCACGCCGTAAATACCCATCTTCAGCATAATACCCGCCAGCAGCATGGTCGCCTGCACCGGCGACTCGGTATAGGTGTCGGGTTGCCAGGTGTGGAACGGGAAAACCGGCATTTTAATGGCGAAGGCCAGGAACAGGAACCAGAACAGCCAGCTCTGCGTGTCGGAGTCGAGTGACAGCTGGTAAAAAGCGTTGATGTGTGCGGAATGTGCGGCTACACCAGTGCCGGGCGTCTGGAAGTACAGGTACAGGAAGGCGGCCAGCATAAAGAAGGAGCCGAAGATGGTGTACACAAAGAACTTGAAGGTAACCGGAATGCGGCGGGCACCTCCCCAGATGGCGGCAATAAAATAAACCGGAATCAGGGCTACTTCCCAGAAGAAGTAAAACAGAAAGGCATCCAGTGCGACGAACACCCCGATCAGTCCCGTCTGCATGAACAGGATCAGCGCATAAAAGGTGTTCGGGTTTTTATATTCGTGCTTAAAAGAAGACAGTACAATCAGGGGCACCAGGAATGTTGTCAGGAGTACCATAAGCAGGCTGATGCCATCCATGCCGATGCTGAAGCTGATGCCGGCCCGCTCTACCCACGGAATACTTAACCCAAACTGTGGAAGGGTGCTGCCTGTCGTGAAACTGGTAACAGCAAAAAGTGCAATGGCAAATTCAACGAGCGCTGCTATAAAGGCAACCCGTTTGGCTCCCGGTCCATTTATCAGCAGCACCAGCAGGGCCGCCAATGCAGGCCAGAAAAGTAATAAAGCTGTAATCATCTTCTAAGAACCTTATCCGATAAAGAAGTTTAAAAATAGAATCAGGACAATGCTGAACACCATCACCATCAGGTAAAAACCAATGGCGCCGCTCTGGGCATAGCGCAGGGTGCGGCCACTCAGCATCACAAATTTTCCTACACCGTTCACAACGCCGTCCACCAGCACCACATCCACAAAGCGGTGGAAGGCACCGGACATCCACATCAGCGGGCGCACGATAAGGGCGTTGTACAATTCATCGATGTAGTATTTGTGGTACACGAGGTTGTGTGCAGGCGCCAGACGGGCATCTTCCGGAGCCGGTACCGTGTTCTTTTTCACATACATCACATAGGCAATGATGATCGCCACCACGGCCACGGCTACCGAAATACCCATGAGCAGGTACTCTGTTTCATGGGATAAATGGATAGGTTCAAACGGCGTTGCATTTATGCCTTTGGCGTAGGTGTAAAGCGGCGAAAGATAGTTGCCGATGAAATGGTCCGCGCCGAACACTGCCGGAATACCCAGGAAACCACCGAAGGTAGCCAGGATAGCCAGTACGATAAGCGGAATGGTCATAACGGCAGGCGACTCGTGCAGGTGGTGGCGCTGTGCTTCGGTGCCCCGGAAGCTGCCGAAGAAGGTCAGGAACAGCAGGCGGAACATGTAGAAAGAAGTCATGAACGAGGCCAGCAGACCGAAGAACCACATCACTTTGCTGTGCATGAACACGTGTGCCAGCAATTCATCTTTCGAGAAGAAACCTGCAAACGGCGGAATACCCGAGATCGCGAGTGTGCCAATCAGGAAGGTCAGGAAGGTGATGGGAAGTGCTTTGCGCAGGCCGCCCATGTTGCGGATGTCCTGCTCGTTGCTCATGGCATGGATCACGCTACCGGCACCAAGGAAGAGCAGCGCCTTGAAGAACGCGTGTGTGAGTACGTGGAAAAGCGAAGAAGAGAACGCCATTACCCCCAGCGCCAGGAACATGTAACCCAGCTGACTCACGGTAGAATAGGCCAGTACCTTTTTGATGTCGTTTTGCGCCAGGCCAATGGTGGCAGCCAGCAGGGCTGTTGCCAGGCCAATCACAGCGATAAATTCCAGGGTAGTCGGCGCCATGATGAACAGCACGTTGGAGCGCACTACCATGTAAATGCCGGCCGTCACCATGGTGGCCGCGTGGATGAGTGCCGAAACCGGTGTAGGACCCGCCATCGCATCGGGCAGCCAGGTGAACAGCGGAATCTGGGCACTTTTACCCATGGCACCAACAAACAGCAGCAGGGTAATGGATATCATCACGGTGCTGCCGTTCAGGCCGGGTGTTTGTGCGGCAGAGGCAAATACTTCCGGGTAACTTACGCTTCCGAAGGTGATAAAAATCAGGAAGATGCCTAACAAAAAGCCCAGGTCACCGATACGGTTCATGACGAAAGCTTTTTTGGCTGCATTGTTATAGTTGGTGTTTTTGTTCCAGAAGCCGATGAGCAGGTAAGAGCAGAGTCCAACGCCTTCCCAACCCACAAACATCATCACGTAGTTAGAGCCCATTACCAACAGCAGCATCGAGAACATGAACAGGTTCAGGTAAGCGAAAAATTTGCCGTAGTTCTCATCGTGGCTCATATATCCCGCCGAATACACATGAATCAGGAAACCGATGCCGGTTACCATCAGCAGCATGAAGAGCGTAAGCTGGTCGATCAGGAACGAGAAGCCGATTTGCAGGCGCCCAACCGAAATCCAGTCGTAAATACTAACCGTGTAAGGACGACTTCCGCCGGATGTGAAATCCATGAAAAGGTAAACCGCGATAAGGAAGGAAGCCAGCACGGTGCCACAGCCTAGCAGTCCTACCAGCCCTTTGGGCAGTTTACGGTTGCCAAGTCCGTTTATAGCAAAACCTATAAAGGGCAGGAGCGGGATAAGCAAACACAGCAGCGCCATTTCCTGTTTGTCGAAGGGCATTACTATTTCTTGCATGGAGCGTAAAGTTATTTTGAACTGTTCAGATTAAATAAAAGGAGCTGTTACCACTTCAGGTGGTTCAGCAGTTGTACATCGGTAGAGCGCAGGTTGCGGTAAATCATCACGATAATGGCCAGGCCCACGCAGACCTCTGCTGCCGCCACTGCCATGATAAAGAAGACAAACACCTGCCCGGTTGGGTCGGAGCGGTAGGCTGAAAACGCTGCCAGTAATATGTTTACTGCATTCAGCATCAACTCCACGCACATGAAAATAACAATGGCATTGCGTCTGGTAAGAACGCCGATAATGCCGATTACAAACAGTGCAGAACTAAAGTACAGGTAGTATTCTAAAGGAACGGTTCTGATAACCTCTGGTATCTGGTTCATCTTCTGAGGGCTGAACGGATTTTATAAATTTTGTACAATGCCTGATTAAAGCGCAAAGTTACCCCGTTTTTTAGAAAAACATAACATATTTCTGCTGTAAAAAGGCAATTTCGCTGTGATGCAGGCCGCTGCCGCATCATTTCGTTTTCCGGCTTCAGCGGTTCTGACTGTTTTCCGTAAGTACATTTCAAAAAACTACTTACAAAATGAAGTTTCGTAACACTGAACTGCTTTTCCTGCTGTTGCTTTGCTGCCTTTGTGGCTCCTGCAGCCAACCCGAAAACACTGCTCGTACAGCTACGGCTACAACTCAAGCCATCGCGAAGCAGGATATAGCTGCAACTGCCGTCATTCAGCAGGAAGTTTTTTATGAGCATATTCCTTCGGCATCGGGCATGGAAGCGCACCAGGGGCTGTATTATGTTACCGGCGACGACTCCCCTTACCTGTACGTGCTGGATAAAACTTTTAAGGAGATAAAACGGATTTCCTTAACGGATACAGCTGGTTTTGGTAGTGGCAGAGTAGTAAAGGAGGAGAAAGAGGACCTGGAAAGTATGACAAAAATTGAGCTCGACGGCGAAACATATTTGCTGCTGCTCGGTTCCGGCTCTGCTCCAGCCCGGCGTCAGGCTTACCTGATCTCACTACACGAGCCGCTTTCGCCGGTCGTAGAGCGGCTCTCGCTGGCGAAGCTGTATGACAGGCTGCAACAGGATAAGCGGGTAGTGAACGGGAACTTGCTCAACATAGAAGGCATTGCCGCCGGAGATGGAAAGCTCCACCTGCTGCAGCGCGGGCTCGGGAACGGCCGCAATGTGCTGGTCACGTACGATCTTGCTGAATTTATCTCTTTCCTGAGAGGTCGTTCAACGGCACCGCCTGCATATGCTGTAGCGGTTTTCATGCTGCAGCAAATCAATGGTTTCGGTGCCGGTTTTTCCGGAGCGTACCTGTTTGATGATAAGCTTTTCTTTACGGCCTCGGTGGAAAGTACAACCAATGCCATTGAAGACGGCGAAGTGCTGGGCAGTTTTGTCGGCTACATACCAGCAGCGGCTGTGGTGGCAGGTACAGCAGAGTCGGCAAGCCTGGTTTCTGCGTTGATTACCCAACCGGACGGTACTGCGTTTAAAGGCAAAGCCGAAGCAGTAGTGGTTGTGGAGAAAGCGGCAGCAGAAAATTCCTACACTGTGCTGGCTGTCACCGACGATGACCAGGGCCATTCCGAACTTCTGAAGCTACGGGTGGCATTGGGGGAGTAGCGTTTTGTGGTTGAATTTTCTCTAAAAAAACTACACTGCACCTGCCACCATTGTCTCTGCCCGTTTGTCTGAACCTTTGATTTACGGTGATTCTTTTTATTTCTGTGATTATTTGTTTCTTGAATCCAAGTTTGTCTGAATTTGGATTTTCAGGATTCGGCTACAACTTATACCAAGTAGTAAAAAGAACTTTCCATTACATGACCTCCAGTAGCTAACTCTACTGCGGCTCGCCCACAAGGTACTGTCTTAAAAGTCAAGTTTTTTTATAGGATAATTTTGTTATCTTTGTCTTACCCAAAAGAGAGCTCCCAGCCGAAAGGTCACGGATGTTCATCTTGTGTAGCCCCGCTAGCCGGGGCTACTTTTTTATGCTGCTGCGCAGCAACCCA
>NZ_QCZK02000020.1 GCF_003347595.2 Botryobacter ruber | reverse complement strand
AAAGAACCACAATTAGACTATTTCACAGCAAACAGAATCAACGTTATCAAATCTTCTTTTAAAGAGTTTTTTAATTTGTATGAAGTGTGGATTGAGGAAAATAGTAAAGCAATAGTTCAAAGTCAGAGAATTTCCTACACCAATAGTGAGGAAGTTAAAGTAACTATTCCGGCAAAAGTTCAAGCAAGGCTTGGTCATAGTTTAGTTCAACTCAATTCACAGTATAGAGTTTCAGGTACAAATATCAAAGAATTTTATAAAGGGGATGAACCTTCGTTTGAGACTATTCTTAAACAGATAGATGTATTAAGAGGAGACCTTTTAAGCAAAGTAAAAAAAGATCTGTACAAATTTATGGATGATAACCAAAGCACAATTGTACCAATTGTTTTTCTTAAAGGTACATTTGGAATTGGTAAATCGACTTTTTGTTACCGCCTTATAAAGGATATTATTATTCAAAAAGATTTAAATGCTGTTGCATTTGAGGTTTTAGACCATCTAAGATTAGAGGCCAATGCTATTGTTGAACTAATTAATAAAATTGGTGCAAATTATGTATTCATCTTATTTAATAATATTGAAAGAAACAGCATATTTAAATTCATGTTGGACTTTAGGTTGCAGTTAAGTTCAGAACAACTTTCGAAAACGAAAGTTGTTTTTGTTACTACTGTAAGAGAAAATATTCTTGAAAGACTAAAAATTAGCAAAACAATTAATAGTAGTCTAGAAATTGAAGTAGATGCAAAATTAACAGATCCTGAGATTAATGATTTGTTAGAAAAACTTAGAAACGTTGATTTAATTAAGTTTCGGGACCAACAAGAAAAGAACGATTTAGCTAAAGTAATAAGGAAAGAATACGATGGAGATTCATTTATTTCATTAATAAATCTTATTCAAGATGGATCTCATGAACATGATATATATGATTCCTATCGTTCATTAGGAAAGGTGGCTCAAAGCGCATTTTTATATACAAGTTTATTGCACCAGTTTAAGATACTGACTCCTGCAAGCCTTCTGTGCTCTTTGGTTGCAAAAGATTGGGAGGTTTTTAGGGATGAAGTTATTAGGGTTGAAGGAAAAGGGTTATTAATTCAAGTTGAATCAAAAAGCCATGGAGTAGATCCAGATCTTTACTTTAGAACTAAGCATCCTGTAATTGCGGAAAAATTAGTTAATCAATTCTTAAGTAAAGAAGATGATAAGTTTGACAAATATAAGAAGATATTTTCTCATATGCTTACAGGAGAAAGGTTTTCCAGACTTGCAACCGATTTACTTAAATCACTGAAACAATCAGACGCTTTACCCAAGGTGAAGATTGATCAACTCTATGAGATTTGTTATGATCGACTATCTGATGATCCCCAATTCCTCCTTCATTATGTAATTAATCTTCAAGGAAGTAGAGATGTTAAAAAGCTTAAAAAAGGCATTGACTTACTTCTGTATGCAGAATCATTGATGGATAGGAGAAATCATAGGTTTATACATAGACGTGCTGTTTTAAATTTTGAACTAGCTAGATTATTTTTCGAAATAGAATCTGAGCTTAATAAAACCTACAGATATTTTGAAGAGGCAAAGGAACTATTCATAGTTAAACAACTAGTTGACCAATTTAGCTCCTACAGTTATACAGATTTTTTGCGCCTCCTATTCTGGTCTTTGGATAAAATGAAATTGACAAATGTGGAGACAGCCAGAACAAGAATTCAAATTGAAGAACTTTTCGATTTAGCAGAAAGACTAGTATCTGATAATTTAGACAGAATTTATGAATTGAAAAAAGAATATATTGAAAAAAATAGCTTTCAAAGCGATGCACATTACCTTCAATATTTAGAAGAAGGTTATAATGATGAAAAAATGAGGCCTTACATTTTAATACTCATGTACAATTATTATGAAAGTAAAAATGGTACCACTCGCTGTAATGAGATATTGGAAGAATTGGAAGGCTTTGAACTCAACTTTGAAGTTTCGAAATTTCTATTTAAACATTATGGTCGGAGATTACATAATGCCAACATTCGGATGAAGTTCTTTTCATTAATCAAAAATCATCCACAGTTAGAAACAAATAATGAACTTAGATTTAACTACTTTAGATTTATAGCAGATGCCTACAGTAATCATTTCATAAGCGCTAATGATTATTTAAAAAATATTAAGCGAAGTTTTTCTTATATGAATCCTGACTTTCGTTACATGTGGCTAGATTCAGAAACTGGTGAGGAAGAAGTATTTGATGGATTAATTCAAAAGGAAGTTCGAGGAAATATTAAAGTTAAAGTGCCAATTCTACAGCAGCGCTTTATACCTGTAAAAATGGATTTATCAAAATTAGAGGATGGCGAGAGGCGAAAAGTTAAACTTTGTTTTACACTGTTTGGAATAAGAGCTGAGATCTTAGATTAAATTTAAATATTATTTTCTCTTTAATTATTTTGTAGTAAGTAGTGTCTGGTCCTTCTGTAATACTCTCCGCGACAAAGGCGTGGCTAAGGCGAATAATTAAGCAGAACACCTAACTGCTTTTTCTGAAAATGAGAGACTAAAACAACTTGCTAATTACTCACTATTCCATGACCATCCCCCGGATAAACCACCTACTACAACAACGCGAAGGCTTGCGGCTGGAGTTTAAGGAAGCAGTTTCTGAACTCCCCGCTACCCTTTTCGAGACGGTATGTGCTTTCCTGAACCGGGCAGGCGGCGATATTCTGTTAGGCGTAGCCGACGATGGCAGGGTGCTGGGCGTAAACGAAGTTCGGGTGGCGCAACTGGTAAAAGAAATCGTGAATCTTTCGAACAACCCGCAGAAGCTCGACCCGCCTTTTATCCTGCTGCCGCAGGTAACAGAGGCCGAAGGAAAAAAGCTCATCCACATACAGGTGCCGGAAAGTTCGCAGGTGCATAAAAGCAAAGGCGTGGTGTACGACCGCAGCGAAGACGGCGACTACAAACTCACCAACCACACCGCCATTGCCGAACTCTACACCCGCAAAAGCGCCAGCTATTCCGAAAACACCATCTACGCCGCCCTGCGCTTCTCCGATTTCAAGCCGGAGCTGTTCCCCAAAATCCGGAACCTGATCCGCAGCCGCGACTACGACCACCCCTGGCTCTCCCTCGACGACGAGCAGCTGCTCCGCAAAGCCGGGCTCTACCGTCGCGATCCGCAAACCGGTCTGGAAGGCTACACCCTCGCCGCCGCCCTGCTGCTGGGCCACGACGAAGTTATCCTGAGCGTGCTGCCGCACTACAAAACCGATGCGCTCCTCCGCCGCCAGAACCTGGACCGCTACGACGACCGCCTGTACGTGCAAACCAACCTCATCGAAGCCTACGAGCAGCTGATGGATTTCATCGCCAAACACCTGCCCGACAAGTTCTTCCTGGAAGGAGCCGTGCGCATCAGCCTGCGCAGCAAAATATTCCGGGAGGTGGTGGCCAACCTGCTGGTGCACCGGGAGTTTACCAGCGGCTATCCGGCCCGCCTGGTCATTTACGCCGACAAAGTAGTCACCGAAAATGCCAACCGCCCCCACACCTACGGCCGTTTGCTACCGGAAAACTTCAGTCCTTTTTCCAAAAACCCGGTCATCGCCAAGTTCTTCACCCAGCTGGGCCATGTAGACGAACTAGGCTCCGGTATCCTGAACGTGAACAAATACCTGCCGCACTACACCCCCGGCAAAGCACCTGTATTTGAAGAAGGCGATGTGTTTAAAATGACAATTCCATTGGAGGTACCGCCTGTTGGCGGTGTAAGTGAGGGTGTAAATTCAGGAAGTGGCGGAGTAAATAATGGTGTAAAGGGCAATGATGCTGTAAATGGCGGAGTATCTGGCGGTGTAAGTGGCGGAGTATTTGGCGGAGTAAATGATGTCACAAAAATCAGGTGGGAAACTATACTACACTTGCTTTTGAAACAGGAAGGCCTTAAGGCCAGCAAGATTGCTGAAGAAACGGGATTTCCGCAGAGAACGATTGAAAGAGACTTAAACCAGTTGAAAGAAAGAGAGGTGCTGGTTTTTAAAGGCGCACCAAAAACAGGAGGTTACTTTATCACAGAAAAAGCAAAAGCTTCAATGTCCCGATAAATGTCCCTATACAATTAACGATGTCCCTGATAAATGTCCCTATAAATAAATCATTTCATACCGCCAGTTTGAGCGCAGCGGTAACTGGTGGTAAATCATGGAGCCAGTTTGTAAAGGCGTAAAAAGGATCGTGGAATGTATGCCAGTTGCAAACTGGCGTCATGAAAAACCACAAGTTACGCTAGCGCTAAACTTGCGGTATGAATTAATTTAATTACAAACCAAACAAATGAGCAACAACAACTCCGCTATAGTTAGTAAAGTCTGGTCCTTCTGCAACACCCTCCGCGACGATGGCGTGGGTTACGGCGATTACCTGGAACAGCTCACCTACCTGCTGTTCCTGAAAATGGCCGACGAATATACGCGTCCGCCTTACAACCGCCAGATGCCTATTCCGCAGGAGTACAACTGGCAAAGCCTCGTCGATCTGAAAGGAGCCGAGCTCGAAGCACATTACACCATTCTGCTCCGGGAACTGGGCAAGGAGAAAGGCATCCTCGGGCAAATCTTCACCAAGAGCCAGAACAAAATCCAGGACCCCGCCAAGCTCTCCAAAATCATCAGCATGATCGACAACGAGAACTGGCTGCTGATGGGCGTGAAAGACAAAGGTGACATCTACGAAGGCCTGCTGGAGAAAAACGCCGAAGACACCAAGAGCGGTGCCGGTCAGTACTTCACGCCGCGGCCCTTAATCAAGGCCATGGTAGAGTGCGTAAATCCGCAACCCATGCGCACCATAGCCGACCCCGCCTGCGGTACCGGCGGCTTCTTCCTGGCAGCTTACGATTACCTGGTAGACCAGCACGACCTGGATAAAGAAGAGCGAGCTTTCCTGAAGTACAACACCTTTTTCGGCAACGAGATCGTAGCCAGCACCCGCCGACTGGCGCTCATGAACCTGTTCCTGCACAATATCGGCGACATCGACAGCGACAACTTTATTTCTCCTGCCGATGCCCTCATTGCTCCGTCCGGTATGCTGCACGATTACGTGCTGGCCAACCCGCCCTTCGGCAAGAAAAGCAGCCAGACTTTTACGAATGCCGAAGGCGAACAGGAGAAAGAAGACCTCACCTACAACCGTCAGGACTTCTGGGCCACCACCAGCAACAAGCAGCTCAACTTTGTGCAGCACATCCGCAGCATGCTCAAAACAACAGGCCAGGCAGCAGTCGTGCTACCCGACAACGTGCTCTTCGAAGGCGGCGCCGGCGAAACCGTGCGCAAAAAGCTGCTGGAAACAACGGAGGTGCATACCATTCTGCGCCTGCCAACCGGCATCTTCTACGCCCAGGGTGTAAAAGCCAACGTGGTGTTCTTCGACAACAAACCCAGCAGCAGAGACCCCTGGACGAAAGAAATCTGGGTGTACGATTACCGCACCAACATCCACCACACTCTTAAAAAGAACCCGCTCAAGCTCGAAGACCTGCGCGACTTTATCACGCTCTACAACCCGCAGAACCGCCACAAGCGCACCGAAACTTACAATGCCGATAGCAACCCCGAAGGCCGCTGGCGCAAGTTTAGCTACGAAGAAATCCTGGCCCGCGACAAAACCAGCCTCGACATTACCTGGCTCAAAGACAAGTCGCTGGCCGACCTCGACAACCTGCCCAACCCGGATGAGCTGGCGGAGGATATCATCGAGAACCTGGAGGCAGGACTGGAGAGCTTCCGGACGATATTAGCAGCCCTGGAGAAGTAAGGAGTAGTTCCAACAATCTGAACAGCGACGTTCTTTTAGATGCTCTGTGATAGCAAATGAACTTTGCTGTTCATCATAATTTAGTTTGTTTGAATGTGGGGTAGGGGCCTTGCCTGGGGAGGCAGGGCCTTTTTTGATAGAAAAAATTCTCAAGCTAAAACCGAATGATTTTTAATATACCACAACTGCTACTGTTGTTCCGAAGACTTTTTCGGTTTTCTTTTAGTTGGGGTAGATTTTGCTGGCTGCAATAAATCCTGAACATTAACAATAGGCAGGGTAAAGCCTTGTAGCGAAGTGCCTAGTGCTTTAACGATAATCATGCCGCGTGCCGTGGAGTAGGCAGCTCCGATCAAAGGAACCATAAGAGCAGGGGAGGGTAGAACTTTATCACCTTCCGCTGCTGTGATAAGATGTTCTTCGATGTTGTCCACGATAAAAATAAACTCCAGGTGGAAGAACCCATTTATCCCCACTGATTTTATAGCATCGTCTACTGCCTCGCAGGTTACATGAACATCTATCTTGATTTTTTTTTCAGAAACAACAAAACTGGGATTTACAGATACCTGGCTGCTAAACCCTCTGACCTCATTGGCAGCATCAGCACGTTCCCGTTTGATGGAAGCATCAATAAACAGCGCCTCTTTTAAAATTACTTTAGAAAAATCCATTTTGGTACCAATGCTTGTTAAGCAATACAAGTATTACCTGCTCCTTCGTAATAGGTGGAAGAGTTTCGGGTTGAGCCCGCTGCAAGGGTAGGTTTTTCCCGCACCGATTGTTCATTAATGAGGGGAGTATGCGAAACCGAAACGGTATGGTGCTCTCCCTGAATCCATTTTTCAAGTGCTTTAATAGTTTTTGCAGGCAACAGGTGTGCCTGCATCGCTATGATCTGAGGTAAGGTTACCGGGTTAAACAGCATTCTCAGCAAGAGTAAATTAGACCCTGTAGGCAGCTCACCTGCTTCATAATGTCTATACTGGTTAATGCCGAGCCCCAGCAGCTTAGACATTTGCCGTAAGCTAAGGCCAAGCTGTTCCCGTACAGCACGCAGTTGTTCTGTTGTAGGCATATTGTGGCGTGCTCTCCATAAGTTATGGAGCTCATCCACAAATGCATCATCCATTTCTCCTGTGGTAAATCGCTTGCCGGTATCTACACATTCCAGCGTCTTGACATCCATCTCAAATGTCTCTTGCTTAAAAGGTACAACCTGGTGTTCTGTAATCAATCGTACTTCACCACCTGTATATGGACTTTTCATAATGATCCTTCTTTTGTTGAATGAAGCTTTGGGTAGATAATCTTAAATTCTGCAGGGTGAAAAGAAATGCAAATAACATTAGAATCGGGAGTGCCGAGCTGAACTTTGATATAGTATTCGATTCCCTTTTTCTTCTTTTTGATACTTGAACTGATAATCATACCAAACTCCCAAAGGTCTCCCTGTTCAGGAATGTTTTGCTTATCCTCGGTTGGCCCTTTGAAATAATTTGCAGCTGTGAGTTGCTGTATAAACTTAATTCTATCATTTGATTTATAACCTAATTCCCTTAAATCAGCAAGCGCCAAGCGGTTCTTCATTCTGCTATCTTCAAAGAAAACATTCTCCTGAAAGCTGACTTTGAAATGGAGCTCCTTTAAGAAAACCTCTACATCTTCTAACGATGGTTGTTTAAGTTTATAAGTTGCCAAAGCTATTATTTATTAACTGAAAATGCAACGAAAAAGTTGCATTGGTTTGTCTGTGTTTAAATATTGTAGTATCGAAATAAAGTAAAGCCTGAACAAAAAATGCTGTTCTGTATTAGCTATTGGTACTTCTTCCCGTAATTGTAAATCTAATTATTGGAAACACAAATACTAGCGGCATCCTAATGGAAGTTCCGGTGACGCTGGTATTTATGTGATTGAATAACAAAATTACTCTGACAGAATTAGCCTATCATTTTCCTCAAAAGCATATCCTTTCCTGACAGCATGGGTAATGCCAGAAATCATGGCGGCTTCAACGTTTGCGCCAAGACGGGCATAGCCAAACAGTCGGGAAGCCTCCCGAACCAATTCACTTATAGGGAGGCTTATCTGGTTATTTAATATTTCCCTAACGCCGTTTGCGATTTCCTCGGGCGGTAAGTCGTCGGCTTCGCGTTTGCCATTCTCTGATTCACTAACCCTGTAAGCAGTATAGGATTCCGGATTATGTTCTTCTTTCCAGACAATAATACTTTTTCCTAACTGAGACCTTTGGATAGGAAGCGTGGAAATGATACTTTCAAGATGATTGTTCAACCTGGACCCATTCCGGGAGATGCCCCATGCGCCTAATACCCGCTTGCACAACAGATTTTGACTGATTGGTGATTCAGTATTCACTATCTGCATCATTTGCCGGGCAATTTTGTTTCGGTTGCTGGGTAGCAGAAAGTCTTCAGAGGAGTTGGCCAGGACCGGGTCTAGTTGGCAAACTTCATAAACCAAAGCCGTTTGAGTTGGTGCTACAATGGTGGTTTCTGTTGCTACTTCCGTAGCATAAGCAACCGGAGAATCCATAAGCACAACATCATCAATATCTTTAGAATCAAAAGTAGTTGTCAACTCTTCTGCCGGCGGTTCTGGAACAAATGATTTCTGCTCCTCAGCCTGCTTAATAGCACTTAGAATATCGTTGACAGTTCTATCCGGATTCTCCCACCAATCCAGCGACCAAACTTTATGGATGTTCCAGCCCAGAAGACGAAGCACATCGGCCTGCACAATTTCGCGGTCTCTGGAAGTTTTGGCGCTGTAGTAGCTGTGGCCATCGCCCAGAATGCCCAGGAGGTATTCAGTTGGATTGGCCGGGTTCACTACCCCAATGTCTATTTTGTAATCAGAGCACCCTATGTTTGTATGCACCTCGTAGCCGTGCTTCCTGATTTCTTCGGCTAAGGTGTTTTCGAAAGAAACTTCTTTGCTCGACGAGATAACTGCACGTCCAGGAAGAGCCGATTTACCTTTTTCAGCGTAGGCCAGAAAGGCTTTTAAACCCGCCACGCCTTCAGAAGCTGTGCGGGTGATGTCAATCTGGTCGGACCGCAAAGTAGAGAAAACCTTCATTTCATAACGTGCTCTGGATACGGCTACATTCAGGCGCCTCCAACCGCCTTCCCGGTTAATAGGACCAAAATTTAGACTTACTTTTCCGTCTTTATCAGGGCCATAGCCGATAGAGAATAAAATAACATCCCGCTCATCGCCCTGTACATTCTCCAGGTTCTTAATAAACAACGGCTCTTCCGCCTCGAGTGCGATTTTTTCAAGTTCCGGTCTGGCTTTATAAACTTCGTTGAGCAAATCCTCAATCAGGTTTTGCTGCACCACGCTAAACGTGACAATACCAATGCTTCTCTTAGACGAGACCGGGTGGGAGAGGCGCTGGATAACTTCTTCCACAATGGCTTTGGCCTCAGCCTGGTTCTGGCGGGTTTTCCCTTTGTCATAAAAGCCTTCCACGGGAACATGCTGTACTTTGGTCGTGATGTCATCCGTAGAAGGGAAAGTGAGCAACTGGTTGTCGTAATATTTAGCATTGCTGAAAGCGATAAGGCTTTCATGCTTGCTTCTGTAGTGCCAAAGCAGGTAATGGGAGGGCATAGAGAGCGCCAGACAATCATCGAGTATACTTTCCAAATCTTCCAGCTCTATGTTATCATCATCAACTGCATTGGAACCGAAGAAGCTCGTCGGCGGCATTTGTTTCGGGTCGCCTACTACTATCACATTGGTACCCCGGGCAATGGCGCCTACTGCCTCACAGGTCGGCATTTGCGACGCTTCGTCAAAAACCACTAAATCGAACTTAGCGGAATTGGCATCAAAGTATTGCGCCACCGAGATCGGGCTCATGAGCATGCATGGGCAAAGGCGCGACAAAAGATTCGGGATAGAGTCGAATAGTTTGCGAATAGAGGTGGCTCTGCCATTATTCCGGATGTTGCGTTGCAAAATGCCAATTTCGGAGCTTTGGGAAGCCTCCTGTGCAAACGACGGTATCTTGGAAGCTAAGCGGGCATAAAGCTCTTCTTTGGTCAGTTGCTCAAAGCTTTTGCTCAACTCCCTGAACTTCTTGATTTTCTCCTCGAACAGCTTTCCGTTAAAAGCGGACAATTGCGGTTCCTTGTCTATGATGTACTCGGCGCAGGAGCGGTAAAGTCCTTTTTGGAAGCATTGCACCACTTGCGCACTACTGATGCCACCAGTTTCATACGCGGAAACCAGGGGCTGCAAGCCTGCCTGCAGAGCTTTGTCTCTTATCTGCAACCAGCTAATCCAATCCCGGACGTCATCAATGGCATTAAGCCATTTTTTTGCATAGAAAAGGCTGTTGTTTATCCAATTCGCGTCTTCTACTTTAAGAGAGGCAAAATCAATAGCCAGGAGCTGCTGCAGGTCCTTTTCCTTTTGTTTTATTTCCTGTGACAATAGGAGGAAGTTAGACAAGGTTTGCTTGTGCGATTGAAGAAAAGCCTTGCTTCCCTCGGCAAATTCCTGCGCCAAAGCGTTGCGCCAAGCTTTTGTTTTGGCAGCGGTATTCAGGGTTATCCCCTGGTGATTGATGTCAATAAGTGTAGCGCAAATTTGAAGCAGGACGTCCCAATCACAGGTACCGTTCCGCCACAGGAAGCCCAAAAGCTGGGGCAGGTGCGTTGCTTTCTCCAGTGGCTCCTGTTCTGCCTGGTAATCAATGATTTGTTGCAGAGATGCCGGAGTCTCCTGTTTGGTAAGGCTGCCGGTTAAACTTAATTTTTTCAGTCCTTTTACAACAGTATTTTGCTTTAAGAACTTAGGCAGAAACCATTTCTGGTCTGCTATGTTCCATTCCTGCAATGCCTGCTCTGCAGGATAGGTTAAAACAGCTTTATTGAACTTCAGCAGCAGTTCTTTACTGAGTGCGTCTCGTTTTTTGCCATGCGCTGCTAAACCCATTACCTGCGACAAGGTTTGCTCTACATGCTCCACATTGAAAAGGGAGGCAGGCACATCTGGTAAGTGTTGCATTAGTGTAATAAGCTGGGCCAGTGCCTCGGCCTGTTCCCGGCTAGCCGGTAGCGTTTCAATTTTAAGAGTCCGGCAAACAGTAGTTACATCCTGCTGGTATTGGGTGAGAAGGCTTTGATAACTGATAAGTAATTGGCGGGCATCTGATTTAAGTTGTTGGGCATACTGCTTTACGCGCACCGCTTCCAGGGGATGCTGGAAGGGATGCCCGATAACAGAACCTATTACCTGTATTTGCTCTGCTATATCCTGCCACTCTGTTACCTGGTTGGTAGTCAGCTGCTCTAAAGCAGTTGCGGTAAAAGTAACGCTGTCTGGCAGGTTAGCCAATTGGCTGTAGTGGGTGAAGGCATCGAATAGCGAGAATCCAAAGCTATACTTCTGGTGAAGCGCTTGTACGTAACCGTTTAGTTCAGTGCGAGTAGCCAAAAGCCGTTCCGCTTCTGATTCAAAATGCTGTGGCGATGATATCCTGGCAACTTCTGCTGCACGTTTGAGTTGCTCCAGCACCGCCGATTTTTTAGATTTATTGGAGTGGAGCTCCAGGCAGAATGAACCGATTCCTATAGATTCTAACCTGCTTTCTACAACCTCCAGCGCTGCTTTTTTGGCGGAAACGAATAATACTTTTTTGCCCGCATAAAGCGCGTTGGCGATAATGTTAGTGATGGTCTGAGACTTTCCGGTGCCTGGAGGACCGTGCAAAACAAAGCTTTTATCTTCTGATGAACTCAGTATTGCCGCAAACTGAGAAGAATCCGTGCTGATTGGCAAGGCAATTTGAGTAGGATGGAAGCAGGAATCCAATGCTTCCACTTCCGGCAGAGGCTCCGGTTGCCATTCCAGCATGCCCGAAATAAGGCTCTTTACAATCTTATTCCGACTAAGTTGCTCGGCATTGCTATGTATATCATTCCAGAGAATAAACTTACTGAAGGAGAAAGTGCCTAAAAGCGCCTGCTCTTCCACATCCCAGCGGGAGTGGGACATAATCCCTTTGCGGACGATATTAAAGACCAGTTTTACATCAATGCCGCTTTCATCTTTAGGGAGCGTTTCAAGACCGCCGATGTTGATGCCAAAATCCTGGCGCAGCATCTCCAGCAAGGTGATGTTCATCAGCGTCTCTTCTTCCCGGCTCCGGATGACGTAGCCTTTTGCAGCTGATTTACGGACAATTTCAACAGGCACCAGCAAAATGGGAGCATAGCGGGGGCGTTCACTGGCAGGCGTTTCATACCATTTAAGCAAGCCCAGGGCAATGTAGAGCGTATTGGCTCCATTCTCCTCTATGGCCTGTCTGGAACTACGGTAAATGTGCGTTAGGTTGTGCTGTAATTCAGTTTCAGAAAGGTAAGAGCGCAATCTTCTTTGGGTAAATTCATGCTTCACCAGGTCAACAATTGGATCGGACTGGTTAAGTGACTGGTAAATGCCTGTATCACGGAGCGGGTTGTCCCAGTCAGCGGGCTTAGGAAGCACCTGGAATTCCTGCCCGTTTGCCAAGCTGTCTTCTAATTGGCCAAGGTTAATAGAAATCAGCTGGAGCGTACTTTTGGTAAGCCTTATGTTCAGCAGGCTGTTCCGGAGGGTAAGGTCCAGCAGTTTACGTTCCCAGAGCCTTTGTTTAGAAACCTTAATCTGCTCTACATCCGTTACCTGCACACCTGACGTAATGGCTTCAGGTGCAACATTTTTCCGTTCTTTAACGGGAGCTTCCTCTACAATTTTCCAACCATTAGCCGTGTGTACTCTGAGCGGAAGCGGCCTGATGCCACTAAAGCGGGTGCGCTTAATATCCAGGAAGAGGCCGAACTGATCTTCCTTCTTCATGTTTTGGTTGGCGGCAGCCACTGCCTCGTCAAAAGACTTCTGGCTTCCGGCATTCATGCAGGTTGCTTCCACCAAAACAATTTCGTTTATACCGTCGGCTGTTCTTTTAGTCAGGAGAGAAGCGTCATCATTTACAGGGTCCGCAAACGATTCGTCTATGAGCCAACCGCCAACAAATGCATGGCCCTTGGTGAAAACCAAAAGCGGATGAATGCCCACTGCCTCTAAACAAGCGGCATAGAGCAAAGAGATATCCAGGCAGTTTGCCAGTTTATGCGTGAAGATGGTATCACACATTCTGATGCGCTGACCGTTTTCTTCAAAGCTGGCAGGTACACTGCAGTATACTAACTCCAGTGATGCAATAGCCTCATAAAGGGCAGCCATCTGCTTTCTGACCCGGTCCGGATTCCGACTCTGGTACTCATCAAAAGAAGGATTACCCGTCCACCTCTCCAGGATGGGAGCTGCTTTTCTGATTATTTTCAGCACCTCCGCATGATTAGGCGTGATGAAAGCAGCTATCATTTCAGGTAGAATGGCTGCTCCACTCCACTGGTCATAGGCCAAAAGCGATACTGGATAATTGCCTGTAAAAAGAGTTTTATTATCTGTGGAAACCCGAAGGGTTAAAGAACCGGCTATCCTTTCGGAGAGATTGGATAAATAAGCGGATGATATTTTTAGATGAATTGCATTTAGCTCAAAGGGCTCACCAGTCTTTAGTATTTCCAGCTGATGTGACCAGCTTATGGCAAAGTCAGGCTCACTGGTTAGCTCAATAGTTAGATCCTGTAAATCATGGTCACCTGTGTTTTTTAATAATAATTTCCGCACCACCGATACATGATTTTGCTGCATAGAAAAATTGATAGAGGGCGAGTGGATGAATTCAACTTCTATTGGTGCCATTTGATTTACATTTTTGAGCTCATTTAAAATTAGGATTAATTATTGAATAATGTTAAAACAATATAAAAAACATTATTCTTTCAGTTGCAACAGAATGAAATAATTTAATTTAAGCTAAAACAGACATTGTGGCTGAAATTCCCTTAGTTAAGAGTAGAGACGTAACTAACCTGCTATGACCAAAAAAAGGGCTACAAGAGCCCTTCGTCTGCGAAAGAGTAATAACTCTCGCAGGTCAGGATGATGTGATCAAGTACAACAATGTCGAGCAGCTCCCCGCCTTGTTTTAGCTTCTTAGTCAGTTGCTGGTCTGCTGCACTTGGTTTGGTGTTGCCGGAAGGGTGGTTATGGCAGAGGACGATGGAGCTGGCGCAGGCTTTAATGGCTGCAGCGAAGATAAGCTTTGGGTCGGCTACGGTGCCTGCTACGCCACCGGTGGATAATTCGTAAATGCCGAGCACCCGGTTGGCCCTGTTGAGCAGCATCACTTTGAATTGTTCTACAAACTCTATCTTACCTGCATCCCAGCTTTTTCGGAGTACTTCGGCGCAGTCGGTGGAGCTGGTAACCTGTGGTCGCTCGGATGGTTTTACTTTGGAACGGTAAGTCAGTTTGATTTCTGCTACTCTGTTCATTCCGGATTTTTTAGTCAGCTTTTCCATAATCTTGTTTTTTTAAGGTTTGAGGAATTGATTATGGTGCCCTCCCTGCCTGGCGGACGGACTAAGGGCAAGGTGGAGACGAAAAAAATGCGGAGGGCGTCCCTTTAGGGATACCCATTTTTTTCGTACTACCTTGTCCCGTGTCCAGCCGCCAGGCTACCTTTGCAGCAGAATGAATGCCTATGGACTTTTGCATGGTAGTGGCTTCGGGAAGGCTTTTAAATTGGCTTTAGGTTGGATATTGAAAAGGTCTGCCCAAAGGCAATCTTAAGCAGACTGCTATAAATGCAAGCCCTGGCAGGAGCGGGTAGTCCGACCTTGCTTGCCTGTGCTTTCATAGCAGTACAACATCAGGTAACAAAAAAAACATGAGAGAAGGGGTGGGCTGCCGGGACGAGGCAGCCACCCTTTTTTAAGCGGCCGATTGGACGGCAGGTGCTGTTTCCTGGTCCATCTCCGCTTTTAGGTCCAGCAGGTAGCTGGCTGCTTTAAATGCCTTGGTGCTGGCGTGGATAAGCATGGTCTTATCATCTTTGAACCTGCTGGCCCACCCTTGCAGGTATGCCACCGAGTTCTGGAATACCGCTTCCTTTATGCCGGTGAAGGCACAGAGGAAGCTTGCTCCCATCTCAGCTATAAGCTCCTCCTTGCTGTAGTTTTCATCCCCAAAGCGGCTTTCCTGCTCTGTAAAGCGGTTGAGCCTGTCGGGGTGGCCTGTAGCGTGGATCAGTTCGTGGAAGAGTGTGGCGTGATAGGCCTGGGCGGAGACGAAGTTTTTAATATCCGGCACCTGTACCGTGTCGCTGGCGGGTGCATAATAGGCTTGTGAACCGCCGTGCTGGATGCGTGGGGCAGGTTGGGGATATTGGTCCACTACCCGCTGGCATTCTTCAATAATTTGCTGGTCAGTCAGTTCAAAGGTTGCGGGTAATGTAAAGTCAATGCCATCCACCTGGTCTATGTTGAACACCGTCCAGAGGAAAGGGACAAATCTGATGGACTGTGGCATCTCTTCTTCCTCCACCTCGTCCTTCCGGTTGGTTTGCGGTCCATACACTTTCCAATAAATCACTTGAGTTCCCTTCTCGCCCTTCCGGATGTGGCCACCCAGCTCCTGTGCCTGCTTGAAGGTGAGGAAATAGGGGGCTGTGAAGTGGCGCTTTTCAGTGATGTAGTGGAGGTAGAAGGCATTGAAGCCTTCGTAGTGTCGGCCGGATTGATAGTTTTTCGGAAGGCCAAAGGAGCTCCAAGGCTTTTGCCAGAGGACGTTTCCTTGTTCGAGTTGCGAAATGACCTCGTTTGTCACCTGCTCAGCCAGTTGATAGAATTTCTGATAAGCAGTTTGTCCGGATTTTTTCGTGAGCTTTTCCATAATCTTGTTCTTTTAAGGTTTAAGGAATTAATTATGGTGCCCTCCCTGCCTGGCGGACGGACTAAGGGCAAGGTGGAGACGGAAAAAATGCGGAGGGCTTCCCTTCAGGGATACCCCTTTTTTTCGTACTACCTTGTCCCATGTCCGGACGAACAGGCTACCTTTGCAGCAGAATGAATACCTATGGACTTTTGCATAGCAGTGGCTTTGCGCCTCTTTTGGTGTGTTGGTGGTTGTAAAAATTTGACCGTCTTTGCAGAAAGTACCTGTTTCCGGTTATATCAAATCGGGAAAGTGCCTTTCGTTGTGGAGGTTTTAGCTGTAGCTTACTTAGCAGAAAAGCGTGAGGGATGGAGCGGTTGTTTGAGCTCCTCCGGCATACGCAGTAGCCGGAGAGCGAGCCGCGAGAGCCCGACGGCTTTGCCGGCACGCCCTCTTTTTTATACTGCACCTGCCACCAAACCCACTGCTGCTGGTCAATGAAGCGAAGTTTTAGAAAAGCCTGTAAATACAATTCAGTAGTATCGTTTTCATCTGTTTCAGAACAGATGTAATGCCTAAGCAGGAGCAGCAGGAATAGTGGCAGGTACAGCAGTGCCTCTAGCTATTCATAAAAATGCCCCTGCATTTGGGGCAGAGGCATTTTTATGATAACATTTTGCGGGTGCGGGTATGCGCAATGGGAAGAAGAAACTTCTATTAGATGGACATGCCCTTCTTGTGGGACTTTTTCATCTCCTGCTTTTCTTCCGAAACCACATCCTGTTGCTGGGCCTTTTTTGTGGAAGCCTGCTGCTTTACCGATTCCGCCGGTGTAGCTTCCTGCTTCTGCTGAATGGTTTCCCGTTTCACCGGCTTTAGATGCTCGTCGTACACGTTGATGGTTTTGTACTGTGGGCTGGCTTCGATAAAGCGCTTCACTGCCTGTCCCTCCTGCAGGGCCGTTACCTGCAGCGTGTTTCCTTTTTGCAGGTAGCGCATCATCTGCTCTTTCTGTTCCGGGTCCTGGAGTTCTTTGATGTTATACTGATTGAGTGTTTTCTCCAGGTCGAAGCCGTAGTTCTCGTGGTACTGCTTTACCTTGTGGTTGCCGTGCTGGTCTTTCTCGCCCATATCCAGCTGGAGCCAGGCTTTGTAGGGCTGCCCTTCGACATTCACCAGTTCTTTGTGCACCGACCGGCCACTTAAAAGGTTGTAGGCTTCGCGGGAGGTGATGCCGCTGTTCTTGTTGATGTAAAAGGTCTGCGATAGCTTTTCGGCGGAAGTGTCGGGTTTAAGAGTGGCGTCGTACTTGTTGAAAAAGTACATGTCGCTCTGGTCCGACCTGCGGAAGTGCAGCGTGTAATCCATGGTGCTGTTGAAGTAAGGCTTCTGCATCTGCAGCTCGAACTCCGGCTTTTGCTCCCGCACGTTCTTTTCCAGTTCTTCATTTAAGTTGGTGCCAAAGCCCATGTACTTGAGGCCTTCTTTCAGGTAATCCAAGTTGTTCTGGTTCATAAGAGTAAGAATTTAAGTGGTTGAAATAGCTGTTAATCGTTGTGATGGTGATAGTTTTTAAGGCGTGGTTAGAGTAGCAGGGCACACGCCTGCACCAGGTCTTTGCTGCGGATCCGGAGCTGGAGGTGCCTGCCGCCGTTCTGTTCGAAGAGTTCCACGACCAGCTCCTTTCCTTTGGTGATGGGGACTTTCTCCAGGGCAAAGACGAGTACTTTCTGGCTTCCGGCTTCCACGGTTTTCTCGTCGTAGCCATAGGCGTAGAGCGGCACCCGCTCTTCTTCCTGCGTGGCCATGCGCTTTACCTGTTTGCGGTCCCGGAGGCTGAAGCGGATAAAATCCAGCTCGTAGGGGACGGGGGATTTGTTGGAGAGCACCAGCCGGTAAAAGAAGGTGTTGCCCTGCACGTAGATGCCTTCCAGCGTAGCCTTCACTTTCCCTGCCTTGTCTTTGATGCCGTAGCAGAACCTGGGATCCCCGGCCAGCAGATTCGTAATAGTTTTCAGTTGCTCTGAGTTCAGGTCCGTATTGGCAAATACAACGGGAGCAGCGGTAGTGGTGGGAGGGTCAAGTTTAACAAAGGTAGTGGCGGGAATGTCGGCATAGCTTACTTCAAAGCTGTAGACCCTGCCGTCCGCGGTGATGACAGTCAGATTTGTTTCTCCGAATCCCTTCCGGGCTGCTTTCAGCTGGAGCACATTCTCTACTTTTTCGGGCACCTGCGCCAGGATGTCCCGGCTGCCACGGTCCACGCTTTGGATGGCATGCGGAAAGACCAGGGTGGTGGTCTTCTGGTAAGTTAGCTCGAGTGCTTTGGGGTGTAAGTCCTGTGCGACTATGTTTAGCTGCAGCAAAAGCAGGCACAGGAAAGAAAGGAAGATGTTCTTTTTCATGATATGATGAGTTTAGTGTGAAATAAATAGAGATTACCGGCGGATGCTCTGGTCGCGGAGCAGGAGGCGGTGCCCGGCATTGACCGTGACTTTTAGTTGCCGGGCCTTCCTGCTCAGCAGGCCTTTGGCAGCTTCGATACCGGCACTGGCTGCCTGGGCACCGATGGAAGGTGAGAGCGTAGAAAGCTGCAGGCTTTGGTTGACGACACGGTCAGCTCCCTGTTTGGCGGCTTCGCGCGTGAGGGCGCCGGGAATGTAGAGCCCTTCCTGCCCGTCCAGGTCATAAGCAGCCAGGGCAACCGGGAGGACAACATTTCCTATGAGCACCGACGATACCTCAATGTGCAAACGCTCTCCGCTTATGCGGCAGGTGCCAAAGACAAGATTCCCTTTGGCTACCCGCCTTCCGCTGAGGTACACATCCTGGAGCAGGCGCATCTTTACGGTGGCTCCTGCTATTAAAATCTTCGTTTCGTGAATGGCTGCTTCCACTACATTTCCCTTTTCACCCGCACCGTCTTGCGTAGAGTTGTCTTGCAGACCATAGAAACCATTGGCTGTAATGGTGGACACGGGAGTGGTGTTTCCAGTATTATGATACTGCTGGCGAATTCATAAAGTAGTTTTTAGCGGTAGCATCAGCTTCTCAAAAGCCGATATTCGGGTCTTCTCCCAAGGGACATCTGCCAGCCAGTTAGCGATCCGACCAAAGTTTATTGCCGTTGCCGTAAGCACGTGTTGCAGATGAGTTTTAGCTAGACCAACATACTTGGCGCGTCTTAAGCCAAAGGCACGGACACCTTGAGAGATGGTACCTTCAATACCAGCCCGTTTGTTGTACTCCTTTTTCCAGGCCTCCGTGTTTTCTCTTTCCCGAGCGGCCTGTAAAGCCAGGTAGTGTTCTTCTTTATGTACGGTGATGCTACGCCGCTTTGCCTTCGTGCATTTTGACCTACCCGGGCAAGCGCTACAATCCTTCTGGGAAAACTTGATTTTCACTGTTTCAATACCGTTAGGAGTCGTATAGGCTGACCAGCTTACACTATGCTTGCCCAAGGGACAAATAGCCTCCTGGTTCTGCCAATCCAGTTGAAAACTAGCCGCGGCAAAGCCTTCCTTCGTCTGTGCCTGCCACTGATAGTTCGCCCGGGAAGGGCCAAGTAAATCTACGCCAAAGTCCTGCCTGCTAGTGGCAAGTAACGGAGTATCCAAATAGCCGGTATCTACCAGGTGAATTTCCGGTAAGAGCTCCTTCTCTTTCAGGGATTGATGAATAGGCTGCGTCATGTCCATGTCGGGGATGGGGCCAGCGGTAGTGGCAACGTTGGTAATCAGATGAGGCAGATCCTCCTCACAGGTTTCGGTCAGGTGCACCTTATAGCCAATCCAGGAGGTGGTGTTCTTACGGGCATAATGTGCCTGCAAATCATAAGGCGAACTGATGAAACGAGCGGCAGGAGGAATACCTTCCTGCTGTTGGCTACGCCAGAATATTCCCCCGTTTTCTATTCCAAACTGCTGTAGCCACACTTGCCGCAGCACCTCAACAGCGGGGATGGAAGCCAGCCACTGCCCTGCCTCCTGCTCATATACGGCCTCCAGCAAAGCATGTCCATCCATGCCCACCTGTAGCGCATAGGCAGCTTGTTTTTCCTTGCCTTCCGGTAAGCGGGAATCTTCTACGCGTCTGGCATAGCGTTTTAGCCATTCCGGCGGGCTATGTTGCCTGAGCCACTGCGGCGCAACAATAGCTAAGCTATTTAAAGCAGCCCGAAGTGTTTCCCCGGCACATACCAGCCTACTGGTGGCCCGTATCCACCCTAACACATGGGTAGAATCCGTGCGCTGCCGTCCTTTGGCTTTTATCCAGTTCCGCTCCCGACACTTATCTAAGAGTAGGTTGAGCAGTATATCCTCGCCTGAACCGCGCACCAGACGGCTTCTAAACTCGGATAAGACACTACTGTCGAAGCCGGCATCTGTCAGCTCTAAACTCAGGGCATACTTCCAATCTATCCGGCTCCGAACTGCATCAGCCGCTTGTCTGTCAGATAAGTTCTCTATGTACTGCATGACGGTAACCATAGCTAATTGCCAGGGAGAAGCCGCCGGTTGGCCCCGCTGCGGGAACAGGGAGGCAAAAGCTTCATCCTGATAAATGCTTCCCAACTCATCTTTAAGTTGCATATAGATATTGCCATGAGGAAAGGCCGCCTGGGCGACACGAACAGTTTCTGAGGGAATGGCCGGAATAGTTTGTGGATGTAGTGACATAAGGCCTAATTTTTTATTTACAACAAGAGCCAGCTTATTGAACGCTTTATGTCTACTAATTGGCTATGGTTTCTTGTGCTTTCCCAGGCCTTTGGTTCCGCTGTTTTTAATTCGCCAGCAGTATCTATTATCAGGTTGGACACCGGCTTCCGGAGGGGCTTGGCTTGTGTAAGAAGTCTCTAGCAAGGTGATGTCAGCCTGTCCGGGCGAAGCCTGCAGCGCAAAAGTCTGCTGCTGCTTTTCCGGGGCCTGGTTTGCCATCCGCTTCTCTACCCGCTCCGGGTGCTGGATGTCGAGGATGCGCTCGAGCATATTTTCCAGTTGCTGCATCTCCGGGTCATTTCCAGCGGTACCGTTGCTGCCCATGCGTTGCATCATCGCCTCCAGGCGGTCCACATCTTCTTTAAAGCGGTCGTTTCCTGAAGCAGCAAGACTGGCAGGAGCAGGAGGCTTTCGTTGCCTTGTTTCATGATGGAGAGGCCTTGGCTGAATAGCTTTTTCCAGCTGGGCCAGCTTCTGGTTTATTTTTTCTTCCTGCGGGTCAGCAAAGGCAATGGTGGCAGTGGCTGTTGTATCCGCTGTCAGCTGGAGTTGGCTTTCTGCTCCGTCCGGATTAAACCCCATCCGTTGCAACAGCAGGGAAGTGCCGGCATCGGAGAGTTGCCGGGCTTTCTGCCGGGCCTGGTCGTAGTGGCTGAGCTTGTCCTGGTGCTCTTTTTTGAGCTGCGCTTCGGGCAGCTGCAGGTTGAGTTCCTTTTGCCCGGCCTGGGCAGTTGCTTCTGCGGTGGTGCCTTTGCCGCCGCCCAGATTCCAGAAGGCCAGGACCAGGAAGGGGATTACCAGCAGTGGGAGCACCATCAAAAATTTTCGTTTGCGCAAAAATGCTTCTGAATTTGTTTTCATGATCTTTTATTTTTGGAGTGGATAAAAATGCTGAAGATTAAGGCTGTCCCGGAAGTCCGGCTCCGTTAATGGAAGGCTGCCGGGATAGTTGTTTTGCATGTGGTTTAGTAATGACTGCTTATGTTCCGGCCATAACCCCTTTACCAGCAGCCAGAGGCAGGCACCGCCGAAAAGAAAACAGAAGAGCAGCATCAGCATTTTTCTGCCGCTTAAAGAAAGCTTTTCGTACCGGCTGCTGCAGAAGCTGGCCAGTTGCTTTTGCCGCTTAACAATGGCTGTGGCAATGACACCGGCAGCCTTATCTGTGGCATTGTTTTCCTCCGGTTGTTTTGTGCTATCGGAATGTTTGCGGAACAGCAGCATGGCTAGCGGTTTTGGGTGTGCAGGTCCTTGTTTTCCAGCGTCGTCCACCGCTCGAGTATAAAGCCGTGCGGGTTGTTGTCCGAGCGGGAAACACTGCGCAGGTAGCCTTCGGTCACGAGGCTGCGGCGCAGGATGGAGGTGGCGCGGATGAGCTTCTGATGGGCATAACAGCGGAAGTAGTAGGGATACTGTCCAGTGTCCACCTGCACGCTGTCCACAGTTATCTCCTGGCTGATGTTGCCCGAAATAATCCCCGAGATATAGCCGCTCTCGCGCAGGTTATCGTAGGCCCGCTTGGCCGTGGCATCGGCCAGGTACAAGGCCTTGCGCATGTTGGCTTCAATTACCTTGTCGTCCGGGTCGAGCGTGAAGAAGTAGCGGTGGAAAGTACGTACATGGTCGCGCGCCTCCACCGGAATATTCTCACGGCGGCCGGTGGAAAAAGCTTCCAGCGCCTTGTCCCCGGCCAGCACATAAATCCGTTCCTGCACAGCCTGCACCTGCTCATAGCTCAGGTAGACGGCAAAGCAGCTCACAATCGTGCAGGCTACCAGGAAAACGAGGCTGAATGCGCGGATGTGGCGGAAGGCGCGGTCGATGTTTTGAAGTTGTCTGAACATGATGGTTTTACATTTTATTGTACAGTAATTGTGTATCAGCATCACCAGGAATCACCGGAAAGACGCCCGTGCTGGTAGCTGTCTGTCGGCGAATTACTGGAGCTATGGCTTTCTGTTGAATTGTTTGCAGCATAACCGCCGCTGTGCCCGGCAAAGCCCTGCACGAGGCTGCTGGCTCCATGCCCCATGGCTCCGGCGGCATAGCTCAGCCCGGAGCCCACGGTCGAGGGGCCGGCCTGGCTGGTAGTGTGGAGCAGGTTGGTCACCTTCATCAGCAGGGCATTGCCGCCGCCGGCATGGATGATGTAGTTGGCGACATTGGGCACGGTAAAGTAGCCCACGATGCCGATGAGCATAAAAATCAGGTAAGCCGTGTCGGTGGAGCTGAAAAAGGTATTGCCGTTGTTTTCCACCTGGCCGATATCGAGGCGGAGCATGTTTTCTTGTATTTTGGCGATGATGCTGCCAAAGATGTTGGCCACCGGCAGCCACATGTACACGTTCACGTAGCGGGCAATCCAGACGGTGAGCGTGTGCTGGAAGCCATCAAAGACGGCAAAGCCGAACACCAGCGGCCCCAGGATGCCGAGCACGATGAGGTAAAAGGTGCGGATGGTGTTGATGCAGAGCGAAGCGGCTTGGAAGAGCAGCTGCAGCACCTCCGATAGCCACTGCTTGATGGAGTGGCGGAAGCTGAAGGAGAACTTGGCCATGGCAAACTTCATGTCGTTGCCGATGCTCTCGAGCAAGCCTTCCCCTGCCCCCGCAGGGTCGTCCGGGTGCGTGTATTGGTACCACTTCTCCCTGTCGCCGCTGCCGTCGGGCCCCATGTACAGCTGCCAGGCATCCGAAGCCTGGATGGCCGCCTCTTTCCGCTGCAGGAGCACGGCGATGGCCTGGTTGGAGCCTTCCACCATGGCAGAGGTGGCGGTGACGGTTGGCTGCAGCACCCCGTTCAGCAGCGACAGAACCGCCGGGAAGAGCAGGATGGCCAGGCCCAGGGCAAAAGGCCGTAGCAGCGGGTAAAAGTCCACCGGCTCGGCATTGGCCAGGTGGCGCCAGACGCGGGAGGCGATGTACCAGAGGGTGGCAAATCCTGCCAGGCCGCGGCCCACATCGATGAGCCGCTCGCAGAGGGGAATCATCTCCTCGTAGAGCCCATCGAGCACGGCGTGCAGGCTATGCATATCATTAGCCACCCCCTGCGCCTTCACCAGGCTGGGCAGCAGGAGCGCCAGCACTAGCAGCGGCAAGGAAGTTAGTAACTGCTTTTTCATGGCATGTGTGTTTCGTTGTTTGGCTGTTGGTTACTTCTCCAATCCGTACACTTTTTGCAGTGACCGGACCTGCTCAAGTTCCCGGTTCCGTTGCAGGGCCAGCAGGGAAGCCTGCCGGTTGAAGTGGCGCAGGAACACGAGCCGCTCCTGCATACCGGCATAGATGCGGTCGATGGCCTGCATCCGTTCCCCGTCGCTCATGCGCAGCTCCCCGGCCGTGAGGATGAGCGTGAGTTCGTCGAGCAGGCGCAGGCTTTGCTGAAAGAGGCTGCCGTACACCGAACTGAGGTAGCTGAGCTCATCCGGCGAGAAGCTGCCCTCCTGGCGAAAGCGGTTGTAGGCGCTTTTGTATTCGGAGAGGATACTTTTCTGGCAGCTGATGATATCGGCCACCCGCTTGTAGTCCCGCACGGCAGGGTTTACCGCCAGGAGCCCGTCCAGGAAAGTTTCGTGCAGGCTGAAGTTGCCTTCCGAGAGGGAGACGATGGTGCCGTAGCCCTTGCTGATGAGCGCGTAGCCCTGTTTCATGTCCGAAAGGATCTGCCGGAGCTGATCGAGCTTCTGCACGTTGAGCAGCAGTTGCTGTATCTCCGCCTCCTGTGCCTGTGCTTTTTGAGGAAAGAAGGCTGCCAATAAGAGCAGCAACATGCTGAATGAAAAGAGTAGCTTCCGTTTCATGATTCCTTTTTCAATAATTTTTATGGTATTCCGTGTAATGCTTTGCCTGTTTTTGCTTCGCGTATTTCCTTTGCCCGCTGCAGTGCCAGTGCCTGCGCCTCCCGGAGGAAGGCCTGCGTGAACTGGTGCTTGTCCCGCATGGTGTGGTAAAGCTTCTCCAGCTTCCGGAGCCGTTCCTCATCCTCCATCTCCAGTTCATTGGAAGAAAGCACCAGCCAGAGCGTTTCCAGTTCCTGCAGGCAAGCCTGCAGCAGCGCTGCCTTCACCTGTTCCAGGTAAGCGAGCTCTGTATTCAGTAGATGGTTCTCCTTCCGGACTGCCTGTAGCGTCTGCTCAAAGTCACGGAGAATGCCTGCCTGCAGGGAAAGAATGTCCGCTACCCGGGCGCTGTTACCGAGAGCGGGATTTACTTTTTGGAGGGAGCCAAAAAAGGCCTGGTGCAGACCGAGGTCGCCGTTCTTGATCTGTTGCACGGTGTTGATCCCATTGCGGGCTATCTCGTAGCCCTGCCGCAGGGTACCGGCGTATGCCTGTAAGGCTGCGATCTGCTGCACCAGGTATTCTTTTTTGGTTTTCTTCTGCCGGAACCACTCGTCGAATGTCTGCGCTTGGCAGCCAAGGCCGGTCAGCAAAAGCAGGCTGAAGAGGAGTAGTTTCATCGTTTTGGATCTGGTTTGTTAGTTGTGACAATGGTAGCTTAGTCAAGGCCATAAAGGCTTCGGACCGTTTGCAGGTTGTTCCGCTCTTTGGCCCGCTGCAGGCTCAGCTGCACGTTTTGGGCGTTGAACTCCCGCAGGTCGCTGTAGTTCTGCTCCAGCCGGTCAGCCGCCTGCTCGATGAGTTCCAGCCTTGCAGCATCGCTCATCTGGGTGGAGAAAGCATTTACCAGCAGCAGTACCTGGTCCAGGTTCTGCACGCTCGCTTCCAGGATGCCAGTGTACACCTGTTGCATAAAGTCCAGCTCGGCAGGCGTGAAGTTCCGGTCCTGGCGGAAGAGCGCAAAGGAGCGTTTGTACTCGGCCACCAGGGCTGCCTGTGTTTCGATGATGTCGCGCACCCGCTGGTAATACCCAATAGCGGCTTTTACCTTCCAGAGCTCCTGGTAATACTCGTCGTAGAGCTGGCGCTGCCGCTCGGTCCACTCCGCTATCTCGTTGAGGCGCAACTCGGAGAGCTTGTTTTCGAGCACCTTCTGGGCGTTCTGCAGCCAGATGGTCTGGTTCTGCAGTCGCTGCACCTGCAGGTCCAGAGCCACAATCACTTTGGTGACGCCCGCTTTGATGGCCTCCATGATGGGGTCCTGCGCCTGTGCCGGTTGGTGAAGACCGGCTGCAGTAAACAGTAATAGGGACAGGAGCGCGATTTGTAAATACTTTTTCATGGTGATGAAGATTTAAGCTTTTGTTAAACCGGTCCTAATGTCATTGGCCAACTCTTCGATACCTTTGCAGATGTCCCCGCCATGTTTCCGGGCGTAAGCGTGCACCTTTACTTTCTCCGCTTCTTCGGTGGTATAGGTCAGGTATTCCTCGAGCGATACTTCCGTGCGGTAGACGCGGGAGAGGGTGCCGCCAAGGCTGATGAAGACTTCCTTGTAATTGCGTGCCGGGTCGTTGGCTTTGTTGATGGAGAGCACCAGCGCCTTTTCCTTTTCCGTGAGCCCCAGCAGCTGCTGGATGCCGTCGAACTTGTTGAGGTACTTGCTCTGGTCGAGCAGGATTTTGCAGTCCGAGTTGTTGATGATGGCCTGCTTGACCACGGGTGAGGAGATGATGTCCTCCACTTCCTGGGTTACCACGATGGCCTCGCCGTAGAACTTGCGCACCGTCTTGAACAGGTACCTGATGTATTCGGCCATACCTTCCCGGGCGATGGCTTTCCAGGCTTCTTCGATGAGAATGATTTTGCGGACGCCTTTGAGCTTGCGCATCTTGGAGATGAAGACTTCCATGATGATGATGGTCACCACCGGGAAAAGGATGGGGTGGTCCTTGATGTTGTCGAGCTCGAAGACGATGAAGCGCTCGGAGAGCAAATCCAGGTTCTCGCGGGCGTTGAGCAGGTAGCCAAACTCGCCGCTTTGGTAGTAGGGCCGGAGCACGTAGAGGAAGTTGTCGATATCAAAGTCCTTTTCCTTTACCCGGTCCGCTTTCAGCTTTTCTTTAAACACTGTCTGCACAAACTCATAAAAGCTGTTAAAGCAGGGGAAGATTGTTGGGTTTTTCTTCAGGTGCTTATAATACAGCTCCAGTGCATTGGAGAGGGCCACGTATTCGGAGCGGGAGAACGTTTCGCTGTCTTTTTTCCAGAGCGCCAGCAGGAGCGTTTTGATGCTTTCCTTTTTCTCCGTGTCCAGGCTGTCGTCTTTACTAATGTAGAAAGGGTTGAAGCGGATGGGCCGGGTTTCCGTGTAGGTGAAGTAGTAGCCGTTTACCAGCTCGCATAATCCTTTGTAGGAGTGGCCCACGTCCACCAGCACGATGTGGCTGTCCTGCTCGTGGTAGGAGCGCACCAGGTGGTTGGTGAAAAAGGATTTGCCGCTGCCCGAGGGGCCGAGAATGAACTTGTTGCGGTTCGTGCAGATGTTTTGCTTTATTGGCTCGTCCGAAATATCCACGTGCACGGGCTTGCCGGTAAGCCGGTCGCCCAGGCGCAGGCCGACGGGACTGCTGGAAGAGCGGTAGCCGGTCTCGAGGTTTAAAAAGCAGCAGGCCTGCTCCAGGAAGGTTTCGAAGGTGTCGTTCATCGGGAAATCCGCTGCATTGCCCGGCAGTCCTGCCCAAAAGATCTGCGGGGCCCCGTCCGTTTCCAGCTTGGGCGTGGCATCCAGTTGGGCCATGGCCGAGGAGACGAGGTTGCGCAGCTCTTTCTGCTTTTCCGGCTGCTCCGTCCAGGCCAGCACGTTGAAGTGCGCCTTTACCGGCAGGCGTTGCTGAATGATGGCCTCGTTGAGGAAGTCGTGGGTGGCATCACGGGCCAGGGCGTTCTCGCGCGAGTAAGCCGAGAGCGACTGCAAACGCAGGCGCTTGCTCTCCAGCCGCTTGAGCGTCTGTTGGGCATCCTCCAGGAAAATGTACTGGTTGAGGATATGATTGCAGGGAAGCAGCTGACCGAGGGGAGCGGCAAAGCCGGTGGAGAACTTGCTGCGGTCGGTCGAGTACTTGTCGTAGTTGATGCGGGAGCCGCAAAGCGAAGGCAGGTGCTCCGCGTCGGCCAGCGCAAAAAGCTGGCAGTGCTTCTCGCCAATACGGATACCATCCTGCAGGTGCATGTCCTGCAGCAAGGGCCTTTCCTCTTTGGGCAAAAGACCGCAGTAGCGCTCGATGAGGCCTGCTTTGGCTTTGGTGCCGGCCAGTTCCGCATCCGTCAGCCTGCACAATGTCACAAAGCCGCTGTCCTGCAGCACGCGCTCAAACTGCCCGGCCTGGTCCACAAAGTCCTGGAAGAGCCGGGGCTGCAGGGTTTGCTCCGGGGCCAGCGATTTGCGCAGCAGGTTGGAGACTAGCGAAGAGGCAGGGCGGCGGTCTTCGGGCTTTTTGGTGATCAGGATGTAGCAGTGGTGTTCGAGGTACGGCCGCTTGTGAAAGAAGCGCTCGCTGGCCCTGGAAAGGAAGCTTTGCCCGTCTTTGTAGTCGGCCCGGTAGAAGGATTCCAGGAACCAGTCCTGCTTGTGGAACACGGTAAAGCGGGGCAGCAGGCGGATGGCTTTGATGAGTGCCTGGTGGAGCGCCTCGTACTCAGTATCGGAGAGGGTAAAGATCTCCGGCAGCGTTACTTCATAAGCCAGGGTGATGTCGCCCTGTCGGGAGAGGATGCAGCCGTGCTCCACCTTGTAGACAGGCAGCAGGTTTTCCAGATCAATCGGCTGTGCCATGGTTATTCCGGTTAATTGATGTTTGATAAAGTTTCCAGAAGGTGCTGCGGGTGCTCAGGCGGATGTAGCGGGGAATGCTGCGGCTGGCAAACTTTTTGAGCAGGCCGTGCTCCCCGTAGGTTCTGTTCAGGTGGTAGACACCTGCAAACAAAGCCGCGCCGGAGAGCAGGATGATAACCAGGCACAAGAGCAGGGGCACGCGGGCCAGGTACATGCCGGCAAAAAGCAGCAGCAGGAATACCAGCCCTGCGGCCAGGTAGCCGATGTACTGCGCCCGCAGGCCCCGGAACTCGATGGGCCGGTTAATGCCCTTGTTAACCTGGTAAATGCTGTTTGCCATTGCCGGACCGGGTTAGACGCCAAAGAAGGAGCGGAGCACCGTGGCCACGACTACCAGGAAAATACAGCTGCCAAACCAAGCGGCCGCCACCTTGCCCGTGTCCGGCTCGCCACCGTTCCATTTCTGGTAGACTTTAACAGCGCCTACCAGTCCCACCACGGCGCCGATGGCGTACATCAGGCTGGTGCCGGTATCGAAGTAGCCGCGCACCATTTGGGTAGCCTGGGAGATGCCTGCGTTGCCGTCGGCTGATTGTGCCTGGGCGGTAAGCGCTACGGCAAAAAGGAGCAGGAGCGTAGCAATAGCAGTGGCTTTTTTTTGCTCCGGGAGGGTTGCTTGCTTTTTCATGTGCTTTGTGGTTTTAGTTGAGGTTAGGAATAAGCAGTAATAAATTTATGTGTAGTGGATTAGCTTTTCGGCCAGAGTACCTGCAGGTCTTCTGGGGTGAGCTCGTAGGGGAGCTTGACCTGGCTTTGCTCGAGGAGGAACTGCTGCACCTGGTCCTGGTGTTGGCTTTGGGCGGTGCGGCTGTACCTGGAGATGATAAGCTGCAAAAGGGAAATGAATTCCACCTTTTCCAGCTGCGTCTCCGCTACCAGCTCCAGCAGGGGCTTGATTTCCTCCAGCAGGTCAGCCAGCGTGCCCATGGGAAAAATAGGCGGCTCCGTCGCTGAAGTTGTTTTTACAGAAAGAATAGCGCTGTCTGTCTCTTCCATATCATCCTCTTCCTCTTCTCCTTGCGTTCGGGGTGCTACTTGTAGCTCGAATGCATCGGATACAGTCGGAGCATCCTGTGTGGAGACAGCTCCTATGGGTGAATCGGTGGGTATGGTTGGCGGGGTGGATTCCGCCAGAATGCCTGGTTGTGCGGTTTCCGGTGTGGAGGAGGTAAGGAACACTTGCGGTAGCAACCTGGCTGTTGCTTTTTCTACCAGTGCTTTCAGCTCCTGGCGGTAACAGAGCAACGTCACGATGAGGTAGTAGAGCAGCAGGCTGGTGCCTGTTGCAAGAAAGAACTGGGTCCAGGTAAGATGGTGAAGCATGGCCTTCTGACTTTTCTTCTGTCGCCACGTGCGACAGAAACTGAAGGCAAGTTGGGAGGAACTGCAGCCTGTTTTTCACAAGGTGTTCCGTAGGTGGGAAAAATAAAATTAATCAGTGGTGAAAACCGGGGCTGCTCATTCCATGGAAGATGTCAAGTATTTTGCACAAGATACTTGACGATTTTCTCCTTCAGCAGCAATGATTATACTTAGCTTTCAAGCTTTCCATACAAACAATAATCAATTCAAAACAACAACTACCATTGAGCTGTGGAAATGTGGTAAAGTCCCTTTGGGAGCTTTTCCATATTTCCACAGCCTCTTTTTTGTGTCTAGCCTATCGTATCCTCCAAAGGAATGCTTTTTTAAGCGTCATCCAGTTCGTCCATTCTTCGCAGGAGCCGCTCTTTCATCAGGTCGAGCAGTTTGGTGCGACTGTCTTTCTTGCGCTGGCGTATTTCCTGGAAAGTGCGGTAAATGTTATTGCCCAGATCTACCTGGAACAGTTGCGCCAGGCGCTCCACGATTTCCATCACCCCGGCGGTGCCACTGTTGATCTGCCCGGATTCATAAAGGGCATAAGCCAATTCGACCAGATGCGTTTTGCAGCCCGTCCAGGAAAAGTTACTTTTTTCAGGATTGTGTAAATTTTCGGGGCTTATTCCGGCATCCTGTAACATCAGTGATTTTAGAAAAAAATCACGAAGTTTCTCGTTTGCCTGGAAGCAGGCGGCAATATAATCATAATGGGTGGTAAAACGGCTGTCGGTGTCGGGTGTTGATGTGCTGAGCATGGAGACACTGTAGCATAAAGGAAAATCACAACTTCCCCGCACAAAATACTTCGAGTCCAGGAAGGTGGCGCCGGAATATAAGTAATGGTAGAACTGGCTATGGTCGTTAATGAAATTTCGTATGAGCTGGAGCTCGTTTTCGTAATATTCCCGAATGTTTCTGGGACTGGCAAGCGCCAGCCTGAGCTCCAGCAGGGCCATCCGGGAGTGGTAGATCAGGAGGCTGGTGAACCTGGGCTTGATGTAGCGGAAAAATTTTATTTCTTCTTCCTCGCAAGGAAAACTGTAGCTGATAACCAGTTGTTTAAGCTCCTGTATGGTTTCGTTTAAAAGCTTCAGGTTTGTTTCATGGCGTTGTACCGGTGTGACGGAAGACATTGTTTCTACCTCCCGTAGCTTTTCCTCTAGCTGGTCGTAAAGTGTTTCGGCTTGCTGTATCATAACAATGGTTTCTATTTTTTACAAGTGTCACATATGCTGCTGAATGATTATGCTGCTACGCCTGTTTTATGCTATTTCTTTGGAAACGCGTTTTGGGTAGCAGTTGCTTTGTTTTTTACTATTTTAGCTAGTGTTTTTTAGTGCCTGTTCTAAATTGTTTTCATACATGTTTTTAGGGTTAAGTAAGGTTAAAGTCTATGATTAAAAATAAGCATTGTTTGTACAAAAAAATAGGAATTGTAAGATGGTATCGTAACATATTTAAAATTATATATTTAATAAATATTTTATAACTAAATATTGGTATATTTAAATATTATAAGATTTTTGGAGGCTATTTTTATAGGTTTTAAAGTGGTCGACACGAAATAGTTTAATTTAATTGTTTAGTTATTCCGGTGCCGGTGCTGATGTCAGAATCTGCTGTACCTCCGCTTTTACCCGCTCATAATTCTCCTGAATAGTCGTCGCATCCACGTTTCGAATGAGGGGAATAGGTACATAGGCTTTCTCCTCTTTAGCGATGGCTTTATGGTCGTTAAGGATTTCGGCGTGGAAGGCCTTTAGCTCTATCCGGCACTGCGGGTCATCGGCTACCATGCCCACAAATTCCCCCGAGGAAAGAGAGGCAATGGTGGCAGGGGGAACAGCGGCATCCAACTGGGTGGAGCGGCTCACGGAGGTGTCGCTGCTGTTAATGGACACGCTTTCCCGCCGCTGCAGGATTTTACCGAAGCGCTCGGAAAGCTGTTTGGCTGTCTCCCCGGTAACCTGTCCGCTGATGACGTTGCCCACAATGTTCATCACCACTTCGGCCTGTTCGCGGCCATAGTCTTTCTTGAGCTGGCTGTAGTCCTGTACGCCCAGGGTGGTGGCTACTTTGTTGGAGCGGGCCGTGGCAATAAGGCTGTCGATGCCGTTGAAGTAGATGGTGGGGAACTCATCGAAAACGAGGCTGCTCTTGAGCCGGTTCTTCTGGTTGACCAGCTTGATGGCCCTGGAAATGTAGAGGGAGAGCACCGCCCCGTACACCTGCTGCTTAAGCGGGTTATTACCCAGGCAGATGAGCTTGGGCTCCCTAGGGTTGTTGAGGTCGAGTGTGAAATCGTTGCCCGAGAGCACGTAGTAGAGTTGCGGGGAGACCAGCCGGGCCATGCTGATTTTGGCGCTGGCGATCTGCCCCTCGAGCTGGTCCACGGCCTCCTGCTCGAAGGCGGAAACAAAGGGGTTAATGAGCACCTCTATTTCGGGCTCTGTTCGCAGGAGGGAGAAGAGCTGCTCATAGGGCGCCTGCATGAGTTCGATGACGTGCGGCAGGGTGCAGTACCGTCCGTCCTGGTATTTCTTTAGAAACCAGATGATGGCCGTGACGAAGTTGATGGGCGACTCGACAAAGAAATCCCCCTGCTTTTTGATCCACTCCCGGTTAAGCCCCAGCATGATGGTGCGGGAGGCTTCGGTGGCGTCGGTGATGTCGTTCATGGTGTCCGGGTCGAGCGGATTGCAGCGATGGGTCCTGGAGAGGTCGTCAAAGTTGATGACGTAGAACCGTGGCTTTACGGGGTACTTGTCCTGGTGCTTGAGTAATGTGTTATAGGCGATGCGGGTCAGGTCATCGTACTTGAAATCATAGAGGAAGAGGGCAAAGCCTTTCTGGATATGCTGGGTGATAACGTGGCGGATGACGAAGTAGGATTTGCCGGCTCCGGGCGTGCCGATCACCAGCAGGGCCCGGAAGGGATTGATGATGTTGATCCAGCTGCGGCGCTTTTTGCCCTGGAGATTGTATTGGGCAGGCAGGTTGATGGAATATTCATTCTCCAGCAGGCGCTCTTCCTGCGGGAAAGATTCGTTAAGCCGGTTGAAGATGTCCTTGTCCAGCTGCAGTTTGATCAGCCGGGAAAGCAGTGTTCCACCCGACAGGATGAGCAGGTAGCCGATAGCCGTGGTGCCTATATAGAGAGCAGTGGCTATGGTGGCTTCTGCAGAGCTCAAAAGGAATACATAGCTCCCCCAGTAGAGCAGCAGTCCCAGGAGGAGGTAAACCCAGATGGTGCTGCGTTTGATGTGCTCGTCTATTTTTCCTTTGGCTCCCAGCAGGGAGATAAAGAGCAGGAGCAGGGCAGCGGCTTTCGGTGCCAGCAGGCCCTGGAATAAGGGGAGCTTTTGGATGTTGAGCAGAATACGGTCCACGACAGGAGCGGTCAGCTCCCAGTGTGCAAAGGCAGCGTAGCAGGCGATGTAGAAATGCAGCAGCAGGATAACGAGGCTCAGCAGCCTGGTGAAGTCGATAATCTGGCGAAGGGCCTGTTGGTTTTCTCCGGTGTTCACTTTTTCTAGTTAAGAGTTTAGAGTTATGAGTGAAAAGTTCTGGTCTCAGAGCCTGGGTCTTCGGCGGCGCTTTTTTCTTTTCCGGCGGAGCGAATCCGGCAGGTAATCCTGTTGCTCTGCTTTCAGGAGCACATCGAGTAGTCCGGGCGCATCTGGTTTTTGCGGATGAATTGTTTCCTGCTCATGCGGCCCTGTTTTCCGGTTGCCTTTGATTAATTGCTTTGTTGTTTCTTTCTGCTCTGCATTCCTTCCCATTTTCCGCAGTTCCCCGCTTTGGCTGAAGCGTTCCATCAATGCTTTGGCACTGTAGGCTTTGCCCAGCTCGCTACCGTTGAACACGGCCCGGTGGCGGTGGTCGATGTAGGTCACGCCGTAGGTGATACCCTGGCTGTTTTCGCGGAAGATCACCTGGATGTCCTGCTTTTTCAGCCGCTTTACAAAACTTTCCCGGCTGCTGGTGGGGTGGCTGCGGAAGACTTTGTCGATGGTGCTCCGTAGCGAGAGCTGGTAAGGCTTCCTGCTGAGTTTATTCTTTTCAAATTGCTTTTCCAGGTAAGCCAGGGTGGGCTTTCCAGGGAGGGCGCTGGCTTTGATGGGCACTCCCTGCTTTTCTCCTTTTTCGCTAACGATGCTGTAGACCAGCCCCATTTTTTGATGCATCTGTGTGCCTTCGCCTCCCCGGTCTGCCGTTACCCCAAAATGGCGCAACACGGCGTTGAGCTCGGTCAGGCTGGTGTAGTTGTAGTGGCGGGTTACGGATGTGACGATATGGGCGATGCTGCGCTTGGTTTCCGACTTGCCGTAAACTACCTTCTCCAACCTCAGGGGCTGCAGCGAGAGTGTTTCTGCCTTTTTCATCTTTTCTGCCTGCACCAGCCCGTACTCCAGTTCAATTTCTTTACGGGCAGGCTCGGAACGGAGCCTGCCGATATTGTGGAGGTCGATGCGGCTGCCGTCGGAACGGATGTTGGTGGTGACAATGTGCAGGTGGGGGTGGGCCGCATCGTGGTGACGGTAGACCAGGTAGGGCTGTTCTCCAAAGCCGATCTTGTCCATGTAGCGGATGGCGATGGCCTGCAGCCGCTCGAGTTCGAGCTTCTCGCCAATGGCGAAGTTGAGGGAGATGTGGAGCGTGTTGGTTTTGACCTGCGGGCTTTTCTCCAGCAGCCGTTCGAAGCGCGCCAGCTTATCCCGGAACGAAAGCTCCTCCGGCTCCAGCAGGAAACGGCTGGCAAAGATGAGCTCCGCCTTTCCCTCCCGCACCTTGTGCTCGTTGTAGTTGAGGGCGCCTTTAATGCTTTTGCCGGTGATGATCTTTGCTACCATTTCCTGGCCAGTTGAGAGATGAGTGATAGCAGCAGGTTGGCCTTGGTCTCCACCTTCCGGTAGTGCTCGAGGGCCTGGTGGGCCAGCAGCACGCGCTTATGGCTGTTGGTGGTGCCGTTAAAGTGGCGGGTGATCTGGTTGATGTTGATGCCGATGGCCCGCAGCTCGGCACGTACGGCCGCCAGTTTCTCTACCACACTGTCCATCGTGCTGTCCTGATGGAATAGCTTGATGGGCTGTCGCGTGAGGATGCGGCGGATTACCTCCCCGATGGAGTGGCAGTCGCTTTGGAGCCGGATGCTCTCCAGCCGCCTGTATTCCTGTTCCGTCAACCGGATAGTAAGCAGGCGGGAGAGGAGCTGCTCTGGTTGTGGATTCTTCTTTCTTGGCATAATTAGGCATCAAAAACAGAAACCGAGTTCCGAGGTGAAGGGGCAACGGGACGGACCGAAAGGGAGGGGAGGCAGCCTTTTTTGTTTACAAAAATACATCTTGCTGCCTGCACCAGACCGCAGGCTTCCCCTCCTCCGGATGTTACCGAAGACCTGCCCCTTTTGAGGATTTGAAGTGGATAGCTACCTATAGGACCGCTGCTTTCCAGGGGTAACAGCGCCGGTTTTACCGGTTTTCCTCTGGCTGGAGGGGGTGTTGGTGTAGTTTTTCTTTCCATGGCTTTTTGAGGTGGAAAGCCAAAGATTGGCAGGAGGTAGCGGTGTTTTTCACAAGGTCTCCCCAACTTGGGGAATATTTTCTGTGGCTGTTTTAGGTGAATCGAGGTGGTTGTGAAGGCTGTATTTGGCTTCTGTTGTGCCCCTTTTTGCAGTTAAAGTTACCCTGTCTTCTGAATTTTACCTGTTTTCCTTCCCTTTTCGGGGTAAGCTGAATTTTTCCCAACTACGGATGACCTACTGAAAAATGCTGCGGTGGCTTTTGCAGTTTTAGGGCCTAACCAAAAGCTAATGTTATGTCAGTAGAGATCATTACCAAAGAAGATCTGCAGCACTTCCGGCGGCAACTGCTCGAGGAACTGCAGCAGCTGCTCAGCCAAAAGCAGCCAACTCAAACCCAGAAGCAAATTCTTAAGTCGGCAGAAGTTCGCAAGCTGCTGAAGATTTCACCGGCCACCCTGCAGACCCTGCGCATTAACGGCACCCTGCCTTTCAGCAAGATCGGGGGCACCATCTACTACCGCCAGGAGGATATCGAGAAACTGATGGAAGGGAACAAAAGCAACAATCAAACAGCAGGACTATGAACTACATCACGCACCTGACCGGCTTTTTTGAGCTGGCTTCGAAAGATTACCGGCTCAACCCCACGCACATGAGCCTCTACATGGCCCTGTTCCAGCAGTGGAACATGTGCCGCTTCAAAAATCCCATCTCTATCTCACGAGCGGAGGTAATGGACATCTCCAAAATCAGCTCCCGTGTTACCTACCACAAATGCATCAAGGAGCTCCATGGCTGGGGCTATATCCACTACGACCCCTCCTACAATTACTTCCGCGGGAGCCTGGTCTACATGCTGGGTTTTGAAAAAAAGGAGGGCAAAAAGCAAGATGAATACCTGTCCATTTGCTGTACCAGTGGAGAACCGGCAGTGGAGGGGTGCTGTAGTGGCGCTGAACGGGAGCTAGGCCCTTCTATAAACTATATAAACAATAAAAACATATTAAACAAATTAAACTTTAGAGTAGCACCCATTTTTACAACCAGTTCAGAAAATGAACAGGAAGGGAGGGACACTGGAAAATCCGGAAAAGAAAGAAAAGAAAAAAGTTGCGCCAAAAAAGAAAAGAAAGAAAGGCGAAGAGAGCTGCCGGGCCTGGAGGCGGTACAGGCTTTTTTCCTGGAGGAGGGCTGGCCGGAACTGGAGGCCTTCCGCTTCTTCCACCACTACAGCGCCAACGGCTGGCAGTTGGGGCGGACGCCGATGCAGGACTGGCAGGCGGCAGCTCGGAAATGGATGATCAACGGGATAAACGAAAACAATTATGCAAGCTATCAGGGAAATCGTGCAGCAGAGCCTGCCACAGGCTACAGGGGAGAAACGAAAGACTACAGCGAACCCCTCTGAGGCTGTGGTGGAAGCAGCAGTAAATCAGCAGCGGGACCTGGGCCGGTGCCTGGCTCTGCTGGAGCGGAAAGGAAAAGAGCTGTACGGGGAGCATTTCAGGCTGCATGAGGAGGACCAGCCGCTCCTGGGCAAGCTGCTGTCCTACATGATAGGGGACCGGGAGCAGGCCGAGCGGCAGGGGCTGAGCCTCCGGAAGGGGATACTGCTCATCGGCCCCACCGGTTGTGGTAAGACCAGCCTGATGACGCTGCTGAGGCTGTTCACCTCTCCCGATGAGTGCTACCGGGTGAAGTCCTGCCGGGAGGTCAGCTTTGAATTCCACCGGGAAGGATACGAGGTGATCCAACGCTTCAGCCAGGGCATTGTGTGGAGTCCCTCCAGAAAGCCAGGCGGGTACTGCTTCGATGACTTGGGAGCCGAAAGCAGCCTCAGGTACTACGGCAACATGTGCAATGTGATGGGGGAAGTTCTCCTGAGTCGCTACGACCTGTTTGTGTCGCAGGGAGTGAAGACGCACCTGACTACCAACCTGACCAGCTCCGAGATGGAGAAGACCTATGGGAGCCGGGTCAGGTCCCGGATGCGGGAGATGTTTAACCTGGTGAGCTTTGAAAAGGAAGCTAGGGATAAAAGAAGGTGAGTGATTATTGGACCAATACACCAAATGTATGGCGAATAGAGTAACCTATAATGTAATTTAGTAGCTGGACTACTTACTTTCTGCCTAAAAAGACCTGCTATAACCTATAAAGCAGAGAATAAGGGCCAAGTGAAACTTTTCTATTAATCAAACTCGATTTACTAAATCGATTTAGTAAAGGATTATAAAAAAAGTATAGCAAAAGGAGCTACAGCATAAGCAAGCTTGACGTTCTTCTTTAGAACAGCCAATCCCCGACTTACTAATTTATAAATGTTGTCTGTGCTCATATTCATGGCAGCAGAGATTTCCTGGAACGATAGGTCTTTATAAAATTTTAAGTATATGGCCTGCTGCTGGTTTTCAGAGAGAAGTGATAATCCTTGTTTTAGTAGTACTTTCTGCTGCGAAAGGTTTTGCTCCTCAATCAAGTGTTCTTCGATGGAAACAGATCTTTCCGCTTGCTTGGCTTCCAGTATAGTATAGTCATCTATACATACATGTTTTTTCTTTTTAGCTTCTTTATGTAATCTTCTCTTCGCAGAAGCAAATAGGTAAAAGCGGATAGAGGTAGGAACCGACAGGTTTTCCCGGTTTTTCCACAGATCCAGGAATAGGTTATGAATGCAATCTTCTATCAGTTCTTCATCGTCAGAGAACTTTCTGCTATAGTTATAAACTACATGTACATATGTCTGATACAACTGGCTAAAAGCAGTTTCATCTCCACCCTGGAAATGTTGCCACATTTCCTGTTCATTTAATTTTGTCTGATCAACTACATTCATGTTAACTGATATTTAAGTTCTGATATCAATTTAAGGCTGCCTCAGAAGCAGAGTAACAGATAATACCCCGTGACTTTAAAGTGGCTCTATTGTTCTGAAACTAACGATTGTTTGGTAAAGGTGAAGAAAAAAAATAGTTAATGCAATAGATGGTATAAAAAATAATTTAACCTTTCTTAGTAATTAGCCTTACTAAATCGAATAATTATTGCATTTTATTGATGCAGGTTCGGCTTATTGTTGTGGTGTTATCACTTTGCTATTGCTATATTTTTAGATACAAGGCCCGAAAAATATTGAAGGGAGTGGAAAAAAATATACAGGACAGCTCTGCTTTACCGGTGCTGCAATTGCTGTCTTATTGTTATTCAGGAGCAGAACCGAGATAAAATATCATAACTTATATGGTTAATTCTACATAAGCTTTGCACTCGAACAAGTTTAAAGAAATTTATATTTAATGTGGTTTACCATAAGCGAACAAATAATAGTAGCAGCGGCTTTAGTGGCAGGTGCAGAAGAAAATTAGCCTTGAAGAAAATTATTCTCCCAAGCCTGAAATTTGGTAATGGCAGGAGGCTAAAACGATTTGGTGGAAAGTTTTTTCAGTACATGGGACACCTCAGGATGCATGTGAAGTAATGTTCTTTAGGTCAGTGAATAAATACAGGGGAATAACTGAACAATGTTGCACCATCTATAAAATTACAAGATTTTTTCAAAACCATGTCCAATAGCAGCTTTGTGCTACTCTATGCTATTAGATGGGAGCAACGACCTGAGTTAATTTACCTGTTGATGTACATCAGTTATCCTTCCTTATTTTTATTTAAGGAAAAACAGTGTGCTACATAAAACGGCTAATTATATTGAGGAACTTACATTAGTTTATTAAAAAGAGGATACTACCATAAAAATGAAGAGAAGAGCCTGAAATACTAACCCAAAAACCAAAGTAAAACATTCTAATCATTATTAATATGCGATTAAAATTACGAAGAATTAAACTGCCGGTTTCTGCCCTGTGCGCATCTTTGTGCCTGGCACAGGCTGGTTGGCCGGGAACTGCACAAGCAGAAAGTTCCTGGCTGAATTTCCAAAACGGCAAAACGGAGCAAGTTGAAGCTCCGGTGGTATCTTTAAGTGAAGTGATTAAGTCTTCTTCTCAACAAAACCAGGTAACAGTACGCGGAAGAGTTACTGCCCAGGCAGACGGTACAGGTTTGCCCGGAGTAACCATCATGCTGAAAGGCAATTCCTCTGTAGGAACGACTACAGATATAGATGGAAATTTCTCTCTAAATGTTCCGGATGGCTCTGGGACGTTGGTTGTTTCTTATGTAGGATATGTATCGCAGGAAGTGCCGATAAACAGCAGAAATCAGATAAGTGTAAGACTGGCTTCTGATACCAAAGCCTTGGATGAAGTGGTGGTAGTAGGGTATGGTACGCAGCGTAAAGCTACAGCGACGGGTGCAATTTCTACAGTTGATGCAAAAGTTTTTGAGGATAGAGGACCGATAGCCAACCCGGTGGCTGCATTACAGGGCCAAGTGCCAGGAGTGGCTGTTACAAGAAACTCTGCACAACCCGGTCGTGAAAGCTGGGACTTTATGATCAGGGGTGCCAGCTCTGTGAATGGTACAGAGCCTTTAATAGTTGTAGACGGAGTGCCGTTACCCAATACGGCTGCACTAAACTCCTTTAACCCGGCCGATATTGAAAATATCTCCTTCCTAAAGGATGCTGCTGCATCTATTTATGGTGCAAGGGCTGCCGGAGGTGTGGTCTTGATTACCACAAAGCGGGCAAAGACCGACAAACCTACTATTTCCTACAATGGATCAGTTTCCTTAAAGAAAATTGGTTTGATGCCTGATCTTGTAGATATAACTGGGTGGGGGCCAATGATCCTTGAGGCGAGAACAAATGATGGATTTGGTGCAAATGATGTTTGGGTAAACCTGGCAAAAGCTGCCATTTATGCCAATCAAAATAACATCGACATCATGACGCGGGAACAATACCTAGCAGCAGGCTTTACGGGTTTTACCGATGTAAGGGATTTTGGTTTCTTTCCCGGGACAATGCAGGATAGACTATGGGGGGATGCTACTTCCACAGAACATCAGTTAAGTATTTCAGGTAGAACAGATAATTCAGGCTATAGAGTTTCTCTGGGTTATCTGGGGGATGGAAGCCTGCTACAGGTAGGAAATAACTCCAATAAGCGGTACAATCTTCGTTTAACACATGATTATCAATTCTCTCCGAGAGTAAAGCTGGAAAGTAATGTGTCGCTGGAAAAGAATAATATTACGCAGCCAGCCAACATCGGAGCAGTTCTTAACAATGGTAACCAGCCTGGAGCGCCTGCGGCCACAGCAGATGGCCGGGCTTATCTATGGGGGTCAGGTATCGGGAATGCCTCTGTCGTTAGCATTGCAGAGCTTGGCGGCGATTCGAGAGAAGCAAACACTAGAATCAATGCTAACTTCAATCTAACAGTCGACATTTTAAAGAACCTGAAGGCTGTAGGTGCTGCCGGGTATTATTTCCACGATGCAGACTACCGTACCCGTGAGAATGTGATTCAGTTTTATGACTATTCAGGTGGATTTATCGCTGGTTTGGCTCCATCAGGTGGAAACAGAAGCTTTTATCAGCGGGGCAATCGCCGGGAGCATTATTATAATTTAAATGGTTACCTGGAATACGCGAATAAATTTGGTGAAGACCATGAGGTACGCGTGATGGCAGGAGGGCAGTATGAGCGGAATGAATTTAACCGTTATCTGGCAAGAACCCTGGATATAATCCCGGATGTACCTTCGTCTCTGAGCCTTAGCACAGGCGACCCAAGCTCTAAATCAGTGGCTGAGGCACAGAACCACTATGCACTGGCAGGTAGTTTTGGCCGTATTAATTATACTTTCAGAGATAAGTATCTGTTTGAAACAAATGCCCGCTACGATGGCTCCTCCAGGTTCCGGCCTGAAGACCGCTGGAAGTTCTTTTACGGATTTCTGGCTGGATGGCGCCTGAGTGAAGAAAGCTACTTGAGAGATGTAGACTTCTTAAGTGAACTAAAATTAAGAGCATCATGGGGATCTGTAGGAAACCAGAGCGGCATAGGCATGTATGACTACATCCAGTTCATGAATTTGAACTTCTCGCCTGGTCCGACTAGCAATTCCTTCCCAATTATCGGAGGTTCTCCGGTTGTAAGAGTGTCACCGGCCGGCTTGGTTGCATTTGACAGAACCTGGGAAACAGTAAATACTTCTAACCTAGGGCTTGATTTCTCCTTCCTGAATAACCGCTTATCTGGTAGTGCGGAGTACTTCATTAAGCGAAATGAAAATATGTTAATTGCCAGAACTTTACCATCTGTGTTGGGCGCAAATGCTCCTGAGGGTAACAATGGCGAGTTGAAAACTTGGGGATGGGAGTTTGCCTTGAACTGGAGGGACCAACTTGGGGATGTTTCTTATCATATTGGCGGTAATGTTTCTGACTTCAAAAATGAGTTAGTTGATTTTGGTGGTCAGACACTTATCCAAAGTTCAAACCGTGGACTTAACGGTGCAGTAGAAGGATATCCAATTAACTCTTATTTTGGACTTGAGTATGCCGGTCGTATTCAGGATCAGGAGCATTTAGATGCTTATAAGCAGTTGATTGCTAATAACAACGTTGGCATTCCAAGTGGTACCACACCAAATACGTCGCTTCAGTTGGGTGATAACATGTTCAGAGATGTAAATGGAGATGGTAGAATTACCTTCCCGGAAGATGCCAAGTTCCTTGGAACAGATGATCCAAGATGGATTTACGGATTTAATGGTGGTTTGCAATGGAAAGGCTTTGATTTTAACTTCATCTTCCAGGGAGTTGGCAAGCGCACGTTAATCCGCGATGGAAACTGGAGAATTCCGGCAGCCGTTGTTTATCAGGCACAGAATGCTGCTTTCGAAAACCAATGGTGGACACCAGAAAGAACTGATGCAAGGTTACCCAGGATCTCTACGACGGGTACCATCAACAACTATAACTATTATCCATCTGACTGGGTGGCTGAAAACGGTGCCTATCTACGTCTGAAGAACCTGGTGGTAGGCTATACGCTGCCAAATGCGCTTACACAGAAGGTAAATATCCAGACCCTGCGCTTCTACTTCTCTGGCAACGACCTATGGGAAGTAAGCCATATCAACGACGGCTGGGATCCGGAAGCACCACGTAGAGTGGCTAATACTGGTGATAGTGATAACAATAATGTGAGCACATTCAGCCAGCGCTTCCCTTTCTACCGGTTCTTGACCTTTGGTGTTAACGTTACATTATAATTTTCAGAAAAAACAGATGAAAAAGATAAATCTTAAATACCTATCCTTTGTTGCAGGATTCCTGGTCTTGTTTCAATCCGGCTGCAACGAGATAACGGATGTGAAACCCATAAATGAAATTTCAGATGTCGACTATTGGAATACAGCAGATCAATTCAAGCTGGCGGCAAATGAATACTATACCTATTTAAGAACATTTCAGGGTGTTATCTCTGATGGCCCGCACTCTGACTTACGGTCCGACTTTTTAACAGGGAGCAGCTTAAACCCATTCAGCAGTGGTACTAATACAATACCGCTTTCGGATGGTAACTGGAACAGCTCCTATTCCCGACTCCGGGCTATCAATTATCTGCTGGAGAGAGCACAAACTTATCCCAACCCTGCCGAAATTGCGCAATACGTGGCAGAGGCAAAGTTTTTCAGGGCATATATTTATTTTGACTTGTTGCAATTATACGGAGCTGTACCCATTGTAGCGAGGCCCCTTACTACTACCTCTCCGGAGTTGCAGGCACCGCGTAACTCAAGAGATGAAGTTGTGGACTTTATCATAAAAGACCTTGAAGAATCTATACCTACTTTACGGTTAGAAAATGCCATACCGGCAGCCGATAAAGGCAGAATAAGCAAAGGTGCAGCACAATCGTTTTTAGCACGGGTGGCCTTATATGAAGGCACCTGGCAGAAATTTAGAAACGGTAATGCCAGTCGCTACAATAATTTGCTGGATAAGGCCATCACGAATAGTGATGCTGTAATTACAAGCAACCAGTATCGCTTATTCGGAACTGCCGGTGCCTCTGTTGCCTTAGGTGATTCTGCCTACAAGTATCTGTTCATCCTGGAGAATGAAAGATCTAATCCGGCGGGAGTTAATAAAGCGGCCAATAACGAATATATTTTGGCTAACAGGTATGATCAGAACTTAAGGCAGATAAGACTCAATATAACGCAAACCGTATTTAAAAACGCTGCAGTAAACTGGCCAACGCGTTCTATTGCTACCATGTACCTGGCGCAGGACGGCTTACCTATCGAAAAGTCTTCTGTTTTTCAGGATTTTGGAACACCCGTTTCTGAGTATATCAACCGCGACAACAGGATGCAGTATTCTCTCATGATTGACGGTCGTTATTACTGGGATAACGAAGCTCCAAGCAGCCGAATAGACTGGACGGGAAGTGCGGCAGAGCGGGCTCACTCCACAGGAAGGCATAACGCTTCTGTTGGTACAGGCTATGCAAACCAGAAATGGGGGACAGAAAGACGGCTAAACGATAATGAGGAATCATATGATTTTCCAGTCATTCGATATGCGGAAGTGCTGCTTACTTATGCTGAAGCAAAGTTTGAGCGTGACGGAATGATAAGTGATGCAGACCTGGACAAATCGTTGAACCTGGTTAGAAACAGAGCCAATAAAACGATGCCGAAGCTAAGCAATGCACTTGTAAGTGCGAATGGACTGGACATGCGCACCGAAATCAGAAGAGAGCGAAACGTGGAATTATACTATGAAGGTTACAGGAGAGATGATCTGATGCGCTGGAAATTAGCCGAGGTAGAATTGCCTAAACCTACATTAGGTATCAAATGGGCAGGTACTACCTGGGAACCTAAATGGAACAAAAATACATCAGCGAATCCAGGGCCTCCTTTTATTCCCCCATATCCAGTAAATGCGGATGGAATACTCGTGATTGAAGCAGGAAGGCAATTTGATCCGAACAAGAACTACCTGTTGCCTATCCCGACACAGCAGATAGAACTAAATCCTAATTTAGCGCCAAACAACCCTGGTTGGCAATAATTTCTTAATCAAAAAGAAGGTTAAATCAGAGCAGTTGGTTTGACCTTCTTTTTTTATCCGGTTTATTCGAATGAATGCACCAATTAAATCCTGATGAACTACTCTTTCCAGAAATCACTCTTACTTTCATTAGTGCTTGCCCTGGCCGCACATTTATCCTTTGCCAAGGAAACTATCATCCCAGAAACCCAGACGCAGGTACAGTCGCCGGATGGAAATCTGGTCATGAACTTCTATCAGAAAAGGGACGATGCCAATAAAAAGCGGATGTATTATACCGTTGCATTTAAAGGCAAACCCGTTGTACTTGAATCAGTACTTGATATCCAGATTGACAACCGCATTATGGAATCGGCCATGGCTGTGAAGGCCGACAGGCGTGAACGCTGGACAGAGAACCTGGATGTGAAGGAAATTACCAAATCGAGCGAAGACCAGACCTGGAAACCGGTATACGGCGAGAAGAGCCAGATTCGCGACCATTACAACGAAGCAACAGTCAAACTTGCTAAAGACGATGCGCCAAACTACCGGATGCACATGGTGCTGCGCGCTTATAACGAAGGCGTTGCTTTCCAGTACTTTTTCCCGGAGCACCCGCAGGGCATCTACTACCGCATTGCTTCAGAAGATAATGAGTTTACAATGCCCGAGGGTACCAAGGGCTATGTGACCACCTGGGCGCAGGGCCCGTACCAGCTCCTTCCACTTCAAAACTGGCCAGACTTGAGCGAACGTCCGCTTACATTGACCTTGCCAAATGGGCTGTACGTGTCGCTGGCCGAGGCGCAGATGGTGGATTATGTGATGACCAAATTTAAGCTGCGTCCCGACAAACTAAATACCGTCATGACCTCCCTGTACGAAAGTGTTGACATGATTTCGCCTTTCAGTACGCCCTGGCGCGTAATTATGGTAGCAGAAAAACCAGGTAAGCTGCTGGAAAACAACCACCTCATCCTGAATCTAAATGAACCCAATAAAATAGTGAACACCAGTTGGATTAAGCCCGGAAAGTTAATCAGGGAAATAACTCTGACAGACGAGAATGCAAAAGCCTGTATCGACTTTGCCGCTGCTCATAACCTCCAATACATTATGTTCGACTGGAAATGGTACGGGCCTGCTTTCAGTTTTGCCTCTGATGCCCGTAAGGTGGTTGTGCCGCTGGATGTGAAGAAATGGATTGCCTATGGCAAAGAGAAAAACGTGGGTGTGATTTTATATGTAAACCAACAGGCCCTCCTAAAACAAGCCGACGAGATATTTCCGTTGTACAAGCAATGGGGTGTAGCCGGCGTGAAGTTCGGATTTGTACAAACAGGCGCCCACCGCTGGACTACCTGGATGCACGATGCCATCAAAAAAGCAGCCGAGCACCAACTCATGGTGAACGTGCACGATGAATACCGCCCTACTGGCTTCGAGCGCACTTATCCGAACCTAATGACCATGGAAGGAATACGTGGCAACGAGGAGTTTCCGGATGCCACACACAACACCATACTGCCCTTCACCCGCTACATCGCCGGAGCAGGCGACTACACCATCTGTTACTACGACAAACGCCTGAAAACCACACACGCGCACCAACTGGCCCTGAACGTTATTTCGTACAGTCCGCTGCAATCAGTGTTTTGGTACGACAAACCTTCTGATTACCAGGGAGAGCCGGAGATTGAGTTCTTTGAGAAAATGCCTACCGTCTGGGACGAAACAAAAGTAATACAGGGCGAAATCGGGCAGTACATTACCATGGCCCGCCGCAGCGGCAACGACTGGTTTGTAGGTACCCTCACCAACAACGACGCTCGCACTCTCACCATTCCCCTGGACTTTCTGCCAAAGGGCAAAAAATACATAGCTAAAATCTACTCCGACGACCCTACCGTTAACACCCGTACAAAGGTAAGAGTAGAACAGCAAAATGTAACCTCTACAAAAAAGCTGAACGTAAAGTTTCAACCTTCCGGTGGACAGGCCATCTGGCTTACGCCTGCACAATAAAAATCCGTGCTTTTGTCTAAATCTAAATTCACTTGCCTCTATCTTTATAGATTAAGCAAATTTATTTTTACAATTATACAAACATGAAATTGTTCAGCAAACGAAATGGCGCTGTACTGCTTGCAGCAGCCTGTATGCTTTTTAGTGCGTGCTCGGGTAACAATAGCACCGGCACCACCTCCAGCGAAAACATCAACCCGGCAATCGTAACCCAAAACCTGGAGTATTGCGAAGCACAGGTAAAAAAAGCATTGGCAGTAATTCCATCATACGACAGTGTGCCACGTAACATCACACCGGGTCAGCAGCAGTGGAACTACGTCACCATCAACGACTGGACCAGCGGTTTCTGGCCTGGTATACTCTGGTATACCTACGAGTACAGCAACGACAACACGATTAAAGGAAAAGCCGAAGGTTTTACCGAAGCGCTAAAGCCGATACTGGTGCAGAATAAATGGGACCACGACCTGGGCTTCATGTTTTATTGCAGCTATGGCAACGGCTACAGACTAACCAAGAATCCTGCTTACAAAGAGGTGCTGCTCGAAGCGGCCGATTCGCTGGTAACGCTGTACAACCCGACAGTTGGTACTATACTTTCGTGGCCGGGCATGGTGCAAAAAATGAACTGGCCCCACAATACCATTGCAGACAACATGATGAATCTGGAGCTGTTGTTCTGGGCCGCCAAAAACGGGCGTAAAGACTATTACGACATGGCTGTGCGCCACGCAGAAGTAACCATGAAAAACCACATCCGCCCCGACAACTCCATGTACCACGTGGCGGTGTACGACGATAAAACAGGCGAATTTATAAAAGGTGTCACCCACCAGGGCTACGCCGACAACACTATGTGGGCCAGGGGGCAGACCTGGGGCATTTATGGCTTCACGCTTTGCTTCCGCGAAACAGGAAGAGAAGACTTTCTGGAAACAGCGCAAAAACTGGCAGACCGTTACCTTGAAAGGCTACCGGAGGACATGGTGCCCTATTGGGATTTTGATGCACCCAATATTCCCAACGAGCCAAAAGATGCTTCTGCAGCAGCCATCACAGCCTCTGCACTGCTCGAGCTTTCCACTATGGGTGATAATCAGCAGTTAAAAGACAAGTATAGAAATGCAGCCGAAAAGATGATAGCGTCCCTTTCGTCAGACAAGTACCAGAGTAGAGGACAGAACAATGCTCTCCTGCTGCACTCTACCGGTCACTGGCCAAACAAAACGGAACTGGACGTGCCTATTATTTACGCGGACTATTACTACATCGAAGCGCTGCTGCGCCTGAAAAGGCTTAACGCAGGCGAGAAAGTAGCAGCGCTGTAACAACTCTGATAGTTTAATTCAACAAAGCCTTTGCTTCTCCAGGAAGTGAAGGCTTTGTTTGTTGGCAGGAAGTAGAAAAAATGGGACTAAACAACTTTTATTCCAGCCTGTTTGTCTAAATTGATATTAGGACAACTCTATTAATGTGAACACTCTTCACCGGTGCCCGGTATAGGGCGGCTGAGGGTGTGGAGGCTGGTGCAAAACAGATTCTTTTCAAGATATGAAGCGATTTCGAAGCTGTTCATCAACTTCACTATAAAATTCATTAAAATTTTTATCATGCAACAATTCTTGTTCAAAGTAGCGCTTCCTGTTAAATGCCTTGTTTTATCTCTTCTGGTTTTACAGCCTGACAATTCGGTGGCCCAATCGCTCTACCCGGGGCAGCATCAGGATAAAGTGGTAGTTCCGGTAAAGGCACCTATAAAGGCTTACAGTTTCGAATTGAAAGATGTGCGGGTGCATAACAGCCTGTTTAAGGATAATATGGAGCGGGAAGGCAAATGGTTGCTGTCCTTGCCGAACGAGCGCCTGCTGCACAGCTTCCGGGTGAATGCAGGGATGTTTACAGATAAGAAGAACAGTCCTACCAAAATGCCAAAGCCGCTAGGCGGTTGGGAAGCCCTGGACATGGAATTGCGTGGCCACAGCATCGGGCATATCATGTCTGGCCTGGCGCTGCAATATGCTTCTACCGGCAACGAAGCGTTTAAACTCAAAGCAGACAGCCTGGTGGCCGGTCTGGCCGAAGTGCAGGAGGTGCTGAATCAGGACGGCTACCTGAGTGCTTATCCGCAAAACTACATCGACCGGAACATTGCAGGCAAAAGGGTATGGGCGCCCTGGTACACGCTGCACAAGCTGTTTGCAGGCTTCACGGATGTATACGTGCACATAGGTAACAAACAAGCCTTGGATGTTGAAAACAAAATGGCCTCCTGGGCTTACAAAAAGCTTTCGCCACTTTCCAAAGAGCAGCTGGCCCTGATGCTCCGCAACGAGTTCGGTGGTATGAATGATGCCTGGTATAACCTGTACTCCATTACCGGTAACCCGGAGCATAAAAAGCTGGCGGAAATGTTCTACCACAACGCAGTACTCGACCCACTGGCCAACCAAAAGGATGAACTGAACCCACTGCATGCCAATACGGTCATCCCAAAAATTACAGGCGAAGCCCGCGGCTACGAGCTCACCGCCGACCCGAAGCAAAAAACTATAGCCACCTTCTTCTGGGATACCGTTATCCGCAACCATACCTATGCCCATGGCGGAAACAGCGACAAAGAACATTTCTTTGAGCCGGGCAAAATATCGGAGCACCTGACCGGTAATACAAGCGAAACCTGCAACACCTACAACATGCTGAAGGTGACCCGCCACCTGTTCACCTGGACGCCCGATGTAAAATATGCCGACTATTACGAGCAGGCCCTCTACAACCACATCCTGGGACAGCAGGACCCCTCAACCGGCATGGTGACTTATTTTACACCCATGAAGCCGGGCTCCTACAGGTTATACAGCACCCCCGACCAATCCTTCTGGTGCTGCGTAGGTTCCGGTTTCGAGAGCCACTCCAAGTACGGCGAAGGCATTTACTACCACGATAACAAAGGGGTGTACGTGAACCTGTTCATCCCTTCCGAGCTGAACTGGCAGGAGAAAGGCGTGAAGATTCTTCAGGAAACAAATTACCCTGAAGAAGAAACAACCCGCTTAACTATCCGGACAAAAGATGCCATTAACATGCCGCTCTACCTGCGTTACCCATCTTGGGCGACCTCTGGCGCGACTGTAAAAGTAAACGGTAAAAAAGTAAGTATCAGCGAAAAACCAGGCAGCTACATCACCTTGAGCCGCAATTGGAAGAATGGCGACAGAGTGGAGGTAACCTACCCGATGTCGCTGCGCTTAGTGGCAGCTAATGACAACCCTTCCAAAGCAGCAATTGCGTATGGACCAGTAATTTTAGCTGCGAAAATGGGAACAGAAGGAATGGTGGGAACAGCTCCAGACCATAATCCTGCAGACCCCTACCAGTACTATGGTTACGACTACAACATCCCGGAAAGCTTAGAGCACACGCTCCTGGCAAGCGGCGATAAAATAAATAACTGGCTGAAGCCGGTAAAAGGACAGGCTTTAACTTTTAAAACCAATTCAACTCAAACAGGAAAAGAAGTGATGCTGGTACCTTACTATAACCTGCACCGCGAGCGGTACGTGGTGTACTGGGACTTTAAGAGCCCGCTTTCAAAGAAGTAGTTTAAAGAGGATTTTATTTTAACGTGGTCAGCCGGTGCAGCTACAGCGCATCGGCTGATTTTTTTGTAGTCAAAGCTGAATAAGGAGCAGTATATTGTCTAAATCAAACGAACAAACGCTCTATAGTGAAAAGAAGTCCAGAATTTTTCGCTTAGACCATATTTGGTAGCCAGCGCACAATTAAATAAAATAGTAGTACATAGATGATTATGAGTAACAGAAAAACCAGCAGAGCTTTATGGAACAGAATAATGCTGTTTGCATGTGGATTCCTGTTTTGGGGAACAGTCTCGGCACAACAGGTAATTGATAACACCCGCCATAGCCTTACCTCCCCGGATAAGAACTACACGTTTACTTTTTACCAGAAAGCCTCACCGGCCGGTAAAAAGCAAATGTATTACGAGGTCAGCTATAAAGGCAAACCCGTTATTCTGGAGTCGGAGCTGGGTGTGCTGGTCGAAAATCAGCTATTCGAGTCGGCACTGGCCATCGAGAACGACCCCAGCCAACTATGGGGCGAAAACCTGGACCTGAAAAACGTAAGCCGCTCCTCCAACGACACCTCCTGGAAGCCTGTTTATGGGGAGCGCAGCACCGTCCGCGACCACTACAACGAAATGGTAGTGGAGTTTGAAAAGTTTGGTGCCGGAGATGCCACCGCTGAAGGCCACGGTGGTACTTCCTACGACCGCCGCAGAAGCTATCAGCTGCATGTAGTGGTGCGGGCCTACAACGAAGGCGTGGCGTACCGCTACCATTTCCCCGAAAATAACAATGGGCTCTTTATGCACATCACCGGCGAGCAGACCCAGTTTACGATGCCCGAAGGCACCATGGCCTACCACGAACGCTGGGCACAGGGGCCATACAACCTGCTGCCGCTCAAAGGCTGGACAGACGAAAGCGAGCGACCTTTAACCATGACGTTGCAAAACGGGCTCACGGTATCGTTAACCGAAGCCGAAATGGTGGACTACGCCAGAACTAAGTTTCGCCTGAGCGACACCAAACCCAACACACTCCAGGCTTCCATGTATGATAACGTGGATGCCATCACGCCTTATTCCACGCCGTGGCGTGTAGTTATGGCAGCTGAAAGACCAGGCGATTTAATACAGAATAACTACCTCATTTTAAACCTGAACCCGGAGAATAAGCTAAAAGACACCTCCTGGATAAAGCCGGGCAAAGTGTTCCGCTCCGGATTAAGCATGAAGGAGGCGCAGGCAAGTGTGGATTTTGCGCATGCCCGCAACCTGCAGTACGTGCACCTGGATGCCGGCTGGTACGGTCCCGAAATGAAAGTAGCTTCCGATGCCACCAAAGTAATTGAAAGCAGGGATATTGATATGGAGCAGCTCACAAAGTATGCAGCTGAAAAAAACATTGGTGTCATCGTTTATGTCAATCAGCGTGCCCTCGTGCAGCAAATGGATGAGCTTTTTCCGCTATACCAGAAGTGGGGGCTGAAAGGCATTAAGTTTGGGTTTGTGCAGATTGGTTCCAACCGCTGGTCGAACTGGATGCATGAGGCTGTAAAGAAAGCAGCAGAACACAAGCTCATGGTCAACATTCACGACGAGTACCGCCCTACTGGTTTCAGCCGTACCTACCCCAACCTGATGACGCAGGAAGGTATCCGCGGAAATGAAGAAATGCCGGACGCAACCCATAATACCATCCTGCCCTTCACCCGCTACATAGCTGGTGCCGGCGACTACACCATCTGCTACTATAACAACCGCATCAAAACCACACGTGCGCACCAGCTGGCCCTGTCGGTGGTGACCTACAGCCCGCTGCAGTACATGTACTGGTACGATACCCCCGCGCATTACGGCGGCGAGCCAGAAATCGAATTCTTCGAAAAGGTAAAAACCGTCTGGGACGACACCCGCGTGTTGAGCGGAGCGATTGGCGAGCATATCGTTACCGCCCGCCGCAGCGGAGACAACTGGTTTGTAGGCGCTATTACTAACAACGAGGCCCGGCAGGTGAGCGTGCCCCTGAACTTTGCAGACCCGAAGCAGAAGTATGTGGCGCATATTTATGTGGATGACGATAAGGCTACCACCAAAACAAAAGTGGGGGTGCAGAAATACCTTGTAGATGCAAAAGACGTACTGCGGTTTAAATTAAAAGCAAGCGGCGGAGCAGCTATCCATCTGGAGCCGGTGTCGGGCAATGCTGCAAAACAGTATAAGAAGTTGCCCAAGCAAACGCTGTAAGGAAGGCGGGAGAGAAGGTTCCGGAACCTATTTCAAAACTATTGCAAAATCAATTCAAAATCATCAGATGCGTTCAATGCGGCTATTACTACTTTTCGTTTTCTGCACGGTTCTGGTTAAAGCTAACCCGGTGCAGGCCCAAACCAGACTGCAAACCTACACCGCTCCCAAAGGTGCTTTGTTGAATGATGATTTTACTGTGAAAGTGCGGATACCTGGTCAGAAATGGCAGGACCTTCCTGAGTACCTGGTAAAGGTGGATGAAGTAGTGAATGCCAAGCACACTGTTAAAGATGCTTCCATGGCTTCGTTTGATTTTTCGGGTAAAGTGGAAGTGATGGTTACCTATAACAAAGGTGCCATAGAAACGGCCAGGATTCGCCCGCTGTCCTACGGCATTCAGCATCAGGTGGATAAGAACAACCTGACTTTCACGCTCGACCAGCCCCGAAACCTTTCCGTTGAAGTCAACGGAGATATTTTCCATAACCTGCATCTGTTTGCCAACCCCATGCTGGAGTTCGTTCCCAAAAAGAACGACCCCAATGTTATCTTCTTTGGTCCGGGCATACATGAATTCAAGGACCAGAAATTTAATGTCCCATCCGGCAAAACAGTTTATATTTCCGGAGATGCCGTATTACGCGGACAGCTGCTGATTCACGACGCGCGGGATGTGAAGGTAATTGGCCGGGGTATGGTAGAGCACACGGTGAAGATGGGGGTGCACATTGCCAATTCCCAAAATGTGCTGGTAGAGGGAATATTTTTAACGCAATGCGCCACAGGTGGCTCCGACAATGTAACGCTTCGTAATATTAAAAGCATCAGCTACTATGGCTGGGGCGATGGCCTGAATGTATTTGCAAGTAACAACGTGCTAATGGATGGTGTGTTTTGCCGCAACTCCGACGACTGCACTACCGTGTATGCCACCCGCAAAGGCTTTGTTGGCGGCAGCAAAAATATAACAATGCAGAACTCCAGCCTTTGGGCCGATGTGGCGCATCCTATTTTTATCGGTATTCACGGCAACTCAGTTAATCCCGATGTTATCGAGAATCTGAATTATGTAAACATTGATATCCTCGACCACAAAGAAGCGCAGATAGATTACCAGGGTTGCCTCGCTATCAATGGGGGAGATAATAACCTGATTCGGAACGTCCGGTTCGAGGATATTCGGATAGAGAATTTCCGGCAAGGCCAGCTCGTCAACATCAGAATTTTCTACAATCCAAAATACTGTACGGCACCCGGAAAAGGAATTGAAAATTTACTGTTTAAAAACATCTCCTATACCGGTAACAATGCTACCTTGTCTATCATAGCAGGTTACAACGAAGAAAGAAAAATAAAGAAAATCGTTTTCGAAAACCTGAAGATAAACGGAGAAATCATCCATGATAAAATGAATGGAAAGCCCGCCTGGTATAAAACCTCTGATATGGCAGGATTATTTGTAGGCGAGCATGTGGAGGAGGTTTCCTTTATAAATACTGAAAACAGGAATACAGAAAACTTACTCAAGTAAAAAGCTAATCAGTGCTTTGAATACGCGCTTCTCGTAAAATATTCCTGAGCATCTCAAGAGGTGTAGGTACGCAAGCAGCAGCCGTCTTGCAAAATTATCTTTAAAGGCTGTCTAAAATGTGGTTACAATAACTCTATGATGATAGGTGTTATTGTACCCACACTTTCATTTAGTTATAACCGGTATTGCAATCCTTTAAAGTTAGCCATACAGATGGCTTTTATCAAATAATCAAATGACAGAACAAAACAGAAGAATCTTCCTGCACCTCATTACCTTTATAGTTGCCGTAACGTTCCCGCTCCTGGCGCAGGCCGAGAAGGTAACCATTGCCAGCGTGAAAGAGCTGGCAGATTATGCAGCGAAAAGCGGCAACACCGTTACCATGAAACCTGGAAAGTACAAGCTCACCGACTACCTGCCCCTGGAGACCATGGCTGCACGACGCGAACGGAAGGAATTCCAGTTCATCACCTTTAGTGGCAGTAACAATGCGTTTAACCTGGAAGGAGTGGAGCTGGAAGTGGATACGGAACTGCGCACAGCACTCAAGCCACCAATCCATACAAGCGAGTTCGTTATTTCGGGCAACAGCAACACACTCAGCGGCCTTCATATTACCTGTATCGGCAACGGAACTTCTCCTGGCGGTGCTTTGCTGGAAATAGCCGGAACTGGAAACACACTGCGAAATACTAATTTTTTAGTTCGGGGCTCCTTTCCCTACGGCTACGGCGACTTGTTCGGAAAGGGAGGGCCAGACGTCATCAGGCACCAGAAACACAGTGGCGTACTTATTACCGGGAGTAACACGCGGCTTAATGGTTGCAAGCTTTACATGAGATCGTTTGGCCATGGTTTCTATATCCAGAAAAATGCGGGAGAAATTTATTTTGAAGATTGCTACGTGGAAGGAGAGTCCCGGTCTACCGATGATATTCTGAAAGAAACCTCCGGTCCGGCTGTTGACGTGCAATTCCGCACCTGGACCAAGAACCGCGAAGGAGAATACATTGTGACGCCTGGCTATATGAAATCTTTGTGCGAAGATGGTTTCCGGACCTATAATAACAACAAGAACATCAGTTTTAAAAATTGCACGGCCAAAAACACCCGCGGCGGTTTTGAGCTTAGAACCAACGGCGGCATCCGACTGGAGAACTGCACCACCATCGGCACCGAGCGTGCCTATTGGGTAGGCAACGATGCCGTGGTTATCAATTGCAAAGGCGATGCAAATTACGGCCCGCTTCTGTTTGTAGAAGGTAGCAACGTGCATGTGGAGATGGAGGTAGTACCTTCTGAGTCGGATATGAACGTGCATGCGCTGGCGACCATACAGGGCAGCAATAACACGGTAACCCTGAAAGCTGCGAAAGGAAAGAACCGAAAAAAGCCGCTGCCCATCCTGATTGGCTACACCCATCCCGAACACGGCGAATCTATGTCGCCCTACGGTGAGGGAGAAACCGCGAACCTAACCTTTTGCAACGAAACCACCATGCCGGTAGTTATCGGCGAGAAAGCCAGCAACAGCACCATCGCAACACGCGGCCCGGTGCAGGAAAACAAGGGCAAGAACAATACAGTTAAAAAACTTACAAAAGCAGGCGGGGCGATACAGTAAGAAGTCTGTAAGCACCGCAATTAGTTCTTCTCCCTAGTATCAGGAGGAGAGGCAATGGTGGCAGCTGCAGTCATATACTGAACCCTTAGTTGAGGAAGTAATTTGAACCCGGTAGGTCTTTGTTGGCTTACCGGGTTTTTATTTTTAGCTCTCTGCTAAATTTTTTTGTAGGAGTTGTCTAATCCTTTATTTATCAGACTCTATGAATATGTCAGCTGATTACTAATGTTAGTTAACAGGTGAACGCAGCCATTCATTTCTAAAGTAAATAATTTCAGATTCTATCATTTTAATTTAAACACAAGGTTGTTCAAAATTATGAAACACTTCAACTTTACGTATTTATTTTGCTTTATGTCGTTGCTCCTGTTCCAGGGCAATGCTTTTGCTCAGGAGGGGCTCCTGAACGATGATTTCTCAACGGGCAACAGCTACAACTGGAAACCGAATACCGCAGGGGCTACAGGCGCAGTAGTCAATGGCCAATATGTAGTTACCATGGCCGGACCGAATACCTCCGGAAGATACAGAGGTGACTTTATGAAGCAAGGTGGCGTCACTTTCCATGCCGGCGATTATCCTATTGTTGCCGTTAAAATGAATAAACCGCCCCGTTCTAATTGCTTTTTCGATACCAGCCTGGGTGCATACAACAACACCAATAACAACCAGACTGTTATTCAGACGCCCACAGGTAACATTTACTACTGGGATTTGTCTAAAGGCAAATTAGGCACTACCACTTTGCCGCTGGACCAGCCCACAGTGCTATCCCTGTTTCAGTTTAAGGTCGCTGATGTAGTCTTAACACAGGAAGAATTGGCAGCAAATGATATTTCCTATGAGGTAGACTGGGTTAAAACTTTTTCTTCGGTGGAGGCTTTGCGGGCCGCTGCAGGCGTTGTAGCTCCTCCGGTTTATGAGTTTACAGGACAATTCAGCCACCCCGGCCTGCTCCATAATACAACAGACCTGGCCAGAATGAAGAATATGGTAGACAATAAATTTGGCAGGGCCTACAAAAGCTACGAACTGTTGCTGCTGTCGGATAAGTCGTCGGCCACTTACACGATGAAAGGTCCCTTCGAAAATCTTTCCCGCCAAAATGGAACCGTGAAGACCGGTGTTGAAAGTGACTTTATGGCTGCCTATTACAATGCCCTGATGTGGAACATTACCGGAAACGAGGCACATGCTTTAAAGTCTTTGGAAATAATAGATGCCTACTCAACCACCATGAAAAGAATAGTGGACGGCGACGCAGAACTGAATGGTCTTTATGGTTTTATGCTGGCCAATGCGGCTGAACTGATGCGCTATACCTACACCGGCTGGTCGCAGGACAAAAGTCAGCAGACCGAAAGCATGCTTCGTTCGGTTTTTTATCCGGTACTGCAAAACTTTAAGCCCTGCTCGCATGGCAACTGGGATATCATTTCGATGAAAGCCATGATGGCCATTGCCATCTTCAGCAACGACAAAACGATGTACAACAAAGTGATAAACTATTTCTACCACGGCGAAGGTAACGGCAGCATCGACCATTACGTGGTGTCAGAAGCAGGGCAGCTTCAGGAGAGCAACCGTGACCAGCCGCATACCATGCTGGCATTAGGCTCTCTGGCTGAAATGGCCGAGATAGGATTAAAACAGGGCATCGACCTGTATGAGGCGTCGAACAATGCCATTATGCGTGGCTATGAGTATACTGCCAAATACAACTTAGGAAACGACGTTCCTTACCAGACCAGTTACGACTATTGCGAAAAGAATTTCCCGGACTACAACCCGGAAGCCATTTCGTCAGTGGGAAGAGGCCAGTTCAGGGCTGTATTTGAAATCGCTTACAATCATTATGTTTTCAGAAAAAGCAAGGAAATGCCTTTCACGCTGGAGGTACTTGGCAAAATAGGACCGGAAGGAGCACCTTTCGGAGCTGATAACCCAGGTTACGGTTCGCTGTTCTTTTACCTGAACCCGGAAGCTGAATACGAATGCCCCACCTGCGAAGAGCCGCAAAATCCTAACGAAGGTTTGCTCGATGACAATTTTACCACCGGCACCGATGGCTGGAAAGCTGTCACAGCTGGTTCAACTGCTGTTTCGGAAAACGGGCAGTTAAAAGTTGCCATAGTGACTCCGGTTGGCGGCAAGGGCAGAGGCGATATGCAGAAAAATGGCACGACGCTGCACCCGGGCAACTATCCGATACTGGCCATCAAAATGAAAAAGCCGCAGGTAGTTAACATGACCCTGGATACCAACCTGGGAGCTTACGGCGGCGGCGCCAACAAGTGGACCGGCAAGATTGGCGACGACATTTACTACTACGATTTGACCAAGCCTTTTGGAGGAGACAAATATCTACCTACCACCATAGCCACTACCCTGCAAACCTTCCAGTTTAAAGTTGCCGACATCACCTCCGGCGAAACCAACTATACCGTGGATTGGGTGAAAACAGTAAAAAGCCTAAACGACCTGCTGGCTTTCGACCCGAATACTGGTTTGCTGAATGACAACTTCACAAGCAGCACTGATGGATGGAGTCCTGCTACAAGCGGCGCCACAGCTGTTGCGGAAAACGGACAGCTAAAGGTAACGTTGGCCCAGGCTAGCGGCAAGGGCAGGGGCGATATCAAACGAAATGCAGGCGCGACGCTTTATCCAGGCAACTACCCCATTATCGCCATCAAACTGAAGAATCCTGCTGTTGTGAACATCACACTCGATACGAACCTGGGTTCATTCGGAAATGGCAGCAACAGGCACACCGGCAAAGTAGGGGATAATATTTATTACTATGATATGTCTAAAACCGGTTTCGGTGCCGGCGGCACTAAACTTACGGACCCTACTGCTTTAACCTTGTTCCAGTTTAAAGTTGCTGATATTACCTCAGGCGAAGCAAATTATCTGGTAGACTGGGTGAAGACGGTAAAAACGGTGGAAGAATTACAGAACTTTATTGCACCACGCTACCAGTACATCACCTTCCCTGCTTTGGCAGAGATGAAAGTAGGAGATGAACCATTTGCATCGGCAACAGCCAGTTCAGGTTTAGCTGTAACATATAGCAGCTCCAATACCGGTGTGGCAACCATTGTAGACGGAAAAATTAACTTAGTAGGAGCAGGCACTACCACCATAACAGTCACGCAGGTAGGCAACAACACTACTTTTTATGCAGCCGAAGCTGTTTCAAGAACACTTACGGTCGTAAAAAGAGAGCAGACCATTACTTTTGCAGCCTTAACCGACAGAAGCCTGGGCGAAGCTGATTTTGATGCAGGAGCCACTGCTTCTTCAGGCTTGGCTGTTAGCTACACCAGCTCTGATGCAACAGTCGCTACAATTGTGAATGGAAAGGTGCATCTGGTGGGAGTGGGAACAACCACCATTACAGCTGCGCAGGAGGGTAACAATGCGTATCATGCCGCAACAGCCGTATCTCAAACTTTGAATGTGATAGATACTACGCCGCCAACAGTGCCCATTGGTTTAACATCCACTAAACGCAAAGGTCGCTCGGTAGAACTTATCTGGCAAGCCGCTACCGATAATGTAGGCGTGACAGGCTACGAAGTGTATCTGGATGGTACGCTGGTTGCCACGGTAACAGAAACCTCCTATATCACAGAATATCCAATCGGGAATAATATGTATGTTTTCACTGTGAAGGCAATCGATGCAGCCGGTAACAGGTCAGCAGCAAGCGAAGGAGACATTGTTGCAAACGGCAAAGCCTATGCTAGTGCTGCCGCTGATGGCGATGTAGTATTAGTCTATCCCAATCCGAGCAAAGGTGATTTTCAGGTACGGGTAAGTACGGAGGAAACAGGTACGGTATCTATTTATATATATGACAGCTATGGCAACCTGGTAACCAGTACCTCTGATGTGAAATCAACACCAGTGTATGAAAAAGCCTTCCGCTTACTGCTGGTGAGCAAAGGTGTATACAGCGTGAAAACAGTAATAGGAAACACCGTTATAACAAAATCATTGTTACTGGAATAACTTCTGCTAAAGGAATAAATTGATGAAAGAGGCTGGCCGTTTTTGCGGTGCAGCCTCTTTTTTATGTAGTTTGCCAAACCTGGTTCTGCTGCTAAAATTAAGGATACAACCCCATTAAAAATGTTGCTGCTGCAGTCACCAAACCCACTGCTCCTGCATGCCTTACATTACAAAGCTTTGAAGTGCCTCTTCCTGTTGCTTTCCTTGAAGGGCTTTACCCGGTTTGGTGAGATTTAAACTTTGCCTGATAAAGAAACAACTGCCTGTCCAATAAAGACAGGTTAGTGTCTCTATAATAGTAAATAGGCAGCAATAAACGTTAGGGTGGAGGTATTAGGGAATTAAAAGTTTGCTGTACATGCCACTACTCCCTTTCCACATGATTTTGCTTATAGACATCAAACGAAGTACAGCTTAGTTAGTGAAGCTGATACAGGATAACTTTAAAACAGAAGGCAGATGAAGACGATGGAAATTCCCGCACAAAGATTTTTAATTTCAGAGGATGCATTACCAGCACTGGATGCGAAACACCAGACCATATCCTCAACCATTTCGTTACTTTTTTTCAAAGCACTTGTGGCTGTAAAAGATGTGCTGCATAAGTATAAGAAGCTAGTATTGGTGTTACCGCAACAGGAGCACTATCCTATTTCTATTTTGCAGGGTTTCCTCTACTTTAGCATACATATTCATAAGAAGTGTGTGATAGTAGATGGCTTGTCAGAAGAACAACCTGCTCCGGGCACACTCTACATCACACTGTCAGAAGCCGATTTGGCAGACCTGATAAAAACAGCCAGATGCCAGGGGTATACCATCGGAGAGGAGCTTGATGTCCTTTCACTCGGCGATACACCCATAAAGCGATACTTGGGCATTTCAGTTATCACAACTGGTGTTAACAGCTTAGTTGAAGGTGTCGGTTTTCCAGACGCATATGGTTGTAGGCAAGAATGGGTGAGGGAGCCTTTCACCATCATCAGACGAGATTCATTTTAAGTTCCCGCTGAAAAGTAAAAAAAGGTTGAATAACTGTCCAAATACAGGCAAATAAGCCTCTACAGGAATAGGAACAGGTGTAAACAAAACGCCGCCTTCTTTTGATTTGATTTTGGTTGAAGCTTTTGCCAGATAAATAAAGACTTTATATTTATTGTTCAGCAAAGCATACCGCAACGAAGAATGCAATTACAGGAATTAAGATAATAAAGAATCGTAGTATAGCTAAATTTTCATCTTTTATGTTACAACCAGTCACTGCTCCCAGAAGTGGACAAATAGCTCAGCAAGCCAAGTTCACGGAGCGAAAATACTTAACCACGTTTATATTTGTAACCTCGCTGTTTCTGCTCTGGGGGTTGGCTATTACCATGGGCGACGTACTGAACAAGCACTTTCAGAACGTATTAGCTGTATCTAAATCTGAATCCGGGCTGGTGCAGTTCTCTATTTTCGGAGCCTATTTCCTGATGGGGATTCCGGCCGGACTTTTCATGAAGCGGTTTGGCTATAAGAAAGGGGTATTGTTGGGGCTGTTCCTGTACGCCATCGGCGCCTTTCTGTTTGTGCCGGCAGCAGGTGCACAATCGTTCGGTTTTTTCAGAATAGCCTTGTTTATCCTGGGTTGCGGATTGGCAACTTTAGAAGCGGTGGCGCATCCGTTCATCGCCTCCCTCGGCGACCAGCGTACCAGCGACCAGCGCCTGAACTTTGCCCAGGCTTTTAATGGCTTAGGAGCCGTAATAGGACCCGTAATTGGTGGTTATTTCCTGCTTCGCACGGGTAGTGCAGGAGAACTGGACTCTGTTAAAATTTTATATGCCATCATCGGTTCTGTTATTACGTTGCTGGCCATTGCATTCTCGTTTGTAAAAGTGCCTCCTGTAAACGATGCCCATGCCATTAGTACCGACACTTTTGAGGTGCCGATGGATGCGGAAGTGCTGCATCCGCCTAAAAAGTTGTTCCAGCACCGCCACTTTGTTTGGGCCGTAGTCGCGCAGTTCTTTAACGTAGCGGCACAAGCAGGTACCTGGGCGTTCTTTATCAACTATGGCGAAGAGAAAATGGGCTTGTCGGCAGAAACGGCTGCTTATTATTTCGGGTTGATATTCATGGTGTCGATGATGGTGGGCCGCTTTGTGGGAACTTTCCTGATGCGGTTTATTGCCCCTAACAAACTGCTGGCATCCTATGCGTTGGCTAATATTCTGATGTGCGTGATTATTGCGCAAAGCTGGGGGATGGTTTCGTTTGTGGCGCTGCTCATGCTTAACTTCTTCTTCAGTATCATGTTCCCGACCATCTTCAGCTTAGGTTTGAAAGATTTAGGAAAGCACACCCAGCAGGCTTCTTCCTTCATCGTAATGGGGGTAGTTGGTGGGGCAGTGTTTCCACCAATTATGGGTCTGGTAGCGAACAAAGACGTGGGTGCAGCTTACTACCTTCCTATTATCTGCTACTTTATCATCTTCCTGTTTGGAGCTAAATTTTATAAAGTAAGAAAATAGTTTGCGTGCCGGTATCAGGCAATGCTGGTGCTAGCTAGCCAGTGAAGGTAGTTTTACAATGAAGCCAATTGTAAGACTACCTTTATTTTTCGATGAATACAAATAACAATACAATGAACCTTCTAAAGCACCTTCTTCTTTTCTTCTTCTTTTGGGTTACTTCAGTTGCATCCTTACGGGCACAATCTCAATCTTTTACCCATCCCGGAATCCTGCACAGCCAGGAAGACCTTGACCGGATGAAAAAAGCAGTTGCCCAAAAGCAGGAGCCTATCTACAGTGGCTTTGAAGTTTTCCGGCAGAACCCTGTCTCGCAATATACTTATCAGATGCAGGGGCCAATGGAGATGGTTGGGCGCAACCCGACCGTAGGGCAGGGCGCCTACGACACCGATGCCAATGCCGCCCACCATAATGCCCTAATGTGGTATATTACCGGCGAAAAGTCCTATGCCGAAAAGGCTATCGCTATTGTGAATGCCTGGTCATCTACCCTCAAGTCCATTACAGGGCGCGATGCGGTGCTGATGGCGGGGCTGGGGCCATTTAAGATGGTGAACGCTGCTGAAATTCTCCGCTATACCAACTCTGGCTGGTCCGATGCCGACATCAGGCAAACCGAAAAACATTTCAAAGAAGTTATATATCCTGTTATTAAAGACTTTGCTCCCTTTGCCAATGGTAACTGGGATGCCGCTGCTATCAAAACCGTGATGGCCATCGGGGTGTTCTGTAACGACCGGGAGATATTCGAGCGGGCGCTGCGCTACTACGTGAACGGCCACGGCAACGGACGGCTGACCAATTACATCATCAACGAAGAAGGGCAGATACAGGAGAGCGGCCGTGATCAACCCCATACACAGCTCGGAGTGGCGATGCTGGCGGAGTGCTCCGAAATAGCTTGGCACCAGGGACTCGACCTCTATAGCTACACCGATAACCGCCTGCTCAAAGGCTTTGAGTACATGGCGAAATTTAATCTTGGAAATGAAGTACCGTATGCACCTGCATTAGACCGTACCGGAAAGTACATCCATCCGGAAATATCGCAGAAAGAAAGGGGAAATCTCCGGGCAGTGTATGAGCACGTGTATAACCATTATGTAAACCGCATGGGCATGGATGCTCCGTATACGCAGCAAGCTGCCGAGAAATTACGACCGGAAGGCCCCGGACGTCCGGGAGCCGACCATCCTGGCTACGGTACCCTGTTCTTTACCAGGCCAGCCGAAGATGCCGTTAAAAAAGCATCTGCTGTTGTTCCGGCAGCACCAGGAGCCATCGTTGCCAAAGGCTCCCCGCAGCATATCAGCCTCACCTGGGTAGCTCCGATAGGCGCAAACAGCTATACTGTAAAAAGAGCCACCAGAAGCGGCGGGCCTTTTACTGTTATCGCCAAGAATGTAGCGGCACCTGCTTATACCGACAAAACCGTGAAAGCCGGAACCGTTTACTACTATACCGTAACAGCCTCCAATGCCAAAGGCGAGAGTCCTAATGCTTATGAAACAGGAATCAGTGCCGGTTTGCCTTCGCCCTGGAAACACCAAAGTATAGGCGAGGGAGTGGTAGCAGGATGGACAGAATACAATGGCAGTAAGTTTACAGTTGAAGGTGCCGGTGGCAAAGCGATTGGCGGTACCAGCGATGAGTTACAGTTTGCGTATGTGCCACTGAAAGGGGATGGCGTACTGACAGCACAGTATGTGCCACAGGTAAGCTCACAGTATACACAATTGGGCTTGATGCTGCGGGACGACCTGAATCCGCAGGCTGCCCAGGTTTCCCTGCTGTTGGTGCCGGTGCATAAAACACAGAAAGAAGAACCCGGCTGGCAGGTGCAACTCATTACCCGAGATAAAGCAGGCGCAGAAGCAACGGTTCATGCTGCCAGCCTGAATCTTCCTGAGCCAACCGTAACACATTTCCGCCTGACGGGCCCCTACTGGCTAAAGCTGGAGCGCAAAGGCAGGACTATCACCGGCTATTCGTCGGCGGACGGCGAAAACTGGACTGCCGTAGGAACTGTACACACGCCGCTGAAGAAGAACCTGATGGCCGGTCTGGCAGCTGTGTCCGGACTTCCGACAGTTACGACTACCGTGCAGTTTGACCATGTAGTCGCCCCGGGGTGGAAGTCTGTCAGCACGACCAGATAAGCAAATTTTTAGCTGTACCTGCCACCAGTGTCATGGCACATGGCAAAACCTAAACTGCAGCTGTCACCACAGTCCCTGTACGGCTTCTTTTATGGCAGCAGGTAGAGGCATGTAAATAAACCTGTATACCCATCATTCTCATGAACATCAACAGACCTAAAATTAGAGCAGTCAGTTTCATTTTGCTTCTTCTCACAACAGCAATAGCCTGCACCAAACTGCCTTCCAGGCAGCAGGATACAACAGCGGGTAATGCTGCTAATTCAGATGTTCTCACATTTGGTGAAGTTGCTAGTGAAGACGCACATAAATTATCTGCCACTCTAAGCCGAACCATTACAGGAGGTTTAGGGGAGCCGGCACGGGTGTTGCTTCCCGGTGACAGTGGTGCGTGGGAGGGTGGCTATTTGTCCTTCACGATGAAGGTAGACCCCGTGGAGCAGAATTATATAACGGTGCGTTTGTGGGGTTCCGATGTAAACAAAAGCCGTTTGTTGCTGTATTGCGAGGGAATGCAGGTAGGATACCGTCACCTTGGTGATATCGACTTGTTGGATATCGGTACTGATGCACCATTTGCGAATGGCCGCTTTTTTTATACTACCCTGCCGCTGCCCCTGAACTTAACCAAAGGAAAGCAACAGGTAAACCTGAGGATACAAAGCAACGGGCCTATCTGGGCTTATGGACAAACGTTCGATAAATACCAATATCCCATAACAGAACCAACCCGCGGCATATATAAACTATACACGCATACGCAGGGCACTTTTGTGCCGCCCGCTACCGAAAAACAAGGTGTAAGACCTGATAATCCGCCAGTGCAGCAGCAATTTGGCCCCGAAGTATTGGAGGAAGTAAAAAGGCGGGTGAACCAGGAAATCGTGAAACTTCTGGATTCCCAAAAGCCACTAAGCCAGGTGCAAATGCAGTTTCTGGCAAAGGCATACCGGGTAAAGTGGTCGGAAGGGTACCAGAATCCGCGAGTGGTGCAACAGGTGCAGCGTAGCCTCGATGCCATTTTTGCAGCCTATCGCCAGAACCCACGGTTGGCAGAAGCTGACCCTGCCACGTACAATGCCGATTGGTTTGGTCTGGGTATAACAGGCCAGGTAATTCATCTGCTGCTGGAGCCCTTAAAGCCTGCTCTTGATAAGCAGATTTCAGATGGAGCAGGAGGAAAGCTAACCCGGCGAGCCGCATACACCGAAATATTGCTTGTTTGTCGGGACTGGCACCGCCAGCACCGTCGCCTGTACACCAACCAGTCCATGATCAACGACCTGTACGGTATTTACTATGCAAATAAAGGACTTGCGGCCATTAATCCGGTTAAAGCCATGCCTGAGAACGAAGTGAAGCGCTATTTGTATGAGTCAATCGGATTACAGCCATGGCTGGGCAGCGAGGATGAAAAAGGAGTGCCAAGCAAATCGGCCGGTGAGAATTATATGCAGCTTACGGAAAAAGGCTTAACCAAAGAGCTTGGCTATGTCGGCAATTATGGCGAAGTGCTCGACTGGGTGGCAGAGATTTACGATGCTACCCGACCAAGCCCGGAGCAGCCGGGGGATACCAAAGTAAAAGAGCAACTAAACAAAATTGCATTGGCCCGAACGCCCTTCCGGTATGCAACCGTGGATGCTGCAGGCAATAAAGCCATGCGCATAGAAACCATAGTAGGGTGGCGGGATACCCATTATCCCGGTGATGTGACGTATGTGCAACGGTCTTCCTGGGATGGCACACCTCTCCAGGTTGTGGCTGCTACTTTACACCCAAGTTTGGTAGCCTATGCACAGCAGATGTTCTCTGAGAACCAGTTCTTTGGCCCTGTAAAGCATCACATTGATAGTTATAAAAACAATTTCCGGGTGACGGCAGGATTGTTGCCACTTCCGGACGAATACGACCTTATCAGAGCGCAGCCAGCCAGCCAGGAAAAGCTACCAATGGCATGGGACCAGCCGAATTTTATTTTTTCTGACGAAGAGAATGGCGTGGTGGCAATCAAAAACGGACAGGAAATACTATATGCTTCTCTGTACTGGCGGGCACGACATGCTGTTAATTTTTTGTCGCGGGTGCATTATATCACGCCAATGTACGATCAGATAGCTACTGTATTCGACGAAGAAATCTTTGAACCGAGCAGCCACTTCTTTGCCCGCCCGGATTATACCAATTTTGGTTTTGCCAGAGGCGGCCTGCCATATCCGGAAAATATGCATTCCGCTCATACCGGCGAACAGCTTCCAATTGCCAGAGTGCCTGCTGATGTTCCTTATAAAATCGGGCAGGAAAATGTATATGCAGGTAAAGCCTCTTTTTATAAGTTGCAGTTTGGACAATACCTGATTGGAATGAATGCGTCGACAGACCAAACTTATGAATTGGAAGTTCCCGCAGGATTTAAAGCATCAGAAAATCTTGTTACAAAAGAGCAGGTGCAGGATGTAAGGACAGTACCAGTGGCACCCCGCACTACCGTAGTGTTGTATAGCAACTAAGGCTGGTAGAAGGGTCTTTTTTCTATGACTTTAGAAGTCTAACTGAAGCTGATGCTCTACCATTTCTGCAGCTCCTACTATTTTGACAGATTTTTATGCGCTGCACTAGCCACCAAAGCGACTGGCTCTCCTTCACTATAACGGCAGGTTGTAAATGCGGGATCGTCTAAGCTGGTATAATCATCTTTGCGAGAATCATCTTCCAAAGGCAAGGCATATAAGCAGTGCAGGCTTGTGTGGCAGCAGTCCAAGCATTTAAGACGGAATGTATGATGTGGTATTAGCGTGTACAAACCAGTTTTATTTTGTCCAATAAGTATAGTTTCTTATCTCTTAACTAATAGAAACATATCACTTCCAGCATGTCTACCAGAATAATGTTACATCACCTGATTCTTGCAGGTTTTGCAATTTTAGTCTCCGTAACGGCCATTGCCAATGGCCAACATCCTCGCATTTACGCGTCAGCAGGAGACAGGGAACAGGTAAAAAAGAAAATTTCCACAGAAGCATGGGCCGCCAATAACTGGCAAAGCCTGCAGAAGGAGCTGGAACCTTATGTGAACCGGCACCAGCAGGACCCTGACTGGATTGTTTCGCGGCTGGCCATGTACTGGAAAAAAGGCGAGCACTACACCCAAGGGTATGTTAGGAATGAAAATTTTGACTACGGTACAGGCAATGCACCCGTGCCAACGGTGCGGCTACCAGGCATGCGCACCTGGAACGAGTATATAAACGTACCGCTCGAAAACCGAACCCCCTTTAATGAAAGCGGGGACATGCTGGCAGTGAGCAAGAAGAACCCGGAGGGGGAAGCTGTTCTGGTTCCCTACCGGAAGTCGGGGCATCTGGTACGATTGAATAACACGGAAATACTGAGCCTGGCCGAAAAAGCGGCCTTTGCTTACTGGCTTACCGGCGAAGAAAAATACGCCAAGTTTTCCTCCGACATTACCTGGGCCTGGCTGTTGGGGGTGTACTATATGAACCCACCCCTCGACCCTGAAAAACATTCGGGAGGGCCTGGTGGCTACTTGCCTGGTGGCATTATGGGTTACTACGACTACGAAGTTATTCACGATGACCAGGCTATGGCCGTGGCTGCATCCTACGATTTCCTGTACGACTACCTGAACAAGCACCCGCACAAGCACTTAAAAGCAACCGGTAAAAGTGTAACAGACCTGGCAGGAACCGTATTCAAGCGTTTTATCGAAATAAATATGGTGCGCGGCGGCAAGAGCGGCAACTGGAACATAAACGGCTGGAATTTAGCGATGCGTCCGATACTTGTCCTGGAGACAAACGACTATTACAAAGATGGCCGCGGCCAAGAATATTACCTGCAGTATTTCACTACCACTTCCACGAATTACCACGACGCCCTGCCCGACTTTATTAAAGATTATGATAAAGTAACCGGTCTTTGGTCGGAGTCGCCGGGTTATGCCCTAAGTACCATTGCGATGCTGCTGGATCTGGCGATTCCGATTTACAAACAGGGTGTGGATGTAATAGAAAGCAACCCTATGCTGCAGAAAGCGGCCCTGGCTATTTTCCCGTGGCTGGATGCCCGTGGAAATACCATAGTGTTTGGCGACGGCAGGGGAGGCCCTGCAAATTACGCCATGTTTGAACGACTGCTGACTTACTATACCTGGAAGGGAGATAATGAAAATGCCGCCATTGCCGCATCTGCTATCCGAAAAGGGCTGGATGCAGGTCATTACGACCGCAGCACCTCCGGTTGGGTTGGGTTGTGTGTAAATGTGCCAACAGTACCGCAGCCGGAGAATAGGGAAATCTCTGGAATCCGGACAGCATATTCCGTAGTGCACCGTCACATCACCATGAAAAACGGCAACCAAATAGAAAACGGATTGATGGCGACGCTGTATGGCGGGTATCCGAAAAAGCTGCACCTGAACCCGAACGGACTGGCCATGCAGCTGTACGGCAAGGGCTGGGCACTGGCGCCCGATGCTTCGGGGTACGAATCTTACTGGAGCGATGACTTCAGCTATCACCAAACCGTTACCGGAAGCAACACCATTGTACCTGGATACGAAGCCGGGCCTGTCACCGTCAATGCCATGGAACCTGCTCCGGCACCGGGTAATTTCATAAACGAAAAAGCTATTTCGCCCTATGCTTCTTTTTCGGATGTGTCGGCAGGTGAAAAGCGAAGGGTAATCAGTATTATCAGAACATCGCCTTCTACCGGCTATTATGTCGATGTCTTTCGTTCGGACCAGGATAACAACGACTATATTTTCCATAACCTCGGCAATACCCTGACCCTGAAAAACGAATCAGGTACTCATTTGCCATTGGCTCCTGCTTCCGATTTAGGTACCAGCTATCACCAGGGCTACAGGTACTTTAAAAATCAGCAAAAGGCAGCCTACACTGGCGACCTGTATGCCACCTGGACCATAACGGCTACATCTCCAAGCATCAGCATGGGTATGTGGATGAAAGGACAGCAACACCGGGAGGTATACCAGGTAGAAGCGCCCTATACGAACCTTAATAAAAATGTTACGCCGAACGGTGTGAATACACCTCCCGGAATAACCCCAACTATTATTATCAGGCAAAACGGTAACAATGCCTGGAAAGCTCCTTTCGTAGCTGTGTTTGAGCCATATGAAGGAGCAGAAAAATCGGTTCAGAAAATTACGGCTTTGGCATCGGAGGACCGTTTTGTTGGCTTACTTGTAGAGAGTAAACCACTGAACCAGGAGCTGAGGGGGCGCAAAGAGTATATCCTGCAGGCTGTGGACGAGACTGTATACGCACCTGCAACAGGTATCCGGTTCAGCGGGATGTATGGCATTGCTGCTGAAAATGAGCAGGGCTTCCAGTACCTTTACCTGGGGAAGGGAAGGCTACTTCAGAAAGGTAAATACAAACTTGAAACAACCGGAGCGGCTATTGCGGCTGGTTTAAACCGGAAGGAGGAAGGGCTGGCTTATGCTGCCGATGGAGAAGTTGAAATTACCATTCCACACCACAGCAAAGACCCCGCAGGCAAATTCAGAAAGCTTAGGCTGTATTATCTGCAGGATGGGCACTACATCGAAGCATCCGGAAGTGCAGACGCCTCTGATAGAACGGTAACAGGCAAATTGCCTGCTGGTTATGATGTACTCCTTAAAGTTGCTCCTGCCGGCGAAAAACCGACGGTACAACCAGGCATCAGCAGTCGCTAAGAAAATAAACTTTTGAAGCTCAATTGCAAGAAGTTAGATGAAAGGATTACTTGTGCTGTTAATTTTTCTGTTATGTCCGCTATTACTGACCGCGCAGGAGTGGCAATGGTCGGTGAAGGTACCGGGTGTGTTTTCACAGGAAACCAATGATAACCCCCGTGCCTTTCTCTGGATTCCGCCTGACTGCAGGCAGGTGCGGGCAGTTGTGGTAGGGCAGCACAACATGCTCGAAGAAGGTATCCTGGAGCACCCGGTATTCCGTCAGGAGCTGGCAAAGCTGGGTATAGCTGAAGTTTGGGTTACCCCTGGCATCGACTTCGTATTTGATTTTGAGAAGGGGGCAGGGGAGCAGTTTAACGGAATGCTGGAGGCTCTGGCAAAGGAGTCGGGGTACCAGGAGCTGGCATTCACTCCGGTGGTACCTATCGGACATTCCGCAGCAGCGAGTTACCCCTGGAACTTCGCCGCCTGGAGCCCGGACCGAACACTGGCAGCCATTTCCATCAAAGGAGATGCCCCGCTCTCCAACCTGACAGGCAGCGGACGTCCCAACCCCGATTGGGGCAGCAGAACCATAGCAGGTGTTCCGGGCCTGATGGTGATAGGAGAGTATGAATGGATGCCGGAACGGATGGTGCCTGCGCTGGCCTATCGCGCAAAACATCCTGCTGCACCAGTCTCCTTACTTACTGATGCCGGGCGCGGCCATTTTGATATTTCAGATGAGTTGGTTCAATACCTGGCGCTGTTTATCCGCAAGGCCGCTCACCAGCGCCTGCCTGCCCAAATGCCGCTCAGCAAGCCTGCCACGCTGAAGCCCATCGACCCACAAAAAGGTTGGCTCGCCGACCGCTGGCGTACCGATTCCTTACCACAAGCGCCAGCTGCGCCTTATGCCGCATATACTGGTAACACACAAGAAGCCTTCTGGTATTTTGATAAAGAATTAGCGGAGGCTACCGAAACGCATTATGCCCGGGTACGGGGCAAAAAGCCGCAGCTGCTTGGCCTGGTGCAGCACGAAATGGTGTTGCCGCAAAATAAGTCGCATGCCCAAGTCAGCCTGCAGTTTATTCCCCTGGAAGACGGCATCAGCTTCAGGGTAGGCAGTACTTTTCTGGATACAGTGCCGGCCGGCCACCCGAACCCGGCCAAATGGACCAAGCTCCCAGCTGGTTCTCCCATTGGTCACGCCTCAGGCCCGGTCAGCCTTTCCCGCATCACCGGTCCCCTGGTGCAGACAGGTCCGGAAACCTTTCGAATTCAGTTCTACCGCATGGGGATGAATAACCCCAAACGGTCTAATGATATCTGGCTGCTGGCGAGCCACCCGGGTGACAAAAACTACAAAAGTGCCGTGCAGCAGGCAAACCTGAAGTTTCCGTTACAAAACAAGGACGGAGCAGCCCAACACATTACCTTTCCTGTTATCCCTAACCAGCAGGCGAAGAAAACAAAGTCCATCGAATTGAAAGCTACCTCTGATGCTGGCGTGCCGGTTCAGTATTATGTGCGCGAAGGCCCGGCCGTGCTGGAGGGCAATACTCTGAAATTTACTAAAATACCGCCCCGAGCAAAGTATCCAGTAAAGGTAACGGTGGTTGCCTGGCAGTACGGACGCAGTATGGTGCCTAAGCTACAGTCGGCGGAACAGGTGGAGCGGACGTTCTACCTGTTAAACCACTAAGCATATCCTTTATTAATTTTTTTCAGCTACCTTCTTTGCTTTTAGTAAACAGCTACCCTCATGGGTGAAATTAGCTTGCCATAGACCTGCGTATTATAATCCCCTTTCAGACTCAATTCTCGCTTCAATTTCAGCTGTCTGAACACTCAAGGCCGTAGGATGAATTTGTTTGCAGTGCTGTTGCTCCTATACTTCAATAAAACATGTATTGGGTTTTTTAACGGCTTTTTGTTAAATCGATTTAGATAAAATAATGCTTGCTAAATCGATTTAGTATACTTATCTTTGAATCAGTTAAGGTATGGCAGGCGCTAAACAACATAAGGCACGTACTAACAAGTATTTGTAAGTGTAACAGCGGAAGGATAATGAAAAAGATTTCTTTAAAAGATATTGCAGAGCAGCTGGAGGTTTCTAAAACCACGGTATCATTTGTGCTGAACGGGAAAGCAAAGGAAAACCACATCAGCGAAAGCCTCACGCAGAAGATCCTAAAGTATGTGGAGGAGGTAGGTTATGTGCCGAACCAACTTGCCCGGGGCTTGCGAACAGGCGAAACTAAAGTGATAGGAGTGCTGGTGGAAGATATTTCTGACCCCTTCTTCTCGAGTATCGCCCGCCGCATTGAAGAAGAAGCCAACAGCAAAGGCTACAAGATTGTGTACTGCAGCACCGAAAACAATGCAGATAAAACAAAGGAGCTGCTAGAGGTATACAAAAGCCGCCAGGTAGACGGCTTCATTATTGCACCGCCACCTGGCATCGAAAAAGAAATACAGGCGCTCCAGAAGAGTAACCTGCCGGTAGTGCTGTTCGACCGTTACTTCCCGGAGGTTGCCACCGACACAGTGGTGGTGGAAAACCAAAGGAGTAGCTACAATGCCACAAACCATTTGCTACATAACGGGTACAAGCAGATAGCCTTTATCACGCTAGCGTCGGAGCAGGTGCAGATGCAGGACCGCTTGCAGGGATATAAAGAGGCCATGGAAGAGCAGCACCTGGCGCACTACATCCAGAAGATACCCTTCGACCTTAAGCCTAAAAAGATAACCAAAGAGATACAAGCATTCCTGGAGCAGCACCCAAACATTGATGCCGTGTTCTTTGCGACCAACTACCTGGCCGACAGCGGTCTGGAGGCGATACAGAACCTGGGGCTGGAAATGCCTGCCGACATAGGCGTGGTGGTGTTTGACGACGAAAAGCTCTTCCGCCTGTTCAGGCCACCCATTACGGCCATTGCACAGCCTATCAAGGAAATAGCTAAAAGTATTGTGAGCCTCCTGCTCGATAAGTTAACGGGAGCTGCTAAAAAGAACGACTATAAAAAAGTGGAGCTAAGTACCACCTTGTACGAGAGAGCCTCATCTGTACCCGTACTGGCGGCGTCCAGGTAGGCGGTGATGCCGAAGTAAGTTTACTATAAGTTTGACCAGACCACAATTCTATTTAATCAGATGAAGGTAGTTCAGTTAAATAACAATCAGGAGCAAAAAGCACTTTGGGTAAAGTTTCAATCAGGTGATAAAGCTGCTTTCGCCCAGATTTACCAGCGCAACATTAGCATCCTCTACCAGTATGCAAAAAGCCTCGGTGCTGCCAATGACCTCGTAGATGCCGCCATACAGCAGTTGTTTGTCGAGATGTGGACCAACAGGGCGACCTTGCCTGTACCCGCTTCCGTTTCCTTTTATTTCTATGCAGCCCTGAAATCACGCCTGGAAAATTCCCGTTCTCTTCAGAAAGAGGCACACGTAAAGGAACCTGTATAACTCCCTTTCTTTTGGCTGCATGGTTGCTGAAGAATTAACCGGCTGCAGGCAATAGTAAATCTTGTCAGAGCATCTAACTTCCTATAGCCTTGCCCGTATTGTGTGCTCAGTACAATTGGCAAGGCTATTATTTTATAGCTTCGGGGTATGGGAATGATTAATTATACCACCTCGTAAAAAGTGCCTTCCGATGCTGAGGTGTGGGTTGTGGTTGAGCAAAAGGTCAAAGAGTGAGGGATGGAGCGGTTGTCTGAGCTCCTCTGGCTTCTTCGGCCGGAGAGCGAGCCGCGAGAGATAGACGGCTCGCCCTGTTTTATATACTGCCTCTGCCACCATTCCCACTGCTGCTGGCAAATGAAGAGAAGTTCTATGCTAGCTTGTAAAGATGATTTGGGGTATAAATCAGGTACATGCTAAGTAAGTGGTGATACTAGCTTACTTTTGCTAAAGTAGCATTACCCGATTTCCTTTTGCTGCATAAATTGTTTACAAACTGCAGAAAATCTACTATATTTACCTGAGCCGCTTTACAATAGAGGGGTGAAAGTTGCAGGTGTTGTATAAATGTTGTTTCATTAAACTTATTTCGCTGCATGTCTTTTACTGGTTCTGCGTTAAAACATGATTTTAGGTGCTGCGTAAAGATTCATTACTTTTTTTGTCCAAAAATGGGTAGGTTCAGGTCTACCTATATGAAGGAAACAGCAAGAAGCCTTCTGAGAACTCCTGGTTTGAATGCCTAATTAAAAATGAAATGGACTTAAAGAAATATAGATATTATTCAGCTGACGAATTTGTGAATGAGGAGGGTTTCTGGCTTTGGGTGTTGGAAAACGACGAAGCACAGCAAATATTCTGGCAACAGGTGCAGAACGTGTACCCGGAGAAGCAGCAGGAAATAGAGCAGGCCAAGCAAATGGTTCTGGCGATGAATACTATTGAAGAAGAATTGCCGGCAGCTAAAGTAGATGCGCTGTGGAATAAAATTTTAATATCGGCCACCGAGTCAGCGCTATACCCACTTAACTAATACCCACTGAATAGAGCATCCGAATACCGGAGCTGCTCATCTTTAATAAATTTAATATATTATGGGCGCATTAATTTCTTAAGCATAAGAATTTAATGCGCCCATTTTTTTTACATACTAATTTTCTAAAAGCCTTACCATAGTCATAGTAGTGTTTTCTGCTTACGATTAACTTTCAGCTATCTCAGCATTTTCCTGCCCTTATTTCATTCAGTACACCTTGAGACAGGCTTATTGTGCAACACTTCCAATAAAAGCCACATCTACTACTGTTGTATGCTCCTACCAAGTCATTCTGGAAATTTGGTGCAACAGCTGTGTTTAAAAAAGTAATACCCTGTGTCGTAGAATATTTTCCTTAACTGCATTAGGCTTTTCAACCCTTCCTCTTTTAGAAAGACCTGTAGCTGCTAATATTTTTATTGTAACAAATTTTCTGGAAAATCTGAATTCTTTTTGTCTAAACTAACAACTGTTTGTACTCTATTTTGCATATAGTCAGTGGAGATAAGTTTGATCACTATATGTGTTTAGTGGTCTGACTGGTTGCAGAAAATGATACCATAAGGGTATGCAACATAAGCGAAAAATAGCTATGAAAAAATGTTCCGCCGCTCCTGGTGCTTCATGCGCCTTGTTATTGCAATTATAAATCAATTCTAACCTATAAAGTAAACAATATGGATTTACAATTACGGAGAAAAAAATGGCTACTGATGGCTATGGGGCTAAGCCTTGGGCTTGTGCAGCCTAAAGCACATGGTGCTGTATACGCGGGTAGTACAGCTTATAGGTCAGGCCTGTATACTACTGCCATAACTGAATTTGTTAATGTAAAACAAGGGCAGGTTCTTGTAAAAGGCAAAGTTACGGCACAGGAGGACGGTACACCACTACCTGGTGTAAGTGTTGCTGTTAAAGGAAAACCTGGTATTGGTTCAATTACAGATTCTGAAGGGAATTTCTCATTGGCACTACCTGACGGAAGTAGTACCTTGATCTTTTCTTTTGTGGGGTATGTTTCAAAGGAAGTGACTGTTAGTAACAGGACACAGCTGAACGTGCAGTTGAGTACAGACCAGAAGGCGCTTCAGGAGGTGGTTGTAGTAGGGTATGGCACTCAGAAAAAGTCTGACCTGACAGGTGCCATATCAAGCGTATCAAACGAAACCTTAGTTAGAGGAGGTAATTTTAACCCGGTTGGTGCGCTTCAGGGCAATGTGTCTGGGGTAAATATTATCCGCTCCAACAATAAACCAGGGGGTGGCTTTAGCATCGATATCAGGGGCCTGAGTTCGATTTCGAGCAGTAATGCGCCCCTGATCGTTGTGGATGGAATTCCGGGCGCCAATATAGATAAAATCAATCCGGATGATATTGAAAAAATTGATATTCTGAAAGATGCGTCTGCTACTGCTATTTATGGGTCGCGTGGAGCAAACGGTGTGGTTATCGTAACAACAAAGCGAGGTGTGGTAGGTAAACCAAAAATCAGTTACAGCAACTACCTAGGGTTTAAACAGTACACCAACCTGCCGGATATGATGTCCGGAGAAGAATACGTACAGTTGGCGCGTGAGGCAAGGAGGGCAACCAACAACAATGAATACGTAGCCGACGAAAAGATTTTTACAGATGCTTCGGAATTAAAAGCGGTACAGGATGGTAATTATTATGATTGGATAAAAGCGGTTTCTAAAACTGCCAGGCAGACCAATCACAGCCTTTCTGCTTCGGGTGGTACTGAAGAGGCCAGGTATTCTGTATCAGGTGGATATTACCGTGAAGAAGGTATGCTTTACCCACAGGATTACCGCCGCTATAACCTAAGAGCAACGCTGGATTTAAAAGCCAATGAACTTTTTAGTTTTGGAGCCAGCATCTATTTGTCACATGATAATCGTGAAACGGGAAACTCTGATTTGTTACAGGACGCTTTCCGGATGCGTCCGACGCAGCACCCCAATAGTCTGGTAACCGGAGAAGAGCAATGGCGGTTTCCCAGCAATGGTTTGTTCAACCCACTGGTAACGCAGGAAAATGAGTTTAACAATGTAAAGAGTACGAATATTTTAGGAAATGCTTACCTAGCAGTAACTCCGCTAAAGGGCCTGATGATAAAATCCACTTTCTCGCCATCGCTGGAAGATGTCCGTGCCGGCCAGTACCGGGGCGTGTATACGAAAGCACTACAAGGTACAGCAGCTGGTGGAACAAACAACATGAGAAGGTTCAGTAACACCGATTGGGTATGGGACAATATTGCAAATTATAAATGGGAAAACAGCAAACACAAAGTCGATGTTACAGGTGTGTACTCGCTGCAGCAGACACAATATGAGAACTTGTATGCTGCATCCCGCAACCTGAAGTATAATTCGCTGTGGTATAATCTGCAGGGTGGTGAAATAACAGGTTTTAACTCTGCTTACACTCAAACAAGCCTGATGTCTTACCTGGGACGTGCAAACTACACATTCCTGGATAAATACCTCCTCACAGTAAGTGCACGTTACGATGGGTCATCCAAACTGGCATCTGGTCACAAATGGGCGCTTTTCCCGTCTGCTGCTATTGGTTGGAGGGTAAGCGAGGAAGCATTCCTGAAAGATGTAACCTGGTTATCTAATATGAAGTTGCGTGCCAGCTACGGTAACACCGGTAATGATGCAGTAGGTCCTTATTCCACAAACGGAACAATTTCCGGGTCACAGTATTATTCATTTGGTTCAGATGTGATAGGAAACGTTCCAAACAACCTGCGTAACGATGCTTTAACCTGGGAAAAAACATCAGAATATAACCTGGGGCTGGACTTCGGATTTATCCAGAACCGAATTTCAGGTAGTGTGGAAGCCTATAATCGCCTGACCAGAGACCTGATAATGAGAAAAAGCATTCCGACACACCTAGGTTACTCTAGCATAGACGATAATGTAGGCTCAGTAAGAAATAAAGGCGTAGAATTAACTTTAAACACTGTAAATGTGCAGTCGGGTAATTTCAGCTGGAATTCTACATTAACACTAGCGTATAACAAAAATGCCATAGTAGACTTGGCGTTTAAGGAAGATTTGGGCAAATATTCGCCTCAACTGGCAGGAATGGAGGGCGACTATACCAACAAGTGGTTTATCGGGCAGCCTATCCGTTCAAACTGGAACCTGATGAACATAGGTGTTTGGCAATTAGGTGAAGAAGCAGAAGCTGCCAAATACGGCCAAAGACCGGGTCAGTTCAGAGTGCAAGATTTTGATGGTGATGGTACGATTCATCCTGATAAAGATAGATTCCTTGATGGTAAGCGCCAGCCAGATTGGATAGGAGGCTTTACCAACACTCTCCGATACAAGAATTTTGATTTTGCTGTCCATAGCTACTGGAGAACTGGTGCAAGAGAAAGAAACCAGTTTTATGTTTCCTGGGCATTGGAGAACAATAACCCGAATTTCAATAACATGAAAAAAGATTACTGGACTCCTGAAAATCCTTCCAATACAATGGCGCAACCTTCCAATATGGGGCCCTACAGAGACGCAAATAGCAGTACAACTTCAGTTTCTCATGTAATGCACAGTACAGATTTCCTGAAAGTAGCTTATGCTACATTTGGTTACACTTTCAGAAGCGATTTGTTAAGCAAAATTAAGATGAGCAACCTGCGCGTGTATGCAACAGTTCAAAACCCTTATATTTTAACCAACTTCAGCGGATATGACCCTGAGCAACCTTCTACGGGTATCGGTTCCAGTGATGCCATGACCCGCAATATTCTTTTCGGTTTAAACACTTCATTCTAAGTAAATTTTTTAAGATATATGAAAACCAATAAATTTTTTATAAAAGGAATGCTGGCATTGTCTTTACTTATGGGGAGTGCTGGCTGTTCAGATGATTTTCTGGATGAGGTCAACCATTCCAGCCAGTCAGCAGAAGAATTCTTTGCTACAAGGTCAGGGTTTGAAAACCTGATTGTCGGGTGCTACTCAAATCTGAGGGGAATCTACAACAGTAAGGACTATCAGAACGTTACGCAGCTGGGAACCGATATTGTTACACAGAATTTTACAGGAAGTATAAATCCTCTTAATCAGTATACCGTTACCTATGATGCTAACCAGGGAAGTCTATTGGGCTACTGGAACGATTTATATAACGCATTGAAGAACGTAAATGCTGCGATAGATAGGGCGCCACAGGTACTCACCAAAGCCCAGGACCCGGATGGTATTGAAACTGCTGTTTTAGAGCAGCGAGTAGCAGAGGCCAAGGCACTGAGAGCGCTCTACTTGTTTGAACTTGTACGGAACTGGGGTAAAGCACCGCTAATGATAGCTGAACCAATGGCTCCAACTACGACAGCGGAATTAACAGAAGGCCCCAAGTTTTATGAGCAGATTTTGAAAGACCTTACCGATGCCATCGCTGTTTTGCCTAAAAAGCAAACAGGTGCAAATTACGGCAGAATGTCAGCCTCCGCTGCAAAACACCTCCGAGCACTTGTTTACCTGACAAGAGGGTACGAAAGCTATGCTGATGCCAATGATTTTACGAATGCCTATAATGATGCCGTAGATGTTATCCAGAATTCAGGGCATACGCTGTTGCCTGATTATCTGCAGGTGCACCGGCAGGCTAATGAAACGAATGCAGAAATTATTTTTTCGGTTGGTTTTTCGGCAACTGCCAACAACAACGTGAACAACTTTCCTAAATGGTATTTGTTTCCCTACCGTGAGGGATGGGCGGGGCTGACAAAGAGCGCCTATTACAGCAACGATGACGTATTCGGCCAGCCTACTAAATTCCTGTATCTGCTGTTCGACTGGCACAAGGACAGAAGGGCCGAAGTTACATTTATGAGCCCTATGAACGCCAACCCTGCCACCTCTATTGATGGAAGAAATACAGGAAAGAACTGGTTTCAGGCAACTTCAGCTGTAGCCGGAAAATTTGCAGTAGGCGATACAGTGATTTATTTTCCTGTTCCGACAGATTCTAAATTCAAGTACTGGACAGAGGCTGAAAAAAGTGGGAAAAAGTATGTCATTTATAACTACCCAACAGGCGACCCTAAGGATTTCTCGAATGACGACTATTTTAAAGTTGCTTACCAGACCTCAAATGCCACCACCAGGGCCTGGCTGCCTGTCTGGAAGTTCAAGGATGCCAATACTATCTTCAACGAGAGTGGTGCGGCATCAGGAACACGCGATATTTATATTTTTCGTTTAGCAGAAACATACCTCATTGCTGCGGAGGCTGCTGTGAAGAAAGGGGACAATGGGAATGCATTAACCTACCTGAACGCCGTAAGAAGAAGAGCGGAAAAAGTACCGGGTGCTTTGCAGAAAACAGGGCAGGTAACACTGGATGATATTCTGGATGAGCGTGCACTGGAATTGTTTGGCGAAGTGCCTCGCTGGAACGACCTGCAGCGAACAAAGAAGCTGGCTGAAAGAGTGCTCAAATATAACTGGGATGTAACAAACATAAATGGCGGTGTACCGACGCAGCTTGCCCTGAACTCTACAAAATATAATCTGCGCCCCATTCCGCTTTCGTGGTTAAACTCACTTTCGAATCAGAGTGAGCTTTCCAACAATCCAGGCTGGTAAGGGTGTGATAAAGGTACTACTGTGTAGTGAGTACACCTTTGCCTGAAATAGTATAATTTTCCCAGAGCAGTATTCGTGTGAACTTCCCTGTTCCCTTATATTGCTTTGGGAAATTCTGCTTTGGCTTCTGTAAAGTGCTCATTTTTAGAGATTACATTAGGTAATTTTCAAAGTTCTCCTTTCTGATGCACTTGCTATTAATAACTGGGCCTATACACTCAAGTTAGCGCCTTTACAACACCATGTTAGGCATTATTTAATTATAAGAACAGAACGAAGATGAATTATAATATCAAAGTTGTATTGCTATTCCGGACTTTTCTGCTTTTAAGCATTTTAAGTAGTAGCACAAAAATGTTCGCCCAGGCATCTATTCAGGGAATTCCCCAGTTTGCCAACGGCGCCTGGACTATCCGGTATAATCAGCCAGCTGCCCAGGAAGTTTTTGAGGTTGCACCTGCATCTGATGGTATAATTATAAAAAAAAAGCCAGCTGCAACGGTAGCAGAAGATGTTTATGTCTTTTGCCATTTTAAGCTGGATAAACCAATTAAGGAATTGTCGTTTGAGTACAGGCCGGAAGGCAAGGCTGTACAGGTACCCATCACTCTTTACGATGCAGCAGTCAATGTATTGTGGCAGTACGATGGCAGTGAAAAAGCACCTGAGAAGGTAAAGCTCAAAAACCTGAAAATACGAGGACAACTGGTATTTAAGGTCAGACAGGATAAAGCAGGAACATCAGCCGGTGACTGGTCACACTGCATTCGTAAACTTAAGGTAACAGAAGACAAGCAAGCTCCTGTTCTGGCAGCTGATGGTTATATGCTGATTGATAATGTAGACGAACTCCGCAGATTAGCTGGTGAGGATAATGTAAAAGTCAGGCTGAAACCTGGCACTTACAGGATTGATAAAGCTTTGTTCCGCCACTTCATCGAGTTTACCGGAAACAACTCTACTTGGGACCTGAAAGGCGTGAAGTTTCAGGTTGATACAAAGTTGTTTAGTCAGTTTGGAGTAGCGCCGGGTGGTGGCGATGCCCTGATGTATTGTGCCATGACATTGTCAGGAAATAACATCGTCATGGAGGGGCTGCAGGTAGAAACATACGGCAACAAACCCGGAATCCAGAGTAGGAACAAGATTTTCAATATTACCGGAATCGGCGTAACGCTTCGGAATGTGGAGGTGACCACGGAAGGCTCCAATCCCTGGGGGTACGGGAGCCTCTTTGGTATAAGTGGTGGCGATGTCCGGAAAATGAACGGCATCCGGATTGGTTGGCCTGGCAAGGATGTGAAGCTCATCGGCTGCCGTGTGCACATGCGTGCCATGGGGCATGCCATTTTTGTGCAGGGCGCTGAAAATACGCTCATAGAAGATTGCCATGTAGACGGTCTGCTCCGGAAAACCGACGAAATATTGGCCGAAACATCAGGATATGCTTTTGACAGAGATTTTAAAGCCGGAGGTAAAAATTATATAGAAGGTGTGATAGTGGGAGAGGACGGTAAAATTCTGCCGGGCGAGATGGTTTCGCTCAGCGAGGACGGCATTCGTATTTATCCAGAGGCTTCCGGCGGAAAGGTAACAGGAACTGCTACCATCAGAAATTGTACAGTAACCAATATGCGCCGTGGTATCTGCACCGGCCTTAATGCTATCGGCGACCTGGTAATAAACTGCCAGGTGACGAATTGTGTGGCATCGGGCTTTAATGTAGGGGCCAACGACAAACTGGTGAACTGCCGGGCGGATGCCAAATATGCCGAAGCGCTTTCAGTGCCTTATGTACGGGCGCAGCATGCAGAAGTTGAATTGGAGATTCTCGACAGCAGGGGCGGAGTAGCAAACAATCTGCTTGCAAAAATCAACGGGGAGAACCACCATATAAAGCTGACAACTGCAAACCCAATTTTCATTCCGGCACCAATGGTAATCGAACTTTCTACCACCAAAGGCTATGGTGGTCCCCGCAATGGTAGCCAGCCCAGTGCAAAAAACATTAAGTTAATCAATAAAACACCTGCCCCTGTTATTTACCTGCCGGGAACTGAGAAGGTGGAAGTGGAGAGCATCGGGAGGATAGACGACCACAGCACTGTTCTTGAAAATTAGTTCAAATTGCTAAGCCTCCCTTTCTACTTTCATCTCTCATGTTCCTCTCTCAGCAGCATGAGAAGCAGTGGCAATGGTTGCTGGTGCAATAAACATCTGAAGGTATATTATAAGGAATAGTGTCCAAAAGTAAATTCTTGATGCTCAATAATTATAATCCTTCGCATTAGCAGGATATAAACAGAGAGTTAAAAGAAAACTGATAAAGATGAAAACCTCCTCCCGATTTACGACAACACTTACGCTCCTCATTACCTGTATTTTTACCTTTCACGTTTCAGCACAGGATATCAAAATTCCTGCAAAATACACGGCGGCGCATCCGCGCATTCTTGGAACCGAAGCATCCGACAGAGCAGCTGTTAATAAGCTTCTGGACTCGGAAGCGTGGGCGCAGCAGGTGTACGAGCAGACCAAAGCCAAGATTAACCCTTATGTAAACCGGCATGTGAAAGACCCGAAGTGGATAGTGTCTCGGTTGCAGATGTACTGGAACAGCCACGCCACCGATGTCTTCATCAAAGGCGGCGTTTACGCACATGCTACTGGCAAAGCGCCCGTACCAACTCCTCGCTTTACCGGCACCCGCGACGCCACAACACCCTATAAGCGGCCAAAGCTGAATGACATAAAACCTTACATGGACGATGAGCGCGGGCTGTACCTGCAGAACGGCACCAAAGAAGGCAACCCGTGGGAATGGGCGGAGCAGTCCAAGACCGGTCGCATTGTGGAGGCCATTAACTGCGAAATTATGGAGCTTGCCGAAAACGCTGCCTTTATGCACTGGTACACCGGCGAGGAAAAATACGCCCGCTTTGCCTACGACCTTTTCGATACCTACATGACCGGCATGTACTACCGCAAAGAACCCTTCGATTTGGCACGTGGGCACCACCAGACACTCGTAGGCTTGTCTTCTTTTGAAGTGATTCATGAAGACATCCTCAACGAGCTTACCGCCACCTACGATTTCCTGCACGATTACATCCTGACCAAAGCCCCTTCCAAACAAACTGTTTACGACGAAGCTTTTAAGAAATGGGCCGACATCATCATTCAAAACGGTGTGCCGCACAACAACTGGAACCTGATGCAGGCCGACTTTGTGGCGCACATTGCCCTGGTGCTACAGGACAATAATGCCTATAAAGATGGCAAAGGCACCCAATTCTACCTCGACCAGATTCTGAACCGCACCACGCTCCGCCAATGGGCGCTCACCGACCTGGTAAACAAAGGCTTCGATGCCAATACCGGCTTCTGGAACGAAAGCCCCAGCTATTCCACCATGGTAGTGAACGACTTTTCCAAGTTCGTCACCCTCTTCGACAGAACGCTCAACTTTGACCTGCTGCCTTCGCTGCCCATCGTGCCCAAAGCCGTAACAGCTACGGCGCAGTACCTCTGGCCGAATGGCTACATGGTGGGCTTTGGTGATACCAAATACGTGGGCCTGCCGACGGCGGGCATGCAGCAGCTGATTCTGAATGCCCAGAAGCACCAGAAAAAAGAACAGGAGGAGCAATTTACCCGCATGTACAAAATGGTGGCAGGCGAAAGCAGCAAGGGTGGTGCCGGCAAACCACAGGGAAGTTCATACAAGCTGCTCTTCAATACAGCACCCATGCATCTGAATGCCACTATACCAGCCGGTAAACTAGAGGAGTTCCTAACACCTACGTTTCATGCGCCCAATGTAAGTTACTTCGTGCAGCGCAACGGCCTCGACCCGCAGCACGGCCTCATGATTTCGCAGGCGGGCTCTATGGGCAACCACGCCCATGCCAATGGCATTGCCATGGAATTGTATGGAAAAGGACTGGTACTGGCGCCGGAAATGGGCATCGGCACAAGCTACTTCCAGCCCGACTATGCTGAGTACTACTCGCAGTTCCCTGCGCACAACACCGTGGTGGTAGACGGCATTTCGGCTTACCCGGTTATGAAGAGCAACCATAGCTTTGAGGTACGGGCTGCTTACCCGGCACCGGGGCAGAAAACCGGCTACTTCTCCGGTGTAACCTTCTCCGACCTTTACTTCCGCGAGCCCGAGACCAACGCCGACCAGAACCGCCTGATGAGCATTGTGCGCACCAGTGAAATTACCGGCTACTACATCGACATTTTCCGCTCCAGAAAGAAAGAAGGCGGCGACAAACGGCACGACTACTTCTACCACAACCTGGGCCAGGAGCTGACGTTGGCCGATGCCGCAGGCAAGCCGCTTCCGCTGCAACCCACCCGCAAACTGGCCTTCGCCGACGGCGATATGTTTGCCTACGACTACCTCTGGAACAAGCAGTCTGTAAAGCTGGAGCAGGATTACCAGGCCACCTATAAACTGAACATACCAGGTAAAGACGAGGTGCTGATGAACATGTGGATGAAAGGCGCCCCGGAACGCGAAATTTTTGCCGTAAAAGCCCCGCCGTCTAAATCGTTCGGGACAGGTGGTATGGTTCCTGCTGAAATAGCTGACCTGCCCCTGCATACCATCGTGGCCCGCCAGACTGGCGAAGCCTGGAACCGTCCGTTTGTAGCCGTGTATGAACCTTCTACGTCCAGAGAGCCTAAATATATAGCCGCCATTACTTCCTTCGTTCCGCAGGGTGTCGGTGCCGACTTTGTAGGCCTGACTGTAGAAAGCAAAAACAACAGCCGCGAGTATATTTTTTCTGCTGTAGATGCCACCAAACCCATTGTACATGCGGACATGCGCTTTACGGGAACTTATGGCATCATCAGCGAGAACAGCGAAGGCCTGCGCTACCTCTTCCTGGGCAAGGGTAACCGAATAGGAAAAGAAGGCTGGAGCCTGGAAAGCAAAGAAGCAACAGCCGCAGCCCTGTCCAAAGAAAACGACGCCTGGTACATTACCGCCGATACGCCTGTAGCATTAACTGTACCTGCCACCATAGCCTCTGCTAAAAAAGGTTTGAAGTTGACTGTAGACGGAAAAGCACAAACAGTAAAAGGAAGAAATGTGAAAGTGGATGGTAGGAAAGCAGTATTCTTTGAGCTGCCTGCTTTGCCATCTACAAAAATGGAGGTGTTGTAGAAGCAGACTTATAAACTTGTGAAGAACAGAAGCAGGCGCTGTTCCCTCGTCTGGAACAGCGCCTGCTAATTTGGTAAAACATGAACCAGATCCGGCTTCCCTGTACAAACTTGTTCGCTCAAATTTGTCCAAACTAAATGTTTAATAACTCTACTTTATTGAAGCCTGGTTGTGCCCGGAAGGATGCTCCACTATAATTTTGATAAGTTAAATCATTAGTGTCCAAACGTTGCTTTTTTATATCTATATAATCTACTGTAATTAAAGATGTTATACCTTGTTTTTGGATTTTTCGATTTGAAATGGGT
>NZ_QCZK02000002.1 GCF_003347595.2 Botryobacter ruber | reverse complement strand
ATACAGGAAGGAGATTCCTTGTGGTCCATATCACCAAGTGTATGTAGATTCCCTATAGTTACCTTCCTGCATCTGTCTTTTAAAAGTATATAAAATTTGTACTGTATACGCTTGTGGTAAAGGTATGAGATCCTCCCAGGATGACAAGTGGGGAATATTTTTATGGAAGATGGAAGGTGGTAAATGCTATTTGATATAATCCTGAAAATCCTAAAATTCTGTAAATCCTGATTCAGGCAAACATAAAATCACAAAAATCATTTCATCCTACCATCAACGGTTCAAAATTCCTGCTTCAGCCAAAGCCTGAAATTCTCCTGCTCTGCGTCGGTGGCGTCTGATCTCTTTTGAATGGTATACTTCGGATAATAGGTATTGCCGGTTGCTGCCAGCTGTACTGTCCGAAGCTTTTTATCGCGGAAGAGCGTCAGTTCTATGCTGGCGCCTGGGTGTAAAGCGTGTAAGAGCGGCTGCAGGTTCTGCTCCAGTTTCCGGCCGTTCAGGGCAATCAATTCATCATCTACGCTCAGCTGTTGGTAAGCAGGGGAGTCCGGGGCTATGGCCGATACTTTGATGCCGGCGTTGTCGAGAATTTTAAAGCCAAACCTGCTTTCGTATAGCAGCGGGTTTTCTGTTTCTTTCAGGGTGCAGCCAACATAGTATAGCGCTTCGTCTAAAGCAGCCTCTAAGGGAGCAGTGCCATTGATGTAGTTGCTGAAGTAATTGTCGAATGAGGTGCCTGCTGTTTCGCTTACTAAACGTTCATAGTCTGCTGCGGTGTAACCTGTGCCAGTCTTACCGAATTCTTCCCACAGGCGCAGCATTACCTGGTCCAGGCTGGCGCGGTTGCCGGTAGCTTTGCGCAGCTGCAGGTCCAGGAGCAGGGCCGTTAATGCGCCTTTAACATAAATGGAAACTTTGCGGTCGGGGATGCCGGGTTTATAGCCATCCAGCCACAGGTCGAACGACGAATCAGCTACCGAAAGGCTGCTACGGCCGTAGTCGGCGTAGTAGCGTTGGAGCGTTGTGTTCAGTTCCTCGAAATATTGCGTGGCAGTAAATACACCGGCACGCGCCAACATGTAATCGCCGTAGTAAGTGGTGATGCCCTCTGCAATGTAACCTGTCCGGAAGTAGTTTTCACAGGAAAAGTCGTAAGGCAGCATTTCGGCAGGCCGGATTTTTTTTATATTCCAGGTATGGAAAAGCTCATGCGAGCTTATGCCCAGAAACTCCTTGTACAGGCCGGGCGACATCAGCAGTTCTCCCGGACCTAAAGTAATGACGGTAGAGTTGCCGTGCTCCACACCGTGGTAGTAGCGGTAGGGCAGTAGTTGGTTCAGGAAATGATAATCCGCCACCGGGAAATCGCCGAAAAGTGTGAGCTGCTCTTTTGTAAACGCTCCGAAATCGTGGCTGATCCTGTGCCAGTCCGGCTCGCAGTCGCCCTGCAGCCAGATGTAAAACGGAATGCCATCTACTTCGTACTTTGTCAGCTGCAGGGAGGCGCTGGCGATCAGCGGAGCGTCTACCAGCTCATCGTAGCTGCCAGCTTGCAGCGTATGCTTTTCCGACTGTTTTAATCCGCAGGCAACTTCATAATGGTCCGGAATATCCAGCACCAGTTGGCAGGGCTCCTGTTCCCGGCCTTCCACGGCCATAAAGCAGTTGATGCCGTTGAGGTAAAGCTGTTCTTCATCGAGCCACGAGCCGCCGGCGTCCATTTGACGCGCATAAAATGCATAGGTTACCTCGAGTTTTGCAGCGTTCCCTGTTTCCAGCCGCCACCGGTCTTTGGTTACTTTTTGTACAGGCAGGGGAGCACCATTGGCTGTAGCTGTTACCTGCTTTAGTTTCTGGGCAAAGTGCTGCAGCTCATACCGGCCCGGCCGCCAGGCAGGCAGTTGCAGGTACAGTTCCGGTGCAGCATTATCGGGAATGGTGATGGTAACAGTAAGCAGGTGCGAAAGCGGGTTACTGTAGGAAACGCGGTAGTAAAGCATAGAAGTTTTTGAGTTTGGGAGTTAGAGAGTTTAGGAGTTAGAAAGTTAGAGAGTTTAGGAGGTAGAAAAGTAGAAATTTTGTAGGGGTTGAAAACTTTCAACCCTGTAACAGAAAGGTAGAAAGGTTTAGGGTATGGCTGTAGAGATGCGATGCTTGCGTCTCCTGCACGAACCACCAACAAACCGAATCCGGGTAATCTATTAATCTTCTCAATCCTGTTCAGACAAAGCAATCACAAAAATCAATTTAATCACACGAATCAGCGGTACGGGAAAAGAAATGATTCGGGCTAAAACAGGTCCTGCAAATGTATCAATTACGTAGTTAGGGTATACAGGGTACAGTTAATCATGATCAAATATGGAAGAACTGGAGCCGGTCGGACAAGACCATCACGAAGAAGAAAAAAAGAAGGAAAAGAAAGAAGATAAAAAGAACAAGAAGAGTGGTTCGGGTACAATAGGGATGTACAGGGCTATATCCCGGAATCATGTGGCCATGGTGGCTATTGGCGACCGCCGCGCCAGTATTCTTATTGGGATCTGTACGGTTATTATTTCGGTTACTTTTTCTGTTTTTCTGCACAAACTGGAAGAGCCAACCATTTACCAGGTGCCGGGTCTTATTCTGATCATCACCTGCACGGTTACCATGGTACTGGCCATCCTTTCAACCCGCCCCTATAATGCAAAAGGTTTTTATGGCATGCACGAAGTCAGCGAAAATTCATCGAACCTGCTTTTCTTCGAAAATTTTTACAAAATGACGCTGGAAGATTATGAAACGGCGATGAATAAAATTCTGGATAACGACCAGGAAGTGAAGCATGCCCTGGTGCGGGACCTGCACGGGCTTGGGGTATCGGTCGCCCGGAAATACCGCTACCTCCGCATTAGCTACGATGTGCTGATGGTTGGGGTGGTGTTATCGGTAATTGCCTTTCTTTTTACGGTGGTAAAAACAATCTGAGCTTCAGCCACCTGCCTGAAACAACAGCAGAGGCTATGGTGGCAGGTACAGCAGAACTAAAACAGCAGGCTATAGCTGTTTTTCAGGGCTAAACTTAAATTTTAATCTGGCAGGTAGTTGTAATTAGAAAAACATTTTTATAATTTTGCAGGCCATAATAAAAGCATTGGCATATTACCATGAAAAGAACATTCCAGCCTTCTCAGAGAAAAAGAAGAAATAAGCACGGTTTCAGATCCAGAATGGAAACTGCAAACGGAAGACGAGTTTTAGCTAGCAGAAGAGCTAAAGGCAGAAAGAAACTTACTGTTTCTGACGAAAAAAGACACAAAGCTTAAGTAATGGTTGGGCTTTGCTCAGCCGGAAGCCCTTATGCAACAGGAGCCAGCTACTGACAACAAAGCAAAGCAGCCTACTTCCTATACATTTACGAAAGAAGAACGCTTGTGCAGCAAACGCCTGATCGGGCTGTTGTTTAGCAAGGGTTCTTCTTTTAATGTATATCCGTTACGTTTTGTCTGCTATTCACCCGGGGAACTCCCTCCCGGGCCTGCGCAGCTGCTGGTATCGGTGCCTAAGCGTGCCTTTAAACTTGCCGCAGACCGCAACCGGCTCAAGCGCCAGATTCGTGAAGCCTATCGCCTCAACAAACACATGCTGGCCGCTTTGCCCGAACAGTCTCCCTGGCTGCTGGGCATTCTTTACATTGGTAAAGAAAAAAAACACTTTGATTTAATCCAGAAAAAACTAATTTCCGGTTTGGAACGTTGTTTGATTAAGTAGTCTTACCTCGTTTTCTCTTTTTAACCGGAAGTTTATGTTTAAGAAATCTATCATAGCAGTTGTGTTGGGTAGCTTTGCTTTGGGGCTGTTTGCCTTCAAAACAGAGTCTGAGCGGTATTTCGAGATTGCTAAGAATCTTGATGTTTTTGCCACACTTTTCAAAGAAGTAAATACCTATTACGTGGATGAGGTGCCGCCGGCCAAAATGGTGCGTACCGGTATCGATGCCATGCTCCGGTCCCTGGACCCTTACACCAATTATATTCCCGAAGACGATATCGAAGATTTCAGGACCATGACCACCGGCCAGTATGGCGGCATTGGTGCCCTGGTGGGCAGCCGCAACGGTAAGGTGATGGTGCAGATGCCGTACGAAGATTCGCCTGCCCACAAAGCAGGCTTGAATATCGGCGACGAAATCCTGAAAATAGACGGCGTAAGTGTTGCCGGGAAAAGTACATCCGAAGTAAGCAAATTGCTGAAAGGGCAGGCCAATACTACCGTAAGGCTGGAGGTGTTGAGCTACGGGCAAACCAAACCAAAAACGCTTGAGCTGGTTCGTGCTAATATCAATGTAGACAATGTGCCTTATTACGGCATGCTGGACGAGCAGGTTGGCTACCTGCAGCTTTCCGGCTTTACCATGGATGCCGGCAAAGAGGTAAGAACAGCTGTTCAGAAACTGAAAGAACAAGGTGCCAAAAAAATTGTACTCGACCTGCGCGATAACCCGGGTGGTTTGCTGCACGAGGCTGTTAACATCTCGAATGTGTTTGTAGAGAAAGGCAAAGACATTGTGAGCACCAAAGGAAAAGTAAAAGAGTGGAACAAAACCTACAAAGCGCTGGACGAACCCCTCGACCGCGATATCCCGCTCGTTATCCTGACAAGTTCGCGCAGTGCATCGGCTTCCGAAATTGTGGCGGGCGTAATGCAGGATTACGACAGAGCTGTATTGGTGGGTGAGCGTACGTTCGGCAAAGGGCTGGTGCAGGCTACCCGTCCACTATCTTACAACTCGCAGCTCAAGGTAACAACAGCCAAGTATTATATTCCGAGCGGACGTTGCATCCAGGCCATCGATTATGCGCACCGTAACGAAGACGGAAGCGTTGCCAAAATAGCAGATTCTTTAAAAGTAGCTTTTAAAACAGCAGCCGGTCGTGTGGTGTACGACGGAGGCGGTGTAAATCCGGATGTGGCCGTAGAGCAGAAAGATGTTTCGGAGATAACCAAAACAGTTGTCTCGAAAGGTTACCTCTATGAATATGCAAACAAATATAAAGCAGAAAATCCTGCTATTCCGCCAGCTAAACAGTTTAAGCTTTCCGACGCAGAGTACCAGAAGTTCGTAGCTTTCTTAACCGATAAAGATGTGTCGTACAGTACGAAAGTAGAGGAAGAGCTGAAAGAACTATCGGAGCAGGCGAAAGAAGGCAAGCATTACGACGACATCAGGAATGAGCTTGATGCCATCAAAAAGAAAATATCTCATAACAAAGCAAACGATTTAAACCGTTTTAAAAGTGAGATAAAAGAACTGCTCGAAGCTGAAATAGCCTCCAGGTATTACCTGCAGAAAGGCTATATCGAAGCTACCTTCGATGATGACCCGGATATACTGGCTGCCAAGAATGTATTGAACGATCCACAGCAATACAATACGTTTCTTAAAGTAAAATAAAAGAACGTTCTGATGATATAGAAGAGGCAGCACACTGGGGCTGCCTTTTTTAATGAAGGTACATGGTGGTGTAGTTTTGTTCTCTTCGACCGGATGCATTAATTTTGTCCTGAACCTTTGAATAAAAAACACTCATGTCCCTGCTGCTTGCTCTCGAAACCTCTTCCACTGTCTGCTCTGTTGCACTGTATCATAAAGAGCAGTTGCTGGGTGCGTCAGAACTGCAGATCGAGAAATCACATTCCTCTCATATCACCGTTATGATTTCGCAGTTAGTGCAGAATTGCGGAAAAGAACTGAAAGAGTTAAGTGCTGTGGCCGTATCGGGTGGGCCGGGGTCCTACACAGGCTTGCGTATCGGGAGTGCTACCGCCAAAGGGTTGTGCTATTCGCTGGATATTCCTTTGATAGAAGTATCTACGCTGCATGGGTTGGCTGCCCGTGTAGTAGGTGTTACGCCAGCGGCAGAACAATTTCTGTTTTGCCCGATGCTGGATGCACGCCGTATGGAAGTTTATACCTGCCTGCTGAATCATAAACTGGAAGAAATTGTTTCTATAGCACCAGTGGTGCTGACAGAAAGCTTCCTGGAAGAACAACTTGCCCGGCAGCCGGTTGTTTTCTTTGGCAGCGGCTCGGCAAAGTTTAGGACGTTAGTAGAAGCGCATCCTAACGCGCGCTTTATAAATGGCGTGGTGCCGTCTGCTAAAGAGATTGGAAAACTGGCAGTGGCTAAATTTAAAAATCAGCAATTTGAAGATGTGGCTTATTATGAACCGTTCTATCTGAAAGAGGTACATATTACAACGCCCACAAAAAATAAAGTAAACAGTTAATAAGATGTCTGAACTAATAAATAAAGTAGCGCAAAGTGCGCTGGTAACCTTAAACCTGGAGGAGCTGCTTCATCCGGGAGAGCGGGTGGTATATGATATAAAAGACAATCTTTTCCATGGGTTGATTTTGAAGGAAAAAGACTTCAGAATGTTTGTTAAAGAACATGACTGGTCAGCTTATGATGGAAAGAATGTGGCCATTATTTGTTCTGCAGATGCCATCGTGCCCACTTGGGCTTATATGCTGCTGGCAACAAAACTGCAGGGGCATGCGAACTACTATGTGTTCGGAGATTTAAATGCACTGGAGCAGGCGCTGATGCAGGAAGCAATTTCAAAAATAGATGCCGCCGAGTACCAGGACGCTAAAGTAGTGGTGAAGGGGTGTGGTAGTATTCCGGTGCCGACCAACGCCTATGTAGAGATAATGCGGAAGCTTTTACCAGTGGCAAGTAGTGTTATGTATGGAGAACCGTGCAGTACAGTGCCCTTGTATAAAAAACCAAAAGCATGATAATCTAAAGTTGAGGATAGATCCGCTATCCTCAACTTTTTTATGCCTTTATAACTCACCAAGGCCGATTAAAAGAAAAAGCTGAAAAAAATAACAGCAAAATGAACCAAAGCAGGAGCAGTGCTGTTATGAATGACAGCTGCCCGGTCCCGAAAGGGCGCGGCGGCCTGAATAAGAGCGTGGGAACCCCTACAGGCAGCGTGCCAGCCGCCTTCTCATGCACCTCCCCAAGCTTTTTATGATACTGCACCTGCCACCACAGCCTCTGCTGTTTGAGCTGCGGTAGAAAATAATTTACCTGGCTTTTAAGCGGTTAGCAAAAAGAGAGGGAAAGTTTAGTTACAGCTCTTGCAAAGCGAAAAACAATTTCTACCTTTGCACTCCCAACGCAAACGAGCGGCGGGAAACGGTAGCCAGGCAGTGGCTACCGGAGCATCATGAAAACGGAAAGCTTAAAAATATTTTTTTTGCCTTTTGCTTGCAGCTTGCAAAAAGATGCTTACCTTTGCAACCCGTTTCAGCAGGAGGCGGCCAGAAAGAAGCTTCGCTAACAGCTGTAAGTAGCTAAAGCAGAAGCAGAAAGAGGTAAAAAAAAGAAATTGAATTTCTTTTGGAAGGTCGGAAAAAGCTGCTTACCTTTG
>NZ_QCZK02000019.1 GCF_003347595.2 Botryobacter ruber | reverse complement strand
GTGTCTCTACGGCCAACTCATCAAGTAACTTGTCGGGCAGGTAATTTAATAACTTCTTTACCCGGATACCTTTTGTGTCCATAGCAGTAACTAATTGATAACTATAGAATATACGGCAGGTTTCGGACAACAATGTTTTTAAAACCTGCCGGGTTTTATAGTACCAAGCAGCAGCGGGAGTGGTGACAGCAGCAGTAAAGCTAATTAGCTACTGTTTTACATAATATCAGCAACTTTTACTTTTTATGACGCTCCTCCAGTACGCCCACCACATCTTTCAGCTCCAGGCCAGTAGCGGCTAAAAGTACCAGCAGGTGATACAGCAAATCGGCAGCTTCGCCTTTCATGGTATCCAGTTCACCGGCTACGGCATCGATCACTGTTTCCACTGCTTCTTCGCCAACTTTCTGCGCAATTTTGTTTACGCCCTTTTTGAACAGGAAATTGGTATACGAACCTTCGGCCGGATTAACTTTCCGCTCCTGGATCACCTCCTCGAGCTGTGCAATAAAACGAATGGCAGCTGCACGTTTAGCCACCTTCTCCTCGCCAAAGCAGCTGGTGGAGCCGGTATGGCAGGTGGGGCCGTTTGGCTTTACTTTTATCAGGAGCGTATCGTTGTCGCAGTCTTCGGCTATGCTCACCACATCCAGGAAATTACCGGAAGTCTCCCCTTTTGTCCAGAGGCGGTTTTTGGTGCGGGAGAAAAAAGTAACAACCCCTTCCTGCTGCGTCTTGTCCAGCGCTTCCTGGTTCATATACCCCAGCATCAGCACCTGACCAGTCAGGTCGTCCTGTATCACGGCCGGCACCAGGCCGCCTGTTTTTTCAAAATCTAGCTTCAAAACTAATTTTTAAGTTAAAAGTTAAGAGTTAAAAGTGATGAGTTATATCAAATAGTATTTACTCTATTCCACATTCGCAATCTCTCCCTTGTCATCCCAAAGGGATCTTGTAGGCTAGCTGCACTTAGCCAGCTACAAGAGATTATGAGGTCGAAAAATCTTTTTACTATTTAATTTGAAAGTAGGTAAAAGTTAAGAAGTCTGGAGTAGAATTATAGACTTTGGTTCTCTAACTGAACAAGTAGCAGTAGTAAGCATTTCTGCAGCTTGCCCACAAGATCCCTTCGGGATGACAGTAGAGATAATTTAAAACATTTTAACTCTCTACCTTTTTAACTCCAAAACTCCCAAACTCCTAAACTCTTACATCTATGCCTTGTTCTTTTAGGAACGACTTCAGCACGGGCACTTCGAGTTCGCGGAAGTGGAACAGGCTGGCAGCTAAGGCGGCATCGGCATTGGCTTGTTGCAACACATCGGCGAAATGCTGCATATTGCCTGCTCCGCCGGAAGCGATTACCGGAACAGTTACTGCCCGGGCAACTTCGCCTGTAATATCCAGCGCAAAGCCGGCTTTGGTGCCGTCGTTGTTCATGCTGGTAAGCAGGATTTCGCCGGCTCCCAAATCGGTTACCCGACGGGCCCAGTCGACGGTGGCATGTTCGGTTTCTACGGTGCCGGCACGGGCGTACACTTTCCAGCCGGTGGCTTCGGTGTATTTGGTGTCGATGGCAACGGTAACACACTGGCTGCCGAAGCGGTTCGCCAGCTCTTCTACCAGCTGCGGGTTACGGATGGCAGATGAATTTACCGAAACTTTATCGGCGCCGTTCTGCAGGAGAACTTCCACGTCGGCTACTGCGCCTATGCCTCCGCCTACGGTAAAAGGAATATCAATATGGCGGGCAATGTCGCGGACAAGCGCGGCAAAGGTTTTGCGCTCTTCGTTGGTGGCGGTAATATCGAGGAATACCAGTTCGTCGGCTCCCTGCTCGGCATACCAGGCCGCCAGCTCTACCGGGTCACCGGCGTCGCGGATGTTCTCGAAGCGGACTCCTTTTACGGTACGGCCGTTCTTGATATCCAGACAGGGTATAATGCGTTTGGTTAACATAAAAATCGTTCTAAATCCTTCAATTCAATGGTGCCTTCATAAATGGCTTTCCCGATAATAGCACCATGTACTCCAATTTGCTGCAGCGTCTCCAGGTCCTGCACGGTTGTTACCCCCCCGCTGGCAATAATGCCTGCTTCGGGCAGTTTTTGTTGTAACTGCTTATAGGTGCTGATAGATGGACCTTGCAATTTGCCGTCTTTGCTTACATCGGTGCAGATAAATAGTTTTGCTCCTGCCTTTACATAATCCGAAATAAAGTCTTTCAGCGTAAACTTGCTTTCTTCTGTCCAGGCACTGATGGCAATGTGGTTTCCTTTAAAGTCGGCGCCCACGATGATGCGGTCTGCACCATACTTCGACAACCAACCGGTTACGGTTTCCGGTTCCCGAACGGCAATACTTCCGGCAGTAATCTGGGCAGCACCTGCTTCAAAAGCCTGCTGTACGGCCTCTTCCGACTGCAGACCACCACCAAAGTCGATGGAAAGCGTGGTGTTGGACGCAATGTTTTCCAGCACCGCCAGGTTCACGGGCTTTTTGGCTCTGGCCCCGTCAAGGTCTACCAGGTGCAGGCGTTTGATGCCATGTGCTTCGAAGCGCTTGGCTACGTCCAGCGGATTGCTGTGGTAGGTGGTCTGCTGCGAAAAATCGCCTTCGGTGAGGCGCACGCACTGGCCACCAATAATGTCTATGGCAGGAATTATTTCCATTATAATGCTAAAAAGTTCTTTAAGATCTGAGCACCGGCAGGTCCGCTTTTTTCGGGGTGGAACTGGGCGGCGTAAAAATTCTTATACTGTAAGGCAGCAGAAAAAGGCTCCGGATACGAAGCCTGGGCAATGGTATGCGGCCCCACCGGCACATAATAGCTGTGCACAAAGTAGACATACTCCTGCTCCTGCAGTCCTTCGAACAGGGGCGTTTGCAGGTGGTGCAACTGGTTCCAGCCCATGTGGGGCACCTTCAGGTCGGTTTGGAAGCGCAGCACTTTTTCGGGTATGATGCCCAGTGTTTCGGTATCGTTTTCCTCGCTGTGCTCGCAGAGTAGCTGCATGCCCAGGCACACGCCAAAAAATGGCTGCTCCAGTGTAGGCAACAGCTTGTCGAGGTTGCGGGCCTTGAGCTGCGCCATGGCCGAAGAAGCTTCCCCTACACCAGGAAAGATCACTTTGTCTGCGGCTTTGATGGTCTCAAAGTCGCAGCTGATGGTGGCCTGAACGCCCAGCCGCTCCAGTGCAAACAGCACCGACTGCACATTACCCGCCTTGTAATCAACTATAACTAAGTTCATGTTGTATGAATGATGAATCTGAATTTGTGTTGCCTTTTACTTCTTCTCCATAAAGAACTCCCTGTAATAGAGTAAAGCAATTGCCAGAAGCAAAGAAGCTAAAGCTGCTATTTTGTGAAACTTTATTGCCTCACATAAATCAATACCGGTTATTTTGGAGATGCAGGCACCTGGTTCGTCTGTTTCGTACTTCAAACTTACCATATTATTGAAAACAGTATAGATGAAAAAGACAGTAGCTAAAAGCAAAAACACGACACAACTTGTAACTACTTTTCTCATTTTTACTTACGTTTCTGCCTCAGACACTCGCAGGAGCTGCGCACACTGCGAGGTCTTTCCCAACAAAAAAGCCTGGCTCTAGCGGAGTCAGGCTTTTGGATATATCGTTTTACAATTAGCAAATCCATAGGCTTACGGCTCCGAAACGTGTGCTTCGTGCAGGATGATGATGCAGTTGAGCCTGAATGCCTGTCATGGTTACAAATATAGAACTTCCGTAGCTGAAACGATAGCTTTTGCTTAAAAATTTGCCCGAAGCTTTCAAAAAACTACAACAAGGTTCCGCTTAAAATACCCGCTGCAATGGTAAAGTAAATCACCAGACCCGTCACATCTACCAATGTCGCTACAAAGGGAGCAGAGGAAGTTGCCGGGTCCAGGCCAAGTTTTTCGAGCAGGAACGGAATCATAGAGCCAGTCAGTGTTCCCCATAGCACTATGCCTACCAAGGTTAAACCAATGGTTAAGCCAATTAAATAAGTATGGTCGCCGTAATCGTAAAAACCGGCCTGCTGCCATACCATGATGCGGACAAAACCTATCGTGCCCAACAGTAAGCCCAGCAGCACGCCCGACAAAACTTCTTTTCGCATCACGTACCACCAGTCTTTCATGCCTAGCTCTTTAATCGCCATAGCACGCACAATCAGCGTAGCCGCCTGCGAACCGGAGTTACCGCCACTCGAAATAATCAACGGTATAAACAGCGCCAGCACCACCGCCTGCTCCAGCTCATCTTCAAAAAAGCCCATAGCCGAAGCGGTCAGCATTTCGCCCAGGAACAGGATCATAAGTACGCTCGCCCGCTTTCGCACCAGCGAGAGCAAGGGTGTCTCCGTGTAGGAAAGCTCCAATGCTTCCAGACCACCGAACTTCTGAATGTCTTCGGTATCGCGTCGCTCGATTTCGTCGAAAATGTCGTCGTGGGTTACGATGCCGACCAGCACGCCGCCCTCCGACACCACCGGCATAACGGCACGGTCGTACTTGTCGAACTGGTCGATGGCTTCTTCGCGGCTCATGGTGGTGGTCAGGCTCACGAACTGGTAATCCATCAGCGACTCAATCGTCTGCTCCTCGTCCGCCATCAGCAGCTTCCCGATCCGGATATCATCGATCAGCTTGTTGTCCTTGTCCACCACGTACACGTGGTTCAGGGTTTCCGCTTTTTTGCCGTAGCGTTTAATGTTGTCCAGCGCCTTCTTTACCGTCCAACCTTTTTTGGCCTGGATGTAAAGCGGTGTCATGACACGGGCAATGCTTTTTTCGGGGTAGCCCAGCAGGTTGAGGGCAATACTTTTTTCTTCGGGAGAAAGCAGGTTGATAGACTCCTTGATGAGCAGGTCCGGGAAATGTTCGAACACTTCGGTCCTGTCGTCGGGTGCCATGTTCTCCAGCATTTCGGCGGTGTCGCGCGAGCCCAGCTCTTTCAGCAGCTCTTCCTGCACATTGCGGTTGAAATAGGTAAACACCTCCGCTTTCAGTTGGCCGGGCAGCAGCAGAAAAGCCAGAATACGCTCTTTCGGATTCAGCTCGCTGATGACCTCCGCGATATCGTTCGGGTGGTTGTTCTTCAGATCTTTCAGATTAAGCTCTTCTGCTACTCTTTTCATAACGTAATCTATCAGAAATTACCTTCTCTGTGATTAAAAAGTCTTCTGCTGCAGCCACCACACCCTCTGCTGCACAAAAACCCGGTAGGTTTTTAAAACATTGTTGTCCGAAACCTGCCGTATATTCTATAGTTATCAATTAGTTACTGCTATGGACACAAAAGGTATCCGGGTAAAGAAGTTATTAAATTACCTGCCCGACAAGTTACTTGATGAGTTGGCCGTAGAGACAC
>NZ_QCZK02000018.1 GCF_003347595.2 Botryobacter ruber | reverse complement strand
TTAAAATTATAAATATAAAATGACACTTATTTTTCAACCAAACATAGTCTTTTTGAATCATTACAAGCAATTGATTTTCAACACCTTAAATTACCTAAATAGTTGCCATTGTTCAATAATTTACCAATAACAGGCACCTTCAACTACATCAGCAAACTTCGGCTCTTCATTCTCACCTGGCCTAACCCAATGGTCATTAAATAGATTAGCATATGGGAATCTTATTTTGTTTTCAACATCTCGAGCTCCCCTTATAACAGCTCCCAATATTACTTTAAGTATCCCAAAGCGAGCGAAAACAAAACTTCTTATTATTATTTTTAAACTCATATTCTTACATCAAGGATACTCTTTTCATTATAACAATATTTATAAACCATTAATATTTATAAATTTCTTCTTTATTTATTCCAGATTCCAGCTGCCTTTTGATTGATTATTTTATTAGCTTGAATGTAAAAAACAGCTCCCATTACAACAAAAACAATAGTATTTGCAGAAATTATTCCAGCAAGTCCATATATCTTAGCAAGATAAATAGCTAATGGTATGTTTACTATCGCACTAAATACTACTAATATTAGTTGTAGACGTATCTTATTTAAGCCATTCAATAAAAAAACATGTAATGTTTGCCAAATGTAAACTATAACATAAACCATTGTAGCAAGAGATAAGGAATTGTTTATTGTAATAGAAGTCCCTATCCATAGTTTATAAATAGGTTGAGCAAAGAAACATATAAGAATTGCAAATATTGAAAACAAAAACCAAAACTTTCTCATCAATAAAATGTTCTTTTTGATCCAATTGAAATCTTTTTTCACATAAGCATCAGTATATGCACTCCAGTAGGGTGTCACTATTATAGTAAATACCATAATAATTATTGAAAATAACTTATGAACAATATTAAATTCTGTAACAGCTTCTGGCCCTAACACTTGAGTAATAATAATATTATCTGTCTGAAACAGAATCATTGCACCTATTTGGACGATAAAGAAAGCTACACCGGTATTGAATATGCTTCCCGCATATTTAAAATCAACCATATTTATAGATGGTGCTACATGTTTAAATTCAGTTTTATAATACAACAAACTAGCGACTATCATTACAAGAATAGGTACTATTGATAGTGCTAGCGCCAAATTAAGTAAGCTTCCAGGAAGATTATCTTTTAGAATAAAAACAGTTATCAGTAGTCCTAACTGTCCAAAAAACGAAATGACTGAAGCTTTAGCCGGTTCTTGACATGCTGACAATACAATATTGACAGTTTGAACAACAAACTTAATACAAAATGAACCTAACATTATAAGTATAATAAGCTGTATGTTTTTTGAAACAGCAGGATCAAGATTTAATAATTCGTACCAGTTGACAAAAGGAATTATCAACCAAAAAAGGATGAACAATAAGGCAGATAGAATTAGTAGAATAGCATAAGTTGTGCTAACATATTTTCTTGCTTCTTCATACTCATGCAATGCCAACGATTCGGTTAGTTTATTTCGCAACCCATTACCCATCCCTACATCAAAAAAACTCATCCAGTTAATTATTGAACTGATTGTTAACCAAACACCATATTGCAGAGGACTAATGTAATTTATGGTCATAGGAACAAGCAATAACCCAATCAAAATAGTACCTCCTTTAACTCCAAAAGAAAAAATAATATTTTTTATAATTTTTTCAGATCGTTGATTATCACTTTTTAAAAGAGCACTAATCTTAGTACTTAACGCATATATCATTAGGCTTTCGACTTAAAAATATAATTGATTTTAAACAGATACCTTTATACTTTTTTTATCATTTGAATAATTTTGATAGCCATAGCCATAACCATAGCCATTTCTCTTCTTGGCATCATTTAAAACGATAACAGGCGATTGCAGCTTTTTATTTTTGTATATATCTTCAACTATTCTTAGTTGTGATTTATAAGTATAGCTATACCGAACCAGGTAAATGCTTGAATCCGTATATGGTGCTAGCGCAAATGCATCAGCTACCAATCCAACAGGAGGCGTATCAATAATTACATAATCGAATATTTCCTTAAGCTCATCTAGCAGCAAACCTACTTTTGCACTAGATAACAGCTCTACAGGATTAGGAGGAATAGGTCCGGAACCTAAAGCAAATATCCCAGGCACAGCCTCTACAGGTGTGATCATATCAGCTACTGATACCTTATCTGAAATTATGTAGCTTGTAACTCCAACGTCATTTGGCAGATTCAAATTTGCCATGATCATTGGTTTGCGGAGATCAAGATCCACTACGATCGCCCTTTTTCCTGTTACCACCATACTGGCAGCAAGATTTATACTGAAAAAGGTTTTCCCTTCTCCGCCCATACTCGAAGACACCATGATTACTTTGTTTTCTTTGCCAACTGTTGCAAACTGCAGGTTAGCCCGAATCATGTTGAATAATTCTACTACAGGGTCCCTGCGGCTTTTATTTACAATAAGCGATTCTTTGGTTTTAATATGGGATATTTCTCCTAAAACTGGAGTATTTGTTGCCTGCTCCACATCTTTCAGCACCTGCACTTTATCATCTAGCAAATCCCTGGTATAAATCCCAGCAAAAGGAACACCCACCCCTAGTAGGATTGCTAAAATATAAACCATAATTAGCTTAGGTTCTACCGGCCCTTCTGCCATAGCAGGATCTAACACGCGGCAATTTGCTACTGCCGCAGCCAGCGCCACACCAGCTTCTTCACGTTTTTGCAACAGGTACAGGTACAGCCCTTGTTTTATGCCTTGCTGCCGCTGAATTTCCAGCAGCTCCCGTTCAATGGCAGGCACCATCTGGATTTTAGTCTCGAAGCGTGCTGTGCTGGCTTTGAGATTATTTCGGGTAATTACAAGTCCCTTTCTGATATTCTGCAGGTTCTCAATAATATTTACCTTCAGGTTTGCCAACTGGTCATTAATATTCCGAACCAACATGTTTGAGGCCTGCGTGGTACGCAACATACGCTCCCGCTCCAGTTGTAATTCATTGAATTTGGAAATCAGCCCAAGTAAAGTAGGATCCTGTATACTAAGCGAGCTGGGTACCAGCTGGTATTTTTGCCCAGCATCTTTAAGATACTTTTCTATTGAATTAAGTACATCGAGCTGTATCTCATACTCTGCCAGTTGTTTGTTGTACTCACTAGCCCGCTGCACATACACTTGCGCATCTGAGCTGACGTCGGTCAGTTCGTTTGCACGTTTAAATTCTTCTACACCCTTTTCAACACTAGATAACTCTTCTGTCAGGAACTGCAGGCGCTCGTCAATAAAGTTAATGGTGCTCGAAGCTGTTACGTTTTTATCTTCAACGGCTTCTTGGTTATAAACTTCTACAAGTTTATTGATGATATCCATTCCCTTCTGCGGTACAGGATCCTTTAAATTAAGATATAGTACACTTGAATTTTTATTTGCCGGCGCTATTTCAAGCTTATAAGTATAATCATTGGCAAGCTGCTCCAGGTCATTGAATTCAACAACAACACGCTGCGCATCATAATCAGCTAAAGAGCCGGAGGCTGCTACAACGGTGAATACGCCGTAAGGCTTCTTAATCTCCTGCCCAAACTTATGTACTGATCTCTCAACCTCTTTGTCTTTCTGCTCTTCCAGCACAAAACTATTGTTGTCCTTTATATGAAGCACTATGGATTTGCCTAAGGCAGCATTCTCCAGTTGCTTCACGATCACTTTTAAAGGTAATTGATCTCCGTAAATTTCCACATCATGAACGCGCCCCTTTTTATAGTACGTAACATGAAGATCCAGTTCATTTAATACCCGCTGCATTAAGCTTACGGCATTTAATACCTCAATCTCATTATCTACATTTTTAGATGAATTAAAAATCTCCAGGTCGCTGAAAGCACTACCAGCCAAAAGATCCGTTCCTTTTTTATCATCCCGAATAAGTATTTTGCTGTAAATGTCATATTGAGGCACAGCATAGTAGCGCAGATACAGGAAAGCTACTCCTAAAGCCAGCACCACACCAATTAAAAACAAATACCAGAAACGCAAGTACTTTATCAACACAGCCTTCAGATCGATTTGCTCTGACTCTTCTGCCTGAAACTGGAAAAAATCTTTCTCTGTCATCCTTCTACGCTAAAATATTCTTGTTGCAATAACTATAAGTAACGATGTTACGGAAGCAATAATGGAGAGGGTCCTGGTATTAGTACTAGCCTGTACTTGCCGCATCCGGTCCGGCTCTACATACACCACATCGTTTTGCTGTAAATAAAAGTAAGGTGAGTTTAGTATTTCTTTATTATTAAGGTTCAGGCGCGCCATTTTACGAACCCCTTCCTCTTCGCGAATGACCAATACATTCTCTCTTTTCCCGTACGGCGTCATATCCCCGGCCATTCCTAAGGCTTCAATAATGTTGATACGTTCCGAGGGCGTCGTAAATGTAGCAGGCCTGTTTACCTCACCCACTACAGTAATCTTATAATTAAGGTAGCGAACATTAATGATTGGTTCCTTTAGATGCTCCTGCACCAGTTTCTCTAATTTATCTGTAACCTGTGTTTTGGTCAGGCCTGCTACTTTCACCTTCCCTAAAACAGGAAACTTAATATTCCCTTCCTGGTCAACCAGATATCCCTCTCTGGCCACAGCGCCAATACTACTATTGGTTGTGCTGAAATTTGTAATGCTACTTACCGTGGAGATTGTACCTGTATTAAAAAGAGCGCTTGCTTCCGGGTTTAAACTGGTGACAGTAATACTAAGAAGGTCGTAAGGTTGTATTTTAGGCTCAATTTCATTAACTATTTTCTCTTGATACATTGCCTGCTCCTCCAGATCGCTGAAATACGCAAGGTTACGGTGAGAGCAAGATGCAAAAGTTAGCAACATGCTTAGCAGATAAAGTATATTTATTTTCATGAACAGTATGAGATAGCTAATGAATTGCTTTATTTTACCTTAGCTGTTTTTTATGGAATTTAAATTTAATAACCTGAGGAGTTACGCTGAAGAGTTTTATAGCGCACCACATATGGCTAAAATGACAAAAGACTTTCATCATCTAAATATAAAATATACCCAAATAACTTAATAACGAATGCATAATCCGTGAAATAGCTCCAAAAAACATATTTTAAATAAACTCCTATTACTTAGAACTATATTCATTTTATCCTCACCTCAATATTAATAACTTTATTATTCTCATCCAATTATAATCCTTGTATTATTTTCAATATTTAATATATTTTTTCAAAAAGTAGGTTTTCATGCCTCAACCACCATTCTGTTTATAAATTTAAAAAACCATAAGAGAATACATGATTTTTTTAATTAATACTATATTTCCTTTAAGCTATCTATGTTCCGGCCGCCTTCATCTCTGAGTTTTATCTTTAACATCCGAAAAATTCAATATACTAAAAACGGAACTTGTATTTCGAAAAACATATTACTACACCTCCTATTATTACACCTATAAAACATGATTGAAACTTAATAAGTTAAAGAAACGAAAATAAGCTAAATTTAATCATTATTTAATTCTATAATATTTTTTTTATTTTTAATTATCTCTAATTTAGTGCGTAATTAAAGCACCTGACAGATGCCCTAAAATATTTTCACAGAAAGTTATCCTCTGTTATCTGTGGTCATCGCTATTTAATATTGAGTAAAAGCCTTATACTTTAGGAATAAGCAGAAATAAATCTTTATTTTTTATGAAAGAAAATAAAAAAGTAGTTTGGTTTATAGTTTCAGCTCTGGGAATGTACCTCGCCTGGTTCATTTTATATGGCTTTTGGCTAAGCAATTTCGACACCTGGCTTACAGTTAAATTAGCTGAAACTAGTGCAGTTTTTTTGCGCATAACTGGCTATGCAGCAGAAGCAAATAAATCTAACCTAATAATCGATGGTTATAATCTTGTACATGTTGATACTCCCTGTAATGGCATGGAATTAATGGCTTTATTTGCAGGCTTCATTATTGCCTTTCCAGGCCCGGTTTTAAAAAAGCTTATTTTTATACCTATCGGGATTTTTCTTATTAACTTTCTTAACATACTTCGCATAGCAGGTCTAGCCCTAAATGCCTTTTACAGTTATGAAACACTTGAGTTTAACCATAAGTACACTTTTACCATTATTGTCTACGCCTTTATTTTTGGTTTATGGATGCTGTGGGTAAAAAAATACTCATCTTTAAATAATTATGCAGTTACTACAGCACCTCAACAACAGACAGCCTAAGGTAGGCAGATGGGTCTTTTTTTCAGTGTTCTTTTTAGCATGGTTGATCACAGGCTTCTGGGAAAGGGTTTTTATGCAGAAATTAGAGAGTATTTATAAATTCGTCTTTGCGTCTCTTGGCGTATCTAACAACATGTTAGATGGGGCGCGAGTAGGTGGTATCACCACAGGCAGCAGTGGACTTGTAGTAATGAGTTATGGCTTACTCTATTCTCTATTGAGCCTTTTTGTCATTCACTTTTACTTTTTCCGAAGAGCAACAACAAAGATTGCGATTGGTCTTTATTGTGGCATCACAGTTCTCTTCCTGCTATTTAAAATTTCCGGTGTGATATTAAATCTTGAGCCCTTGCATTTAGTCTCTTTTAGAATTAAAGCGATTATTTTATCCCCCATGCCTATTATTCTACTCATACCTGCCCTTTACCTTGTATCAAATTCTCATAAAGTTGCTGTAACTAAATAGCTCTGTTTGTATTCAGTGCTTGATAATTTTTAAAAATAGACTTGTGATTGAAAGTGTTATAAAATTATTTTTTTTTAATATCACGGTAAATATAGATGACGACACAACTTCTCGGAATTCATTGTTCAGAGAATACAACTTAATCGTTCCGGATGATACAGTTAAAGTATTTTTTTAAGGGATTTCTTCATTTTGTATTTCCGATAAGTAATGTCGCTGTCTATAATATGCAAGAACACTAGGCACACTGTTTATTATAAATCGTCACAGATACAGAAAGCGCTGCAAAGAAAACATTTTCGGGCGCTTTTCTGTTATGTTGCTTGCTCTACTCCTGCTCCTATCTACTTCTTCCGCTGATCCCTAATTTTCTTCAAGCCATAAGCGGCTCCTGCTAATAAAAGTGCGCTTGCACCTCCATCGATGGGAACCCCGGCACCCGGTTTGCCATGTTTTCCAGGATGATTAGGATTACCCGGACTTGGTGCGTATCCCTGTTCTCCATTATTGTTGCTACCGTGATTTCCGTTATTTGCACCTCCTCGGTTTGCCGAATTATTGGCCATGGAGCCAGTGGTAGCAACAAGAAATAGTATTACCATCAGTAGTATCGAACGAGTCAGGAATAGCTTTAACTTTTTCATATAGTATATTAATTTTCAATACTATAAAAATTTTTTATCCTTATAGCCATCAAAGAACAACTAACATTTTGTTATAGTTATTAAAAAAATAGTTCTACAACAAAACTACTATACATATATTACTTTGCAAACATTTTATTAAACTATTAGAAAAGCATTAAATTTTGACTTTATTCGGCAGTTCAGTATAGAATTGAATTAAAGCGACATTATGTATTAATACCAGATAGTATTTATTCGCTTCCACATAAATATTTCTCCCTCCTGTCATACCGGAGGGATCTTGTGGGATAGCTGCACAAACATCTGCTAAAAGCCAAATCGTAATAGAAGATTCTTTTTGCTATTTGTTTTAACTGCTTTTTTCTGACATAATCTCCCACTACCTCTACCATAAAAATAAAGAGCCTCCGAAACTTCTGTTCCGGAGGCCCATGCTATCTTATGAGCGCCTGAATGTTATGCCTCTGGCTCCTGCTTTTTGCCTTTGCGCATCTCATGCACCTTCTTCAGTCCGTAGGCAGCACCCGCTGCCAGCAGCAGACCCGCACCGCCGTCAATCGGAACACCGGTCCTGCCTGCGCGACTTGGCCCCAGGTTGCCTGGCCTGCCGCCCTGGGCAAGGGCTCCTGTGGCGGAAAAGGCCAGCAATAGCCCCACTACCAGAACGGGACGCAGTATCAATATCTTTATCTTTTTCATGACTCGTACTTTTATCTTTTACAATCTCTTTTACTTAACCCGGAAGCACCTGCTACTGCAGGCGCTCCCTTTGGTCTTATTTGTCCAGCACTACCTTTTTCGTCAGCTTCTTACCGCCGGCCACTACTTGCAGGTGGTAAACGCCTCCGGCCAATCCGGCTGCTTCCAGGCGAACGCCTGCCTGTGCTTCGGCAGCGCTGAAGCGGCGCTCCAGCACCGGCTGGCCCAGCATGTTGTAGAGCACCACCTCTACGGCTTCCGTTCTGGCTTCAAGACCAGAAAGCAACAGGTGGATGTCGCCCTTGCTCGGGTTTGGATAAACCATCGCCTCTACCCCGGCGGCCGTTAACTGCCCTACGCTCAGCGGGCTGCCTGCCACGGCCGAGAAATTCAGCACGAAGCGGTGCGGATCAGTCGATGGGCTCAGGCTCAGGGTGATCTCCTTGTCCTGGCTCAGTGCATGGCTCTGCTTGGTCTCTTTGTCGTACAACTGCACTTGTGCCCCTGCCGGGAAGTTTACCAGTTTGGCTACCGAGAAGGTATAGCTGCCGGCTTTGGGCACGTAGAACTCCAGTGGGAGCGACTGAGCGACATTGTTGAGCGGAAGGCCTTTGATAGCCATAGCATCTTTACCCAGTTTGGCAAACAGCATTGGCTTGCGCTCAGAGTAAGTCTGCACTTTGTAGGCATCAAACTCACCGTTTACAGCTGTGGTGGCTTCCTGCTGGAAGTATATGTAAGCCTCATCCGCCAGCCCCTGGCTGTCTTTGAGGTTGAGCTGCAGTTGCGGACGCACATCGGCTGTGGTACGGAAGAAGTGGGCGCTGTTGCTGCTGCGGGCTGCATTGGTAAAGGTAAAGGTAACAGGTGCCGTCGCACGTACAAAGAAGGCCTGCATCGCAGCAATGGTATTAACACTTGCGTTGCCAATACCATTTACAAAGCTGATATAGTCGCCTTCATACTCACCGGTAGAGCGGCTCACGTAGATTGCAGCCTCAACACTTTTCGCTCCGCCAAGCAAAGGTTGCGCCGCATAAAGGGCATCCCACTCGATACTTGAGGCGTACGGGTTGCCCAGCAGGTGCCAGCCTGCTTGTTCTGCTGCGCCTTTACTCAGTTCTACATCAATGTTGCCATTGTTGAGCGTGCCGGTAAAGCTTACTTTTTCAGAAGCTGCAATGTTCACGGTATAGCCTCTGCCTACTTGCAGAACATCATCAGTGGTCGCAGGCGAGAACCAGCCGTAGTCAAAGTCGCTGGTGTAACCGGTACCGGTAAGCCTGCTCTCGTTATAGCCGAACACGTTCGGGAAAGGGGTAAGCGTAGCCGTGTTAACAGCTGTGTTATAAGCAGGGTTTACCACAGGTGTAAAACCGGTAGTGGCAAGTCCTGATACCTTAGCCCCGCTTACCGGCGAAGCATAGTGGCGGTAGCCCAGGCCACTGTTGAGGATTGGGTTGATGTAACGCTCTACCGTTACGTTGCCTGTCACATTACCGATCTGGTAATTGTTACCTACTACATTGGCTGTGGCAGTGCCATCAGAGAGCAGCCTAAGCTTTCCGTCAGAGTTCAGGTTGCCTACAAGGGTAAGCGTCTTTGCAACGGAAACAGGGCTATTCAGCGTCAGCGTAGCGCCATTTGCCACCGTCAGCGTCTGAAAAGCAGTAGAACTGGTGCCGCCTATGGCAGCCGTACCGTGGAAAACAACTGTTTCAATTGCATTCAGGGTGCCGTTGTTGATCAGGTCGCCGGTAAGGCTCAGCTGTGCATATACAGTTAATGTAGCTCCTGCTGCTATTGTTACGCCTTTGGCTGTAACGGCACTGGTGATAACAGGTGTGCCTGAATTTATCACGGCTTGCTTGTTGGCATTAGGCACACCGTCAGTCCAGTTGCCCGCATTCTCCCACATAGTAGAACTGGTGCCTTTCCAGGTGGTGGTAGAGGTAGTGGCGGCGGCAGAGACAAAGGCATCTTCGTCATTACCGTCTACATTTAGTGCGAATAAGGGTTGTGTGCAGGAAATTCCCAGAACAGCTATAAGCAGGGCATGCTTTAGCCGTGTTGCTTTCTTTGCAGTAGTAGATTGTTCATTCATGAATGATGACATTATGTTGAAAAATGATTTACTATTGTTTTGTACAGAACAGTATAAAATTGAAAGCAGATTACAGGCAAAAGGCTTTATATATTCTTGATATTGGCGGTCTGCGAATACTTCCCATTTGCAGACTACAATCTTTATTATAGATAATATTAAAAAAGGAACAGGCTAATCCGAATTCTATAATAAGAATATATTAATACAAATATAGTTTCCTAATTTTAAAAACAAAAAAATTTATTCTTTTTTTCACATATAACCTTTTTGATTCTAGTTCTGCTTCTCAGGCTACCCTTTTTGTAATCTCATTCATTGCCTTATGGTACAGTTTTTTATCAAAATTATTTAATATCAACCAGTAAAAAAATTCTTTTTACAGTTCAGAATTTAGCAGATGTTTCTGCAGCTATTCACAAGTTTCCCCAAAACGAGCTCGGGATTTTCAGTTTTCAGGATAACAGGAGCGAGCAATATTTATTTGGAAGCAAACAATTACTATTCTAATAAAATATTTCCTGGAACTCTGATCGGATCTCCCACTACCTCCACCATATAAGCAAAGAGCCTCCGAAACTTCTGTTCCGGAGGCCCATGCTATCTTATGAGCGCCTGAATGTTATGCCTCTGGCTCCTGCTTTCTGCCTTTGCGCATCTCATGCACCTTCTTCAGTCCGTAGGCAGCACCCGCTGCCAGCAGCAGACCCGCACCGCCGTCAATCGGAACACCGGTCCTGCCTGCGCGACTTGGCCCCAGGTTGCCTGGCCTGCCACCCTGGGCAAGGGCTCCTGTGGCGGAAAAGGCCAGCAATAGCCCTACTACCAGAACGGGACGCAGTATCAATATCTTTATCTTTTTCATGACTCGTAATTTTATCTTTTACAATCTCTTTTACTTAACCCGGAAGCACCTGCTACTGCAAGCGCTCCCATTGGTCTTATTTGTCCAGCACTACCTTTTTCGTCAGCTTCTTACCGCCGGCTACTAGTTGCAGGTGGTAAACGCCTCCGGCCAATCCGGCTGCTTCCAGACGAACGCCTGCCTGTACTTCGGCAGTGCTGAAGCGGCGCTCCAGCACCGGCTGGCCCAGCATGTTGTAAAGCACCACGTCTACGGCTTCTGCTCTGGCTTCAAGACCGGTAACAGACAGGTGGATATCGCCCTTGCTCGGGTTTGGATAAACCGTCGCCTCTACCCCGGCGGCTGCTAACTGCCCTACGCTCAGCGGGCTGCCTGCCACGGCCGAGAAATTCAGCACGAATCGGTGCGGATCAGTCGATGGGTTCAGGCTCAGGGTGATCTCCTTGTCCTGGCTCAGTGCATGGCTCTGCTTGGTCACTTTATCGTACAAATGCACCTGCGCCCCTGCCGGGAAGTTTACCAGTTTGGCTACCGAGAAGGTATAGCTGCCGGCCTTTGGCACGTAGAACTCCAGCGGAAGCGACTGGGCAGCATTGTTGAGCGGAAGGCCTTTAATAGCCATGGCGTCTTTGCCCAGGTTGGCAAACAGTGTCGGCCTGCTCTCGGAGTAGGTCTGAAGCTTATAGGCATCAAACCGGCCATTTACGGCTGTAGTGGCTCCCTGCTGGAAGTACACGTAAGCCTCATCTGCCATTCCTTTGCTGTCTTTGAGGTTGAGCTGCAGCTGCGGACGCTGATCGGCTGTGACACGGAAGAAGGAGGCGCTGTTGCTGCTGCGGGCAGCATTGGTGAAGGTGAATTTGACATTATTAGCCGTCGCACGCACAAAGAAGCCTTGCATCGCAGCAATCGTAAGTGCCTCCCGGTTACCAATATCATTAACATTGCTGATATAGCCACCTTCATACTCGCCGGTAGAGCGGCTCACGTAGATTGCAGCCTCAACAGCTTTCTCTCCAGGCTCTCCGCCCAGCATATCAGGTTGTGCCTCATAAAGAGCGTCCCACTCGATGCTCGAGGCGTACGGATTACCTAACAAGTGCCAGCCGGATTCTTCTGCTGTGCCTTTGCTCAGCGTTACCTCAACTTTTTTGTTGTTGAGCGTGCCGGTAAAGCTTACTTTTTCAGAAGCTGCAATGTTAACGGTATAGCCTCTGCCCACTTCCAGTACATCAGCAGTGGTCTCTGGCGAGAACCAGCCGTAGTCGAAGTTGCTGGTGTAACCGGTACCGGTGAGCCTGCCCTCGTTATAGCCGAACACGTTCGGGAATGGGTTAAGCGCAGCCGTGTTAACAGCTGTGTTATAAACAGGGTTTACCACAGGTGTAAAGCCGGTAGTGGCAAGTCCTGCTACCGTTGCCCCGCTCACCGGCGAAGCATAGTGGCGGTAGCCCAGGCCATTGTTGATGCTTGGGTTAATGTAACGCTCTACCGTTACATTGCCCGTCACATCACCGATAATATTATTGTCGCCTACTACACTGGCTGTACCAGTGCCATCGGAGAGCAGCGTAAGCTTTCCGTCAGAGTGCAGGTCGCCGTTAAGGGTAAGGGTTCCGGCAACAGAAACAGGGCTATTCAGCGTCAGCGTAGCCAAGTTTGCCACCGTCAGCTTCTGGAAAGAAGAAAGGCTGGCACCGCCTATGGCACCCGTACCGTGGAAGATAACCGTTTCATTTGCATTCAGGGTTCCATTGTTGATCAGGTCGCCGGTAAGTTCCAGCTCCGCATTTACTGTTAAAGCAGCTTCCGCTCCTATTGTTACGCCTTTGGCTGCAGTTGGAGAAGAGACAACAGGCGCACCTGCATTTATCACGGCTTGCTTGGTCGCGCTAGGCACACCGGCGCTCCAGTTGTCCTCGTTTTCCCAGGCAGTAGAAACCGAACCGTTCCAGGTGGTAACAGTTGCTTCAGCTACGCTCAACGTAGCAACACCACTTGTAGTAGTGCAGGTACCTGCTCCTGTAACTACAACACGGTACTCATAACCGCTCATAGAAACAGCAGGCTTTGTTAAGCTAAGGGTTGCCGTTGATGCACCAGCATAAACACCTCCATTAGTTACTGGATTCCATGAACTGGCAGAGCTTGTTTTTACCTGCCACTGATAACCGGCAGCGTTTGTTGCTGTAGTTGTGAAGGAAGCGTTTTCACCGTAGGTAATGGATTGATTTGATGCTGTTGTCGCAGTTGGAGTAGGATTTACTGTAAGCGTAAAGGGGTTAGATGTAACTTCAGGACACGCACCGCTTTTCACTACCGCTCTGTAATAAGTAGTAGCTGTTATGTTAGTGTATGCTAACGTTGTTGTTGTATTAGCTATTTGAGTCCAGGCAGTGCCGTTCGTGGATGACTCCCACCTTACCACACCTCCGGTCGAACCTGATAAAGATAAACTTCCACTAGCACCTGAGCATACAGGAGAAATACCACTTATCGTTCCAGCAACTGAAGATGGGCTCACTGTAATATTAATAGGGCTGCTAGTGGCTGTCGTAGTAGTAGCACATGGTGCATTAGATGTCATTACACAGGTAATAGCATCATTGTTAGCCAATCCTGTTGCAACATAAGTTGCGCTGTTTGTACCAACATTACTGCCATTCTTCTTCCACTGATAAGAAGGAGACGTGCCCCCATTGGTTGGTGTAGCTGTAAAAGTAACGTTACTACCGGAGCAGGTAGGATTTGTACCTTGTGTAATGGCAATACTAACACTTGGTGTTACTGGAGCTGTAAGTGTAAAGTCTGAACTTGATGGACTAGTAACAGTAGGGCCAATTGAACCCACTCTTAAATATCTGGTACCAGAACCTTCTGGAAGAGTAACTGTATAAAAAATGGTCGCAGTTTCTCTGTTTGCTGAAAGAGGATATGATGCAGAAGTAAAATTTGATCCTAGAGTTGTCCAACCTCCCGTTCCAGTATTTGAAATTTGAACGTAATATTCTGTTGTTGCCTTAAAATGATCAGCAGAATTACCATTTGTGTGTTCAAGCCTAAAAGCAATCTCCAACTGCGAATTAGCACAAAAGGAATTCCCTGTAAAAGTTGGTGCATAAATTTTCTGCGCCTGCGCTCCTACTGCGGCCAGCAGCATGAAGGCCATAACGAGCATTAGCCCCCTAAAAGCAAAGTATCCTCTTGCTTTTTGTTTTAGTAAAAGTTTAACATTCATAAAATTTATTAGATAAAGGGTTTAGGTTTTTGAATTATAAGAGCCAAAGTGGATTGATTTTTAATAAACTTTTAGGGGTACCGGCATTATGTCAGGAAAACAGTAATTTCAACAGGAATAAAATTTGATACTGCTTGAACTACTTGGTAATTATATTTTTTATATAATTATTTATAAAATCAAAAGTAAACCGCATTTCCTTATTAACAAACACCTTAACTTATTTTTTTTATTAAAAAAATATTAAAAAATTCTTAACTTATCTTTAGCCGATCATAACAAGATTCGCATCCTACACTTTAAGCAAACCAGCTTATGATATTTCTAAGTTATACCGGATAATATACAGTGCCTTCCATCTCTGAAATTACATTTAGCCGACCTACGTGCAGTTCGCCCACAAGATCCCCCGAATCAAGTCCGGGATTTTCAACCTACGGGATGACAAAAGGGGAATTGGTTTGCGGAACAGTGTAAATACTATCTGGCATTATTTTAGGGTTAGATTATCTTACTTCTGCTCTTCTTTTAAAGAACAAGTTCCTTATAAAGAGAAGCTTTAATAAGCTTTTTCGTCACCACGAATGGCATTCCACACCGTTAGGAAAATTATCTTCAGATCCAGGAGCAGGTTCCAGTTTTCCAGGTACCAGAGATCTGCCTCCACCCGTTTCTCCATTTGCCTGGTGTCTTTTGTTTCACCACGGTATCCGGATACCTGTGCCCAGCCGGTAATACCTGGTGTTAAGAAATGGCGAACCATAAACTTATTGATAAGAAGCGAATAGTCTTCGGTGTGCTTGATCATGTGCGGACGTGGTCCAACAACTGACATATCGCCTAACAACACATTAAAAAACTGAGGAAGTTCGTCGATACTGGTTTTGCGCATAAAAGCTCCCACACGTGTGATGCGTGCATCTCCTTTACAAGCTTGCTTGCTATCGGAGTCGGCATTAACTGTCATACTCCTGAACTTAAGACAATAGAAAGGCCTGTTATTTTTACCCGACCGTAATTGTTTAAAGAAAACAGGCCCTTTTGAATCCAGTTTAATGATGATAGCCATCAGTGGTATAAACCAACTCAACAAAAAAACCACCACAATGAAGGAGAAAGCTATATCGAACCCGCGTTTCACAATTTCATTTGCCTTGTTCTCCAGTGGCTCCTGGCGGGGAGATAATACCGGCATATCGCCGTACACCTCCAGCATCACGTTTCTATCATACAAGGCTGTTAGATCCGGCACCAGCCTGAAGCGTATCATGTGCTTATCAGCCTCGAGCATCAGCCTTTTGATCTGCTCCAGCTGGCTGCTCTGCAGCGCACAATACACCTCTGTAACGTTGTTCTTTTTGGCGTAGCTGATACAATCATCCACCTTTCCCAATATAGCTTGCTCCTGCCCCTGTTCAGAAACAGGCTCGTCTTCAAAAAAGCCGGCTACATTATATCCCAACTGCGGATTTTCGACAATGTGCCTGTACAGGTTCTGCCCGATCTGGTTTGCTCCTACAATTACTATCTTTTGATATTCGATCCAGAACTTTCTCCTTATTTTCCGCAACGACAGAAACGACACTTTCCAGAGGAGGATGGCAAAAGAAAAAAGAGACAGCGCAATACGAAGAAAGTCATCAGACAGGCTCAGCCCTGGCAGTAAACCGGTGAGCAGCGCAGGCAGCAAGAAAAAGGTAGCCAGCGAAGCCAGCATAGTTTTTAGAACTGGTACAGCTTCCTTTCTTAATACATCTTCATAGAGTCTTGCTAACGTTGTGCAGTAATACCACAGCAGATTCAGTAGCAGAAAGTTGATCTTATAGAAGTCTGGAACGTTAGACCATAAAAGATGCGGGTTCTCTACAACAAAAGCAACGTATAGTACCAGGTTCAACAGCATGTAATCCACAATAATATTAACACACTTAAAAAGGGTGGCGTATCTGTATGTCATAAAGCTGGATTTAGTTTATTATAATATATTGTCATTTTATTGCACTAAAGTAGAATCAAGATTTTTATAATACAACTAAAAAAATATATTTTTATAAAATCCTATTTCTATATTCTGATTATGCGAATTTTACTAACAGATATTAGGGGTATTGATTAACTCAGAGTATTGTAGCAGCCACTGTTTAGACAGTGATCTTAGCAAACTCCACCAGATTCACAAACTGAATACCAAACTTGCAAAGGCCCAAATAACAATAATTAAACTATTTTAATTATAATTTTAAAGTTTTAAAGTACCATTTTGGGAAAAAGCTTTACTATTTTTGGAAAAGAAACTTGATAATAGAGAATTTAGAGAATCGCTTTAAACAACAATACCCAGATGGTGATTGAACAGGAAGGATAAACTACTTAATTAACTGTACTAAAAAAAGTTATAAATTATTTTCTCCACCTTTTGCAACCGCAGATGAAAGCTTATTTTTATCTCCTGATATTGTGCGAATGTTGCGTTCGTGCGTCCGGTAGAAGGCTGGGGCGTTTCAGTTTAAAATTTATAGCGCGGGTGTCCCTTCGTGTTTACCACTCGCGGCCTCTGCCGCAGTAATACCACATAGTATTTATTTGCTTCCATATAAATATTTCTCCCTCCTGTCATCCCGAACGGATCTTGTGGGCTAGCTGCAGAAACATCTGCTAAAAGCAGATTCGTAATGGAAGATCCTTTTTGCTATTTGCTCTAAATTGACTGAAGATTAGTTTACACCGGCCAGCGGCCGCGAGTAGTAGACACAAACGAAGACGTTCGCGCCTGGTGTAGTTGTAAGAAACGGCCCTGCGGTAGTAGGGTAACTTTATCACTGTTCTTCCAGTGATTCTCTTTGTATTGAAGATGAATAAAGAAAACATAGTAAGCCCTACATCAACAAGATAAATTGTGCATTCCCACTTCAACGGCTTATGAGAAATGAACTCCTCCCACCACCACACCCACTACTCCTCCCCTGAAAGCAAAAAACCCGCCGAAGCGGGTTCTATACAAAATGTAAAAGACCGACCACCTGCTAATTTCGCACAGCAATCATCAGCCCCAGCTCTTTATACCGCATGCCAAACCGCTTGGCGATAGGGGCATTAGTGAGGCTGCCTTTGTAGATGTACACGCCGCTGCGGTAGTGCTCGTTCATGAAGAGCACTTCGTTTACGCCGCCGTACTTTGAGATTTCGGTGAAAATGGGGGTAAAGATGTTGCTGAGGGCATTGGAGGCAGTGCGTGGAACGCGCGATGGAATGTTGGGTACGCAGTAATGAATGATATCGTACTTACGGTAAACGGGGCGGCTATGTGATGTTACTTCAGACGTTTCGAAGCAGCCGCCCTGGTCGATGCACACATCTACAATGACAGAGCCAGGCGCCATCTGCGACACAATATTCTCTTCTACCATACAGGCAATGCGGCCTTCCTCTGCCACGAGAGCACCTATCACCACATCCGCCTGTTTTATTTCGGAGTACAACACGGCTTTGTCGAGGGTGGAGGTGAACAGCTGGGTGCCAATGTTCTGCTTGAGGCGGCGTAGCTTGTAGATTTGATTGTCGAAAACCTTGACCTCGGCTCCCAATCCCAGGGCTGCACGGGCCGCATGTTCTGCCACGGTACCTGCACCCAGGATAACTACTTTGGATGGCGGAACTCCTGTAATGCCTCCCAACACCACACCTTTGCCCTCTTTGCTGCTGCTCAGGTATTCGGCGGCAATCAACATAACCGTGCTACCGGCTATCTCGCTCATGGCACGCACCACCGGTTTTGATTCCGACTTGTCCCGTATCAGCTCAAACGAAATGGCATTTATTTTCTTCCGCAGCAGGGCGTTGATATAATCTGACGTCAGGTGACCAAAGGCCAGGGCGGAAATGAGGGTCTGGTTGGGCTTAAGGTATTCAATTTCGCCGTAGGTAGGCGGGGCAATTTTGAGGATAATGTTTGCCTCGTACACCTCCTCCGGCGAATACACGATCTGGGCGCCGGCCTCCGAATATTCATGGTCGGAGTATTTGGAAGGCCCCCCAGCCCCTGCCTCAATCACGATTCGATGCCCCTGCTCGGTAAGCTGCTTTACGGCGTCCGGTGTCAGCCCTATCCTGTTTTCCTGAAACGAAGACTCTTTGGGAAGCCCAATAAAAAGGCTGCGGCGCCTCTCCTCTACCGCCAGCATCGATTCCTTTGGATAAAGTGCGGCACTCGAAGCTATTTTTCCCAAATTCGCGGCCAATCTCTCCGTCATATTATACTTTCTTAATGGTCATGATACGCGACGCACCAGCGGTGTCGGGCTGTAACGATACGAGCAGGTAATGCTCGGGCAACAGATTCGGGATAAGCGACGGCCACTCTACCAGGCACAGCTCCCCCGAATCGAAATATTCCAGGGCACCTATGCCGAGCGCTTCCTGCTCGTCTTTGATCCTGTAAAAATCAAAATGGTAAATAACCTTGCCGGCTGTAGTTTCATACTCGTTTACCAAAGCAAAGGTAGGGCTGCTCACGTTTCCCTCCACGCCCAGTTGGCGGCACAACTCCTTGATCAACGTGGTTTTGCCGGCCCCCATGGGCCCGTCGAACAGGATGAACGGCTCCTGCTTTGCCTCTTCTGCCAGCATCGCCGCTGCCGCCGGCAAATCTGCCAGCGACTTCATTTCCACTCTTGCTTTTTCTACTACGGAATTATGCATTTTTCGGCGTAAGTGTTACCAACGGAATTATAACTTCTTCCAGCGAAATGCCTCCATGCTGAAAAGTGTCTTTATAATAATTCACGTAGTAATTATAGTTGTTTGGGTACGCAAAAAAGTAATCTTCTATTGCAAATACAAACGTAGTAGAAACATTGGCTTTTGGCAAGAAAAATCGTTCAGGTTTCCGCACTGTAAACACATCTTTATCGGTGTAGCCCAGGTTTTTACCGTGTTTGTAGCGCAGATTGGTATTGGTGTTGCGGTCGCCGATAATTTTGAACGGCCGTTTCACCCGTATGGTGCCGTGGTCGGTGGTGATGATCAGGCGCGCCTTGCGTTCCGAAATAAGCTTCAGGGTTTCAAACAGCGGCGAGTGCAGAAACCAGGACCGGGTGATGGAGCGGTACGCCGATTCGTCGGGCGCTAGTTCACGTACCATGTTGCTGTCGGTGCGGGCATGAGAAAGCATGTCCACGAAATTGTAGACGATCACGTTCAGCTTGTTGTTATCCAGGTTGTTGAACTTGGCCAGCAGGTCTTTACCGGCGGCGGTGTTTGTTATTTTGTGGTAGCTGTGCTTGTCGGTAATACGGTTCTGCTGGCATTGTATGTCCAGGAACTCCGGTTCGTGCAGGTTTTTGCCTTCTTCCTCGTCGTCGCCCACCCACAGGTTGGGGTAGCGCTTGATGATTTCGGTAGGCAGCATGCCCGAGAAAATGGCATTACGAGCATAGGCAGTGGTGGTGGGCAGTATGGAATAATACATCTCCTCCGAATCAACGGTAAAGTATTCCAGGATGAGCGGCTCCAGCACCTTCCACTGATCGTAGCGCAGGTTGTCGATCAGCAGGAAATAAACGGGCTTTTCCGATTCCTTCATCATCGGGAACACCCGCTCCTTAAACACCTGGTGCGACATGAGCGGCGCATCCTCTGCGTCTTTGTTTATCCAGTCTTCGTAGTTCTCCATGATGAACTTGGAGAAATTGGAATTGGCCTCGTCCTTCTGCATGTTGATTACGTCGGCCATGCTTTTGTTTTCGGTCTCGTCTATTTCGAGCTCCCAGTACACCAGCTTCTTGTAAATATCGGCCCACTCCTGCGGACTCAGGCGCTCGCCAAAGGCCATGCCCAGCGACCGGAAGTCGCGCTGGTAGCTCATGTTGGTGCGCTCCGACACCAGCCGTTTGTTCTCGAGCACTTTTTTAACCGAAAGCAAAATCTGGTTAGGGTTGAGCGGCTTGATGAGGTAATCGGTTATCTTAGCGCCAATGGCCTCCTCCATGATATGCTCTTCTTCGCTCTTGGTGATCATGATAACCGGAATAGCCGGACGAATGGCCTTTATCTCAGTCAGCGTTTCCAGGCCGCTGATGCCGGGCATGTTTTCGTCGAGGAACACCACATCGAAAGCCGACTCCTGTATCTTCTCGATGGCATCGGCACCACTGTTTACGGGCGTGATATCGTAGCCTCGCTCGGTAAGGAAAAGGATATGGGGCTTGAGCAGGTCTATTTCATCATCGGCCCATAAAATACTGTATCTTTGCATAGTTTTATATTGGTTTTGCGTAATTTTTACTGTTATTATAACTTACGTAAATAAGCAGGTAACTTAGTGTATACTGGCAGATGCTTTTTTAGTTTTTTGTCTGAACCACAGATTTAACAGATTAAAGGATTCCACAGAAATTTCTAAAAACAAAATTAACGGGTAGGCAACACCCGCTGCTTATACGCTTAAGCCTTTAAACACAACTCCGTTTGAACAAGAAAAAAATATTTAACGACCCGGTCTATGGTTTTATTACCGTACCTACCGACCTGCTGTTCGACATTATTGAGCACCCTTACTTCCAGCGCCTGCGCCGCATAAAGCAGCTGGGGCTTACGGAAATGGTGTACCCGGGAGCGCTGCACACACGTTTTCATCATGCGCTGGGCGCCATGCACCTCATGGAAACCGCCCTGAGCACCCTCCGAAGTAAAAATAATGAAATAAACGATAAAGAGTACGAAGCATCGCTGATTGCCATCCTGCTGCACGACATCGGGCACGGTCCTTTTTCGCATGCCCTGGAAACAGCCATCTTCAGCAATGTACACCACGAGCACCTCTCGCTGCACATTATGCAGCTGCTCAACGAGGCTTTTGGCGGCAGGCTGGAACTGGCCATGCAGATTTTTACCGGTACCTACCACCGCAACTTCTTTCACCAGCTGGTAACGAGCCAGCTCGACATGGACCGCCTCGACTACCTGAACCGCGACAGCTTTTACACCGGCGTGTACGAGGGTAAAATTGGGGCCGACCGTATCATCAAAATGCTCGACGTGGCAAACGACAAACTGGTAGTGGAAGAAAAGGCAATTTACAGCATCGAAAATTTCCTGGTGTCGCGGCGGCTGATGTACTGGCAGGTGTACCTGCACAAAACCGTAATCAGCGCCGAGAACATGGTGCTGCGCACGGTACAGCGCGCGCGCCAGTTGCTGCAGCAGGGCCACGACGTTCCCGCCAGCCCCTGCCTCCGCTTTTTCCTGGCCTCCAACCTCACCCTGCAGGATTTCGAGGCCGATCACAGCATCCTGGAACGCTTCGCCTCCCTCGACGACCACGATGTGTGGAGCGGCATCAAGCAATGGGCGTCGCACTCTGACCGTATTCTCTCGTTCCTGGCCACCAGTATCCTGAACCGCCGGCTCTTCAAGGTTATCATCTCCGCCAAACCCATCGACAGTGAATTTCTGCTGGGCATCAGCGAACTGGTACAGGAGCATTTTAAAGTGAGCCCCGAAGAGGTAAAGTACCTCATGATTTCAGGCAAGATCAGCAACAACGCCTACCAGGCCGAGGGCCAGTCGATTGATGTGCTTACCAAGGCGGGTTATATGGTGGACGTAGCCGATGCCTCTGACCTGCCGAATATCCGGGCGCTGGGACATAAGGTGGAGAAATACTATGTGTGCTACCCCAAGGAAGTGGCGCATTAATTTCAGCAAACTTTTTCATACAAGCAGAAGCTTATAAATTACCTGGTTCATTATTTTTTTGAAATATTCTACTATATTGCTCCCGGTTTGCCGCCAGTTGTTTTAACCTGGCAACAGCAATACCTCCATCAATCTGGTAACACTACAATTCAGCTCAATAGTATAAATTTTCCTGCCACTCCGACGCATACGTAGGTGATGGCCAGGTATCCGGCAAATTTTGCTTTTAGTAAAATGTAGAGCTTAAATTTTTAAGCTTGCCGGTTGTATTTCTCTTCAGCAGAGCGAGCGTATGCATCCGCTACGGGCATGGTATAGTGTTTCGGAAGAGTTGATGGGATAAATCACGATTCCCTGGTATTTTATTAACAGAAGATCATATTTAAAGCTTTATTATTTCACAATTAAAAATTTACGCACATGAAAAAAATTTTACTGCTGTTATTGGGGTTCATCGCTCTTCATCCTGTTGCATTCGGACAGGTAGATGAAACCAGAAATTTTATTTACCTGTATTCCGATTCTGTAATTTATGCCAGAACTATTGATTATAAAACGCCACTTTTAGGCGGAGCGCACTTAATTGTAGACGCCAGAAAAGTAAAAGGTGAGTTAGTAAAGTTTTATCAAAACGAAAAAGGTTTTTTTGCAAATACCAGTAACTTAAACTTTACTGGCGGGACAACATTTTCAGAAAGGATCAGGAAAGGAAAAATTAACTTATACGAATTAGAAACTGTCAATTATTCCCCTGGTCATTTCAGTCCCGGAACCGGAATGTATACCGGTGGCGGATCGTCCAGGAACATCAAAAATTATTACAACATTGGGTTTGGTGAGCTAAAAAAAGCAGATTACAAAAACCTGAGCGTTGATTTAGGTGAAAACCCGGAGAGTCTGGCTCATCTAAATAAATATAAATCAAACACAAATACACAAACAATTTTATATGTTGTGGGTGGAGCAGCTATACTTGGCGGTATAATTAGCTTCGCAAACAGTGGCGAACCCCAAAACAACGAAGTGCACGCCACTCCAAACATGACAGTTCCACTGATAGGTTTAGGAATTGGCGGCGCCAGCCTCTGGACTAGCTACCTGATATCGCTTTCCAAACCAAAACACCTCCGGTCCGCTATCGACGCCTACAACAGATAATGCTGTGCAGCGGGTGTGGTGGCTGAAGCTGCATTACTTTCGTGCTGTTTTACTGGAAAGGCTCCCGCAAACGAACTCTAAAAACTATCCTGCCACTTTTACCAGTGCCAGGATAGTTTTTTTTACACAGACCGTAAAAACAATAAATAATTTACTAAACATTCGTCCCGGTAGAAGCCCATGAAAAGGTTCGTAACAACAGCACTCATTTTACTTTTCCTGTCGCTGCCGGGCTTTTCCCAGACCTGCGCGTTTCAGAACCTGGTGTTTGAAGGTGCCGGCATCCGTGGGCTTGCCTATGCGGGCGTAATCGAAGAACTCGAGAAGCACGATAAGCTGAAGGATGTGCAGAAAGTTGGAGGAACCTCGGCAGGAGCAATTACGGCACTGATGGTTTCGCTAGGGTACACATCCGAAGAAATAGCTGAAATTATTTCTTCCACGCAGTTCAGCAGGTTTAACGATGGCCGCTTTATGTTTGTCGGTGGCCTGGTGCGCATGAATAAAGTGTACGGCTGGTACCGGGGCGAAAAATTTACCGAATGGCTGGGAGCGTTAATTGAGCAGAAAACCGGAAATGCGGATATTACATTTGAACAACTTAGCCAGAAAGGCTACAAAGACCTGTATGTAACGGCAACCTGCTTAAACCGACAGCAGCTCCTCGTGTTCTCCAGAGAGAACTATCCGCACATGAAAATAAAAGATGCCGTCCGGGTTTCCATGTCGATACCGTTGTACTTTCAGGCTGTGTTTATCGACAGTACCGGGGCGGTTTACAAAAAACCAGATAAAACAAAAGAACTTGACATCGTGGTGGATGGCGGCATCATCGGCAATTTTCCCATCTTCCTGTTCGACAGGACCGAAACAGATGCAGCCAGCCTACAGCACAGGATACCAAACCCGCAAACAATCGGCGTCCGGATAGATACTGATGTGCAGATACAGAATGATGCCAGCTCACGGGAACTGGTACCGCTGGAAATAAACAGTTTCAACGACTACATCGCTGCCTTTTACATCTTCGTGCTCGAAAACCTGAACCGCAACACCTTAACGGAGGCCGACTGGTCCCGGACCATCTCCATCTCTTCCGTAGGCATCACCCCCAGGATAAAACGTTTGTCAGCTGCACAAAAAGAGAAACTGGTAAACAGTGGAAGAGAATTCACGGCCGCCTATTTATCGCAGAACTGTGCTGCTGCTACTGAACGCAACAAGTAAACCTACTCATTCTTTTCACGCCTCCCAACAACTAACCAAAATAAGGCAACACTGCCATACCTTTTCTACCCTATGCGTAACATCATGTAAAACGGGAACTCTAGCGGATGAATCCGATGAAAATTACGCAGATCGAAGTCTACAAATCGCCTATTAAACTGAAAGCGCCCTTCGTAACGGCTTTAGGCCCGCATACCTGTGCTGGAAATGTAGTGGTGGTTATCCGGACGAACGAGGGAATTACCGGTTTTGGGGAGTGCAGCCCCTTTATGGCTATAAACGGCGAAAGCATGGACACCTGCTTTGTGGTGGCGAAGTACCTGGCCAACGTGCTGAAAGACAAAAACCCGCTGGACATGGAGGCATGTTCCCGGGCCATGGATGCGGTCATTTACGGCAACGCCAGCATCAAAAGTGCTTTCGACATGGCCCTGTACGACATTGCGGCGCAACAGGCCAACCTGCCGCTGTTTGCTTTTTTGGGAGGTTCGAACAATAAAAAAATTACCACCGACTACACCGTCAGCATTGGCGATCCGCAGAAAATGGCAGCCGATGCACTGGCTATAAAGAACCGTGGCTTCCGGTTGATCAAAGTAAAACTGGGCGAAGCAGCAAAAGATGTGGAGCGGATCCGGCTTATCCGGGAAGCGGTCGGGGAAACCATACCTATCCGGATAGATGCCAACCAGGGCTGGAGCAAAGCCGAAGCCATCGAAACATTAAAGGCCCTGGCGCCTTACCAGATCCAGTACTGCGAAGAACCTATTCCCCGCTGGAATTTTATGGCGCTGCCGGAAGTGCGGCAGCAAAGCCCCATCCCCATCATGGCCGACGAATCCTGCTGCGACCACCACGACGCCAAACGCCTCACCGACCTGGCTGCCTGCGACTACATCAACATCAAGCTCGGTAAATCGTCGGGTATTTTCAAAGCCCTTAAAATTATCGAAGTGGCAGAGCAGGCAGGACTGCAACTGCAGGTAGGAGGTTTCCTGGAATCGCGTTTGGGCTTTACGGCTTCAGCCCACCTGGCCCTGGCCAGCGACAACATCGTCTACTTCGACTTCGATACGCCGCTGATGTTTGTGGAAGACCCTGTAGCAGGCGGCATCCGCTACGACAGCACCGGCGGGGTAACGCTGCCCGACCAGCCGGGCCTTGGCGCAACAGTCGATGCGCAGTACCTGCAGCGGCTGGAAAAGATGATTATCAGTTAAGGCCCGTAAAACAGGTGTAAACGCTTTGCTGCAGCCGCCACCACAGCCTCTGCTCCTGTTTTGCCGGGAGCAGAGGCTGTGGTGGCGGCTGCAGAACAGTTTTATTCTTCCGCTTTCTGCTCCTGCGCAGGCTGTGGCTCTAACGATTTCAGTTCCTGGTCAATCTGTTTAAGCCGGGCATTGATCGTTTTTAGTTCTTCATTCTTTGGAATTTCCTTCGTTTTCAGCCTGTTCATCAGTTCGGCTTTCTGCACTACCAGGCTGTTCTTTTCCGAAATCAGAGCAGAGCGCCGGGAGTGATCGGTGGTCAGCTGTCCCGTATTACCAGCTTCGGAAGGGTCCACCACGACAATGGTGCTATCGCCTGTTGTGATAATCTGCGTTGCCGTGTTGCCCAGCATGCGCTGGGAATGGCTCTGGATAGCTTCGGGCTTCATCATATCGTATTCGAGCAGCACAATTTTACCCATTTTGTTAACAGCATACCCTTCGCGGAGTTTCTGCGGTTTTTTACCGGGCAGTACCACGGTGCCATCCTGCATCACCTTGGTACCATCTTCCATGGTCACATCTTCTTCCATCGGAGTGATGGTTCCGTCGGCAATATGGATCATCTTGCCTTCGTGCATGCCATAGCCTTCTTTCAGGGCTTCCGGGGTGTTGGTTTGCGCCCAGGCCTGTTGCGCCCCCGGCACTAGCATAAAACATATAAAAAGTATTGTAAACAGCTTTTTCATGATGATAGGTTAAGTTTAGTATATTTTGCGTAAAAACCCCGATATGGTTGCACCCGCTCTTATATAATTTATCGCAGCCCGGCATTTACACCCTCTTCCTGTATTTGTGAGCACGGACAAGGTACATGCAGCCTGTTTTATTTAAGTCTCTGATCTGCTGCAGCAGCCACCATAGCCTCTGCTCCTTATTTTTATTTCTGCTGCCCCTAAGAAAGGGATCAGCAGCTTACCGAACAGCAAAAAATGCAATAGCTGACTGCATTTGCAGAAAACGCTGCCGCAACTGTATATCCTGCCAAACAGCGCAGAACAAACCGGTCCGGTTTTTTCAGGCCATGTGCATAATTATATGTAGCCCGACGTTATACACCGGGGTTATAATTTTAGTAAGTTTGCGCCCCCAAGGTAGTAGCAGATTTAATTTTTTGGTCTAATTTTACAAAATGGAATTTACTGTTCAACAGATAGCAGACCTGCTCCAGGGAACGATTGAGGGGGATAGCCAGGTAAAAGTAAACAGTTTAGGGAAGATCGAGGAAGCTCAGGCGGGTGCTCTTGCCTTTCTGTCAAATGCTAAATACGAGCCTTATCTCTATACCACGGGCGCCAGTGCCGTTATCGTTTCCGATAAGCTTGAACTCAAGAAAGCGGTAGCCGCTACCTTAATCCGGGTTCCGGACCCTTATACCAGCTTTTCTACCCTCTTAAGTTATTACCAGACGGCTTTGCTGGCCTCTAAAACAGGCGTAGAAGAACCCTGCTTTCTCGGGCAAAACAGCCAGGTCGGCGAAAACCACTACCGCGGCGCTTTCTCCTACATCGGCCACAACTGCACCATCGGCAACAATGTGCGCATTTTCCCGCAGGTTTACATCGGCGACAACGTAACCATCGGCGACAATACCACGCTGTTTGCAGGCGTAAAGGTTTATACCAATTCCGTAATCGGAAGCAACTGCACCTTACACGCCGGCGCCGTGATTGGCAGCGACGGTTTTGGCTTTGCTCCCCAGCAGGACGGCAGCTATAAAACCATCCCGCAGATTGGCAACGTGGTACTGGAAGACGATATCTCGGTAGGCGCCAACACCACCATCGACTGCGCCACCATGGGCTCTACCATTATCCGGAAAGGCACCAAGATTGATAACCTCGTACAGATCGCCCATAACGTGGAAGTGGGTCACCATACCGTTATCGCGGCCCAGACAGGCATTTCGGGTTCGTCCAAGATCGGCAATTACAACGTACTGGCAGGCCAGGTGGGCATTGTAGGCCACATCACCCTCGCCGACAGAACAACGGTAGGGGCGCAATCGGGTGTGGGCAAATCGGTAAAAGAACCCGGCACCATTATACAGGGCTCTCCGGCCTTCGATTACAAGCAAAACCTGCGCGCACTGGCTGTTTTCCGGAAATTACCCGAACTGCAGCGCGAGCTGGAAAGCCTGCGCGAAGGAAAATTTACCGAAGGGTAAACCTGACTTATCCGGTGATTATAAATAAAAGTAGCAAGACCCGCTATTATATATTAAGTTTGCAGGCGCGTAGTGTTTGCGCCCAAAACCAGTACCTTAGCACGGCAGTTCCGGCTGCCCCACCGGTGGCTGGTTACAAACAAAACGATACACTACTGTTTCATTAATGAACGAAAAACAGCATACCATTAAGGCTCCGGTAACGGTATCGGGCATTGGATTACACACGGGTGTAGTTTCTAACATGACGTTTAAGCCTGCGCCTGCCAACCACGGCTACAAATTTCAGCGTGTGGATCTGCCTGGTCAGCCTCTTGTAAATGTTGATGTAGACAATGTAGTTGACCTTTCGCGCGGCACTACCATCGAGCAGAACGGGGCCCGGGTTAATACTGTAGAACATACACTGGCCGCCCTGGTAGGCTTGCAGATCGACAATGTACTGATCGAACTCGACGGTCCTGAGCCGCCTATTATGGATGGTTCCGCGATTGAGTTTGTGAAAGCCCTGGCAAGTGTTGGCCTGGAAGAGCAGAACGCCCTGCGCAACTATTTCGAAATTACCAAAGGCCTGAGCTACAAAGACGACAGCCGTGGTGTTGAAATTGCCGCCCTCCCGCTCGACGATTACCGTCTGACGGTGATGGTGGATTACAACTCACCTGTCCTGGGAAGCCAGCATGCTTCTATTACCGATTTTAACCAGTTTGAAGCGGAAGTTGCTCCTTCCAGAACCTTCTGTTTTCTGCACGAACTGGAAGCATTGTTTAAGCAGAACCTGATAAAAGGCGGCGACCTCGGAAACGCTATCGTGATTGTGGACCGTGTGGTGCAGGACGAGGAGCTGGATTACCTGGCCGACCTGCTGCACAAACCAAAAGTTGAAGTGAAAGAAGAAGGTATCCTGAACAATACCGAACTTCGCTATAAAAACGAACCGGCCCGCCACAAGCTCCTGGACCTGATGGGTGACCTTGCCCTGATTGGCAGACCGCTGAAAGGACAGATTTTAGCAGCTCGTCCGGGTCACGCAGCCAACATTGCCTTCGCCAAAAAAGTGAAGCGCCTGATTAAAGAGTCCAGCATACAGAACGTTCCGACCTACGACCCCAGAAAGCCGCCGGTAATGGACATCAACCAGATTGCCGCTACACTGCCACACCGTTACCCTTTCCTGCTGATAGACAAGATCATCCACCTGGACGAAACCTCGGTTACAGGCATTAAAAATGTCACCATGAACGAGCCGTTCTTCCCGGGCCATTTTCCCGGCAACCCTGTGCTGCCGGGCGTGGTGCAGATAGAAGCCATGGCGCAGACAGGCGGTATCCTCGTTCTGAATACTGTTGAAAATCCTGAAGATTACTGGCCTTACTTCCTGGGGATTGACAAGTGCCGTTTCAAACGCAAAGTTCTTCCCGGAGACACCATTATATTCAAATGTGAATTGCTGGCTCCTATTAAGCGTGGCATCGCCAAAATGGCAGGTCAGGCCTTTGTGGGAGGCAAACTGGTAATGGAAGCAGAAATGTCGGCAAGTATCGTAAAAAAAGACGCATGAACCAGCCTTTAGCATACATCCACCCCGAAGCAAAAATTGCGCAGAATGTGGTAGTAGAGCCCTTCACCACCATTCACAAAAATGTTGAGATTGGCGAAGGCACCTGGATCGGACCTCACGTTACAATTATGGAGGGCGCCCGCATCGGCAAAAACTGTAAAATATTTCCTGGCGCCGTGGTTTCCTGCGTACCCCAGGACTTGAAGTTTGCCGGTGAAATTACCACCACGCATATAGGCGACAATACCGTTATCCGGGAATTTGTAACCGTTAGCCGTGGCACTGTGGATAAAATGAAAACCGTGGTGGGCAGCAACTGCCTCATTATGGCCTATGCCCACGTTGCCCACGACTGTATGGTAGGCAACAATTGCATTATCGGGAATGCCGTGCAGATGGCAGGCCACGTGGAGGTACACGATTATGCCATCATCAGTGCGACGAGTGCGGTGCACCAGTTCGTAAAAATTGGCGCCCATGCCTTTATTTCCGGCGGCTCCAAAGTACTGAAGGATGTGCCGCCGTTCGTAAAAGCTGCCCGCGAACCACTTTCCTATGCAGGCATTAACTCTGTTGGGTTGCGCCGCAGAGGCTACGTGAGCGAGCAGATAAACGAAATTCAGCAGCTCTACCGCATCCTGTTTATGAACGGGCTGAATAATTCGCAGGCCCTGGACAAAATTGAGCTGGAGCTGAACCCAAGCACCGAGCGCGACGAAGTAACCAACTTCCTGCGCAACTCGGGCCGCGGCATTATCAAGAGCTACAACTTTAAAGATGCGGATTAACCTACACAAGTTAGGCAAACGCTATAATTACGAGTGGATTTTCCGGAACCTGACCTATACCTTTGAGGCAGACAGTTCCTACGCGATTCTGGGCCACAATGGCTCCGGAAAATCCACCCTTCTTACCATTATTTCCGGGCACAACCTGTACAGCGAAGGCACCATCGAATACCTTCAGCAGGATAAACCCATCGCCCCCGAAGCCGCTTACCGCTACCTCTCCCTCACAGCCCCCTACCTGGAACTGGTCGAAGAATTTACCCTACAGGAGATGCTGGCTTTCCATACCCGTTTTAAGCCCTTGCGCGGGCAGCTCACCCAGGAACAACTCACCGAGCGGATGGGCCTTGTAAAGGCGCGTCATAAGTTCGTGAAAGACTTTTCTTCCGGCATGAAGCAGCGCCTGAAGCTGGGGCTGGCTATCTACTCCGAATCCCCCCTCCTGCTGCTCGACGAACCCACCACCAACCTCGACCAGGAAGGCATTGCCTGGTACCAGGAGCACATCGCCCAGAACAAAAAAAACCGCCTGATCATTGTAGGCTCCAACATCGAACACGAATACAGCTTCTGCGACCACCGCCTGCACATCACCGATTTTCATCCCAGAAAATAGTTGTTGGAGTTAGAGAGTTAGAAAGTTTAGGAGTTTGAGAGTTTAGGAGGTAGAGAGGTAGGAATTTTTGTATGGGTTGAAAATCTCCTACACGAACCACAGACAAATCCAATCCTGTTAATCCACTAATGTGGTTAATCCAGGTTCAGACAAAAAACTTCTGTCTGCTCCTGCCACCATAGCCACTGCTCCTGTCTGAACACGATTAAATGATTGAAGGATAAACAAGATTCAAAATTCTTACCTCTCTAACTTTCTAACTCCTAAACTTTCTAACTTATCATGCCCTCCCCAATAACTAATAACCAATAACGAATAACTAAAAAAATGCCTAACTTTGTGTAATTACACATAACCGATACTATGGGACGCGCATTTGAATTCAGAAAAGCACGTAAATTTAAGCGTTGGGACAAAATGTCGAAGGCCTTTACACGCTTAGGTAAAGAGATCGTAATGGCCGTAAAAGAAGGCGGTCCTAACCCCGAGTCCAACGCACGCCTGCGCACTGCGATGCAGAACGCGAAAGGTGTGAACATGCCAAAAGACAGAGTGGAAGCTGCCATCAAACGGGCTTCCTCCAAAGAGGAGAAAGATTACGAAGAGGTGGTATACGAAGGCTACGGCCCGTATGGCATCGCGATACTGGTGGAGACAGCCACAGACAACATCAACCGCACGGTAGCCAACATGCGCGTTTACTTCTCCCGTGCCGGCGGCTCGTTAGGCAAAACCGGTTCGCTCGACTTCCTGTTCACCCGGAAAGGTATATTTAAAGTAGCTGCCGAGGGAGTAGACCTGGAGGAGCTGGAACTGGAACTGATCGATTTCGGGGCGGAGGAAATTTATGAGCACGAAGGCGAAATCATTATCGAAACTGCTTTCACCGATTTTGGAGCGATGCAGAAGGCGCTGGAAGAAAAAGAGCTAAACGTGATAAGTGCCGAACTGCAGCGTGTGCCGAACACCCGGACAGAGCTTTCCGACGAACAGGCTGAAGAGATAGAGAACTTGGTGGAGAAAATTGAGGAAGACGACGACGTTCAGGCAGTTTACCATAACATGCAATAACGTACACCGGAGCTGAACGTACAAAGGCTGCCTGATGCGAAAGCTGCAGGCAGCCTTCTTTTTATGTAACGCTGCAGCCCCCCCCCCCCCGCAACATCATTTCTGTCTCCAATTCATGTGGTAAAATGCTGACATTTCTTCTGCTTCTGCTAGGTTTTGTGCTGCTGATAAAGGGTGCAGACACTTTGGTAACAGGTGCTTCTTCTATCGCAAAGCGCTACGAGATTCCGGATATGGTGGTGGGCCTGACCATTGTTTCTTTTGGCACCTCGCTCCCGGAACTTATTATCAACATTCTCTCGAGCCTGCAGGGGCAGTCGGAGCTGGCAATAGGCAACGTATTTGGAAGCAATGTGGCCAACCTGCTGCTGATCATCGGCATTACCGCTATCATTTGCCCGCTGCCCATCAAACGGAACACGGTCATAACCGAAATCCCTTTTTCACTTATTGCTACCCTGCTGGTGGGCTTCCTGGCCAATGCCGTACTTTTTGGCGACAAAACTCAGCTCTACATCAGCCGCATCGACGGCGGCATCCTGCTCTTCTTCTTTGTGTTGTTTATGGCCTATATTTACAATGTTGCTAAAACCAACAACGAGCCGGGCCTGGAGCAGGCAACTCCTTTTATGTCTTTAGGAAAATCTGTTGCTTACATTACATTAGGAGGAGCCGGGCTTTTCCTGGGAGGAAAATGGGTGGTTGACAGCGCTGTTTCGATTGCCGGCGTATTTAACCTGAGTGAATCTTTTATCGGGCTTACTGTAGTTGCCATTGGTACCTCGTTACCGGAACTGGTTACGTCAGCAGTGGCTGCCTACCGCCGTAATATTGATATAGCCGTAGGAAATGTGATTGGCTCCAACATCTTTAACCTGCTCTGGATATTGGGGATCAGTGCCATTATCAACCCGATACCGTTCAACGTAATCAGCAACTCCGACATCATCATGATGATTTTTGCCAGTACACTGTTGATCATCGTGCTCCCGATCGGCAGGCGCAACACCATCGACCGCTGGAACGGCATTCTTTTCCTGCTCATCTACATAGGCTACATCATTTTCCTTATCGAAAGAGGGTGAGGAAGTTAGAGAGTTTTGGAGTTAGAGAGTTAGAAAGGTAAAAAGGTAGTTATTTTGTAGGGGTTGAAGATTTTCAACCCTTTCACGATTCACAGACAAAACTAATCCTGTTAATCCACTAATCTGGTAAATCCTGGTTCAGACAAAAAAACTTCTTTCTGCTCCTGCCACCATTGCCTCTGCTCCTCTGTCTGAACCTTTGATTTACGGTGATTTTTCTGATTTACTTGATTTTGATTGTGCTCGATTAATTGTCTGAATCAGGATTTACGGAATTTTTGAATTTTCAGGATTGGATTTGTCTGAACAAGATTAAGAAGATTTAAGGAATAGCAGGATTGATTGGATTTGCCTGTGGTTCGTGCAGGAGACGCGGGCACCGCGTCTCTACAGCCATCCCCCCAACCACTCTACCTCTCTGTTACAGGGTTGAAAATCTTCAACCCCTACAAAATTTCTACTTTTCTACCTCTTAAACTTTCTAACTCCCAAACTCTCTAACTTCTAATAGTTCCACGGATACAGCTCAGGTTCCTGGGCGCCGCGGATCTTCATGTGGAGCGGGTGAACGGCTTCTGTTTCGTCGAAGTAAATAAAAGCATCGTAGCGTCCGGGGATGATCGTTGGCACATAGTTACCAAACTGTTCAAATTTCGGATCATATACAACCCCGATTGCCCGGTGACCGATCCGCTTCTTCAGCTCCGGTACCTCCCATAAATCCCGGGACAGGATAAGTTTATCTTCGTCGCTGATGCGGTGCAGTATTTCTTCCCAGCTGCCAGGTACCGCTTCGGGTACATCTATTTTCTGCATAGGCGCTCCCCAGGCTTTACCTGCGATCACGCTGCCCTTGTACGTACCAAATCCAACCAGCTTTACATGTTCGGGGCCATATTTATCGCGGGCCAGCTGCCCGATGTTGATCATGTTTTCGTCGGCCATATCGGTGGCGCTGGCGTCGCCGATGTGCGTGTTATGCTCCCAGACAATAGCTTTTGATTGCGGGCCGTGCAGCTCGAGGAGGCGGTCCAGGGTTTCCATCATGTGCGTATCGCGTACATTCCACGACGACACCCCACCGCGCACCATGGTGCGGTAATACTTTTCGGCGTTAACGGCAACCAGTGCATTCTGCTTCGAGTTGAAGTCATGCTCTGCATCATCGGGGAACTGCGGCTGCTTGAGTACGCGCTGCAGCATCTCAATCACTTCATCCTCGCAGTCAGTAGGAACAAAGGCTGTAGCACGTGCATAATTCTGCGGGTCGCGGTTGTAAGGTTCAAAGCACTGCATGGCATTCCGGGCAGCTTCAGCGGCTTTGCCTCCCCGCTGCTCCACCGACTGAAGCACCTGTTCCAGCGATTCCCATAGGCTGTACACATCCAGCCCGTAAAAGCCGACCTTCTCGTTTATGCTGCGCAGGTGGTTAAAGTCGCGCATCCACTCTACCAGGGCAGCCACCTCCCAGTTCGCCCACATCCAGGTGGGCCAGCGCCTGAACACCTGCAGCACATCGGCAATTTTGCTCCCCGATTTCTGGTATCCTTTAATAAAGCGGTTCACGGTATAGCACTCGGGCCAATCCCCTTCCACAGCTATAAAATTAAAGCCTTTCTCCTCTACCAGGCGCCTGGAGATGGCCGTGCGCCAGGTATAGTACTCCGATGTTCCATGCGATGCCTCTCCCAGCATAACAACCCGCGCATCGCCAACTTCGTGCAGCAGGACATCCAGATCTTTTTCTTTCCGGATGGGGTGGTAGTTGAATAGTGCTTTTTCCATATTCCCGATATTACAACAAGCTATCTTTTGGGTACTTAAAGTTTGCTGTATTGTACTTTTAATCGGCCTGTAAAGTTCTGAAAAATAAAAGCGCCCGCACTACATTGAAGTAAAGCGGGCGCTCCGGCAGGTAAAATTATGTTATGCCTTAGCCAAATCAGGTTTGATTTTCCCGGCTAAAAACCCTCCGCAACAGCTCTGTGGTGCGGGCAATCGGGTTTTCGCGGATGTTCTCCTCTTCCTTCGCTATCAGCAGGAACAGGCCATCCATGGCTTTCTGTGTCGCATACTCATTCAGGTTGGGGTTTACTTTCTGTACCAGCGGAATCTGGTTGTAGGAGTTAACAATGTCTGCGTAATACTTGGTGGCATTTGTTTTCTCGAGCGAGCGCTGCATCACCGGCATAAAGGCATCGCGCAGCTGCGAAGAGGTGGTGCGCTTCAGGTATTGGGTAGCTGCATCCTTATCGCCTTTCAGAATGGCCCAGGCATCGGCAATGGTCATTTGTTTGATCGCTGACACAAAAATAGGCACTGCACTTTTGGCAGCATCTTCGGCGCCACGGTTAAGCGTCAGAATAAATTTATCTACTTCATTGCCCAAACCAACCTGCCGCAACGTATTCTCTACGCGCTTCACCTCTTCCGGAAACGGGATCCGGATGAGCGGGTTCCGGTAGTAGCCATCTTCCTGCGAAGCCTGGTCCGAACCGCTGCGGATGCCTTTTTCCAGCGCCTGGCGCAGCCCTGCAGCAACCTCATCGCGGGTAACAGGGCCTCCGGTTCCGGCCAGCACACCATCCACGGTTCGCTGCACATCGGCTACGGTACAGGCCGAAGCTCCCAATAAAAGCGCTAAAAAAGAAGTATAAACAATTTTTCGCATAACTTAGAACATCTTAATTTTAGGATATAAAGGTGGATACGCATAAATCAGACCAAAAACAATATGAAGGAAGTAAAGGCAGAGATAATTACGGTTGGGGATGAGATCCTGTTCGGGCAGATTGTGGATACTAATTCGGCCTGGATGGGCACTGAATTAACAAGAATCGGTATCAGAGTACAGCAGATTACGTCTATATCTGACAAAGCCGCTCATATTGTCGCTGCCCTGGACGATGCAAAAACCCGGGCCGATATTATTTTAATAACAGGAGGACTGGGACCAACCAAGGACGACCTGACAAAAGATGTGCTTACCTCCTATTTCAACACCGAACTGGTGCTGCACGAGCAGTCGCTGGAGGATGTGGCGCACATCTTCAAAACACGCGGCCGTGATCTTACCGAACTAAACCGCCAGCAGGCCTTTCTGCCGGCCAGCTGCACCCCCGTCCGAAATGTGCTGGGCACAGCGCCGGGTATGTGGTTTGAGGAAGAAGGAAAAGTGTTTGTGTCGATGCCCGGCGTGCCGTTTGAGATGAAGCGCATGATGACCGACACGGTTCTTCCGAAGCTGAAAGGACATTTTAACACGCCGGAGATCATTCATAAAGTTGTGCAGACGGTAGGCATCGGCGAATCGTTTCTGGCAGAAAAAATAGAAGCCTGGGAAACAAAACTGCCCCCCCACATCCGGCTGGCCTACCTGCCCCACCTGGGCGGCGTACGCCTCCGCCTGACCGGCATGGGCCCTGATCCCGACCAATTGGAAGACGAGCTGCTGGAGCAACTGGCGCAGCTGACCGATCTTATTTCTCCCCACATTTTTGCCTACGGCGAAATAACGCTGGAGGAAGTGGTCGGGATGATGCTGAATGCCCGCAACTACACCATCGCCACGGCCGAGAGCTGCACCGGCGGTTATATCGCCCACCGCCTCACCAGCGTCCCCGGCAGCTCCATGTACTTCATTGGCAGCATGGTAGCTTACCACAACGATGTAAAGATACGGGAGCTCGGCGTAAAACCGGAAACCATTGCCGAAAACGGTGCCGTAAGCGAAGCCGTGGTACGGGAGATGGCCGAGCAGGTGCGCCTGAAATTTAAGACCGATGTGGGTGTTGCCACGAGCGGCATAGCCGGTCCGGGAGGCGGCACACCAGATAAACCTGTAGGCACGGTCTGGGTTGCGTACGCCGACAAAGAAAAAACCGTGAGTAAACTGCTCCGGTTTAACAAAGACCGGGCACTCAACATCGAGTATTCCGCCATGGCAGCGCTCAACCTCATCCGGCAAAGTTTAACCCGGACCGTTGAGGAATAGCCCAAAATCCTTACCTTTGTTCGGGTATTGAGGCAGCAGCAATCCGGACTCAACACGCAGGTCCGGTACAGAAAAAACTAACACCTGTTACTTCTGCCTTGATTCCAGACTGTTCGGGAAACTACCCGAATCAATTACTAAGAAGCGAAAATCGAACTACGATCATAACTAACAAAGCATGGCACTTGTAGAAATGGTAATGCCCAAAATGGGCGAAAGTATCATGGAAGGCACCATTCTGAAATGGCTCAAAAAGGAGGGCGACACCATTGAAGAAGACGAATCGGTGCTGGAGGTAGCTACAGACAAGGTAGACACAGAAATACCAGCCATCGAAAGCGGCGTACTGAAAGAAATATTAGTGAAAGAAGGCAATATAGTAGCCGTAGGTGCACCTATTGCCATCATAAACACAGGCGGAGCTGCTGAAGCTACCGATGCTCCTGCCGCCACCGAACCTGCTGTTACTGAGCCGGCGGCTGCCACTGTCGAGGAGGCTCCTGCCCCTGCTGTTGCCGAACAGCCTGCTGCCAAAGCAGCCGCCCCTGCTCCTGTAGCCCGCTTAGAGAGACCTGCTTCCGGACGGTTCTACTCGCCGCTGGTGCTCAACATCGCCCGCGAAGAAGGCATTTCGATGCAGGAACTGGAGTATGTGCCCGGCACCGGCAGCGAAGGACGCGTTTCCAAAAAAGACATTCTGGCCTACCTGGAAAGCCGCCACCTTGCCCCTCAGCCAGCTGCTCCGGAAAGCAAACCGACGGAACCGGCAACAGCCACTGTGTCACAGCCTAAAGCAGAGACACAGCCTGCAGCTGCACCGGCCTCTTCTTACAGCGGCAACGACGAGATTATTGAGATGGACCGCATGCGCAGCATGATCGCCGAGCGCATGCTCGAAAGCCGGCGTATTTCGGCCCACGTTACGTCTTTTGTGGAGGCAGACGTTACCAACCTGGTAAACTGGCGCAACAAGTGGAAAGATGCGTACAAAAAACGCGAGGGCGAGCCGCTAACCTTTACACCGCTGTTTATCGAGGCCATTGCCAAGGCCATCAAAGATTTCCCGATGATCAATGTGTCGGTGGAGGGGAACAAGATTATCCGCCACAAAGACATCAATATCGGTATGGCGGTAGCACTGCCTAATGGCAACCTGATCGTGCCCAACATCAAAAATGCGGATCAGATGAACCTGAACGGTCTTGCCAAGAAAGTAAACGACCTGGCTAACCGTGGACGGGTGAACAAACTCACGCCCGACGATTTATCCGGCGGCACCTATACCATGTCGAATGTAGGGGGATTTGGAAACGTGATGGGTACACCGATCATTATGCAGCCGCAGGTGGCTATCCTGGCGCTGGGCATTATCAAAAAGAAACCAGCCGTTATCGAAACACCCGAAGGCGATTTAATTGGTATCCGGCACTTCATGTTCCTGTCGCACTCCTACGACCACCGCGTGGTTGACGGTTCGCTGGGCGGCATGTTTGTGCGCCGCGTTGCCGATTACCTCGAAAACTTCGATCCGAATACCATCATCTGATTTCAGGCTACGGCATGAATTGGATTGGCAAAAAAATATAGCCTGCTCCTGTTACCGGGGCAGGCTATATTTTTGATTTCTGCTGCTTTGCGAACTGCTTTACGCGCTCCGGGAGCAGCAGTGGATGTGGTGGCAGGTGCAGCAGCGTTTTTATAATGATTTTCGAAGTCACGTTACCCTGTTTTAGCTTTTTCCGTTTACAGACTGAATTTAACCTAAACCTATGAGAAACCTTTTACCCTGGCTACTGGCCGCTGTTTTCCTGGCACTGGCCTTTTACTTTTACTGGGAACAACGCGAAGCTGAAGGCCGCTTAACAGTAGCAGATACCCGACTCGAAGAAGCAAATCAGCAACTGGCGCAGCAACAAACCCAACTGGACTCGCTGGAGGAGATGGTACTGCCGCCCGATACCATGACGTTGGTACCTCCGGGTGGTGTAGATTTCGTAGATCAGCTGGGTGTGCTGAGCGAGAGCGACATTCGGAAGCTCGAGAAAAAAGGCCTGAAAAACCCCGAAGCAGACCTCATGAACGACCTGAACCGAAAGCAACAGCAGCTCATCCCTGCCGAAGGCACGATGGGCGGTACCATGACCATCCGCGACAGCCGCATCCTGAACGACCGCTACGCCCTGGCCTACTACGAAGACGGCCACAACGGCGGCTATATGCTGCTAAAGTATGAGGTAAACAACGGCAAGATAAACTGGCGGGTAGTTGATAGCTCGCGGTTGTAGAACCGGATTAGGATGGCAGATGTTATAAATAGGATGTACAGATTGATTGTCCTTATCAGTATCAGCCGTAGTTCCGTAAAATATAAAAAATCGAGCTTTTTACCTGGAAAAAAAATTGCGAAATGAAAAAGATAGAAATAACAGTAAATGATGCTGACTTTTTAATCGTAAAGAGTTTGCTCGAGAATCTGCGTTATATAAAATCTTTTGAGGAAAAAGAACCTGTAGATGAAGTAACATTACTTTCTCAAAAGTCTTTAGCGGAAGACTGGGATTCAGAAGAGGATGACAGATATGACCAGTTGTATAATGCAGAAGCGGGTGAAGCAACAAAAAAATGACCTACAATAGAGGCGATGTTGTCTGGATTAAATTTCCATTTACAGATTTAACACAACAGAAATTACGACCGGCCCTCATCATCAGCAATCAGGTTGTAAATCGTACCGGTGATTATATCCTGGTACAGATCACTAGCAAGGAGAGAAATGATGTCCTTAGTATCCGGATAAACGACAATAACTATTCAGAAGCACCACTATTGGTACAAAGTTACCTGAGGTTACAAAAAATTTTTACCCTTCACGAGTCGCTTTTATCGGGTAAACAGACAGCAGTTACGGAGGATTTCATTGCCGATGTAGTTAATTCTGTCAACACGCTACTATCAAAAGACCAAGAAGCTAACGAAAGGCATGGGTTTTGAGTACAGGTAGATAAAAGCTAAAGAAGATTATGCCGCTATTTCTGACCTTACTGCCTTTGTACTTCTCACTCCTGTTCACCCAGCCCGATACTTTCAGGCTGGCGCAGGACATGGAGCAGGATCTGAAGCTGCTGCGAAACTCCCAGTATTTCATCAGCGATAATGCTTCGCTGGCGCCATCGCTGCAGACAGTGGAAAATGACTTACAGCTTTTTAAAATAGTTGCGAACACCAGCCTCACCAACGGCACCTATTCCAGCACGAAGCACGGAAACCACCAGGTAAACAAGTGGGAGTTTGATGACGGGGAAATTCAGGCTATTTTCCAGATAGAAACCACGGTGCAGCTCGACACGGTGATTATGCAGCGGTACCTCGAAAACAGGCCGCCTACGCCGCAGAAAATCAATAATACCTTTACGTTCAGGACCTATGCTGTTGCTACAAAATCAAATCCTCAGAAACTGCTCTACATTACCGAAGCCGACCAGGGACTGCTCACCTACATTCTTGATCACAGAAAGGTGGAGATTATCTATAGCAAGCAAAAAGAGGGATTAAGCGCCGTCTTCCCTGGCTTTGTGGAGGAGATAGAGCAACTGGTCTCAAGCCTGCAGAAGAAGCCGTAAATTGAGGAGCAGCGGGAGTGGTGGCTGCTGCAGCAAAAAAAAAAGCGGCTGCCCCGTCATCCGGAACAGCCGCTTTTTTGAAATTTCACACCTCTACAGCGCTGCCAGACTTTGCTCCAGCGCTTTTATTTTGGCTTCGGCATCGGCTTGCTTTTTGCGTTCGTTGGCAATGACTGCCTCTGGCGCCCCTTTCACAAAGCGCTCGTTGCTCAGTTTCTTGGTTACTGAATTCAGGAAGCCTTGGGTGTACTCCAGCTCCTTGAGCAGCCGCTCACGCTCTGCCGCCACATCAATGTTGCCTTCCATCGGGATGAAGAACTCATCGCCGGCTTCCACAAAGCTTATAGCGCCCTCCACACTTTCCTGCACTAAGCTGATCTCGCTGATGTTGCCAAGCTTGCGGATGATACCCAGGAAAGGTGCATAGTCCAGCTGGCCCATCTGTTTCACCGACAGGTCGAGCGACTTGTTGTTCGGGATGTTCTTGGAGTTACGCACATTCCGGATAGCAGCCACCACCTTCAGCACGCTCTCCATCTGGTCGATTATTTCCTTATTGAACCGGTCTTTTTTAGGCCAGGAAGCTACAATAATGTACTCCAGCTCCTTACGCTCCTTCAGTTCATGCCACAGCTCTTCGGTCAGGAAGGGCATGAACGGGTGCAGCACTTTCAGAACCTGCTCCATAAAGCCAACGGTTGCCTTCAGCGTCTCCTTATCGATTGGCTGCTGGTAGGTCGGTTTGATCATTTCGAGGTAGTTGGAGCAGAAATCGTCCCACACCAGCTTGTACACCGACAGCAGCGCATCCGAAATACGGTATTTGCTGAAGTGGTCTTCGATCTGCACAAAGGCAGCGTTAAAGCGCGACTCGAACCACCTGATCGCCGTTTCGTTCGGGCAAGGCAGCGTTTCGTCTACTTCCCAGCCTTTGATCAGCCGGAACGCATTCCAAATCTTGTTGCTGAAGTTACGCCCCTGCTCTATCAGCTTCTCGTCGAAAAACAGGTCGTTGCCGGCCTGCGAGCTGAACAGCATGCCGGTACGCACCCCGTCTGCTCCGTACTTTTCTATCAGGTCGAGCGGATCGGGTGAGTTGCCCAGCGATTTTGACATTTTACGGCCCTGCGCATCGCGCACGATACCGGTCAGGTACACGTTGCGGAACGGCGGCTCGTTGCGGAACTCATAACCGGCCATAATCATACGCGCTACCCAGAAAAACAGGATTTCAGGAGCCGTAACCAGGTCGTTGGTCGGGTAATAGTACTGGATATCTTTGTTATCGGGATCTTTAAAGCCATCGAACACCGAAATAGGCCACAGCCACGACGAAAACCAAGTATCCAGCACGTCTTCGTCCTGGCGCAGATCTTCTGCCTGCAAATCGGCGTTTCCGCTCTCATGGCGGGCCAGTTCCAGGGCCTCTTCCGTTGAGCATGCTACCACATACGAACCGTCGGGAAGGTAGTAGGCCGGAATGCGCTGTCCCCACCACAGCTGGCGCGAAATACACCAGTCGCGGATGTTCTCCATCCAGGACCGGTACATGTTCTTGAACTTGGGCGGGTGCAGCTTTATCTCATCTTCCATCACGGCTTCCATAGCCGGCTTTGCCATGGCATCCATTTTACAGAACCACTGCAGCGACAGCCGCGGCTCTATTACGGCACCGGTACGCTCGGAGGTCTGCAGCACGCTGGCATATTCCTCTATCTTTACCAGCAGTTCCGCTTCCTCCAGGTCCTTTACAATATTGCGACGGGCGGCAAAACGGTCCTGTCCCACGTACAGCTGCGCCTTCTCGTTCAGGCTGCCGTCGTCGTTCAGGATGTCGATGATGGGCAGGTTGTGTTTGAGGCCCAGTTCGTAGTCGTTCAGGTCGTGCGCTGGTGTTACTTTCAGGGCGCCTGTACCAAAGTCGATGCTCACGTACTCGTCCAGGATAACCGGGATGGCGCGGCCCAGCAGCGGGATACGCACTTTTTTGCCGTGCAGGTGCTTGTAACGCTCATCGTTGGGGTTTACAGCCACTGCCACGTCAGCCATTATTGTTTCCGGACGCGAGGTAGCTACCGTAATGTAAGCTGGCACCCCTTCGTTGAGTACATCGTCCACATCGCGCACCACCTCGTAGCGCAGGTGGTACATTTTGGCCATGGTATCTTTTGGGATTACTTCTTCGTCGGAAAGCGCGGTGCCGCCTTTCGGGTCCCAGTTTACCATGCGCACGCCGCGGTAAATCTGGCCTTTGCGGTACAGGTCCACAAACACCTCGATTACGGCAGCCGACAAGTCTTCTTCCATCGTGAAGCGGGTGCGGTCCCAGTCGCAGGAGGCGCCCAGTTTTTTGAGCTGCTCCAGGATAATGCCGCCGTACTTTTCCTTCCACTCCCAGGCATACTCCAGGAACTCTTCGCGGGTGAGGTCACTTTTCTGAATGCCCCGCTCCTGCAGCATTGCCACTACCTTGGCCTCAGTAGCAATAGAGGCATGATCGGTACCCGGCACCCAGCAGGCTTCTTTTCCCCGCATGCGCGCGCGGCGCACCAGGATATCCTGGATGGTGTTGTTGAGCATGTGCCCCATGTGCAGCACCCCCGTTACGTTTGGCGGCGGAATTACAATGGTATAAGGCTCTTTTTTGGGGTTGGGCTTAGAGCGGAAGAAGCCGTGCTCCAACCAGCTTCCGTACCACTTGTTCTCTATTTCCTTCGGGTTATATTTTGTTCCTGTCGACATCGTAAACTAGCTTGTGGACGGCAAAATTAGGAATTTAAAAGCCATAAAAAAAGCCTGCCCAAAAGAGGCAGGCTTCCGTTAGTTCCGGAGGGTTACCCAGCTTAGCTGGCCTCCTGGTGCAGCCAGTCCTTCTTGGCCAGCAGTTCCTCTTCGCTTTCGCGGTAGTCTGGGTCGTCCACGCAGCAGTCTACAGGGCAAACAGCGGCACATTGCGGCTCTTCGTGGAAGCCCATACACTCGGTACATTTATCTGACACGATGTAGTAAAACTCATCTGATATCGGCGTCTGAGGCGCATCGCCGGGAACAACTTCGCCACCGTCGATCTCCACTTCCGTCAGAGCTGTGCCACCGCCCCATGTCCATTCCATGCCGCCTTCGTATATAGCGGTATTCGGGCATTCTGGTTCGCAGGCACCACAGTTTATACATTCGTCAGTGATCATTATTGCCATAATCGTATCTCCTGATATTTTTTATACTTTTGTAATTCTTAGTTTAAATCAGAACAAAATTAGTAACATTAAGCATCCTTATCAAATATTTTTTTAAATTACCGTTTGTCATGACATTAGAAAACAGGATTGAAGCATTTATTAAACTGGGGAATCAGCTGCAAAACCTGCCGCCTGAGGAACGAAAAGCGCTGGCCGCCGCCGCATTTGCCAGGAACCCCTGGTTCGATGAAGAAAATGTTTCCTGTGCTTTAAACGGAATAATTACCTATTTAGAGGAGCAGTACCTGCGGGAGTGGCTCTACCCTTACCAGCTGAAACACATCAAACCTAAAACGGTTGGCGTGGTTATGGCCGGCAATATTCCGCTGGTAGGCTTCCACGATTTTTTGTCGGTACTGATCAGCGGCCATGTGCTGCATGCCAAACTCAGTTCCGGCGATGAGGTGCTGATGCGCTGGATTGCCAACACGCTCATCAGCGTAGAGCCTGCTTTTGCCGAATACATTCATTTTGTGGAGATGCTGAAGGAGGCGGATGCCATTATTGCCACCGGCTCCGATAACACGGCACGTTATTTTGAGTATTACTTTGCCAAACGGCCGCACATTATCCGGAAAAACCGCAACAGCATTGGCGTGCTGACAGGCCGTGAGAACGAGCGGGAGCTGCAGGCGCTGGGCGAGGATGTATTCCGGTACTATGGCCTGGGCTGCCGCAATGTTTCCAAGCTGTTCGTGCCCGAAGATTATAATTTCGAAAAGTTTTTTGAAGCCAACAAAGCGCATGCTTCGCTGCTCGACCACCACAAGTACCGCAACAACTACGACTACAACAAATCCATCCTGCTGGTTAACCGCGTGCCGCACTTCGATAATGGCTTTATGCTGGTAACCGAAAGCGAAAGTCTGGTTTCGCCGATTTCGGTATTGAATTACGAAAAATTTTCGTCGCTGGCAGACCTGCGGCAGAAAATAGCTGCGGCCAGAGAAAAAATCCAGTGCATTGTGTCGGCCCATGGCTGGTTTGAGAACAGTATTGCCTTTGGCGATGCGCAGTGCCCGATGGTATGGGACTATGCCGACGGGGTGGATACGCTGGCTTTTTTACAGGAGATCGGTTCTTAACGTTGCTGTTGCAAACACAACCTACCTATAGCCGTTGCACCTGAAGTGCTAAAAATTATTCCCTGATTCAGCTTATGTGAATACCATTTTATCAACCTTCTGTGTCTAAAAATAGTATATAAAAGTAACTCTTACGGTTTTAGCTTTCAACCTGTTGGAATGTTCAGCTTACAGGTGATGGCTCCAGCAAAGCCATCCCTGTCCGGCGTGACTGTGTATTTTATAGACTCTTTTAAACAGCAAATACGATGGCTTCACTGATTAACCATGCTCCTTTAGTTGAGAAAGAGCAAATTCCCTCCTTCCATTTTAGTACAAAAGATGTACTGACAGATCCTGAAGCTCAACAGAAAAGGAGACTGGACCTGGATCGTGCTTCTTCGCTGGGAAATGCGTATCACGGGAAGGTAGAAATTACGTTTCAGCCGGTAGACGGGGAGCAAAAACGGGTGGAGACGACCGTATGGTGTGTTGATGATAAATACCTGGTCCTGAAAGCAGGATGCGCTATTCCTGTTACATCCATTATCGGCATTGAATTCTTTTAAAATTGATTTTCTAAAACCTGATAAAGCATTGTACTAAAACAGCAAAAGCCGGTTGTAAAGCCGGCTTTTGCTGTTTGCAGGAAATGATATTCCCGTCTGTGCGCATTGAGGTGGTGCAGTGGCAATGGTGGCAGGAGCAGTGAACTTTTTATAACCTGTCGAGCACCTTTACGATCAGGTCGTCGAGAATTTCGTTCGGGTTGGAGGCAAACTCGTGCTTAACCCGGTTGGCTAATATGGCATTTACCGACAGCACCTCGTGCCCGAGCAGCCTGCCCAGGCTGTAATAGCCGGCTGTTTCCATTTCTATATTCGTCAGCCTGAAATCGCCTAGCCTGAATGCGTGGTACTGTTCCAGCAGCAGCTTGTTCCGCAGGCCGCCCCGCAGCTTCCGTCCCTGTGGCGCATAAAACCCGGGACAGGTGAGGGTGTTGCCGGGTATCATGTCGTAGGCAATGGTATCGAGCAAGGTCGGAGAAGCATTTACGCAGTAAGGCTGAAAGCCCAGGCCCAGTTCCTCCTGCAGCTTCCGGGTGATGGTGTTCTCGATTTCGCTCTGCTCCAGCGGGTAGAACTGCATCAGCGTATCCAGCCCGATCGCATAATGCGAAGCCAGCAGACTGCCTACCGGAATAGTTTCCTGCAAGGACCCGGATGTGCCGATGCGGATTATCTTCAGGGCGATCTTCTCCTGATTCGGCTCCCGCGACACAAAATCGATATTCACCAGGGCGTCCAGTTCGTTCAGCAGCAGTTCCACATTGTCGGTGCCCATGCCCGTAGACATCACCGTCAGGCGTTTGCCCCTGTAGTAACCGGTATGGGTAATAAACTCCCGCTTAGCAACCTGGGTCTCCATCTCTTCAAAATACTTGCTCACCATCTGTACCCGCTCCGGATCGCCAACCGTGATAATGGTATCGGAGATTTGTTCGGGCAACAGGTTCAGGTGGTATACCGATCCGTCAGGGTTCAGGATCAGTTCTGATTCCGGGATTCGCATGGCTTTATCTTTTGTTGGTTTTGGGAATATAGTCTTTTTATCATCTACTCCCTCCTACGCATGAATATAAATTTTGAGAGTAAAAAGTACAAAAAAAGCGTGGCTTTAGGGCTCACGCTTCTTCTGATGCTGGTCAGGTGGTTATTCCGTTACCTGCTTTGTTTTGCGGCGGTTAAACCCTTTCAGGGGATTGTAGCCGTTCAGTTCTTTCTGGTAATAGCCGGTGCCGTCGTAAGGCCGCTTTTCCGGGTGCTCTTTACATTCCGCTGAGCAGGCGCCTTCCATCTCAACGCCGCACTTTTCGCAGATAGGCACGTGCAGGTTACACACCGGGTTGGCACAGTTTACCATGCGGTCGCTGTTGGTGCCGCACACGTGGCAGGTAGAAATTACAGTTGGGTTAACTTTGTTCACATCTACGGCTACGCGGTTGTCGAATACATAGCACTTGCCTTCGAAGTCTTCGCCGCCGGCTTCCATGCCGTATTTAATGATGCCGCCATGCAGCTGGTACACATTCTCGAAGCCCTGCTCCAGCAGGAAAGCGCTGGCTTTTTCGCACTTGATGCCGCCGGTGCAATAGGTCAGTATTTTTTTATCTTTATACTTCTCCTTCAGCTCGTCTACCTTCTCCGGAAATTCACGGAAATTCTCGATATTAAGCGTCACAGCATTTTTGAAACGGCCCAGGCTATACTCGTAATCCGAGCGTACGTCCAGTACCACGACATCCTGCTGGTCTTTCATCTCCCGGAATTCTTTCGGCGTCAGATGGATACCGGTGCGTACATTCGGGTTGATGTGCAGCAGGCCGGAATGTACAATTTCGGCTTTGGTACGTACATGCAGCTTCGTGAAGGCATGCTCCTCCGAGGCATCCACTTTAAAATCGATGTTGGAGAAACGAGGGTCCGCTTTGAGCGTCTGCATGTACTTTTCGCAGTCTTCCTTCAGACCGGAAACTGTACCGTTCAGTCCTTCTTTTGAAACTATGATGCGGCCCAGCATATTCAGCTCCAGGCAAAACAGGTGGTGCTCCTCCCGGAAAGCTTCCGGATCTGCTATCGGTGTGTAGCAGTAGTACAGTAAAATGCTATAAGGTTTGTTCATAACGGCTTAGTTTCGGCTAAGTGTTAAATGGTTAAATTGTTTTATTGTTATATCTTGTCCGCCAATTGTTTAGGCAATAACTTATCTAAAATAAACTTTTGCTTTTTCTCGATCACAAGAAATTTCCAATCTGTTTTTCCATTTTTTGAAATTGCATAAGCCTGTTTTTGAGCATTTATCTCAAAAGCTTCTGCTTTCTCATCATACTTCACGTTGTTTGAACCAAAAGCTTCTTCAAAAGATAGTTTAATCATGTTCATTCGCAGCTTGTGTTCGGTTTCTGTTTCTTCCTCCAAGTTTATATCAATGAACTTCATCTTCATTAGACTTGAATAGCTCATTAAGGAATAATACTTATCACCAATTTTTTCAGTATCAGAGATTTCAGTAATCTTTGGACTTTTAAGTTCAAATTCCATTTCAGGATTACTGAATGTCTTTTCCATAATTAGAACCATTTGATCCTTAGGAACTATCTCAAAGAATTCCTCTGGCATAAATTCCATTGATTTATCAAAATCCTTATTGATAATTAGATTGTTATAATCTAAAAACTGGCTTTTAATCTCTTTCTTATAATCCTGACTGATACCAATTGTAGAAATGGCTAAAAACAAGATTATTAGAAGTCTGGTTTTTATATTCATTATTTTGTTATTTAGATAACAGCTCAACAACAGTGTAAACTGAAAAGTTTACTTCACCGGTGCTGCCGGATTACCGAACACCGTAGCTTTGGCAGGAACATCGGCTACTACCACAGAACCGGCACCAACCCGGGCGTTTTTGCCTATTTTCACGCCAGCCACCACAACGGCACCGGAACCGATGAAGGCGCCTTCTTCTACGACCACTTCTGAGTTAATCACGGCCCCTGCACCTACCTGTACAAAGTCGCCAATTTCAGCGTAGGCATCTACCAAGGCCCTGGATTGTATCAGGCAGTTGCTCCCGATTTTGCTGTTGTTGTTGACAATAGCGCCAGCCCCGATCATGTTGCCATGCCCTAGCCAGGCGTGTTCCGACACAGCACTGAAACGGTGGATGGCATTTACCGGCACCACCTTATACTCCTCCTTCAGCATCTTGACAAGGCTTTTGCGGGCAGCCGTATCTTCTGCGGCCACAAATACATCGCACTTCTTGCCAATCAGCTTCAGGAATTCGCTGTCTTCGGTGCTGCTCATGACCGATACATTGTTTACCTCCGTTTGCTGCAGTTTACCGCTATCGTCCAGGAAACAGTAAACTACTACATCGTTACTGGAAAAAATATCGAGTGCTGCCGTGCCCAACTGCTGGGCACCAAGAATTATGACGGGGTTTTGCATAGTTATTTCTAAAATTAGGGTGCAAAGGTACGAAGAAGGCAGGGAGTTTAAAAGGACCGCTGAAAGAGTCTGGCTTTAACCTTCCTGATAAACAGTTGCACATAATAACTCTGCAATAGCAGGTAAACCAGGAAAGGCAGGAACGCGATCCGGTAGCGGCTGAGCGAACCGAAATTGGGTGTACTCAGGCCGATTAATACGCCTGCCACTGCGATGTACAGGACAAAACCTACATATAGCAGCGGAAGCTCCAGCCTTTGTTTTCTAACCAGCCACGAAGCCAGCAGCAGCGCCGTAAGCACAAGCAGAACCAGGTTTTCCAATCCGATAGCTACATACAGCGGCTGCCACGCTTCCCCGATAAAAGGACGGTACACGGCACTGAAAAAGGCTTCCGGTGAATTTAGCAATATACTCTCCAGCGTTGGCTCCAGCTGACTATAGGTAATGTGCGGCCCGTGCAGCGACTGCTCCAGGAGCTTGTTGTGCGCAAAGACCACCTGCCGGACCAGGTAGTTCGGCATTAAGCGGTCAAACAACTGCCATGCCGCAATACCTGCTATTCCCACCACTATTACCAGCACCCCTGCCTGCACCTTTACATCAGCCAGTGCCGCAACACTTCGCGAAAGCTTCCGGAGAAGGTAATACACCAGCAGGACAGGCAGTAAAACCGCTGCTAAAAAAAGCTTGATGCGCACGAAGAGGTACAGCATGGGCAGCACCAGCAGCAGTTCCGGGAGCCTGAGCGGTTGCCCATGCACCCTGGCTATCGCAAAAGCCACTACCCAGCACATGCTGCCCATCATCACGCTATCTTTGAGCAGGCCCGAACTCCAGAAAACCACCGAGGGGAAGAACAGGAAAGCGAGGATAGCAGCAGCGCGTGTACCGGGAAAATATTTTGCCAGCGTAGCGGCTAACCGGGCTGCGCCCCAGAAGCTGAACAAGGAGAACCAAAGGCTTATGAGGTAATAGGAGCTTCCGGTGAGCAGGTTGAGCAGGCTTACAATTTTTATCAGGAAAAAGGAATTGGAGAAAAAAGCGAATCGCGCAAATGGCAGACTAGCCTGCAGCGCCTCCGTCTCGAACTCATTCAAAAACAGGATTCTGAAATATCCTGCAGGGTTTTCGTAAAAATAAGCCGTTAGGCGCTGTGCACCATTAAAATAGGTCAGGGTGTCGCCGGAACCATAGTGGTGCTGGTAGAGCAGCCCCAGCAGCAGACCAGCCAGCATCTTAAACAATAAAGCAGGATAGAACCAGCGCCCGAGCATGCCGCTCCAGGATTGTTTTTTTAACGCCAGGCTCAGCCCCGCCAGCACCAACAAGTTAAAAAGAGTAAACAGCAGACTCAAAGGGCAGCAAGGTTTTGTTTCAGAATTTTGTTTCCTACACCACAGTGCAGGCACTTGACAGGCTGACAATAGCGCTTATACAGCCCCAAAGCAGCCTGGTTATCTGCCGCAGAAAGGGCCTTCCAGCCCAGCTCCTCGTACAGGCGCGTCACGTTGTTCGAGGTCTCTTTCAGCTGCTCGAGCAGCCCGACTGCCCGCTCCAGGTACTCGCGGTGTTGTGTGTAGTGTGCATACGCTGCCAGTAACGGCACCGCTACGTTAATGATCAGGTTGTGGGCGCTGCTCCTGCCTATGCTTTGCTGCGTTGCGGCAGTTTCTCTTCCAAACATGTAATGCTGCTGCCAGTAAGCCGACATGGGCATCCTAAACAGCGCTTCAAACTCCTTTACCGTGCCGGCTTCGGATAACCTGGAAAACAAAGGCCCGGAGCTTGCCAGCACCGCCGCCAGCTGTGCCAGCCGTAACGTAGGAAAGTTAGCGGGGCGCATGCGCAGGAAGTTCCACTGGTGCCGCTGCATGGCATCGGGCTGCAGGGAGTACTTATGGCGCAGGAACGTGTATTCTTTTGCCAGTTGACTTGCATAAGCATCGTCTGCCTCGGTTAAAAAGCCTGCCTGCCCGAACAGCAATGCCTCCACCTGGAAAAGCGACTGCCGGTGCTTCCGCACCACAGTCAGCGGCAGCGCGCGGGCCAGTTGTTCGAAGGCATCCTGGTTTGTTTTAAACCCGAAGCCTTTGCAGAGCAGCTGGTAGGCCGTCTGTTCCCAATCGTTGCCCTGGTGGCTGAAGTTTTGCAGCACCTCCTTCCCTTTCTGCTCCAGCCGCTCCACCAGTGCCCGCTCCAGCATCATGGTCTTGGTAATGTCCGGCACGCTGGGCCAGAAGCCGGCACAGGGTATTGGCGCGCGCTGCTGCTGCAACTTTTCGTAGGTCTGCAGCAGGTGGGGCGACACCCGGTCCTGAAGCACGAGTGCCGGGATGAGAGAGCCGTCGGTGCGCTGCACCGGCACATCTGCCTGCCACACCACATGCAGCACCACCTGGTCGTATTTCGGGTCGGCCTGGTGCTGGTGCCGCTGCCAGTCAGAAGCTTTCAGGTGAATTTCCACGCTGCCCGACCATTCCACCTCACCTATCTTCAGGAGCGCTTCCTTAAAATCGGGGCCTGCATCGGTGTTGTAATAGCCCACCTTCAGCACCAGCAACGGCTCCCCCTCCACCGTCAGGAGGTCCGTTTTATCAAAATACTGGTGTTGCCAGATGTAATGCAGAAACTCTTCTTTCATTTGTCCCGGGTTGCGGCAGGTACAACAAAAGTACAAAATTTTAATGTGCTAATTTTTTAATGTGCTGATGGGTTAATGGCTGAATGGTTGAATGGCTAAATTGTTAAATGGTTGTAATTCTGAAAATCATAAAATTCTGTAAATCCTGATTCAGACAAACATAAAATCACACCCATCATTCCATCCTGCCATCAACGGTTCAGACAAAGGAGCAGTGGCTGTGGTGGCTGGAGCAGTATGCTTTTTATCCATCAACAATTAACCCATCAGCACATTAAAAAATTAGCACATTACTCCCCCCCGGCTTTACGGGCCATGGCTTGGGCTATGATGCTGGCTGCTATCAGCTGCAGGGCGTGGTAGAGCATGATGGGAAGCAGTACAACGCCTATTATAGTAGCATCCGGAAACAGCACCTTCGACATCACCGTGCCCTGCACCAGCGACTTTTTGGAGCCGCAGAACAAGGCGGCAATCCGGTCTTCGCGGTTAAAGTTGAGGAGCCTGCTGATGCCGTAAATGATCAGGTACACCAGGAAGAACAGCCCCACCATCAGGCCTGCCAGTTTTAATATATCGCCGCTGCTGTAGCCTTCGAACATGTTCAGGGCAAAGGACTCGCAGAAGGATGTGTACACGATCAGCAGGATCACCACCTGGTCGAAATAGCGCATCTGCTTCCGGTATTTCTCCGCAAACGTACCCAATCGCTTGTTCAGCAACAGCCCCAAAAGTACCGGGGCCAGCACCTGCAGCATCAGTTTGGCAATGATAACGGAAATGTCGTAATCGCCGGAGCTGGTGGCCAAAAACAGCCCCATCCAGAGCGGTGTGATAAAAACGCCAAGCAAACTGGAGATGCTGGCATTAAAGATAGCGGCCAGCATATTACCGCCGGCAATCGAGACCATTACAACAGAAGAAGAGACTGTGGAGGGTAGTGCAGCCAGGTAAAAGGCCCCCAGCCACAGCAACTGGTTTCGTTCACCTGAAATAAGCGGTTTAACAGCAAGCAGCAGCAGCGGGAAAATAACGAAGGTAGCCAGGTGCACCACCAGATGCAAACGCCAGTTGCCCAGGCCTTCCCGCAACTTCCGCGGGTTCAGGCGCAAACCGTAGAAAAAGAAAATGAGGGTAACGCCGTAACCGGCGATTTCGCTCAGCGATACCGGCTCTTCCTGCACCCCCACTTCAGGCCACTGGGATGCCAGCACAATCACACCGATTAGGGCCAGCAGAAACCAATCAAAACCGGCACGGGCTAGCAGGTTAGTCAATCTACTGAAACTGAGCGGGGGCAAACGTTCGGACTTTTTCAATTATGACGGTGTATCCGGATGAGGTGCAAAGGTAAGACAAAGCTGGTATAAATTTCCATGACAGGCAGGAGCGCTTCGGCTTGTATTGCCATAAAAAACCTTTCTGCACCTGCCACCACTGCCTCTGCTCCCCTTCAAAGCAGAACGGTCTCCGTCAAATGCTGACATGAGACCGTTCTTTTCAATGTTTTGCCTGTACTAGAAGCCGAGCATGTCGATTGGTTTTAGCTCGTATTCCGGTTCCTCTTCCTCCTCTTCTCCTTCGGGTAGCTTTTCGGTTACAATCAGGTCGCGGGCGCGGCCATAGAGTTGCACATTCGGCGTCAGGTTATCGTATTCTTCCTGCGTGATTTTGCCCCGGCGGAGCATAATGCCGGCAATCAGCCTGAAGTAACCGCCTTTCCAGCTCCGCAGGTTGCCATAGCTGTCGAAAGACGACCGGTACTTTTTAGGACTCGGGATGATGCTGGTCAGGAAGATGGCTTCGGCCAGTGTGAGTTCAGATGGCTGCTTGCCGAAGTAGAAGCGGGAGGCATCTTTGGCGCCATACACGTTGGGTCCCCATTCAATAATGTTCAGGTACACCTCAAACATCCGGTTCTTGGATACCAGGTCCTGGTTCTCGATCAGCCATACAATAATGGCTTCCTCTACCTTACGGGCTACTGTTTTCTTGCGCGTCAGGAACACGTTTTTCACGAGCTGCATCGAGATGGTACTGCCTCCGCGCACGAAATCGTTCTTTTTCAGATTGGCGGCAATTGCCTGCCGGAAAGCCTCTTCGTGGAAACCATTGTGGCGGTAAAAGCCTGCATCCTCGGCGGTAAGGATTGCATCGCGCAGGAGAGGCGATATCTGGCTGATAGGGCTGTAAAACGGATTGGACGGTCCCACCATAAACGTCCGGACAGGTTTACCATACTCATAAACAGTATGCTCAAACTGTCCTTTTATTTTTTCAAGATTGGTATTACCGTATTCCACGATCTTAAAGTCTTTGGAAGCATCCAGGTCCGAATCGAATTTCACGCGGTCAATGCTATCCATGTTTACATGGAAGTTCAGCTTATACTGCAGCGTACCCTCGGCGCGTATCCCTTCCAGGTTCTCAAACAATCCGGCTGGCAACGACTCGAAAAAATCATTGGCAGGGATAGCTTTTGTCTGCACCTTAAGATCGTAAATCCGGGTAACGTCAGGCTCCCGGCTCTCCTCGTCTTTGCCGGCAGCAGCTGTTTTTTTGGTGGTTTTAGCTTTTTGGGAAGGCGCTTCGGATGGCGGATTCTGGTAAACAGCATGCAGGTTGGCTACCGCTTTGTTTATCCTGACAACCGTTTCTTCATCCACAGAATAATAATTTGGCCCGATGGTTAGCGCATAATCCACGGCACTATCCTTTACCAGCACATCCTCGTCGGCAATTTTGGCGTGGTGAAGCACCAGGTTTTTGGCCCTTGCCCTGCCTTTGATGGTGAGCCTTTCGCGGCGGAACTGCTTGTCCGTCAGGCTCAGGTGCAGCGTATCGAAGGCAACAGTTCCGTTAAATTTTTCCTCTATATACGGCAGTCGTATCCCCTGCTTATCCGTTGCATACAAACTACCCGCAATCCTGTATTTCCGGGGGTCGATGGTGCCGTGCACGCGCATGTTGTTCAGCAGCGAGTCGGTCAGGACAGACATCCGGGAATCGATCTCCCCATCTTCGATCGTCAGATAAGGCATCTTCATGTCGATGGTTCGGGTGCGTGACTTAAACGACACGTTCAGGTTCCGGAAGTCCACCTGGTCGGGCACGTTGTCGAACGCTGTTTCGATCAGCCGGTTCAGGAGCTCGCCGTAGTTGCGGGAAGTCCGGGTGGTATCGGAAGGGGTTTGCGCATTCTTGCGGAACAGGAAGGAGAAGTTATCCTGATCACCATTTTTGCGTGCAGTCAGGTAGGCATTCGCCACATCGAGGCGTTTAAACACGATCCGTCCTTTAAAAATAGAGCGTACGCTGATGGCGGCATACACGCTGTCGGTAGTGAAGAGGGTGTCGCGGTTGTCGGGTACAAAATAGAGGTCGCTCAGCACGACGGAATTCAGGTCTACAAACTCCGCTTTGCCAACATTAAAATCGCCGGGATAGCGGTTCTCTACTTTTTCTACAATTTGTTCGATCGTGTAATCCAATACCCTTGCTCTGAAAATGATCAGCAAGGCAATCAGGAGCAGGAAAAAGGCCAGCACACCGCCAGCCCCCCAGAGAAGTCGTTTTTTCGTTCGCGGGTTCAAAATATATCTGTTCGATTTAAGCAAAATTTTATTAGTATCTGGTAATCAAGGCCTAAAGCTCAAACTTCAGGCCAATTCTCAAATTTTGTTGTCTGGTTTCGTTTATACCACCTCTACATACGGCAGAACAGCATAATTGATATGGGCTGCTGCTTCCTGTAATTTCAGGCCTTTTCAGTGCCCGAAAAGAACTGCCAACACCGTAACGAAATTTGTGACCGTTTCTGCGGTTGTGGCGCAAAGTAAAGCAAAATTTAAGGGTTTAACGGGCAAAAGATGAAGCTTTGTGCATACCAGCCCCTTTGTTATTGGCTTACTTGGCTATTCCTGCTTATCTTTGGGCAAAGAACTTTGGCATGAACTTAACAACGCTTACCGCCATATCGCCAGTAGATGGGCGCTACCGCAGGCAAACAGCTGACCTGGCTGCCTATTTTTCTGAATTCGGACTGATACGCTACCGTGTGCTGGTAGAGGTGGAATATTTTATTGCTCTCTGCGAGCAGCCGCTCCCTTCGCTGAAGGATGTTCCGCAAACTGTTTTCGGTGACCTCCGGAAGATTTATGAGCAGTTCACGGAAGAGGATGCCCTTAAAATAAAGGAAACCGAGAAGGTGACGAACCACGATGTAAAGGCCGTTGAGTATTTCCTGAAAGATAAATTTGACGAACTGGGGCTGGGCGAGCACAAGGAGTTTATTCATTTCGGGCTTACTTCGCAGGACGTGAACAACACGGCTATTCCGCTCTCGCTGCGCGAGGCCGATGAACGCGTAGTGGCCCCGGCTTTCCAGAGCCTGCACCAGAAGCTCAAGGAGCTGGCGCAACAGTGGAAGGACATCCCGATGCTGGCACACACGCACGGCCAACCAGCCTCTCCTACCCGGCTGGGCAAAGAGGTACAGGTGTTTGCAGAGCGGCTAGAAAAGCAGCTGGAGCTCCTGCGCCAGGTGCCTTTCTCGGGCAAATTTGGTGGCGCAACCGGCAACTTCAATGCCCACCACGTCGCTTACCCGGACGTGGACTGGCCTGCCTTCGGAAACAGGTTCCTGGAGCAGGCACTCGGCCTGAAACGCTGCCAGTACACCACCCAGATTGAGCATTACGATAACCTGGCCGCTTACTTTGACGGCTTAAAACGCCTCAGCACCATTCTCATCGATTTTTCCAGGGATGTGTGGCAGTACGTATCGATGGGTTATTTCAAGCAGAAGATAAAAGCCGGTGAAGTGGGCTCTTCGGCTATGCCGCATAAAGTAAACCCGATCGATTTCGAGAATGCCGAAGGTAACCTGGGCATCGCCAACGCCCTGCTGGAGCACCTGTCAGCGAAACTGCCCATTTCCAGGCTGCAGCGCGACCTCACCGACTCTACGGTACTGCGCAACGTTGGCGTGCCGCTGGCGCACCTGCTGATTGCATTGAAATCGCTTGAAAAAGGAATCGGTAAACTGGAACTGAACGAAGCGGCCCTGCGCCATCACCTTGAAGAAAACTGGGCAGTAGTAGCAGAAGGCATCCAGACCGTATTGCGCCGCGAGGGTTACCCGCAACCATACGAAGCACTGAAAGCCCTGACCCGCACGAACGAAAAGATAACCGAAAAAACCATCAGTAGCTTTATCGAAACGCTGGAGGTGAACGATACTGTAAAGGCGGAACTGAAGCAGATAACACCTTATAATTACACCGGGGTGGATCTGCTGTAAGCGCAGCTTCCGTTTTGGTTCTATAAAAAAAGGACCTGCTAAGCCTGAGGGTGTGGCAGGTCCTTTTTTGTTTGCGATCCTTGATGAGCAGGTAAGGGAGTGGTGGCAGGTGCAGAAAGACTGTTTTGAGATTTAAGCTGCTGCTACCTTTGCTGCTCCGTTTAATTTTTGGCAATTTCTTCAGCCTTACCCGTAAATTTTCTATCTTACCGCACTTTTTTACCAGCTGCCCTCTGTGCAGCGGCTTATCCTGAATTTCAGAACAAATCCTAACCATGACAACAGACACCGAGAAAGCAGCATTATTTAAAGAAGTGGAAGAACGCTTAACCGCACAGGGTTTTAAGATTGACAAGCAGGACCAGGAAAGGCCATGGGGCGGTTTTTTTGTGATAAACGAGGACCAGGCCCAGCAGTTCGCCGATACCTATTTCGATGGCCTGTCGGTAGACAGCCTGCGGATTTCTGGCAAGCTGAGCCCTAAAATACTCATTGTAGCACCGGAGAAAAGACTGTCGTGGCAGTACCACCACCGCCGTGCCGAGATCTGGAAAGCTGTGCAGGGAACAGTCGGCGTTGTTACCTCTGATACCGACGAGGAAGGCGAAACCAAAGTTCTGAAGCCCGGCGACCTGATCACGCTTAAGCAGGGCGAGCGTCACCGCCTGGTAGGGCTGAAGGAATGGGGCGTGTTGGCTGAGATCTGGCAACATACCGACGGAGAAAACCCATCGAACGAAGACGATATTGTGCGGGTACAGGACGATTTTGGCCGGTAAAAAGCTTTCTCCTGCTGCCACCATACCCACAGCTCCTGCTTTACACAAGGCAGGAGCTTTTTTTATGGTTATACCAAATAATATTTATTCGCTTCCATATAAACATTTCTCCCTCCTGTCATCCCGAAGGGATCTTGTGGGCTAGCTGCAGAAACATCTGCTTAAAGCCGAATCGTAATGGAAAATCATTTTTACTATTTGGTATTATTGCGAAAATGCAGGAGCAGAGGCTGTGGTGGCAGGAGCAGCAGAAAAATTCAGGCTCACTTTTACAGTTTAGCAGCCAACTGGTATATCTCCTGCACAAAGGTTTTCCAGCTGAAGCGGTTTTTATAGGTCTGTATATTTTGGGCAAATGCAGCAGCATTAGCTGAAGCGAAAAAATTGCCAATAGCTGCTGCTATCGCCTCCGGTTCGGGCTCCACCACATAGCCTACTTCCCCGTCAGGCACCAGTTCTGCCAGGCCGCCTACCTTCGTTACCACCATCGGTTTGTTGAAATGGTAAGCCACCTGCGTCACGCCGCTCTGCGTGGCGTGTTTATAGGGCTGCACCACCAGGTCGGCTGCACTGAAGTAGTAACGCACGTCGGCATTCGGAATAAAATCGGTACGCAGCACCAGTTGCGCCTGCAGGTTCAGCTCGTTGATCAGGTGGTGGTAGGGAGCAGGATCGTCGTAAAATTCGCCGGCCACGAGCAGCTTCAGCTTTGGTAACTGCTGCAGCCTACTCTCCGCCATCGCTTTCAGCAGCAAATCCAACCCCTTGTAGGCACGGATAAAGCCGAAGAACAGGATATAACGGTACTCCGGGTCCAGGTTGAGTTTCGCACAGGCTTCTGCTTTTGTTACAGGGTCTCCAAAGTTATCGTACAGCGGGTGCGGCAGGTAAACATTTGGCTTGTCGGGTTCGAAACGCTCCAGGTCCTGCTGCACCGAACGCGACATGGCGATAAACCCGTGGCAGGCGCTCAGGAAATAGCGGGTAAAAGGCACATCACCCGGACGCTGTTCGTGCGGCACCACGTTATCGGTAATAGCCAGTATGCGACTGCGTTTGTTCCTGCTGATGATGCGGGCAATGGTGCCGAAGCAGGGGCCCATAAACGGCAGCCAGTACCGGAAGAGCACCAGGTCGGGCTTCTGCTTGCGGATGTAGTTGCCTGCTTTTAACCAGCTGAGGGGGTTGATGGAGTTGATGAGTACTTTGATGTTCAGCCCTGCTGGAGCAGGTTCATCGGTGTACTGGCTCTTGCCCGGGAACAGGAACGAAGGGTACTGCAGGCTGAACGTCACAATTTCGACTTCATCGCCCTCTTCCTGGAAAGCCTTTGCCAGCCGCTCGTTAAACGTGGCCAGTCCGCCGCCACGCAAGGGGTGTGCAGGTCCTACAAGTACGATCCGCCTGGCCATTGCTTATTTTATCATCCCTACCCTGTCGCGGATCAGGTATTCGTTCTTTTTGGCAGATGCCAGCGAAATCATTTCGGCCAGGAAACCGGCCAAGAACAGCTGCACACCAACAATTACAGCGACCAACGCCAGGAAGAACAGGGGCTGATCTACCACATCGCGCACACGCCCTTCCGGGTACAGGCGGAAAACCTTTTGAATAATAAGCCAGAACGTGATCACGAAACCAACTACAAACGAGACAGTACCCAGGGTGCCAAAAAAGTGCATCGGGCGTTTTTTAAACCGCGATACAAACGAGATGGAGAGCAGGTCCAGGAAACCGAAAATAAAGCGCTCGATGCCAAACTTGGTGGTACCGTACTTGCGCTCCTGGTGCTGTACTTCCTTCTCGCCAATACGGGTAAACCCGTTCCATTTTGCAATTACCGGAATATAGCGGTGCATCTCGCCATGCACTTCAATGGTTTTTACCACCAGCTGCCGGTAAGCTTTCAGACCGCAGTTAAAGTCATGCAGCTGAATGCCGGATAATTTGCGGGTAGCGGCATTAAATAGCTTGGAAGGCACTGTTTTGCTGACCGGGTCGTAGCGCTTCTTTTTCCAGCCCGACACCAGGTCGTACCTCTGGCGCTTGATCATGTCGTAGAGCGCCGGAATTTCTTCGGGGCTGTCCTGCAGGTCGGCGTCCATGGTAATCACCACCTCGCCCGTACACCGCTGGAAGCCCTCGTTCAGAGCAGCCGATTTGCCGTAGTTGCGGTTGAAGCTGATGCCTTTGATCGTATTATCCTGTTCGCTCAGTTCGTTTACCACATCCCAGGAGCGGTCGGTGCTGCCATCGTCCACCAGAATCACTTCGTAGGAAAAGCCGTTGGCGTGCATCACACGCTTAATCCAGTTTACCAGTTCAGGCAGCGACTCCTCTTCGTTAAAAAGCGGCACCACTACCGATATATCATAAGCATATTGCATATTGCTATTCAAACTCAGGCCGCGTTTTTTTCAGGATGGCGGAAATAACAAGTGATACCAGGAAACCAATGAATGCATACCCCACAATGCTCATGACGATGGTCATAAACGGCCCCTGCAACGATTGACCGATAGAAAGAGCCGCATCAATCTGGGCATCACTCATTCCCCGGTCCTCCAGTTCCATCCGTTGCTCCTCAAATATTTTATTAAAATGTTCAGGGTCGATAAACGTTGTGTAAATAACCACAAACACACCGCTTAATATTCCAATAATAGCAGATACAAGCGTTCCGATACCAAGCCCCTGCCCGTAGGACATATAGCCAAAGTTCTCCTTTTTAAACTGTTTCATAGCTATAAACAATATAGCTATCAGTATCAGGTACGTGAGAGCACCAAGTATTTTATTGGTACTCATATCCAGCACCATTAATATGGCAGTATACAGCACCACAAAAAGCCCTCCAACTAAGCCATATATTAAGGCAACAGAAGTAACGGTAGGTTGTTTTTCGTCCATTATTTTACGTAAGCTTTAGTTTACTTTCTGAAAAAAACGGCAGCTACAATAGAAAGCAACCCTCCTAATAAGAGCCTTCGGAAGAAATCGCTAACTGCAACTTCGCCTGGAGTTACGTTCTTACTTTCTGCCATCAGCATATCGTAATTTTCTTTGCCAAAAAGCCTGATCTGTTCTTCCTTGTTCGCCTCCAGCATCATCCGCATTTCTTCCATTGTTTCTCTTAAAAGATCAGGGCCTACCGTATAGATAAACAGAAAGAGCAGCAAGGCAGTGGTAAGAGCCGTGTAAAACGTAACAGAAAAGCCTACCCGCCAGCCTCTAAAAAAGCTAATTTCGGTGTCGTTAAATTGCTTAAAATACCGCAATCCTAAAAAGATAAAAATGGGAATGGGCAGGTAGCTGACCTGGCCTGCACTTCCCAGCGGGTTATTCCCCAGGAAATACACCAGCAGCAAAATGCCAAAACAAGCTATCCCGCATAATACACCATACTTAATACCAACTCTTGCAATTGCCTGATCAAACATTATTCTTTACCCGCTAAGGTCGTGTGTTGCACCTGTTCAGTTATAAAAATATAAAAAGCTTAATTAAGAACTACTTGTCCTTTATGGATAATGCCCAAAACCCTGCCTTTAAGTTCCTGCCCATAGAAAGGGCTGTTCCTGGACCTGGACTTCGTTTCTGCTACCGCAGGCACCCACGGCTGGTCCGGAGCAAACAAGGTGAAATTGGCAGGTTCGCCAACAGCCAGTTTGGGCGCAGGCAAACGCAGTATTTCGCGTGGACCAGTGGTAAACTTAGCGACAATGGCCTCGGTAGACAGCACATCTGCCAGCGCCGTGTTGGCAGCGGCAAAAGCTGTTTCCAGGTTAATGATTCCAAAATCGGCCAGGTCGAACTCCAGGTTTTTCGCTTCCGGGTCGTGTGGCATGTGCGCCGACACCAGCGCATCGATAGTACCATCCTGCAGCCCCTGCTTTAACGCCGCTGCATCCGCTTCGCTCCGGAACGGGGGCGACACTTTGTAATTGGTATCGAAAGGCTGAATTGTTTCGTCGGTGAAGGACACCTGGTAGCTAGCCACATCGCAGGTTACCTGTAAGCCGGCTGCCTTCGCCTTCCGGATTGCCTCTACCGAGGCGGCAGTAGAGATGGTAGAGAAGTGCAGGCGTCCGCCGGTGTAGGCCAGCAGCTGCAGATCGCGGGTTACCATAACGTCTTCGGCTACGGCCGGAATGCCTTTCATGCCAAGCCTGGTGCTGGCTTCGCCTTCGTGCATTTGTCCGTACTCGGTCAGGCGCTTGTGCTCGGGCCTGTTCATCAGCAATCCGTCGAAGAACTGCACATACTGCAGCGCCTTTGCCAGCACCTCGGCTCCCTGCAGCGGCTTTGTTCCGTCGGTAAACGCAACCGCGCCTGCACGGTGCAGGTCAATCATTTCGGTCAGGTCTTTTCCGGCAGTATCCACCGTAACGGCTGCCGCAGGGTGTAAGGTTACCGGAAGCTGACCGGATTTGTCTTTGATAAAGCTGACGGCACCTTTGGTCTGTACCACCGGCTGCACATTGGGCAGGCACACTACTTCTGTAAAGCCGCCTGCCGCCGCAGCTGCTGCCGCAGAGGCCAGGTCTTCTTTCTGTTCGAGCCCCGGCTCTCCCACAAAGGCCGACATATCCACCCAACCCGCCGATACACTTAAGCCTGCTGTGGCAATGGTCTGGTCGGCCTCGGGCGTTTCATCACCAATGTAGGTCACAATACCATCTTCGAGTAATATGTTTTGCTGCTGCAAATGATAAGCTGATGCTGGAAAATAGATGCGTGCTGCCTGGAGAAGTATTTTCATGCTAAAGGAATCTAATAAGCGCTATTTCTGCCAATAAGAAAATCAGACACAATATTAGGCAATATTTCCAAAGCTTGACGCCAAAAAATCGTTTTTCGAACTCACCTTTTACCGAAAAGGCATCGCCGTACTTATATACATGCACATTCCTGAGTTTTTCAGGCACAAAACTGCGCAATTCTTCCGGCGAATACTGTTCCAGCAACGACTCCTCTTTATCGAAATTGAAGGCCAGGGTCGTCAGGGTAGAATCGTTCAGCCGCAGATCATAAAAGCCGGCTTTATCAATAGTAGGCGGAACGGAAAACAGCAACCTGCCCCCCCGCACCTGCTGTTCCGGAATATACTCGAGGCTGTCCTGCACCAGTTTGTAAATGCCTTCGCGCCTTGCCGGAGTAGCGACCGGTATGGTTACCGTGGTATTTTCATCCAGTGTATAAGCCAGTTGCTGCTCCTGTTTGTAGCTCGAAATTGCCATTTTGTACATCACCGGCACAAATAGCGCATGGTTCTGCAGCTCGTTATAGGCATCCTCCAGCGGTGAGGCCATCAGGTACACCTGCCCGCTCCCCCGCTCAAAACGCGACAGAAACGGCGTGCCTCCCCTGAACTTGAGAATATCGTCCGCTGCCCTGGACCATACCAGCTTACGGGTGGCAGCAGGCATCTGCATTTTTGGGTCGTAATTGGAAAAGATACTTTTAAAGAACGGGCTGTTCGGATCCGGCACGGCCAGTGCTGTTTTAGCCCCCTCGCCTGTGGTTGCTGTTATGTTGGCCGGAATATTCAGATTCCCAAACAAAGCGGAATAGCTGGCGTTATCAGCCTTCTCAGCGGGTATTACCACCAACGTACCTCCCCCCTTTACAAAGCCAGCCAACGTAGACGCTACGCCGGAAGAGATAGTACTAACCGCATTCAGGATCACGATATTTGCAGACGAAGCACGCGCATAGTCCAGGTTACCCTGCTGGTAAAGCTGCGGACGGAAAAAAGCTTCGTTCCGGTACAGGCGCTGCAACGGACTGGACGCAGCATCCGAAATTTCCACGATATCGATGTTCCGCGACGGCGCCATCACAAAGTAATGCGTGTTATCGAACTCTACCGGATAATCCTCTACCAGCACATACGCTTTGCTTATTCCCTTGCTGATGAGGCTGAAATTCAGGGAGGTTTCGGTGACCTGCCTGGGAGGCAGGTCCAGGCTCAGCGAAGCCAGTTGGTTATCGTTCACCACCAATTTAACAGCACAATCTTCCACAGTCTCGTCACCGGCATTGTACAACCGGATGTGCAGCACATTATCCCCGGCAGGACGAATAAACTCATCGTCGAGGTAAACGGAATCGATGGTGATATTGGCAGTACCTGCCCCTTTTAACGGCACCAGGTGCACCTGCCTGGTAGAATCCAGTGCTGCCAGCGACTGTGGCTGAAAAGTGCTTTTCTGAAAATCGGAAATAATGAAAAGCTGCTCCGAAGCCGTATTACCGCCACTGAATGGCAGGTTTTTATTCGAAGAAAAATCAATTCCCTGCAAAAATGCGTTCGTAGCGTTGCCTTCTACCATGGCAGCAGTTCCGGCGCCAGAGGCTGTTGAAATCTTAAAAGTAGCAGAGGCCGGGAAAAGATCGATGATCGTTTGGGCCTGTCCGACTGCACCGGACAAAAGCGGCTCATTTTCTTTTTCACGGGTGTTCTGCATGCTATAGGAATTATCCACCACAATACCAACCTGCGATGTATCTGCCGGCAAAAACGATTCGGAAGCAGGTATAAAGGGTTGTGCAAAGGCCAGCACCAGGAAAATGACAAACAGGATACGGCACAGCAGAATGAGCAATTCCTTCAGGTTACGCTGGCTCGCCGTAATGTCTTTGGAAGCTTTGATGAACTTCACATTACTAAACTCAACGCGCCTGGCTTTTCGCAGCTGGGCCAGATGCAGAATAACAGGTATAGCAATAGCCGCTAAGGCATACAAAAAAGACGGATATAAAAGGCCCATAGCTAAAGGTAAATAGTAGCTTCCTAATAAGCAATTATCTACTCTGTTTGAGCCAAAAAGTAGTTGTGCAAAGGAAAAATATTTTGAAATTTGTTACTGCTCCTGTCACCATTTCTTCTGCTCCATAATTTTTTTTCTGCCCCTGCCACCACTCCCGCTGTCCCCGGTGGCAATATCCTTCCCCAATTAGCAACAAGCTGAACATCTCAAACTATTTTAGGACAACATCGGTAGCTGTTGTTCCCGTATAGCCTCTAACAGTATTTGAATACATTTCCATTATACAAAACAAACTTAATGAATATGAACGTTTCGCTAAAACCTATTCAGGAACAAGTAATTGTGATTACCGGTGCCTCCAGTGGAATTGGACTGGCAACTGCCCGTGCTGCAGCCAGGAAAGGCGCTAAGGTGGTGCTTGCTTCTGAAAACAAAGAAGAACTGGCCAAAATTGTGCAGCAGATACAAAACGAGGGAGGCCAGGCCATTTATGTAGTGGCTGATGTTGGTCGCCAGGAAGACATGCAGCAAATTGCAACCAAAGCGATAGAACGTTTTGGCCGCTTCGACACGTGGGTGAACAACGCCGGTGTTTCGATCTATGGAAGACTGGAAGAGGTAACTGAAGCAGATAACCGCCGCCTGTTTGACACAAACTTCTGGGGAGTAGTTTCAGGTTCACTTGTTGCGGCAAAGCATCTTAAAAAGCGCGGAGGTGCCATTATCAACCTGGGTAGTGAGTTATCGGATTTATCAATTCCGCTACAGGGCATGTATTCGGCGAGCAAACATGCGGTGAAAGGCTTTACGGATGCGCTACGCATGGAATTAGAGGAAGACGAAGCGCCTGTTTCTGTTACGCTGATTAAGCCGGCTGGCATAAACACACCGTATCCGGAGCATGCAAAAAACTACACAGACCAGGAGCTTACCCTTCCGCCTCCGGTCTATGAACCGGAAGAAGTAGCCAACGCGATTTTATATGCAGCTACGCATCCGAAGCGGGATATTTATGTAGGCGGCGCCTCCAAACTAATGAGTACGCTCAATAAGGTTGTACCGGGCGTGGTAGACTGGGTAAACCAGAATTTTATGACGGAGATGCAGCTAAAAGATAAGCCCGCACGGCATAAAGAAGGAGGATTACACAAACCAGGAAAGGGTGGTAAAGTGCATGGCACGTATGAAGGGCACACACAGAAAAGCCTTTACACCCGCGCCACAATCAACCCTGTCATTTCTGGTGTGGTACTGGCAGCCGCCAGCGCTGCAGCCATAGCTTTGATAGGCAGCAATCGCTCAAAACACGGGAATGGTCAGTATACCAGACGGAAATCTGTTTAATAAGCTGTAGTCAGCAGCAGCGGCTGTGGAGGCTGGTGCAGCTGACTTTTCAGACCGGCAAGAAGCAGGTGGTAGGGATTCTGTATCTCATCTGGCATCACACGCCACCTGCTTCCTCTGTTCAACAGCTGAAAAACAGGTCCGGATACTCAGCAGCTGCCCTCACCACAGCCACTGCTCCAGCTTAAGGAGCAGTTAAACTTACAACAACCGTCCTAAAACGCAAACAGCCCCTGCACATTGCTGTACAGGGGCTGTTGGAATGGTGTTGGCGGCTACCTACTCTCCCGGATGTGACTCCAGTACCATCGGCGCAT
>NZ_QCZK02000017.1 GCF_003347595.2 Botryobacter ruber | reverse complement strand
ACCCATTTCAAATCGAAAAATCCAAAAACAAGGTATAACATCTTTAATTACAGTAGATTATATAGATATAAAAAAGCAACGTTTGGACACTAATGACCCCCGCTATGAAACACCCTAAAACGATCCTTGCCTGCCTCAGCATCCTGCTCCTCCTGTTGCTGCCAATCCTGCTCCCGGCCCAAATTACCGACAAAACAGGCATAGTAGCCAAGGGAGCGCAGCTGGAAAAGCTTGGCGATGGCTACTCCTTTACCGAAGGACCAGCCGTGGATACGGAAGGGAATGTGTACTTCACGGATCAGCCGAACAACAAAATCATCCGCTGGTCGGCAGGTACCGGAGCACTCACTGTTTTCTCCGAAGAGGCCGGGCGCTCCAACGGGCTGTATTTCGACAAGCAGGGTAACCTGATAGCCGCTGCCGACATGGACAACCAGCTCTGGAGCTTCGATAAGTCCGGGAAACCGACGGTGCTCGTATCGGGCTACGACGGCAAGCTGCTCAACGGACCAAATGATATCTGGATAGCTCCCGACGGCGGCATGTATATTACCGACCCACTCTACAAGCGCAATTACTGGACACGGAACCCGGAAAGGCAGCAGGACGGGGAACACCTGTATTACCTGAGTCCCGGCCGCCAGCAGTTTGTCCGAATCGACTCCAGCTTTGTAAAGCCAAACGGCCTTATAGGAACCCCCGACGGCAGCAAGCTGTATGTAGCCGACCCCGGCGCCCGGGAAACCTACGTGTTCGACATCGGGAAAGACGGCAGGCTGATGAACAAAAAGCTGTTTGCCCCCATGGGCTCCGACGGCATGACCATCGATAACCAGGGAAATGTGTACCTCACAGGCAAGGGTGTGACCGTGTTCAGCAAAGAAGGCAAGCAGATAGCCCACATCCCTATCGACGAAAAGCACACCGCCAATGTGGTTTTCGGCGGGAAAGACCGGAAAATGCTTTTTATTACCGCCATGGGGAGTGTGTATGGGCTGAAAATGAAAGTAAAGGGGGTGCGGTAGAGGCTGTAAACTTCGCTCTGAACAGCGTTAAATTTACAGCCTTCTTACAGTTGCATAGCTAAAAGTTACAAGTACTGCTGCGCTTAACACTTGCGCCATTGGTAAAAAACAGGCACCTTGGAAGAGCAGCGGCAATGGAGGCAGGTGCAGCAGCCCAGGATCAATATCTTTGTTTATATTTAAAGCGCAGAAAAAGCAGGAACAAAGACTCAGTTTCACCTCCATCAGACCATGACATTCGATACCCAAAGATACCCGATTGGCCCGTTTGAAAAACCGGCAGAAATTACCGCGGAAGAAGTAGCGCAATGGATAGCGGCTATTGCCAGTTTCCCGGAACAGCTAAGCACAGCGGTGGCGCATCTGTCGGACGAGCAGCTGGACACGCCCTACCGTCCGGGTGGCTGGACCATCCGGCAGGTCGTGCACCACTGCGCCGACAGCCACCTGAACAGCTTCATCCGGTTTAAGTTAGCCTTAACCGAAGACAAGCCCACCGTTAAACCTTATTTTGAAGAGCGCTGGGCAGAACTGCCGGATGGCAAATTAGCCCCTGTTGCAACTTCCTTACACATCCTGGACGGCCTGCACCAGCGCTGGGCGCTCCTGCTCCGGAGTCTGTCCGCAACGGACCTAAAAAAAAGCTTCCTTCACCCGGAGCATGGCAAAGAAATTTTCCTGGACGAATGCCTGGGCCTGTACGCCTGGCATGGCCGGCACCACCTGGCGCACATTACCAACTTAAAGCAGCAGAAAGGCTGGCAGTAATATAGCCCTGTTTAGGTGCTGTCGTAACCGGAAAAGCCCGGCCTGTAGTTGCAGCTACCTCAAAAGTACATCCAGGAGCTGTGGTGGCAGGCCTGCTGCACCTGCCACCACAGCCGCTGCCGCTCCGGCTACTATTTTGCTCCTATATATAGGCAGGTGCGGTATTAATTTTATACCTTTGAAGTTGCTAACACATGTTAGACGGTTTTTGCATCCGGGAACGCTTCCGTCGCCTGGAACAAAACAATGTCAGCTAAAAACTGTCGTAAATTTTTTAGATGTATAAAAAGGTTCGGTTATACCTGCTACTTACCATCGTTTTAGTCTGCCAGGCGTTTGCTGCTGTTTCGCAGAATACGCCGGGGCTGGGATTTCCGTTTGTCCAGAACTACCCGAAGTCAGTTTACAAGTCAGGCAACAAGAACTGGTCTGTTACCAAAGACGAGCGGGGCGTGATGTATTTCGGCAACAACGAGGGCTTGCTGGCTTACGACGGGGAGCACTGGCAACTGCATAAGCTGCCGCAAAGCATCGTGGCCCGGGCAGTAGCCGCCGATGGCAAAGGGCGGGTGTATGTGGGCGGGTTCGCAGAGTTTGGCTACTGGTCCTACAACAAGGAGGGCAGGTATACCTACACCTCTCTAATTCCGCTGGTGCCGGAGTCTGTATCGCTCAGAAACGAAATCTGGAAGATTTATGTGGATGGTTCTAGAGTCTACTTCCAGTCCTTTTCTACCATCTACATCTATGAAAACGGGAAAATCAGGACGATCAGCGGGCAGGGCCCTTTTCTGTTTCTATTAAAAGCCGGGGATAAGTATTTTATCGAACGCATCGACAGGGGCCTGTACCAGGTACAGGGCGATTCGCTGCAGTTTGTCGCCAACGGCAAACTGGGGAAAGCCGGGGTGCATACGGTGCTGCCTTTCGGCGAAAACAAATTCCTGATCGGTACCTCCAAAGACGGCCTGTTTCTTTACGACGGGCAGGAGGTGAAGCCCTGGGCCAACGAGGCAAACGACTTCCTGAAAAAATACCAGCTCAACAACGGGGCGCTGGTGCAGGGCAAATATTTTGCTTTTGGTACCATCCTGAACGGTGTGGTAATTTTGGATGCGCAGGGGAGGCTGGTACAGCATATCAATAAGCTGAAGGGGCTGCAGAACAACACCGTACTAAGTTTATTTACCGATAAGGAGCAGAACCTGTGGGCCGGGCTGGATAACGGCATCGACCGCCTCGATGTCAACTCGCCGCTTTTCTATTACTTCGACACCTCGGGCAAGTTCGGAACTGTTTACACCAGCATCATCCACGAAGACAAAATATACCTGGGCACCAACCAGGGCCTGTTCTACAGCGAGTGGTCCGACCAGAAAAACCTGTCGCTGCAGTCGTTCGATTTTAAGATGATTGACGATACGCAGGGCCAGGTCTGGGATCTGAGCCTGGTAGAAGGGCAGCTGCTGTGCGGGCATAACGAGGGTACGTTCCTGGTAAAAGGCACCACGATAAAGAAAATTTCGGATGTAAAAGGAGGCTGGGTGATCAAGAAAGTAAACTCCAACCCGGACCTGCTGCTGCAGGGCACCTACACCGGGCTGGTCGTGTACAAAAAAGACAGCAACGGCGACTGGAGCTTGTCGCACAGAATCAGGGGCTTTAGCGAGCCATCGCTCTACCTGGAAGAAGACAATGCCGGGAATCTCTGGGTGAGCCACGACTACAGGGGGCTGCACAAACTCCGGCTGAGCGACGACCTGGCCCGTGTGGAGGCGGTCAGGAAGTACGATCAGCGGGACGGGCTGCCCGGTAACATCAACATCTATGTGTTTAAGCTGGAGAACCGTACGGTGTTTTCGTCCGACTCCGGTTTTTATGTGTATGACGAAATCAGCGACAAATTTATCAGGTACGAAGAGCTAAACCAGAAACTTGGCAGGCTGGCCAATGCCAGCAAGGTAATTAAAGCTACCGGGCAGAAGTACTGGCTCATAAACCAGGGCAGGGTAGCCATGGCCGATTTCAGTATACCCGGTCAGGTAGCCCTCAACACCAGCCAGTTTACCATGCTGAACGGGCACATGGTGCAGCTCTACGAAAACATCAGCCGCATCAGCAATTCCATGTACCTGGTTAGCATCGATAACGGCTTTGTAGTGTACAACGAAGCGGTGCAGCAGCAAAGAAAAACGAAGTTGCCGGCAGTTATCATCCGGAAAGTGCATAACACCACCAGCAGCTTTACCACGCTTACCGAAAGCGGAGCAGCTGCCAACGGACTGGAGATATCTTACAACGAAAACAACCTCCGGATTACCTATGCTTTGCCGTACTACAGCCCGGTGCAGCCCCGGTACCAGTATTACCTGGAGGGCTATTCCAGCAGCTGGTCAGACTGGAGCAGTGCCTCCGAAAAAGAATTTACCAACCTCGACTGGGGAAAGTACCGCTTCCTGGTACGGGCAAAAGTAGGCGAGGAGGCCGAATCGGCGGTAACGGCGTTTGAATTTACGGTACTGCCACCCTGGTATGCCACCACCTGGGCCTACCTGCTCTATGGCTTGCTGGCCATCCTGCTGCTTTTCCTGTTCCGGCACCTGTACCAGCGCAAACTGCAGCGCGACCAGCAGCGCATTCACGAAAAACTGGAGCGGGAGAAAGAAGAGTACCTACGGCAGGAGGCTATTGCCAACGAACAGCGGATTGTGCAACTGAAAAACGAGCAACTGGAAGCTGAACTGGCTTCCAAAAGCAGGGAACTGGCCAATTCCGCTTTAAACATTGTTTCCAAAAATGAGCTGTTGCAGAGCCTGAAAGATGAAATTGCGCAGCTGAAAGACGCCGGCGGTAAAAAGCTGCCCGACGATCACCTGAAAAAGATACAGAAGATTATTGGAGAGGGCATGAGCAGCGAACGGGACTGGAACCTGTTTGAAAACAGCTTTAACGAAGCGCACGAAAATTACTTCCGGAAACTAAAAGCACTGCACCCCGAACTCTCTCCCAACGATCTAAGGTTTTGTGCCTTTCTCCGGATGAACATGTCCAGCAAAGAGATTGCCTCGCTGCTCAACATTACGGTGCGGGGCGTAGAGATCCGGCGCTACCGCTTGCGCAAGAAACTGGGCCTGGAGCACGAGAAAAACCTGGTGGAGTACCTGATGGAGGTGCAGACGGTGGATCAGCCCTGATCGGTATAAGTACTATTTGCCTTTTAATGAAGAGCAGAGACTATGGTGGCAGGTGCAGCAGAACCTTTCTGAACTGTTGATGATGGTGATGGAGTGATTACTGTGATTTAATGCTTGCTTAAAAGTCTGCTGCAGCTGCCACCACTCCCGCTGCTCCTCGAAAATAACTGCCGAACGCTCTTTCGGATGTCTTCATCCGAAAGTAAACTGCCGGGGATCTCCGGATCCCCGTAAACCAAAAGCAGAGCACCAACATGAAGTCGATGCTCTGCTTTTAATGGCCGCGAGTAATACCAAGTAGTTAGCTTGACTGCAGTTCGCCCACAAGGTACTGTCTTAAAAGTCAAGTTTTTTTATAGGATAATTTTGTTATCTTTGTCTTACCCAAAAGAGAGCTCCCAGCCGAAAGGTCACGGATGTTCATCTTGTGTAGCCCCGCTAGCCGGGGCTACTTTTTTATGCTGCTGCGCAGCAACCCA
>NZ_QCZK02000016.1 GCF_003347595.2 Botryobacter ruber | reverse complement strand
CTCTATCTCTGCTTTTGAAAAAACACCTCTTAATCAACTACTTAACAACACACAAATACAAATGCCGGAAAATAACATTTGTAACCAATTGAAAACCTTTTAATTATACTTGGACACTAATGGTGCCAGATATAGAATTCTCAATGGCAAGCCAGTAAGCATCGAAGATGCTAATAAGTATGATTTATCAAAAATTATAGAGCTGATATACACTTCAGATTACGAGATAAGCTCGGATAACGGTAAATTGTTATCACTAACCAGACGTAATAATATTGCTATTGGAAATGCTATTCCTGGACATGAGGAGGCAAAGGCCTATGAAGATGGTAGCCATCAGTTACTATGGATGTCTACACAACAAAAGGTAAAGATAATTTCGGAGCTGTTGTTGTTAGCATCTAATGATAAGCTAAAGGTTGCAACAAGTTTTATTAGTATTCACGGACTAAGTTTTACTCTCTTAAAAAGGACCTTTCTTTTATCACCACTTTTATTCCTTGCCGGCATGATTGGGAAAGAATTTATAAGTGTTTCTATAAAATCACTTTCAGATTATTTCTCACTTGGCACCTTCATTCTGAACATACTAGGTTTAACATAAATAAAAGCGAGAGTAAAGTTGCTCTCGCTTTTTAATACCACTTGCTCCAAAGACTTGCAGGAGCTGCGCACGCTACGAGCGTCTGTTCCAGAGGCCTCAGCTAAAAGATTACTCCCCTACCGGCGCATAATCCACCACAAAAACATCCTCCACAACCTTTAGTTGCCCCAGTAGCTGACCGAACTTCTTGTGTTCCGGGTGTGGCAGATACGCATCGCGGGTGGCGGCATCTGTAAAGGTAAGCTGGTACACATGCGTAAAGCCAAGGTTCTTATTTTCGGGGCTGTCGTTAATCCCGTGCTCGAAAGCTATAATACCCGGAATTTTATCCTTCAATCCGCTAAAAGCTTTGGTTACCTGGTCGATCTGTTCAGGGGTAGCACTAGGCTTGTACTTAAAAACTACAATGTGTCGCATTGGTTCTTTCTTTGAATTTTGGAAACCTGTGAGAAATACGATAGCAGAGATTATCACCACTATCAAACTTAAACCTGTTATTCTTTTCATACTAGCTGATTCTTGTGAGTTTATAATAACAAACGGTTGTTGTAGTAAGATAAAGATTATGAGTCTCACAACGACATAAAAAGATTTACCTCACGCTTTACATATTTCAGTCTTGTACACCTCCTGCCGCAGCCTTACCCCCTACAACGGCCCCAGCAGCCACTCCATCGCCTCCTGCTCCTCCTGGAAGGTGCGGTGGACCAGGTCGACGGTATAGTTTTGTCCTTTGTTTATCATTAGCTCTACCGCTTCATTATTTTCCTCGTATTGCGAAGGCAAACGGGCCATGCGCAGCAGCGAAGATTCAGCCAGCCGGGGGATGAATACCTGGAGGGTCCACTCCAGGTCGGTGGGTTCTATGGCCTGCATCAGGCGATCGTCGGCCAGCCAGCGGGTTAAGGAGTAACGGTCAATCAGGTCCAGGCAAAGCAGGAAGGTTTCTCTTAGTTCCGCCCCTTGCAGGTGTCCGTTCCATTTGGCAATTCCTAACTGAGCTTGCCTGTCATGGGAAATGCAGATAAAGCTGTTCTGAAAGTATACTTGCTTCATAAGTGCCTGGTATCCCGATTATAGAAGTAAAAAACTTCTCGGATACCATCTTTCTAAGATAGTACTGTTGCCGGAAATATAAAATAGCCGGGGTAAATTATTTCTAATACAGCAAGAAATGCCAACCGTGCCTGGCAGATACAGGATCAAATAACACTTCTACAGGCAGCTGCTTTGTACGGGGGAAAGCCTTGTAGCCCCTGTTATGTTTTAGCCGGTTTCGGTTTGCCAGCCGCCATTGCTGGCTGGAGCAGAGACTGTGGTGGCAGGTACAGCAGGCCCGCAACAGCAAAAAGAATGCGGCTCTGCTTACAAAGCAGGAGCAAAGGCTATGGAGGGAGGTGCAGATGCTTTCCGGTGTATATACAACAGAGAGGCAGCTTAACAGCTAAGGTGCGCCATCTTCTGCTGCTTAACTTAAAAAGGCTTCAGCAGCCACTCCATCGCCTCCTGCTCATCCAGGAAGTCCCGGAAAGCCAGGTCCATGTCATAGCTGTGTCCTTTGTCTATCATCATGTCTACTGCTTCACGGTTCTCCTCGGAGAAGGAGGGTAGCCGGGCCATACGCAGGATCGAACTGGCGGCAATTTGCGGTACAATTACCTGGAGGCTCCATTCCAGGTCGACGGGGTCGATTGATTGCATCTTCCGGTCATCGGCCAGCCAGCGCGTTAGTGCATAACGGTCTACCAGTTCCTGGCACAACATATAAGCTTCTCTTAATTCCGGGCCCCGCAGGTGTCCTCTCCATCTGGCAATACCCAACTGCAGTTCTAAATCGTAGGTAAGGCTGATAAAGCTATTCTGAAAATATACTTGCATCATAAAAATCCAGATATCCCGAAGATGGAAACAATAATTTTCTAAGATATCACCCGCCCAAGGTAGTACAGATATTGGAAATATAAAACAAGAGAGACAAATATTTATCTAAAAAGTGAAAGTAGCTGCCGCATCGCCCCTTCCCAGGCAAAAACAACAGCATCAAGAAACAACCTGAGCGGCTATCCTGGATTACAGACAGCCGCTCAGGTTATGCAGGTACAGCTTATAGCCTCTGTTATTCCCGTGTTACTACTACTACCGCAACGCGGCGGTTGAGCTGCCGGCCTTTAGCGGTTTCGTTTGTAGCTCTGGGGGCAGTTTCGCCCATTGGCTCTATGGATATACGTTCTCCTGCTATGCCTCCTTTTTCGGTAAGCCAGTTTTTAACGGCATTGGCACGTTCAGCAGAAAGCTCTTTGTTGTACTCGTTGCTGGCACGGGCATCGGCATGGCCAAAAATGCGGAGTTGCTTCTGTTGGGGAAGGCTTTTTATTTCGTCAGCTATCTGCTGCAGTTTCTTCTCGCCCTCCGGCCTGATCTGCGCCTTGTCGGTATCAAACAGCAGGCGGTCATCCATAGAATAAATATTGTACTCTTTCTCTTCCCGCTTCTCTATGTCGGAGCCCTGCAGGTCGGGGTCTTCCACTACGGGGGCTTCCCAGTTAATGTTATTCCAGAAATCCTCTCCTACATCTTTTATTTCTACGGCGTCCGCCTCTATTCTTCCGCGTTCATCAGGATACATAACGGCTGTATCTGCGGTGGCATCAGCCAGAGAATCATTCTCAACCTCGCCCTTCGGATCGTTGCAGGCAACTGTAAAGCCGAAGCTAATTAAAATGAGTATACTACTTTTTTTCATAGTTATAGTTATTGGTTTGTAGTAAACCCTACGTAGTGCACCCGGCATGGTTTTTTGCTTGCCTGCTCCACCACCTTCCTGGGTTCCTGTTTTTACAGTACCCGTTTGCTTATTTTCGCCGAAAACTGCCATATTGACCCTGTTTATTCGTGATAAGCATTAGAATAAGCCAAATTGACTTATTGTAAGATGCCTGAAATGCAAAAAGAAGTGCAAAAGAGTATGGCACCTGATTTGCAATAGGGTACACGAACAAGAAAGAGGAGATCGAAATGAAACTTATAAAAGATAAAGAATTCTTACGCAATATTGCGCAGCACATCGATCTGCTGAATACAGTAGGTGGTGGTATAAGCGAAACATACGTAGAAGTAAAAAAATACAGGAAAGGTGCCGTTATCCAGGTGAAGGCGGCAGGCGTTATTCCGGAGGCATTTAAAGTGTTGCTGCACAACAACCAGCTAAGCATTATGTCGGTGTTGCAGAACCAGGAAAAGTCAGGGGTGGGCGTTCCGCTCTTTGCGCAGACATTTGTACTGCCTCCGGAGGTCGATGTAACAGGCATTGAAGCGGTACACCAGGAAAGCGCTTTGCAGATACGGCTACCGTACCATGATGCAGCCAATAATCCGAAAGAAATCGAGATTAAGACATTGTAAGGGATAACCAGCAATACAAACAGAAAGGGATACTGTGCTACACAGTATCCCTTTCTGTTTGTATTGCTCTTAAATAAAGCGGGCTTTAATAATAGAGGTAAGAAAATCGTACACCTCAACGGTTTCTTTATCAAAAGAGAAGGTGTTATACCGGTCTGCGTTTATCTTCATTACACGGCATCCGTTCTCGATCATCATATAGATCAGTTCCCGCAAACGGTACGGATGACCTGCAATGTTCAGGGCGCAAATGGCATCTTTGCTCTCTACATGCAGAAACATGTGTTCCACATGGTTTTCGTCGGTCATAATATTTTTGTCAGCCATAGAGGTGCTTTGCTTTGGATTCTGTATTAAAACCACAACCGCTACCTAAAAAGTGCCTTTCCGTTTAAATTCCTGCTCATTTCTAACGATCGTTCTGTTGTTTTTTTTCTGCTGCACCAGCCTCCACAGTCGCTGCTCCTCACAAACTGTGGCAGATGGCAGCGCGAGCATCAGCGGCGGGGATGTTCTTTGCGCCAGCCCACTACCAGCAGAATAAACCAAACCGGGTAAAATGGAGTGAACACGGCAGCCAGGTAGGGGTCTACGGCAAACGAAAGGACAACCTGGAGCAGCAGGTTAACAAGAACACCAGCAAAAGCTATTTTGTAGTACTTATTCCATTTTTTCATAAGCCTCTATACGGGAGCATCCGGTGTGGGTAGAACAGGCGTTACTACCAGTGAACAACATAAGGGGTATGTGCAATAGCAGCTGGCAAACTGGGGACATCTCAAAAAAAGCACCCGGACCTGATCAGATCCGGGTGTTCATTAACCTGAATGCTTGTTCACGGGTTATCTTCTTTTCCAGTATCAGAGGCGGATCGTCCTCTTTTGCAATTACCAGAAGATACCTGTTATTGTTATCATGGTAGTAAATCAGCGTTGTAAGATTTTCGTAACAGGTACTAAAAATCTTGCGCAGCTTTTTTCTGCCCATTTTGTAATATTCTAATCCTATATTTCTTAAATACTTCATATACCATCTTATTACTAGTATTCTAACGCTGTTTCAGCTGTTTTATGTTACAGTTTCTTGCCCTATTCCAATTAGATTCTTCTGAAATTAACAATATTATCGCCTTTTTAGCATTTATGGCCGTATGGGAAACAAAATGCCGGGAATATAATTTTTCAAATTGTGCAGCAGCCATATGCCTCCAGATAATAAAAAAAAGCCTCCGCCGTTAGCAGAAAACCAAGGTAATTTTACGCGAAGGCAGAGGCTTCTCCTGCAGTCTTCTTTAATATAAAATGAGTGGTGAGGCATATTAGGAATGGAATTTGCATAGTATAGTAATGCTAACAGGAGTGGGTATGCTTGCAGCCAGGATGATCCTGCATTGCAAAAGCACGGATTAATGTGCTGCCGGAATAAAGGTATTGCCCATGCAGGCAGTTGTAGCCTCACTGGTGGGAGTACCAGGTTACTTCCGCAACAGCACCTGCAAAAGAAATTTACTGCTCCAAAAGCCACCGATAGATGAACACTCCGGAAAAGCAAGGCCGCCTGTATGGGCTCTTTTACTTTTTAGTTTTTGAGGTTGTGGTGTATAACGGGCTTAAGCTTCTGCTGTCGGGTATGGGGCAGCAGGACCAGCTGCAACCGGAGAATACAGTGGTGCCGAACTGGGTTAAAGCCGTTACGTTTATACTTTTATATATTTTGTGCCTTTTGGTGGCCGTAATGGTGATAAGCAGTGTAGTGCCGGGTAAATACCGGAAGCAGCTGATGCAGTGGGTATACCTGGCCTTGGGAGGCATGGTGATCATGCTTTTCCTGCTCTTTAACTAAACATTACAAAGAAAAACAGCAAACAAAGTTTCATGAAACGAATAACAGTTTTCTTCCTTTTAATTTTATTGATGGCAGCGGAGGCTGGCGCCCAAAACGTTCCGCGTAAATCGCGGCCTGATTTTATCATACTGCGGAGCGGAGAGGCCATTTATGCAGATAAGGTGCAGTATAAGTCGCCAATCTTTAAATCAAACCATTTCCTGCTCGACGACTCGCTGAAGTATCCTATTGAAATGGTAAATACTTACCAGAACCAGGAGGGGTATTTTACGCGCATATCCTACGGTGGTCACAAAGATGCCTTTGCGAAACGTATACTGGAAGGGCCGCGCATTTCAAAGTTCTACTCGATGCGCACAGAATACAACTACAGCCCGTATGGCTATGGGTATGGCTATGGCATGCCCTTTAACAATCGCCGCCGCATCTACTACTTTTCAAAAGACAACGGGCCGCTTTATGAGCTTACGCTGAATAACCTGGAGCAGGCTTTGGCCGATAGCCCTTCGTCGATGACGCTGCTGAAAAGGCACAAACGCAACAAGCTTATTTATACAGGCATGTCTATTGTAGGGGCAGGCGTGCTTACGTATGGCATTCTTCATACAGGAAATGATGCGCGTTCTACTCCAAACGGGTTTCCGGGTGTATCGCCCACCGTATATGCCGGTGCAGGCCTGATTGCGCTTCCGTTTGTAATTCAGCTCTTCCAGAAGGATAAGCTCACGCAGGCCATGGAGGTGTATAACTATGAACTAAAGCAGTAGTAAGCACAGCAGCTCCGGCTGTTGTTTCGTTTCGGTTGGAAAGGCAATACAAGAAGTAAAAGCAACGTTTAAGCAGCAGAACATTTATGCTTATGATTACAACCGTACCAGCCTCCGCAGCCAAGGCAAAGCGGCGCCTGCTTTTTGCTGTAAATGCCGCTGTTATTTGTTTCCTGCTTGCCAGCCTTGCCTCCTGCACCAGCACCTCGCCACAGTTCGGGCAGCGCGGTTATACCGAAGAGGGCAAAGCTTCATATTACAGCAGGAAACTGCAGGGCCGGAAAATGGCAAACGGAGAACCGTACCGGCGCAATAAAATGACGGCCGCGCACCGTACGCTCCCCTTCGGAACGAAAGTGAAAGTAACCAACCTGAACACCAAAAAGACCGTGAAGGTGAAAATTACCGACCGTGGTCCTTTTGTAAAAGGCCGGATTGTAGACTTGTCGGAAGCAGCGGCAAAAAAGCTCGATTATACCCAGGCAGGCATAGCGCCCGTAAAGGTAAAAGTTGTTCGGGCAGCAAAACCTAATCCCTGATTTTCAGGTATGTAACTTCAACAGCAATGCTTGCATGATAGAAACAGCTTTTGGCAGTTAAAAAACAGCTGTTCTCTAAATTCTCTGTAATTTCAGCTTGCTATCTTTAAATTATTACGTATTTTTGTACATGGCAAAACTGTGGCATCCATACCGAATAGCACTACCTGTAGTAGCTTTGTTGCTGGTTCTGGCAACATCGGTTCCTATTGTGTCCATGCATAAAGATTGCCGCGTTTCTTCTGCCTGTACCGCCTCTGCTACACCAGGTACAACGTGCAAGTCTTCTGACAAAACAACTGCTGTAGTAGCCGCTAAAGAGGCGGCTAAGCCCCGGCAGAAAAAGTCGGTGTTTGATGCCGATGCACTGGAAAGACCGATTTCCTTTTTCAAAGACCTTGTCTCCGCCGACGGCAACAACGAGGAGGAAAGAGATATCGCACCACAGGCCGATACACTTGTGCTTGCCGTTAAGGCACTGGCCGCCACCCTGCTTTCTACCATCATTTAAGGTTTCGTTTAAGCAATAACTGACAGCGCCTGCACAAGGTGGCTGTACCTGCTTGCCTCTCCTTTTTCAGCTGTTCCGGTTTCTGTCTCCGGTAGTTGCCGCAGTACCGGGTCCAAAGTTTTTTTCAGGGGGATGGAATCAAAATGCGTTTTTTTGCATTTCCACTATAGAAGCGTAAGGCGCGTAACAGCACCTCATGATTCATGTTGTTTGTTTAAGGTTTTAAGGCCGGAGAAGTATCTCCGGCTTTACTTTTTTATACCGGCCTCACCTGCTGCTCTCCCTTTCACGCAATATCTACCCCTGCTTCAGCTGTTTCGCAAAAAAATGAGCAGCAGCGGCTGTGGTGGCAGCTGCAGCAGAATTTAAGCAATTTTTTGCCGCTATAAAAAATCAGTCAGCAGCGCCAGCAGGAGCCCCAGCAGCGTGGCAATCAGTTTGTTCCGGTTGAAGTAATGGTCGGGGCTTGTTTCGAAGAGGATGGTAGTGGAAATATGCAGGAAATTACCCGCTACAATACCGGTCAGGGCGGTGTAAACCATGCCTTCGCCGGCTTGTTCGGCCAGCAGGGTATTGCTGAAGATGATGCCCAGCGGCGCGCCAATGGCAAAAATCATCAGCCAGGAAAAGGCCTTTTTAAAGCTGCCCAGCCGCGACAGCAGCACCGACATAAGCGCAAAGGCTGCAGGCACGTGGTGTATGGCCACGCCCAGCAGTACGGTATAAAAGCTGCTCCGCTCATGGATGTGGCCGGTATGGTGGTTCCCGCTTTCTACCAGGATACTGCCCTCCAGGAAAGAGTGGATGAACAGGGAACCCAGCAACAGGTACGGCATTGAACTGATGTGCCCGTGGTCGTGCACGTGCATGTGGCCATGCTCCACGCCATGCGAAAACAGCTCCAGCACCAGCTGCAGGAAGAAACCGGCCAGTACCCAGTAGCCCACGGCATGCGGGTTGGCATTGGCCAGGAGCACATCGGGCAGCAGGTGGATAATGGTGATGGTAAAGAGGTAAGAACCGCTAAAGGCCAGCGCCATCTTCAGCCACCGCCGGTTGTCGGGCGGAAAGGCTTTTACCAGGAAGCTGGAAAACACCACCGTAAAAAACAGGACAAATATGGCAACTATCATGTGAGCTTGCGTTTTTATTTTTTCAGCACAAAGATCATCCGCTCGCTTTGTCCGGCGTTGTAAGGGTTGAGCTGGTAATCGCCGAATACATCCACGAGCCGCAGGTGTGCCATGCCAAAGTATTCCATAAAGTCTTCTTCGCGCAGGGCCCTCACCCGCTCTTCAAAATAAAACTCCTGCCCCTGGTCTGTAAACGAAATCTTTTTCACGATAAAGTCATGCTCAACGCCCCGGTCGATGTGGAACGTGATGCCCTGTACCTGCTTCTCTTCGTGCGCCACCAGGTTCGAGATGGTGCGTTCGGTGTTCATGAAGTCGATCACCAGCTTGCCGCCATGTTTGAGTGAGTTGGCCGTAGCCAGAAGGGCCACCACGTTTTCCGTTTCGGTATCGAAGTAGCCAAAGCTGGTAAAAAGGTTCAGGATAAAGTCGAAGGTTTCGGGACGGTATTCTTCGCGCATGTCGTGCTCCTCGAAATGCAGCCGCTCGTTTTCGAACTGTTTGGCAAACCGGATGCTTTCTGCCGAAAGATCGACACCTGTTACATCGTAGCCTTTCTGGTTCAGGTACAGGGCGTGGCGGCCTTTGCCGCAGGCCAGGTCGAGAATCTTTTCGGTAGGCTTTGGGTGCAGGTAGGTCAGCAGGTTATCGATAAAATGCTGTGCATCCTGCTCGTCGCGGTTGCTGTAAAGGATGTGGTAATAGGGCGAGTCGAACCACGTACTAAACCATTCTTCCTGTTGTGTGCCGGTGCCGTGCATTGTCTAAAAGCAATTAAGTTGCAAATATAAACTTAAATTCCGGACAAACTACCGCTGCTTTCCAGGATAGCTGACAATCCTGCTGCAAAGAAGTGTTTTAGCGGGAGCAGAGGGAGTGGTGGCAGCTGCAGGTAATAAAATGATGGGGCATAAGCAGGAGAGGCTGTGGTGGCAGGTGCAGTAAAGATTTTAGCAGGCTTAGGGCATAAAAAAAGCCTGCGGCAACTGGTGTACAGCGGCCACAGGCTCCTTTCGTATAGCGTTACGGACTTAGTGTTCTACCGCTTCGTGGTGATCGGCACCCTCAACTTTGTTCGTTTCTGCTCCTTCTCTGATGCTGTCGCCCTGGTGTAACATTTCGTTTGCGCCCGGGTCGTGGTTAGGCAGTACTTCCTGCTCATGCGATGCGCCATGCACTTCGTTTACATTGCCAATGTTGTGCGTGTTTCTTGTTCCTGGCTGCACAAAATCAACCGACACCTTTTCGCCTGGGCGCTGGTCTTTCGGGGTGTCGCATGAAACCATTGCTAAACCGCATACAGCGGCAAAAACTGCTAGTACGTTCTTATTCATTGTTATTCTTGTTATCAAATTTATAAACAGCTGTCACTTCTTCTCTGGCAGCTCATTTTATCAGCTTATCCTACGATAAAAATCAGGTAACGGTAAAAAGCTACGCAAGCAGGTTCTTGCGGCGCAGCATCGATTCCATTAGTTTAATGTCGTTGGGGCTGTTGAAGATGCGGTAAGGCAGGTGAATAAACACAGGCACCTGGAACGTGCGGGCCAGCCAGCCTTTAAAACCGCCAGGCAGCTGCTCTCTGCCCGGCTCCTTCAGCCATAGCATAAACGCATCGTCTTTGGGAGTGGCCGACTTAACCATGTCCCAGGGCAAAGCGGCGCCTTCGCGCTCGTTGCGTTTCATGAGGATCTGCTTCTGGTCTATCTCGTAAGTGAGGCGCTCAAAAAGCGGGTTGCCCTGGTCTACCTGCGTTACCCCCAGCACCTGGGCGGAGCGTACCAGTATAAACAGGATGGTAATAACAACTGCCGCCGCTACCCACCACCACGAGAAGCTGAAAATGGCCGGCAACAGGAACAGTACCAGCGGGATAAGCGCATACCACCAGTCTTTTCGCCACACCTGTTTCAGGGCGATGCTGGTGTACATCTCTTTGTCGAGCTGGTATTTTTTTGTGCGGATGGCCAGCGGGGATGAGCCCTGTGGCGACCGGAAACCACGTTGATTTGGTTGCTGCATAAACTATTAAACTACTATCAAAAATTACTTTCTCCGCAAACGCTTCTTCCCAACCTCCGGGCTGCAGCACGCAAGCCTAGTAATCAGCCTTAGGAACAGCAAAGGTACTTTAAAATTTAATATGCTTTCAGGCTAAGGTCTAAACTTCTGATAGAATGGGTAAGGGCGCCCACCGAGATAAAGTCCACGCCGCAACGGGCAACTTCGGCTATGGTGGCTTCGGTTATGCCGCCGGATGCTTCGGTTTCGTAGCGGCCGCCGATCAGCGCTACCGCCTCCCGCATCATTTCCGGCTTCATGTTGTCGAGCATAATACGGTCAATGCCACCTGTCTCCAGAGCCTCACGTACCTCATCGAGATTGCGTGTTTCCACCTCTATGCGCAGGTTTTTGCCTTTCTGCTGCAGGTAACGTTGTGTAGCAGTAATGGCCTCGCGGATGCCGCCGGCATAATCAACATGGTTGTCCTTGAGGATGATCATATCGAAAAGGCCGAACCGGTGGTTCCCGCCGCCGCCGATCAGCACGGCCCATTTCTCCATTATCCGGAAGTTCGGGGTGGTTTTACGGGTATCCAGCACTTTGGCTTTTGTGCCTGCTATGAGTTGGGTGAGTTTGTGCGTGTAGGTGGCGATGCCGCTCATGCGCTGCATGCAGTTGAGCACCAGCCGCTCGGCCGTCAGGATAGACTGGGCATTGCCTTTTACGGTTAAGGCCACGTCGCCGTAGGTTGCCGCTGCGCCGTCAGGCAGCAGCACTTCTACCTGCAGGTTGGGGTCTACGTGGCGGAAAATGTATTCTGCCAGTTCCACGCCGGCCAGTATGCCTTCGTCTTTTACCAGGAGGCGTGCCTGGTTCCGGGCATCGGCCGGAATAGAGGCCAAAGAAGAATGGTCTCCGTCGCCTACGTCTTCGGCCAGGGCGCGAGCGATAAACTCCTCTATGCTTTGTTCGGTCAGATATGTCGGTTTCACAGTGCAAAAATAAAAAAAGGCTCGGTATAAATGCCGGGCCTTTTTAAAAATCTCATTATTATCTGCTTAATCTTTTATAAAGTCTAGTTTCTGGATCGAATTATCCTTTAACAAGACCACCACCGTATAGCTCCCGTTCCGCGAAGCATAGGTGCCAATGGCGTAGCGCTGTCCTTTGTCGGAGGCGCCCTGGTGGCTGTAGGTAAAATCGACCGGAGGGTTTTTGCCGAAAAAGTTTTTCATGACAAACTCGGCCTGTGTGTTGCTGTAGCTGGTGGCTTCTCCGCCTTCCAGCGAAATGGCGACCACACTGCTGAAGTTCCGTGCCAGATCTTTGGATGAGCCGGTTTTAATTGCAGACTTTACACTACCAAACGCATCGTTCTGGGCAATAGCCTTGCCGGAAGTTAAAAACACGATGCTTAAGAAAAGGGTAAAGACTACTGCAATTTGTTTAAAGTTTTTCATAATAGATAGTTGTGAACTCGCTTAGTCTGTAGCTAAAACTATGCCAAGTATAGCTGCATTTTTCACTTTAAAATTAACAGGATTATCCGGACAAATACAAGCCAAAGCCGGCGGTGCAACAGTCGAGGTGGCTTTGGTTTTGCTTTTTCCTGCTGTTATATGGCTGAGAAAGTTGTGAATTCTGGAGGAATAAACCGATATTTATGTTATAATTACCTGACCAACATTTTAGTGAGCGGCCTGTTTATTAAACAGCTGCTAAAAATTTATTACTTACATTTGCGACATGAATAAAAAGGTTCTTTTAGTAATTCTGGATGGGTGGGGCATTGCCACAAATCCGGAGGTTTCGGCCATTAACAAAGCCAACACTCCATTTTATGATTCAATTCTTCAGAAGTACCCAACCAGTAAACTGCAGGCTTCCGGCGAGGCCGTAGGATTGCCGGAAGGGCAGATGGGCAACTCGGAGGTTGGTCACATGAACATCGGGGCCGGCCGCGTGGTGTACCAGGACCTGGTACGGATTAACAAAGCGATTGCGGAGCATAAACTGGCTGCTATGCCTGCCCTGGCCAATGCCTTTCTTTTTGCCAAAGAGGAGCAGAAGGATGTGCACCTGATCGGGCTGGTGTCGGATGGCGGCGTGCACTCGCACATCGACCACCTGAAGGCGCTTTGCTCGGTAGCCGCCGATTATGGCCTGTCGAAAGTATATATCCATGCCTTTACCGATGGTCGTGATACCGACCCGAAGGGTGGCGTGAAATATATCAACGACCTGGAGCAGCACCTGGATAAATCCACGGGTACCGTTGCCTCTGTTGTGGGCCGCTACTATGCCATGGACCGCGATAACCGCTGGGAGCGCGTGAAACTGGCCTATGACCTGATGGTGCATGGTACAGGAACCCCATCGCAGAACATCATCAAGTCGATGCTCGATTCCTATAACGAAGGCGTGACCGATGAATTTGTCAAACCAATCGTGAAGGTGAACGACCAGCAGGAACCGGTTGCTACGATTAAAGATGGCGATGTGGTTATCTGCTTTAACTTCCGCACCGACCGTGGCCGCGAAATTACCCAGGCCCTGACGCAGCGCGACTTCCATGAGCAGAACATGCACAAGCTGAACCTGCGCTACATTACCCTTACCAATTATGATGAGTCTTTTGTTGGCGTAGAACCTGTGTTCGAAAAGGATAACCTGAACAACACGCTGGGCGAGGTGGTTTCCAAAGCAGGCCGTACGCAAATCCGGATTGCCGAAACAGAAAAATACCCGCACGTTACCTTCTTCTTCTCGGGTGGCCGCGAAACGCAGTTTGATGGCGAGAAACGCCTGCTTTGCCCGTCGCCGAAAGTAGCCACTTACGATCTGCAGCCTGAGATGAGTGCCTACGACATCCGCGATGCCATTGTGCCGGAGCTACAGAACAAAACAGCCGATTTCATCTGCCTCAACTTTGCCAACCCCGACATGGTGGGCCACACCGGTGTGTTTGAGGCTGCCGTTAAAGCCTGCGAGGTAGTTGATTCCTGTGCCCAGACTGTGGTGAGTACGGCACTCGACAATGGTTACGACACCATTGTAATAGCCGACCATGGCAATGCCGATATGATGATTAACCCGGACGGCACGCCGAATACTGCACACACGACTAACCTGGTGCCTTGCATCCTGGTAAGCAACGACTATACCGGCAAGCTGTCGGATGGCAAGCTGGGCGACCTGGCTCCTACTATCCTTGACCTGATGGGCATAGAGCAGCCGGAAGAAATGACTGGAACCTCGTTATTAAACAAAGTACCATCACTTGCTTAAGCGTAAAGCCTTATACTTCTTTGGCTTATTGATAGCCACAGTAGCTTGTGAGAAGCCAGCGCCGCCCACATCTGCCAGGGCGGCGGCTTCTTACAACCTGACTGACTGGCTGCAGCAGCAAACCCAGCAGTTGCAGGCAACACAGCCGATGGTGCTGAAATCGGTAAAAACAGCCGGCAAACCTGCCGAAACCATCGAAACCTCGCAGGTGAACTGGGAAAATGAACTGGCTGCTTTTCAGGCTGTGGATCTGAGCCGGCCGGCCCTGAACGATTTATACACCGAAAGCCGCAAAACACTGGAAAACGGCAATACCGAAATTACCTTCACCAAATCGGAGGTGGCTGCTACGCCCGTGCAAACACTGCAACTGCAGGTAACTCCGTCCGGGCAGCTGCAAAGGCTGGAAGCCCGGGTGCTGGAGAAGAACATGCTCTTTTATTCCAGGCGGAACATGCTGCTCCTTACCAATCCCGCCAATGGCAACCTGGCCAGCTACCGGATAGAGGGAGTGCAAAAGCTGATCCTAGGCGATTCGCTGCACTACTACGTGGATGCCAATCTCTGATTTTTTCCCCTTCTCCTGTTCCGATTGAACTTTTTCGTTACCTGGTAACTGTTATTTCAGTATATTGCTTTACTGAGCCTGTGTCAAAACCGGGCTTTTTTATCAGGTTTTATCTCTCAGTTGCCTCATGCGTGCCATTTTTTTAACTATCCTGTTATGGAGTGCTGCACTGGCTGGATATAGCCAGCAGCAAACAGCCTCCGCAACGCAGCCCCTGCACGGACGCGCCTGTGGCACGACCGATGTTTTTCCGGATCTGCAGGTGCAGTATCCCGGTTTTGCAGAACGCCGGCAGGAAATAGTACAGGCAGTACAGGAGGGGCGGCAGCAAAGCCAGCAGCTAAAAAGACTGCAGCAGGAACAGGCGCGCATTGTTATCCCGGTGGTGTTTCATGTGGTGTATAATTCTGAAGCAGAAAATATATCCAACGAACAACTCCTGTCGCAGCTGAATATCCTGAATGCTGATTTCGGGAAGAAAAATGCCGATACTGTAAATACGCCTGATTACTTTAAGGCGCTTGCTGCCGATACAGGCATAGAGTTTTGCCTCGCTTCGCTTGACCCGGAGGGCAACCCGACCAACGGCATTACCCGCACCAGGACCAGCAAGACCACGTTCTCTTCGTTCAGCAACGATGTAATGTTTACGGGCACAGGCGGCATCGATGCCTGGAACAGTAACCAGTACCTGAATATCTGGGTTTGCCGCATCGGGAGTGTGGTGGCAGGCGAGGTAGTGGGCTACGCCAACCCGCCCGGCTCTCCGGCGGCCATTGATGGTGTGGTGCTGCATTTTAATGCGGTTGGGGCGCCACCATATAATAATTACCGGTGGGCCTTTAACCTGGGGCGTACTGCCACCCATGAAGTCGGCCACTGGCTGGGCCTGCGGCACATCTGGGGCACCTCCGCCAACGCCAGCTGCTCCGACTCCGATGGCATAGACGATACGCCCAACCAGGCCGAAAGTACTACAGGTTGCCCGGCAGGCATGGTGGTTTCGTGTGGCAACGAACCGCACGGCAACATGTGGCAGAACTACATGGATTATACCGACGATGCCTGTATGAACCTGTTCACGCACGGGCAGGCGGCTTACATGCAGGCCGTGTTAACAACTGTACGCGCCTCCATCCTTACCTCGCCGGCCTGCACCGGGAATTTACTGGCCGATTTTGAGCTGACCAACCCGCAGGACACGCTGATAATAGCCGGCACGACCGTCACCTTCACCGATAAAACCACCGGCACCAGGCCCACTTCATGGCGCTGGCAGTTTGAGGGCGGCACGCCCGCCACCTCCACAGAACAGCACCCCACCGTTACCTACACCACCCCTGGCCGCTTCAGCGTGCGCCTCACTGCCTCCAATGGTGTCCTGACGGACACGCAAACCAAAGAGCAGTTTATTCAGGTAACGGTAAGTGCTGTAACGGTTTATCCGAACCCGGCCCGGGAGGTGCTGGTAATTGAGCAGCAGGCGCGTGAAGAGGTGCAGCAGGTAGAACTGGTTAACCGCATGGGGCAGACGGTGCTAAGCCAGGAGGTGAACGGGCGGGTAGCAAGGCTTCAGGTAAGTCACCTGGCTGCCGGCATGTACTTCCTGCGCGTACACAGTACGGATGGTGTTGAGATCAAAAAGATAGTTTTAGTGCGCTAAGCAAGAGCAGCAGCGGCTGTGGTGGCAGGTGCAGAAAGCTTTTTGCACCTGCCACCACAGCCTCTGCTCAACCATTTAACACACCCGTCGTCCCTCCGGAAACCAAACCAATCCGCCAAAATCCGTACAAGAGCAGCAGGAACCGCCTATGGTATGTTTTTAAATATTTAATTCTGGCACCAAAAAGGTAAGCACATTATTAATTCCGCTGAATTTCACTAATTTTGCGCAAGTTTTTGGATACGAATATCCTGTAAATGAAATATAACCTAGGTAATTGCACGCCTGCAACACGCTACGATGGGACTATTTAATTTTCTGACGAGTGATATAGCCATAGATTTGGGTACCGCCAATACCCTGATCATACATAACGATAAAATTGTAGTCGACGAGCCATCGATCATCGCTGTCGACCGCACTACCGGCAAAGTGCTGGCAATTGGGCGCAGCGCGATGCAGATGCACGAGAAAACGCACGAGAACATCCGCACCATCCGTCCGCTGAAAGACGGTGTAATTGCCGACTTTCACGCTGCCGAAGAAATGATCCGGGGCATGATCAAGATGATCGACACGGGGCGCAGGCTGTTTCAGCCCTCGCACCGCATGGTCATCTGTATTCCGTCGGGCATTACCGAGGTGGAAAAACGGGCCGTGCGCGACTCGGCCCAGCACGCCGGCGCCAAAGAGGTGTGGATGATACAGGAGCCGATGGCCGCCGCTATCGGTATCGGGATTGATGTGGAGCAGCCTATCGGGTCGATGATCGTGGACATTGGCGGTGGTACAACCGAGATTGCCGTGATCGCCCTTTCCGGTATCGTGTGCGACCAGTCTATCCGTATTGCCGGCGACGTGTTCACCAAAGATATCCTGGACTACATGCGCCGCCAGCACAACCTGCTCATTGGCGAACGTTCTGCCGAAAAAATCAAAATAGAGGTTGGGGCTGCCCTTACCGAAATCGAGAACCCGCCGGCCGATTACGAAATCCGTGGACGCGACCTGATGACGGGTATTCCGAAGGTAATCAAGGTAACGTACCAGGAAATAGCCATCGCCCTCGACAAATCTGTTTCTAAAATAGAAGAAGCGGTGCTGAAGGCGCTGGAGATTGCGCCGCCCGAACTGTCGGCCGATATCTACGACAACGGCATCCACCTGACAGGTGGAGGCGCCATGCTGCGGGGACTGGATAAACGACTTGCAGCCAAAACCAAACTGCCGATACACATCGCCGAGGACCCGTTAAGAGCGGTGGTGCGTGGCACAGGTGCAGCTATCAAGAATATCGAAGGCTTTAAAAATGTTCTGCTGACGTAACAGGCCCACATGCGGAATCTTTTTTTCTTTATCTACCGGTTCCGTGCGTTCCTGATCTTTTTATCCCTGGAAGTCCTGTGCGTTTTTATGCTGGTGCGTTACAACACGTACCAGGGGGCGGCAATCTTTAACTCTGCCACCACCTACGTAGGCTATGTGCTGGAATTCCAGAGCAGCGTGAAAGATTATTTCAGGCTGGCCTCCATTAACAATACGCTTGCCACCGAGAATGCGGCACTGCGTGCAGAGCTCATGAAATACAAAGACATAGAGCAGACCGACAGCCTGAATAAGATGACGGATTCGCTCTATGTTGTTACAGACTCTGCCAAGGCCCTGCCTTATATTCTGCATGCAGCCCGGGTTATCAACAACTCCATCAGGCGCACGAACAACTACCTTACCCTGTCGGTTGGCAGCGAGGCGGGCGTGCGCCCGGAAATGGGGGTAATTACCCCGGGCGGTATCGTTGGGCGGGTAAAAACCGTCGGGAAACGGTATTCCACGGTCACCTCTATCCTGCACTCCCAGATGCTGGTTTCAGCCAAGATCAAGCGCGATAATACTTCGGGCACTATCAGGTGGACGGGCGGCGACTACCGCACTGCCCTGCTCGATTTTGTGCCGCTGCACATTAAGCCTGCCATTGGCGATACCGTGGTTACCAGCGGTTACAGTACCGTGTTCCCCGAAGGTGTGATGATTGGCACCATCAGTAGCGTGGAGCGGGAGCCGGATAAAAGCTTTTATACCATAGAAGTAAAGCTGGCGGTAGACTTCGCCCAGCTTTCCTATGTGTATGTGGTAGAAGATCCGCACCGCGAAGAGCGCGAAAAATTAGAACGAGACGCAGGCATAAAATCCGATGAACCGTAAGTTTGGCTTCATAAATATCGTCCAGTTCGTCCTGTTCGTATCTTTCCAGATACTGTTCATGGACAGCCTGATCCTGTACAGCACAGCGTTCTGCTTTATCTATGTAGGATTCCTGTTGTTCCTGCCCCTTGGCATCAGCCGCGTCTGGATTTTGCTGCTGGGTTTTATCACGGGTTTCACCGTGGATGTGTTTTACGACACCATGGGCATACATGCGGCTGCCAGTGTACTGCTTACCTATTTAAGACCACATATTTTGAACCTTCTCACACCACGTGATGGTTATGATACTAGCGACACCGCCACGATTTATGCGATGGGCTGGCGCTGGTTTCTGGCATATGCGGTTATACTTATCCTCATGCACCATGCTGCCGTTTTTTTCCTGGAAGTTATCAGCTTCCGCGATGTATGGTACACGCTGCTTAAGATTGTAACCAGCACTATTTACACATGTCTGGTCATGGTGATAATACAATTACTGTTCTTCTCAGGTAAGAGAGCGAATAGATAAATGGACTATTTAGAAAACAGAAAGTACGTTATACAAACTATCTTCCTGGTAGTGGGTATCGTGTTTGCTATCCGGTTGTTCTATATTCAGGTAGTGGACAGCAGCTACAAGCAGGCTGCTGAGACAAACGCGATAAAAACCATTGTGCAGTACCCTTTCCGGGGATTGATTTACGACCGCAACGGGCAGTTGCTGGTACAGAATACGCCTGTCTACGACCTGATGATTGTGCCCAAAGAGGCCAAGAGCCCGGACTCGCTGCGCCTGTGCAGCCTCCTCAACATCACGATAGAAGACCTGCGGGAGCGTATTAAGAAAGCGAAGGCCTACTCTTATGTGAAGCCGTCTATCTTTTACCAGAAGCTCAGCACCGAGGAATTTGGCCATATACAGGACAACCTGATCGACTTTCCCGGTTTTTACATTAACGCCCGTACCGCCAGAGGGTACCCGCACCAAAGCCTGGCGCACGCGCTGGGCTACATTGCCGAAATCAGTCCGCGGGAACTGGAAGATACCACCTACAAAGGCTACCGCCCCGGCGACTACATTGGCAAGAGCGGTATAGAGCAGGCCTATGAAAAGTACCTGATGGGCAGAAGGGGTGTCAAGTACAAAATGGTAAACGTACGGGGTATCGAGAAGGGCTCTTTTAAAGACGGCGCCTACGATACGCTGGCCATAGCCGGTCAGAACCTGATCAGCACCATAGACCTTGACCTGCAGAAGTACGGCGAATTCCTGATGAATGGCGCAAAAGGCAGTATTGTGGCACTGGAGCCCTCAACAGGAGAAATCCTGACCTACATCTCCAGTCCGTTTTACGACCCGAACCTGCTGACAGGAAAAGAGTACGGCTCCAATTACCTGAACCTGCTCAAGGGCCAGGACAAGCCCATGTTCAACCGCCCGATTATGGCCAGCAGCAACCCGCCGGGCTCTATTTTTAAACTGGTGCAGGCGCTGATTGCGCTGGAAGAGGGGGTTATTACACCCGCTACGCAATTCTATTGCAACCGGGCGCTCGTAAACTGCCACAACCATAACTCGCCGCTGGACTTGTATGGGGCCATACAGCAGTCGTGTAACCCGTATTTTTACCAGACCTACCGGGCGCTCGTTAACCAGGGCAAATCACGAAACACCTTTAAAGACACCTCCATCGGGCTGGCGGAATGGCGGGAGCAGGTGCTGAGCTTTGGCTTTGGACAGAAACTGGGCATCGATTTGCCGAACGAGAAGAAAGGGATTGTGGCTTCGCCGGAGCTGTACGATAAAATTTATGGAAAAAACCGCTGGAAGTTTTCCACCATTTATTCGTTAAGTATCGGGCAGGGAGAACTGGGTGTTACGCCGCTGCAGATGGCGAACTTTATGGCTATTGTCGCCAACAAAGGCTATTATTACATGCCGCACATCATCCGTTCCATTGGCGAAGACGGGGAGCCCCTGCCGGAGTACCGGGTGCAGAATAAAACCACTGTAAACCCAAAGCATTATATTCCTGTTATAGAAGGTATGGCGGCAGTGGCCCGCAGAGGCGGAACGGCAGCTATCGCTAACCTCGAGCACCTGGGCATTACCATCTGCGGAAAAACGGGTACAGCCCAGAACCCGCAAGGTAAAGACCATGCCGTGTTTGTAGCCTTTGCACCAAAAGAAGATCCCAAAATTGCCATTGCCGTGTATGTGGAGAATGCCGGATGGGGCGGCTCCTCGGCTGCGCCTATCGCCAGCCTGATGATAGAAAAGTACCTGACCGATTCAGTGTCCAGAAAGAAAGTGGAGGAGTGGGTGCTGAGCCGCGAATATTTAAACATGAAGTAGAAGATGGCTGTAGAGCAGGGCGTATCGAAATATAAAATTGCTACCAGGAGCAGCAAGCGCATCTCCCGCAGGATTGCGCCCAACCTCGACTGGCTGACGGTTTTTTTGTATTTCCTGCTCGTGAGCTTAGGCTGGATGAACATCTATGCCGCCGTGTACAGCCCCGACAATGTGGTGAACATTTTCAGCTTCGATATCAACTCCGGTAAACAACTTGTCTGGATTGGCACTTCGCTGGTGCTCATCCTGGTGCTGCTGGTAGTGGATTACAAGATATACGAGCACCTGGCCTACCCTATTTACGGCTTCGTGATCCTGTTGCTGCTCTTTACCCTGGCGGTAGCTTCGCCTATTGCCGGCTCCCGGTCCTGGCTCGATTTAGGTGGAGGCGTGCGCCTGCAACCTGCCGAGCTGGCCAAATTTGCCACTGCGCTGGCGGCTTCCAAATTTCTGAGCACCTCGAACCTGCGGCAACAGCAATGGAAAGACCACATGATCCTGGCTGCCATCACGCTGCTGCCCCCGGCTATCATTATCCTGCAGAACGAAACGGGCTCTGCGCTGGTGTTTGCTGCTTTCGTAATTGCCTACTTCCGCGAAGGTATGTCGCCGCTCATCCTGGTGATTGGCGGGGTATCGGCTTTTATTTTTATCATGACCTTGCTGGTGCCCAAGCTCTACCTGATTATTGGCATTGTGGTGCTGATGGTGCTGGCTGTGTGGCTCGATTACCGCCTGATGCGCCGCCTCAAGATGATGGCCGCCCTGCTCCTGCTCATTGTAGGCATGGTGTTCAGTGTCGATTACTTTGTGAACGATGTACTGCAGCCGCACCAGCAGAACCGCATCAGAGCCCTCATCAACCCCGAAGCCGATCCGCTGGGCTTTGGCTGGAACGTAACGCAGTCTAAAATCGCTATCGGCTCGGGCGGTTTCTTTGGCAAAGGTTTCCTGGAAGGCACCCAGACCAAGTTCGACTTCGTGCCCGAGCAAAGCACCGACTTTATTTTCTGCACCATCGGCGAAGAGCATGGCTGGATTGGCAGTACGCTGCTCATTGCCCTGTTCATGGTGCTCCTCATCCGGATCGTGTACATTGCCGAACGCCAAAAGTCAGTGTTCGGGCGCACCTATGGCTACTGCGTGGCCTCTATCATCTTCTTCCATTTCCTGGTAAACGTGGGCATGACCATCGGGCTGGCGCCGGTAGTTGGTATTCCGCTGCCGTTCTTCAGCTACGGCGGCTCCTCGCTCTGGTCCTTCACCATCCTGCTCTTTATTCTGCTGGCCATCGATGCGTACCGCACGCAGGAACTGGTGCGGTCGAACAAGATGAACCGTTGATGGTCGTGATGGCGCTGATGCGTGTGATTTAAAGTTTGTCTGAATTAGGATTTACAGAATTTTAGAATTTTCAGGATTACATTCCGGTTACCTGCTTCCCTTAAAAAACAGCGTCTGAACTTCTCTGCTCCTGCCTCCATAGCCTCTGCTATTGTCTTGAACAGGATTATAAGATTTAAGGAAAAGCAGGATTCCATTACGCTATAGCAAAATCTTTATGATCATTTAATCTTTTAATCCTGTTCAAGACAATCCTGATTCAGACAAAAAAGCAAATATAACATCACACGCATCAGCGCCATCACGACCATCAACGGTCAAAATCACAAAAATCATTTAAATCACACCCATCAACGGTTCAGACATACAGTATCACCCCCAGCGACAGCACGGAAATTGTCACCCAAAGTGAAATGCCCAGCACCAGCGGCCGCCAGCCTACTGCCTTTACGCTTTCTGCAGACAAACCGGCTCCTACTAAAAACAGCGTAACTGTAAGACCAGCTTTAGACAGGCTAACGATGTGGTGGTTGAGCAAACCTGCCGCCGGAAAGAAACTATTGAGCAGCATCGCGCCTGCAAACAGCCCGATAAACCATGGAAAGCGGATGTTCCGGCCACTGGTTCCGAAGGCGAGCGACGACAGGAAAGCCACCGGCACAATCCAGAGCGCCCGGGCCAGTTTTACAGTCGTAGCTACGCGCAAGGCTTCTTCGCCGAAGGCACTGGCTGCGCCCACTACCGAGCTGGTGTCGTGGATGGCGATGGCGCTCCACACACCGAACTGGTGCTGCGTCAGGTCCAGCGCATGGCCGATAAAGGGGAACACCAGCAGCGCCACCGCATTCAGCAGGAACACCGTTCCCAGCGATACCGACATTTCCTTCTCGTTTACCTGCAGCACGGGCGCGAGCGCCGCAATGGCGCTTCCGCCACAGATGGCAGTGCCCGAGGCAATCAGGTGCGACAGCTTAGGGGTGAGGCGCAGCAGCCTGGCACCTAAGATACCCAGCGTAAGAGTTATCGTAACAGAGGCGATGGTTAGCCAGAAACCTTCCTTGCCTGTTTCCATGGTGCTTTGCAGGTTCATGCCGAACCCCAGCCCCACAACCGATGCCTTCAGCAGCCAGTTGGTTGCCTTATGGTTCAGGTGCCGGAACGGGTGGCCCAGGAAGTGTGCGAATGCAAAGCCCATGGCCAGCGCCAGGGGTGGCGTAACCAGGTTGGGGAGCACACATACCAGGAGCAGGGCCAGAAAGGCTGCTTTTTTCTGTGTTGCTGTACCAGTGTTGCTTTGTTGCATGGTACCAAGTTCCGGAATTACCCGGAGCCAGGCCAATCACAAAGCCTTATCCGTTATAACGCCAGGTTATAGTGGCTGCTGCAGAAACGCTTGAAAACAGCCGTAAGCCGCGAGGTTTGCCCATGCAGCGTAATGAACTGAAAGGTGCGGGAAATATCGATGCCCCGGATGTCGATGATGCTGAGTTTGTTGTGCCGCAGCTCCTCCTCTACCGCGTGTATCGAGAGGAAAGCGGCGCAGTCGGAGTAGAGCAGGTATTGCTTGATGCTCTCGGTGCTGTCGAGCTGCAGCTCAATGTGCAGGTCCTTGGGGTGGATATGGGCGCCGGAAAGGGCTTTGTAGATAACGTCCAGCGTGCCCGAGCCATGCTCGCGCAGGATGAGCGGGAGGGAGAGCAGCTGCTCTGGTTTTATCTCGTTCTTTTTGGCGAGCTTGCTGTTGGACCGGGTGACGAGCACAATCTCGTCTTTCACGAACGGTTCGTACATAATCTGCGGGTGGTGCGAAATGCCTTCCACCACGGCAATGTCAATTTTCTCCTGTATCAGCTGCTGTTCTACCTGCTCGCTGTTGCCGGTCACGAAGGTAAGGTGCACGCCGGGATGCGCCGTTTTGAACTGCGCCAGAATCTTCGGCAACACGTACTGCGCCAGCGTCGTGCTCGCCCCCACCTGCAGGTTGCCGCCCGTTGTATTCGTCAGCTGCGCCAGCTCATTCTCCAGCGCCGCATAAATCTGGAAAATCTTTTGGGCATGCTTCAGCACGACCTGCCCCGCCGGCGTTAACGAAATGCTGTTGCCATGCCGCCTGAACAAGCCAGCGCCCAATTGCTGCTCCAGTTCGTTGATGTGCTTGGTAACGGCCGGCTGTGAAATAAACAGTTCGTTGGCCGCTTTGGTAAAGCTCAGTTTCTGGGCAACGGTATAGAAGACTTTCAGGCGGAAGTCGAAGATCATAAGCGGTAGTGGCGGGTTTTCTGAAAGGAAAGTTACGGAGAAAAGCTGTAAAGGGGAAAGTGTGCAGGATGTAAAAGCATGTGATGTTGCAGGCTGTAACCGACTTTTGTGTATTTTCTTATTATGCAGTTGCTGATTTGGCAACAATAGCATTATATTTGTTGTACATACTAAAGCAGGAAGTAGAATGAATGTAATCAGTATTCGTGCCTTGCAACGGTTCTATGAAAAGCATGCTGGTGCTAAACAGGCGCTCCTGCTTTGGTACAAAACGGCGTCGAAAGCAACCTGGAAAGACATGAATGACCTGTGGATGGATTATCCTGCTGCAGATTTAGTAGGCGATAGCAGGGTAATCTTTAACATTAAAGGAAATCATTATAGGTTGGTGGCAAGGGTTAGCTTCAAGTATAAAAACGTATTGATTAAGTTTGTAGGTACCCATGCAGAATACGACAAAATAGATCCGGAAACAGTAGAAGCAGGACTTTAACAGCAGGAACGAAAAATGAAAATACAGAAATTAATAGAAACGGAGCAGGAATACGAAACAGCTATCAGAAGGATTGATGCCATTTTCGATGCACCTGAAGGCAGCAAAGAGGCTGACGAGTTGAAATTGTTAGTGTTGCTGGTAAAGAAATATGAAGAAGAGAATTACCCTATGCCGGAGCCTGACCCAATCGAGGCGATTTTGCTCAGGATGGAGGAATTAGGACTCGAACGAAAGGATTTGGAGCCTTTTATAGGTGACAAAACCATTGTCTCCAAAGTTCTTAATCGAAAGCGTGACTTAACTGTGAAAATGATCCGGAATCTACACCAGGGTTTAAGATTACCTGCCGAAGTACTTATTGCCCCTCCTGTGCATCGGTTGTAATTTCGGGAATGTAAAAAAACCTCTGCAGATGCTTCATCTACAGAGGTTTTTGTTGTACCAGGAGCGGGAATCGAACCCGCACGAGCTTGCGCTCACAAGATTTTAAGTCTTGCGTGTCTACCAGTTCCACCATCCCGGCAGCCATCCGGTATTGTTCCGGAGGATTTTGTTTAAAAAACAAAGACGTTGCTTGGCACAACGTCTTTATCTGTTTTTATCTGGAGCGGGAGACGAGGTTCGAACTCGCGACCTCGACCTTGGCAAGGTCGCGCTCTACCAACTGAGCTACTCCCGCTTATTGTCGCTGCTAAACCGCCTGAGTGATTTAGTGATGCAAATGTATCACACGAAATCTGAAATAGCAAGGGACAAGCCTGAAAAAAATTAGAGTTTTGCGCTTTTTGTTGATTTTCAGGCACAAATTTTTTCTGCTCCGGCAGCCACCATAGCCACTGCACCTCCCTGAACCCGACTTACCGCACCTTCTCCTTCTTCTTTTCCTGCAGCAGTAGCTTCAGCTCGTTCAGCTTGAGTAGCGCTTCTACCGGTGTCATGGTGTTGATGTCGAGTTTATCAAACGCCTCTTTTACGCGTTGCAGCTGCGGGTCGGGGAGCTCGAACATGTTAAGCTGGAAATTACCTTTCGGGATGGTTTGCAGCTGCTCGTGCTGTTCCGGGTGCGAAATCTTGTCCTGCTCCAGGTGGTGCATAATTTCGTTCGCCCGCAGCACCACGCTGTTCGGCATGCCCGCCATCTGCGCCACATGAATACCGAAACTGTGCTCGCTGCCGCCTTCCACCAGCTTGCGCATAAACAGAATCTTGCCACCCGCCTCACGCACCGATACATTGTAGTTCTTCACCCGAGGCAGGTCTTCGGCCAGCTGGTTGAGCTCGTGGTAGTGCGTCGCGAAAAGGGTTTTGCCCCGGAACTTGGGGTGGTTGTGCAGGTGCTCCACAATGGCCCAGGCAATGGAGATGCCGTCGTAGGTGCTGGTGCCGCGGCCAATCTCGTCCATCAGCACGAGGCTGCGGTCCGAGAGGTTGTTCAGGATGCTGGCTGTTTCGGTCATCTCCACCATAAACGTCGACTCGCCTTTCGATAAGTTATCCGAAGCGCCTACGCGGGTAAAAATCTTGTCGATGATGCCAACCGTAGCTGCTTCTGCCGGTACAAAACAACCTACCTGCGCCATGAGCACGATGAGCGCCGTCTGCCGCAGCAAGGCACTTTTACCGGCCATGTTCGGACCCGTGATGATGATAATCTGCTGTTCCTCGTTGTCGAGGTAAATATCGTTGGGCACGTAGGCTTCGCCCAGCGGCAGCTGCCGCTCGATAACCGGGTGACGGCCTTTTTTGATGTCCAGCACGTGCGAGTCGTTTACATCAGGCTTCACATAGTTTTGGGTGAGGGCGATGGAAGCGAAGGAGCTGAGGCAGTCAATCACGCCAATAACACGCGCATTCTGCTGTACCTGCGCCACAAAATCCAGGGCGTGCAGCACCAGGTCGTTGAACAGGCCGAACTCAATGCTGTAGATACGCTCTTCAGCGTTCAGGATTTTTTCCTCGTAGGTTTTCAGCTCTTCGGTAATGTAGCGCTCGGCATTCACCAGCGTCTGCTTGCGGATCCAGGAAGCTGGTACCTTGTCTTTGTGCGCGTGCGTTACCTCCAGGTAATAACCGAATACTTTGTTGTAGGCGATTTTGAGGGAGCTGATGCCCGTGTTCTTCACTTCGCGTTGCTGCAGCTGTGCCAGGTAATCTTTGCCCGAAAAAGCAATTTTACGCAGCTCGTCCAGCTCCTGGTCCACGCCATCGTTTATCATGTTGCCCTGGTTGGTGAGCATGGGCGCGTCGGGGCGGAGCACTTTCTTTATCTCTGCGCGCAGCCCGTCGCAAGGCGCCAGTTGGGCCGCCAGCTTCTGCAGCGCGGCAATATCGCTTAGGGCCAGGCTCTTTTGGATAGGCGCAATAGCATCGAGCGCAGCTGCCAGTTGGTTCAGCTCCCGCGGGTTCACACGGCGCACCGCCACCTTCGAAATCAGCCGCTCCAGGTCGGTAATCTGTTTCAGGTGGTGCACCAACTCCTGTAGCAATTCGCCAGACGTGGTGAGGGCTTCTACGGTGCTCAGGCGGCGGCGAATCTGGGCCACATCCTTTAGTGGCAGCACCACCCATTTCTTCAGCAGCCGCGCGCCCATCGGCGTTACCGTCTGGTCGAGCACCTGTATCAGCGGCACACCCTCCTGGTGCTGCGGGTAGAGCAGTTCGAGGTTTCGTACCGTAAAGCGGTCCAGCCACACATACTTGTCTTCTTCCAGGCGGGAGATGGTGGCAATGTGGCTGATTTCGGTGTGGTGCGTTTCGGAGAGGTAGTGCAGAATGGCGCCTGCCGAAATGATTGCTTCCTGCATCCCTTCTATGCCATACCCCTTCAGCGAGGTGGTGCCGAAGTGGCGCGTGAGCGATTCGTATGCGAAGTCGTATTTAAACACCCACTCGTCCAGCGCATAATAGCGGAAGTCGGGGCCGTAGTTCTCAAAGAAGGTCTCTTTTTCGCGTTTGCAGAACAGCACCTCCGCCGGGGCCAGGCTCTGCAGCAGTTTGCCGATGTAGTTGCGGTCGCCCTGTGCGGTAATGAATTCACCCGTCGAAATATCCAGGAACGACACCCCCGACTCCTGCCGCCCAAACGTCACAGCAGCCAGATAATTGTTGCTGCGGCGCTCCAGCACCTGGTCGTTAAAAGACACCCCCGGCGTTACGAGCTCCGTCACCCCCCGCTTCACAATACCCTTCACCGACTTCGGGTCTTCCAGCTGGTCGCAGATAGCCACACGCTCCCCCGCCCGCACGAGCTTGGGCAGGTACGTATCCAGGGAGTGGTGCGGGAAACCGGCCAGGGCCGTTTCGGAAGCAGAACCGTTGCCGCGCTTGGTCAGCACGATGTCGAGTATCTTGCTGGCCTTGATGGCATCTTCGCCGAAAGTTTCGTAAAAATCCCCTACCCTGAAAAGCAGCAGCGCCCCCGGGTGCTTCGCCTTAATGGCGTTGTACTGTTTCATCAGTGGGGTTACTGTGCCTTTATCTGCTCCTTTCATGTGCTGCTTGTTGTGTATGTTTATTTGCAGGCCTGTGAATTGCCTCGCATATTTTATTATGCTCCTGTCTGTATTCTTTCTGCTCTTCCGGACATCTTCTGTCCGGACGTTTTCTGTAGGGGACATCCGTGTCCCCGTTCAATAAGCGCGGACATGGATGTCCGCAGCAGGTTTGGTTCCGGACAAAGATGTCCGGAACAGCTAAAGCTTATTGCCTTTCCGCCCCTTCCTGTTCCTGCGTATTCGGTTATGATTTCTGCCGGATCTGCCTCACCTTTGCAACCGGAAAGGCTGCCGTAGCATAAAAACCTAGCAGGAGCAGTATTCGTGCTGCCTCCTCTGCTGCAGAAAATGGCCTCTCCGGAAACAAAAAGAAAATACTGTGCGCAAACTATCCATGGACGACCTGAACCGCGATTCGGTTGAGGACTTCAAAAATAAGAAAAAATTACCGTTAGTCTTGGTGCTCGACAATGTGCGGAGCCTGAATAATGTCGGTTCGGTGTTCCGGACGGCCGATGCCTTTATGGTAGAAAAGGTTTACCTCTGCGGCATCACCGGCACCCCACCCCACCGCGATATCGAGAAAACAGCTTTAGGAGCCACCGAGTCGGTGGAATGGGAGCATGTGCCCGACACCCTCACGCTCGTAAAAGAGCTGCAGGCGCAGGGAGTAAAAATCGTGTCGGTGGAGCAGGCCGAGAACAGCACGATGTTAAACCAGTTTCAGCCGGAGCCGGGGCAGCACTACGCCTTTGTGCTCGGCAACGAGGTGTTCGGCGTGGAGCAGGACGTGGTGAGCCTGTCGGATGTGGTGCTGGAAATTCCGCAGTTCGGCACCAAACACTCGCTCAACATATCGGTAGCGACGGGCGTGGTGGTCTGGGATTTTCTGAGCAAAACGGTTGCGAGTTAGAAAGTTAGAGAGTTTGAGAGTTTAGGAGTTTGAGAGGTAGAAAGGTAGGAGTTTTGTAGGGGTTGAAAATCTTCAACCCTTTCACGAACCACAAACAAACCCAAACAATCCTGCTATTCCTTAAATCTTCTTCCTCCTGTTCAAACAAATCCAATCCTGAAAATTCTAAAATTCTGTAAATCCTGATTCAGATAAATATTCGTGCACGATAAAAATCAGGTAAATCAGAAAAATCACCGTAAATCAAAGGTTCAGACAAGCAGCAGAGGCTGTGGTCGCAGGTGCAGCAGATAATTTTGGTGCGGCTTTTGGCTGTTTATAGGAATTTCGGTATATTATTTCCTTAACCGCAACAACGGACGGGCGCTGCCGTTATTTTTTTTAAGGCTTGCTATGTATGCGCATGCAAAATGCCGTATATGCCTGAACTAAACCTGTGTCTGTAGCTGCAGACCGCTCTATTTAACTTGTGTAAGCCAACCCGCTCATGAATACTCCGGAGTATACGCCGCAATATGTGCTGCTGAATGAACTTTACATCGATACCGTTGTCATCGACGATACCGAGTACCTGACCCTCTGGTGCTTCACCATGCTGGATGAAGAGTATAAGTTCATTTACCTGGGCTGCGACTTCACGCAGTTTAACCAGATTCTGATTGGCGCCGGCGAGAAGGGAAAAGAAATGGCGCTCCATGTGGCCGATATCCTGAACAGCGACTATGAAATACCTACCGTTATTCCTATCAAAGAGCAGTTTGATGAATACCTGGAACTGCTGAGCTACGACATTGTGGTGTACGAACCGATGGCCCTGGAAGATGAGGAGGAAGAGGACGAAGAGGATGAAGACGAAGAGGAAGAACCGGATGACGAGGACGAGCTGTTTATAAACCAGCCGGATTCCGGTTCCAAAAAATACCTGATCTACCAGCTCGACAAATTATATCCTTCCAAAGTATTTGAGCCGGAGCAGATGCTGCACGAGGAGTTTGTGGAACTGCTGGAGGACGATTCGCTGGAGCTGGCACAGCTGTATTACGATTACCTGAACGCCATCGAGAACGGATATCCGGAGCAGGAGGCGCGGCAGTTGGCCGGGCTGGAGAAAGAGCTGTTCTTCCGGGTGGCACGTAAGTCGGCGGAGCTGTGGAAATAATTTGAAAAAAGATAGCGGAGCACCAGCTGGTTTTTTCAGCCGGTGCTCCGCTTCAGTTATTGCGCACAAACCTATCGCACAATCAGTTTCTGTGTAGCCGTGTACTTGCTGGTGCTTATCTGGAAGAAATAAATCCCTCCCGTTAGATCCGCTACCGGAATGGCAAGTTCATGATCGTCAGGCTTCAGGTTGCGGAAGGCATGTGGTTGGCCTACTTTCTTGCCTGTAATATCAAAAATCTGGATATTAACATCAGATGCAGTTGGCAGACTGAAGCGTACGAGCGCCTGGCGGCTGCCGTTTAAGGGGTTCGGGTAAATAGAGGTGCTGGCCGGGGTAACGGCGTCTGGTGTAACCGCTAAAACAGTGGCGGAAGGTAGCGCCTTTTGCGCCGGCGAATAAGCTCCAGTATTATCCCAGATAACCCAATCGAACAGGGCGCCGGTGGTGGGGTCGCTGTTACCGTCTCCGAACCGGAAGTAGTTATTTGTTCTGGTATCTGCGGCAATCGTGGCCGTAGCAATCGGTGTTGGGTTTTCATCTAAGTAAAAGCTGGCGTTGCTTGCAGTTTTGGTGAAGCGGTAGGTGTGCCACTGCATCGGATCGAAGCCGGCGCCCAGGCTGAAAGACTCACTGTTTCCTCTTATAGTGTAAGTGCCATTTGAATAAATAATAAAACCACCGCGGGTGCCGGCAAAGTCCAGGTCCATTTCAAATACCCTGTCGACTCCCGGCAGACCCTTTGCCTTGACCACAACGGTAGCTGCGGTAGGGGCGGCAGGTGGGTCCGGGAAATTCCGGCGCCACAGGAACTGGACGTGGTTTGGAGCGCCCATAATTTTAAAGCTCAGCACCTTATTGCCCGGCATGTCCGGATTTTCGATGATAGACTGTTCTGCTGGAACAATGGCAGGCAGTTCGGCTGATGCGGCTGGGTTTACACTGGAAAGGACGAAGGCCGGCGTGGATTCATTGGGCATGACATCGCCTGTGTAAACATTCCATGGCTCATTTTGTGCAAGAACCTGGCCGGCACTTAGAAGCAGGGCACAGCCCAGGGCCACTTTCAGCAAGGGCTGGCAGAAGTGGCAAATGCTTTTTGTGTAAAAAGAATTCTGCATAGCTATTAGTATTATAAAGGTGAAAAAAGATATAATTACAAATACTGAAGCTGCCTTACCGGGCGTTTGGCGATTGCCCGCCTCTCATCAGTAATTATAAAAAGGAAGCTGTTGAAGTTTGCCTGGAATACGATGAATCTGATACTGCATTTGCCTTGCTGCCTGTTAACATATGACTTGCGAAAGGGAATAACAACATCTGGAGTTGTTTACGTGCAATTATTTTTTTTGGCTGTCTCTTTTTTCTGCCTGATTAAAAAAAATTAAAACCGGCGCGATGAGGCTGAAGTTGCCGGAGAAAAAGGCTGGAAGTTAAACCGGGTTGTGGCCTAACCTGATTTAGGAATCAGAAAGTGTAACTCTTTCCTACTACTGATAAATTGCCATCCCAGGCCGGCGTTACGTAAGCGGGCATGGGTTTTTTTACAAGCTGCCCCGGGATGCCAATGCTCTGGTCGTAAAGGAACAGGCGCAGGCGGTTGTTCTGCTGTAGCCTTACTTCCAGGCTTACCTCTTTGTGCTGCGGTAGCCCGTTCAACCGGAAAAAGTAATTGGGAGCGCCTGTTTCCTGAAGCGGTTGTAGCAACAGTTCCTCCCCGTTTACTTTTACCTTCAGTTCATTTTCGTTTTGTGGCTGCAGTACCACCTCCAGGTGGGCCGCCTGGCGTGGCGAGTGAAGTTTTATTTCCAGGAACCGATCGCCTGCCGCGATAGAATCCTTTTGCAGGGTAGCCACAGGGGTTTCAAGCGCTACAGGTGTTGCGTTGTTTTTGAGGTACATGCGTGCCGCTATCGGGTATACCTCCGACAGCCTTCCAGTTTCAGGGTTTGGGAAGAATTGCTTGTTCCAGGCATCGGTGCGCGGGCGGGCAGAGGCCCAGAAAGCCTGGCCGGTATCGGTGTTCAGGTAGTACGAAACATAGCTTTGCAGGGGCGTTTCCGGGCCTGGTGTTTCTGCAGCAATTGCGCGGGCTACTTGTATGCCTCCAGCCAGCAGCAGGAACAGGGGCAGCAGCGGTACGAGGCGCCAGCTAAAGCTGCGTTCCATAATGTGCAGCAAGGGCAGGAACAGGAACAGCAGCAGCACGAACAGCACCACCATCGGCAACGGGAACTGCAGGGAGAATACGATAAACAGCAGGCGCACGATAGGCATCAGCATGAACAGGGCAGGCAGGCCGGCTCCAAGTAAAAGCAGTGCAAAAAGCCAGCTTACATCCCGCCTGTGCTGGTTCAGCAGGAATACCAGCAGGGTGCCTGCCAGGCAGAACAGCAGCGGGAAAAGGAGCAGGTAAACGCCAGCAGGCATCAGGAAGAAGAGGCCCAGCATCAGGCAGCTCCAGAGCAGGTAAGCACCCAGCACCAGCGAAAAGAGGCGCACCCGGCGCAAGGCCAGCCAACTCAGCAGCAGCACCAGGCCGAGTGCCAGGAGCAGGTAAGCTACTACAAAGTTATCGGGATGGTAAACGCTGCTGCGGGTATATGGCAACTGGCTTACTACAAAGTTGTTCAGCAGGTAAAAAAGCCCGGCAGCTGCTGCCACCATAACCACTGCCAGCAACAAACCGGTAAGCACCTGCTGCAGCGTAAGCGCCTGCCGGCGCAGCCCCACCTGGTACGTGACCAGCAGCAGCAATACGGTGAGCGCCACCCACAGCAGGTTAAGCCACGCCGGGTACTGTACCAGCCAGCTGCCTGCCGGGTTGAAAAACACTTTGTCCTGGGCCTTGGTATTGTCGAGGGGGATGCTGCCGAAGTGGCGGGCCAGCGCCAGCATGTTGCTGCCATGGTGTTGCAGGCTGTTCTTGTCCAGGTTTTCGGGGGTGTCGGTTATTTTGTGGTAGTGCACGTACCCGTCGATGAAGGCGGAGTTTACGCCGGTGTAGCCGGCATCTTTAAAAACAGTAAAGTCGGTGTCGTTGGGCATCTGGCGGTATACCTCGTACATGAGCGAACTGGCAAAGGGATAGGGAGCTGCCTGCGCAAACTGCTCTATCACCCATCCGTTTTCCGGGCTCATCTCGAAGGTCATGCTGGGGCCGCTGTTGCCGCGGGCTTCTACGTTTACCACCACGCCCACATCTTTAGCCCAAGGGTGGCGCAGGAAAGCTTTCGCACCATACAGGCCATACTCTTCGCCATCCGTCATCAGGAAAATGACATCGTGCTGGAGCGGCTCGCCCACCCGCAGGGCGCGGGCTGTTTCTAGCAAAGCGGCTATGCCTGCCCCGTCGTCGCCGGCTCCGGGAGTGTTTGCCTGCGAGTCGTAATGTGCTACCAGCAGCACGGCTTTGCCGCGGGTGCGTCCCTCCATGCGGCCCATCAGGTTGTACACATAGCCCAGGTTGGCTGTTCCGCCCGCCTGGTTGGCCACGGTGGCTTCCTGTACTTCTGTCTGCAGGTCGAGCTGTTGTAACTGGCGAAGCAGGTAGTTCCGCACCCGGGCATGCGCTGCCGTGCCCATGGGGTGGGGCTGCCGCGCGACATGGCGCACGTGTTCCATGGCCCTTTCCGCCGAAAATTCATGCAAGGGCGCATCGGCAGGAAGCGCTTCGGGGGCACGCACTACGTAGCTGCTTAACCAGGAAAGGCCGGTTAAGGCGATCAGCAGAAAAACGGCAATCAGGCTATTCCGAAACGACATAGAGCTGGTGTACAACAACTGCTATAGTAATACTCTAATATATGAATTTGGTTGAATTACAATACCATGTTGTCGTACCAAAAATGCAAAAGTGGCCCCACCAGCAACAGGCGGGGCCACTTTTAATGACTTGTTCCGGGAGCTGTTACAGCGTGCCGGGTTCTTTTACTTCGTTCTGGCGCAGGTGCACCGGTGTGGTGCGCTTGCGGAGCTTCATGTTCAGCAGCTCTACCATCAGCGAGAAGAACATGGCGAAGTAGATATAGCCTTTCGGGATGTGCATGTGGATAGCCTCCACCATGAGCATAAACCCGATCAGGATCAGGAACGAGAGGGCCAGCATCTTAACCGTCGGGTGTTCGTTTACGAAGTCGCTCACCATTTTGGCAAAAATCAGCATGATGCCCATGGCCAGAATAACTGCCACAATCATCACCTCCACGTGCTGCGCCAGTCCTACCGCTGTCAGGATGGAGTCGAACGAGAACACGATATCGATGAGGATAATCTGGACGATGATTTTAGAAAGGGTGCCGTGTTTTGCAGCGCCTCCGTGTCCTTCTTCCTCTCCTTCCAGCTTGTTATGAATTTCGGTGGTGCTTTTAGCCAGCAGGAATAAGCCGCCGGCAAACAGGATAATGTCGCGCCACGAAACAGGAAAATCATTTTCTACAAAAGGCACATCGATGGTGAACAGTGGCGTGTTGGCATTTACAATCCAGGAGATGCCCAGCAACAGCATGATCCGGAACACCAGGGCGAGTGTGAGCCCGATGGTGCGCCCGCGGCCTTGTTCTGCCTGTGGCAGACGGCCTACCACAATCGAGATAAAAACGATGTTATCAATACCGAGCACCACCTCCATAAAAGTAAGCGTCAGCAAGCTGATCCAGGTGTCGGGATTCGCAAATATTTCCATTGATTTTAGTTATCGGTTATATGTAACAGGAGCAGCGGGTATGGTGGCTGCTGCAGATAGGTTTTTCGTTTGCAATTTTTTGTCTTGAACAGGATTAAGAAGATTTATGGATGATCAGGATTTTTTGTCTGAATCAGGATTTACAGAATTTTAGAATTTCCAGGATTAGGTTTGTCTGAACAGGATGAAGAAGATTTAAAGAACTGCAGGATTGTTATTTAGGTTTGCTTGTGGTTCGTGAAAGGGTTGAAGATTTTCAACCCCTACCAAAGTCACTACCTCTCTACCTCTCTACCTCCTAAACTCCCAAACTCTCTAACTCCCAAACTTTCTAACTTTTCATGTTGACATACTGCAGGGGCATGCCGATCTCTTCGGTATTGGCGCGCAGCAGGGCGATAACGGCCTGCAGGTCGTCTATTTTTTTGCCGGTTACCCGGATCTGCTCGTCCATGATGGCAGCCGATACTTTCAGTTTGCTGTCTTTTATCAGCTTCATGATCTTTTTGGATGTTTCTTTATCGATGCCTGCTTTTACCTTGATCTCTTTCTTTACCATAGCGCCCGACTGGTAGTGCTCTTTCGAAAAGTCGAGTGCGGTGGCGTCGAGGCCCTGTTTTACCATTTTGCCAATCAGTACATCCTCCGTATGCTGCAGGCGCATCTCGTTTTCCATGGCAATGTGTACTTCGCTGGATTTTTTGTCGTACTCCAGCGAACCTTTGGTATCGCGGAAGTCGTAACGGTTCATGATTTCTTTGCGGGCCGTGTTTACGGCGTTATCCATGGTTTGCGGATCAACCTTGCTTACGATGTCGAAAGATGCCATAGTTTTTTATGCTTGTACTTGATTTCAGAAATTGAATTACACGTTTAAACGCGGACAAAGTTATTTTAATTGGCTTAATTGTTAAATGGTTGATGCGTTAATTTGTTCGGTAGCCTGCCTGAGAAGCAAAGCAGCGTTATTTGTGAGTCTAAGATGGAGGAGCAGAGGCTATGGTGGCTGCTGCAGCAAAACGCCCAAAGCCATGAAAGCCCGTATTCAACCCATTTAACCACTTAGTTGATGAAGATAGTAGAACCCGCTACACCCGAAGCCCTGGAAGCATATTACCGCCTGCGCTACGACACGCTGCGCCGCCCCTGGAACCAGCCCGAAGGCAGCGAACGTGCCGACGACGATGCTTCTGCCATTCATGCCCTGCTGCTGGACGATGCCGGTGAACCCGCCGGTGTTTGCCGGCTGCACCTGAACACGCCCCAGGAGGGACAGCTGCGGTTTATGGGCATTCGGGAAGATTTGCAGGGCCAGGGACTGGGAAACCTGCTGGTCGAGTACCTGGAGAACCGGGCGCGGGAGCTTGGCGCTACTACCATGACACTGCAGGCCCGGGATTATGCCGTTAACTTTTACCGCCGGAACAATTACGAGGTGGTAGAAAAATCGTACCTGCTCTGGGGGAGTATTCAGCATTACAAGATGGCAAAACAGTTGTAGCTTATGGTGAACGTAAAAAGAATTTTTTTCATGGGCATCACTGCTGTGCTGATAGCAATTGCAGTAAGCAGTTGCGGGAATCATCCTCCTTTAGAGACGGTGCCTGCTGTAGACCTGAAACGCTATGCGGGCAGGTGGTATGAAATCGCGTCTATCCCGCAGCGGTTCTCGAGAGGCTGCCACTGCACAACTGCCGAGTACAAACTGAATTCCGAAGGCTATGTGGAGGTATACAATGCCTGCCGCAAAAACAGCTCCACAGGCGAGGTGAGCGATGTTTCCGGAAAGGCTTTTCCGGTGGAGGGCAGCAACAACAGTAAACTGAAGGTGCAGTTTTTCTGGCCCTTTAAAGGCGATTACTGGATTCTGGAACTGGCCGACGACTACAGTCATGTGCTGGTAGGCTCGCCCGACCGCGGGAGCCTCTGGGTCTTGTCGCGCACACCTGCTATGGACGAAGCTACCTATCAGCAACTGGTGGAGCAGGCCCGGAAGAAAGGTTTTCCCGTTGCCAAACTGGAGCTGATGGACCAGAGCTGCTACTGAGGTTTAACAGTTGCTAGTACGACCGCCACAAACCCGAAGTATCGGTTGCTGCATCCGTGTCCGGCGTAGCTTCCTGCGGCATATTTTCCCGTTTGGCATCTGCCCGCATGTTAAACTGGCTGATGTTGACCGCCATCGATGCGATGCCTAAAAACAGCATAAACAGGTAGGGCCCCAGCAGGTTGCGGAACAGGAAGTGGCGGTGGGGTATGGGCAGCCTTCCCCGCTTAGGCAGGTAAATGCCCAGAAATACAAGGGTAATCAGGAACAGCGGCAGCGATATGAAAAACATCAGTTTCCAGCCAACCCAGCTCTGGTAACGGAACATAAGCGCCAGAAAACCCATCACCAGCGATAAGCTGCAGAAGGCGCCCATAAGCGCCAGCCACAAATTGGCAATCACATAAAAGAACGACAGGACGATCTGCAGCATAAAAAGCAGCGAGAGCAGCGAGGCCGCAAAAATAAAAACAAAGCCTCCGCCCGTAACCGCAAAATACTTCATCACCAGGCCCGCTACCAGTAATCCCATTCCTATATACAGCAGCCTGGTAAAGTCGTGAATAAAAGAAGAAATATGATGGCTCACCTTCTCGGTCAGGGGCCTTACATCGGTGTTGTGGTGGGCTGGCTCGTGCATTACTTTCTTTTTTCTTGTATTGATTTGACTGCAGGTCTCAGGAAACTGCGGGGCGCAAGCCGTGCCGAGAGGGCGGTTAATTTATTCTTCAGTCCCGGTACTACCACTACGTCACCGGCCATCAGTCCTTCGTAGCCAGCACGGGCTACACTTGCGGCGTCTGCCATAAAGGGCATGCTGAATAAGCCGGAACCTTCCAGGTTAGCGCGCTCCTTAAATTCGGTTTCGGTGGCGCCGGGGCAGAGCACGGTAACTGTTATGTTGGTGTTTCGCTGCTCCTCTGCCAGCGCCTCCGAAAAAGAAAGCACATAAGCCTTGGAAGCATAATACACCGACATGAGCGGCCCGGGCACGAAGGCTGCCGTAGAAGCGATGTTCAGAATTTTTCCGGGCCTGCCGTTGGGCAACTGGTCCAGGAAGCGTTTGGTGAGGTGCGTTAAGGCCACGATGTTCACCTGCATCATGTCCAGTTCCTTGCGCAGGCTGGTGTCGCGGAAGTAGCCGTAGTTGCCGAAGCCTGCATTGTTCACCAGCACATCCACGGTTATTCCTGCCTGCTTCAGCGCGTCAAAAATATGGTCGGGTGCCTCATGCTTTGCCAGGTCCTGTGGCAGTACCAGCGTGTACACTTTGTACTTCACTGCAAACTTGAGGGCCAGGCGCTGCAGCTTGTCTTCGGAGCGTGCCACCAGTACCAGGTCGTGGCCGTTTTGTGCGAAGAGGGTGGCCAGTTCGAGCCCAATGCCAGCCGAAGCGCCGGTTATAAGTGCCGTGTATTTCATGTTGTGGTCTTCCTGTTGGGTTTAATGGATAAACGTGTTGCAGGGAGTTAGGGTTAGCAGGAGCTGACCGGCTGCAGGTCTTTCCTTTTAACTGGCGGGCATAACAACTGCTATCGGTGCCTGCACAGTGTTTCCTGCCTGCCCAAATCGACCCCGTTCGTATTGTTTTTCAGCCTTTCTGCCTGAATTTAGCAGCTGTTCATCTAAAAACTGACCAGCCGGTAATTACTTTTGCTACATTTGCGCCCTGTTTAAGCCACCACACTACTATACTATAAAACTATGATAATGAGACAGAAAACGTTGTTTTTCTGCCTGCTGACCATGCTCCTGGCAGGCATATCCCATGTTGCAGCTGCACAGCAGCTGACCCAGACCATCAGGGGCCGCATTGTAGACAGAGAATCGCAGCTGCCTTTACCTGGTGCCACCGTTGCCATTGTAACCGTTAGCCCGCAGATGGGCACCGCCACCGACCAGGATGGTAACTTCCGGCTCGATAAAGTGCCGGTTGGCCGCCACACCCTCCGCATCCGTTTTATGGGTTACGAAGACCAGGTGCTTCCGGAACTGCTGCTGGGCTCGGGGAAGGAGCTTGTTCTGAATGTTGGCCTGAGCGAATCGTATAACAAACTGCAGGAAGTCGTGATCAGCGCCGACAAGCAGGCGAAAGGCAATCCCTTAAACGACATGGCCACGCTCAGCGCCAGGTCTATATCGGTAGAAGAAACCAAACGCTATGCGGCCAGTATAAACGACCCTGCCCGGGCAGCGCTGAATTATGCCGGTGTGAGCGCCAGTTCGGATATGAGCAACGAGATTGTGGTGCGGGGCAACTCGCCGCGTGGCGTGCTCTGGCGCATAGAAGGTGTGGAAGTGCCCAATCCCAGTCACTTTGCCCAGGAAGGAGCGGCAGGTGGCGCCGTGAGTATCCTGAGCGTGAACATGCTCGATAATTCCGATTTTTACACCGGCGCTTTCCCGGCAGAGTATGGCAATGCACTTTCCGGTATATTCGACATCCGCCTCCGGAACGGGAACAACGAGAAGCGGGAATATGCTTTTCAGGCGGGCGTGCTCGGCGTAGATTTTGCTGCCGAAGGTCCTTTTAAAGCCGGTTCCAAAGCTTCTTTCCTGGTCAACTACCGCTATTCTACCCTGGCGATGCTCAACAAGATAGGTGTAAAAATAGCCGGCGATGCTGCACCCGATTTCCAGGACCTGGCCTATAAAATCCGTATTCCCACGAAAAAGGCTGGTGTGTTTTCGATCTGGGGCACAGGCGGCCTGAGCAGGCAGAATGCGTTGGCAGAGCGCGACCCGCAGAAATGGGTAAACTACTACGACCAGTTCGACGATGTTTTCTCGGCTAACATGGGCGCGACAGGCATTTCGCACATGCTTTTCCTGGGCCGGGAAGATTACCTGGAAACCTCGCTTACCTTTTCCGGTAACCGCAACAGCATCGCCTTCGACTCCATTTCTGCGGACCTGGAATCGTTCCCGGTCTACCACCAGCGCATGCAGTACGATGCCGTGCGGCTTTCTACGGTGTATAACCGCAAACTCAGCAACCGCCACACCACGCGCACCGGCGTCATCCTGAGCCGCCTCGGTTACGATGCCTGGGCCGAAGGGCAGAACCAAAACAAAGACTTTATATATGCGCGGCTCCTGGAGCAGCGTGGCAACACCTATATGGTGCAGGGCTACAGCCAGTGGAAGTACAGGCTGTCGGAAACGCTGACGCTGAACTCGGGTTTGCATGCGCAATATTTTGGCTTGAATGGAAACGCCAGCCTGGAGCCGCGCCTGGGCCTGAAATGGCAGCTTGCGCCAGGCAAATCGCTGAGTACAGGGGCCGGTTTGCACAGCCGCCACGAAGCGCTTTCTACGTACTTTACCGAGCAGCGCCAGAACAGTGATACGCCGGTGCTGCCCAACCGGAACCTCGGCTTTACCCGGGCTGCACATTATGTACTGGCTTACGACCAGCTGCTGCGCGAAGACCTGCGCCTGAAAGTGGAGACGTATTACCAGCAGCTGTACAATGTTCCGGTTGGCTCCGGCGAAAACCGCGGCTTCTCCAGCCTGAACCACACCGACGGCTTTACCACCGACAGCCTGGTAAACGAGGGCAAAGGCCGCAACTATGGTGTGGAACTGACGCTCGAGAAATTTTTCACCAACAACTTCTACTACCTCTTCACCGGCTCGCTTTACAATTCGAAATACACGGCCGGCGACGGGATAGAACGTGATACCCGCTTTAACGGAAACTACATTGCCAACTTCCTGGCAGGCAAAGAATTCAAAGTGGGAAAATCCGGGAAAAACCTGATTGGTACGAACATTAAGCTGCTCTGGGCCGGGGGCAACCGGTATACACCAATAAATGCGGAGCAGTCGCGGGAGAGAGGGTTTGCGGTGTACCGGCAGGACCAGCTGTTCGGAGAGCAGGCTGATGCTTATTTCAGAACGGACCTGCGCATCAGTTACCGCAAAAACAACCCCAAAGCATCTTACATCCTGTCGCTGGACCTGCAGAATGCGACAAACCGCTTGAACGTGTATTCCCAGTACTACGACCGTACCACCCGCGAAGTGAAAACACGCTACCAAAGCGGGCTGGTGCCGATACTGAATTACCGCATCGAGTTCTAATATCAAAAAAAGAAGCAGCTGTTCCTGGTGGTGCAGCTGCTTCTTTTTTGGGATTCTGTTATTCATCTACCGTTTGCCACCGTATGCAGCAGCAGAGGCTGTGGTGGCAGGTGCAGCAGATCCGGAGAAGGCAATGAAAGGAGGTACAGGTTGGTGGTTTAGGAGTTGCCGGCAAGCATTTTACAGCTGCTGTGCCGTCCACCACTCCCTCTGCTGCTGAGCTGGAACCGTTTTTTACGCCAGGCGCAGTCTTTTCAGTACTTCCTCGTCTTCGGTGGTGTGTACAATTGCTTTCTGCAACGTGAAGTAAAAGGTGCTTCCCTGGCCTTCCTCACTTTCCACACCAATCCTGCCGTTCATGCTCTCGATAAACTCTTTGCAGAGCATCAGGCCAAGACCGGTTCCTTTTTCGCTGGAAGTGCCGATGGTGGTAAAGCGTTCGTCGGTAAACAAGCGTGACAGGTTTTCTTCTGATATGCCTTTTCCATTGTCGCGCACCGCTATGGTTACCGCATCGCCCAGTTCTTTTGCCGTTACAGTTATCTCGCCGCCTTCGAAGGTGAATTTTAAGGCATTCATGATCAGGTTGCGCAGCACAAAGTTTACTCTTTCCTTATCGGCAAGCACGAAAACGCCGGCATCTACCAGGTTTGTTACCTGTATGTTTTTGTGATTGGCCTGCAGGCAGGCCAGTTCTATATTTTCCTGCGTAAGGCGCTGCATGTTAACCGGCTGGTATTTAATGGCTGAACCCTCCAGCTGTGCTTTCGACCACACGAGCAGGTTGTTGAGCATGTTCAGCGTTACGTCCAGGTCTTTGCTTAGCAGGCCAAACAGGTATTTAATGCCCGTTTCAGACATCGGCTTGTTCTGCACCAGGTTCAGCACCCCTTTTACGGAAGCGAACGGGCTGCGGAGGTCATGCGAAATAATCGAGAAGATTTTGTTTTTGAAGTTGTTATGCCGTGCCAGTTGCTCGTTCTGCTGCTGAAAAGCGACTGATTGCTGTTCCAGTTCCTCGCTCTGCATTTGTATCTTGTAGTTGCGGGCATGCAATTGCTGGCGTGCATCCCGTAGTTCGCGGTTTGCTGCATTCAGGCGCCTTCTGAACACAAAGAACACCAGCAGCAGGGTAGTTAAAGCAAAAGCAGAGAGAATGGCCAGGGTGTAGGCCAGCAGTTTCTGTTCTGTCTCCAGTGCCTTTTTCTCGTTCAGGGCCTGTTGCTTTACCTTTTCCAGCTCTTTTTTTTCGGCATTATAGGCCGCAGCCAGGGCCGCCAGTTTTGCTTCTTCAAGCTCTTTACTTATTTTCTGTTCCTGGTCTGCGCGAATGGCCTGGTATTTATAAGCCAGCCTGAAGTCATTCATGTCAACATAAATATCCTCTAACAACCGGGCGGAAGCTGCTATTTCTGCGCCTGCCTCTGCCTGTTTTGCCAGTTGCAAGGCTTTTTGCCCATACTGCACGGCCTTCTCCTGGTCAAGGGTAAGGTACTGGCCGCTTAACAGGCAATAGATAGCTGCCCTGGCAGAGTCTGTAGTAGCCCTGCTTAGCTCGTTTACAAGTGTAGGTACTTGCTTCTGCTGAGCCCTAAGGGTGCCGGTCTGGAAAATAAGTAGTAGTAGTAGCAGGAGTAGGTATGTTCTCATATTGCAAGCCGGGTGTTATGAATATAAGCAGAGAATATGTGGTCGTGTCGGGTAAATGTCAATTTCGATATAAATATGATTAAATTTTATGAACAATAAATATTTTGCTCCTAAAATATTTAAAAAAAAATAGGTTTAACGCAATTTCGACTGAAGTGCCGCCAAATAAGCAGGTGTAGCTGTGACTATGCTTATTATTTGTTGTAATAATTAGTAGGTACGTAGGCAGCCAACAAACAGGTTATAGAGGAGGAGATTTATTTTTTTATTTTTTTATATATGAATCTTTATATATAAAACCGGTGCTGGAAAACAAAAGAAAAATAGCAAACCCGGAAGAGGCTGCAGCCTTTTCTGCAGCACAAATGTTGCGCAGGTGTCAACCGGAAAGTGTCTGATATTTTACCAGCTGTGCGTATATGTGTAACTTGCCGCCGTACCTGCGGGTAGCGGAGCACCATGCGGAAGCTGCCTGCGTTCATCTTTCTATGATTCGATACCTACGACATGAGCAGATAAATAAAACCCGCTGGGACGCCTGTGTGGATGCTTCGGCTGAAAAACATTTCTATGGCCTTTCGTGGTACCTGGATGTGGTGTCGCCGGGATGGGAGGGCGTGGTGGAGGAAACACAGGGGCAGTACCTGGCGGTGATGCCGGTGCCGGTGGTGCGAAAACTCACCTTACGGCTGGTGCGGCAGCCCTTCTTCTGCCAGCAACTCGGCATTTATGCTGCAGCAGGAGGACTGGATGCGGCAAAGCTACAGGCGCTTACAGCTGTTGTTAAGCAGCGCTTTCGGTTAATACTTGACTACAGCTTTAACACTGAAAATGCTGCGCTGCTGCAGCCGTTAACAGACGTACTGCAGCTCCGGGAATACTACACGCACTACCTGCCCCTGCAGCAGCCGTATAAGGCCATTGCGCAAAACTACACCCGCGACCGCAAAATGAACCTGAAGCGGGCACAGCGGGCAAACCTGCATATTGTTGAAAGTGACAACATAGAGCCGCTCATTTCTTTTTTCCAGGAAAACATAGAGCAGAAGATCTACGGCGGTGTTTCGGATACTACTTATGAGCTGCTGCGCGAACTAACGCAGGTGCTGCAACAGAAAGGGCTGGCAAAGCTGCTCTATGCCGCTACCGCAGACGGTACCCTGACAGCAGGAGCCCTGTTTGTGACCTACGGAAAATATATTGTGTACCTGTTCAACGCCGCGGATGCAACAGGCCGTAAAGCCAACGGGCGTACGCTGCTGCTCGACGAAATAATCAGGCGGCATGCTGGTTCCAACCTTATCCTGGATTTTGAAAGTCCCTCGCGCTCGAGTATCGTGCATTTTTATGCCAGCTTTGGGGCTGTGCCTGCTCCTTACCATGTGCTGCACCAGGACAAACTGCTTTTGCCTGTCCGGTGGCTGCGCCAGCTGCGCATGGCTGCCTACCGGAAGCTGCTTCGCCAGGCGCCCCAGCCCGATTAGCGCCCGCACGGCTGTTTTATTTTGCTGCACCTGCCACCACAGCCACTGCTGTTCTTTTAGGGAAGCTGGCATAGGTTTTGGCCTCACTCCTCTTTGTGGCAGCAACCCAGGAACGCGGACTGGTACAGTTGTGGCGGCAGGGTTGCTTCGCCTTCTTCCCGTAGCGGGTGTGTGCCTTTTTCGTATTCCTTTTCCTCCATCTTCAGCTGCTGGCGCTCTTCCTCCGAAATGTCGCCGGCCAGGTTATTCAGGTCGGGTTGCCCGGCATCTACCCAGGCGGTGTACCAGAAACTGGCTACTGTCTGCACGGCCAGCCGCATCTGGCGCTCTACCTGTCCGTTGAGTTTTTTGTGGTAAGCTTCCGAAAAAGCACGGGAGTATACCCGGGTGGTGATGTTGTTCCGGATTTCAAAGCTGTATTTCTTTTCTTCGTCAAACTCCTTTGTCAGTTCCCGTTCAAAAGTAAGCACCGAGTCCAGCGCCAGGTGAGCGCTGGTAACGAGGTCCCAGGCTTTGAGCTGTGGCTGTTCGATGTACTGTGCCGGCCCTACAAAAAAGTCGTAGTTGTCGGAAAGCAGCTCGGGCAGGCGCGATTCCCAGAAGCCATGGATGCCCCGCTGCCCCGTCAGCTGCCCGTTGTAGTTGTGGGTGGTGTGCAGCGGTACGCAGGCATCGGCAATGTAATGCCCTAAGTCTGCCGAGAGGCGCAGGATACGGTCGGTGTTTCGCTCCCGGAAAGCCTGCGTGAGCTGGTACTTCACCTGGTTGATATGCCAGGGCACAATGCCATGCGCCAGCAGCGAATCTTCGGAATAGCGCGCCACCGCCTGCTGCCAGTAACGCGGCATTTTATAGATGGCACTGTCGCCATACACGTCGATGTCGATGTAGTGGCGGGGTGCTTCGCCTTGTACGGCATAGCGGCGGCGGTCGGGGTTAACGGCGTTTTCGGTGATGTAGCGGATGTGCTTTTTGTAGAACCCCACCATTTCGGGCGGCAGCGTGAAAACCGCCAGCCGGTTGATGCGCTGGTGGGCAAAGAACCCCCAGCTGTTCCCCGGAACAGGAAGCAACAGCAGAAGGAGGAAAGATAGGATGCGAAGTTTGCCGGTCATACCAGCCTTATACGCGGTTGCTTCGGGCAGGTGCTAAGGGTGTGGTGGCAGGGGCAGCAGGTCTGCTGGGGTCTGCAGCCGCTCTCACCATTCCTTTAGCTCTTCCGGAACGGCCTGTAGCGGCAGGTCGGCCCGGTAAGCCCGGTCAAAAGTCCAAAAACCTGATCCTGAGGCAGGATACAGCAGGATATGTATCCAAAAGCGAAACTATATATTAACGGCATGTTAGAACGAATGTAAGTTTGGTTTTGGTGGGTGGTAATTTCCGTGTGCTGAATGCTGGTAAATTGTAGCACGCTGTGCCAACGATGTCATGGCAGTATTTTTATCCGGCAGTTAACGGTACACAACCTAAAACAACTTCCTGACGCACTGACGAAAGCTGTTGCTATTTCACCTGTTATTGTATTATTAAAAAAAGTTTGATGAAAAAATTTTACTTTACTTCTAAACGCTTTCTTATTAAGAGTGCACTGCTGGCGCTGTTGCCGTTCGGCTTTTCTGAGGCTGAAGCGCAAACGCTGGCATTTCCTGGCGCAGAAGGCTTTGGACGTTATGCCCAGGGTGCCCGTGCAGCGGCAACCCGCGAGGTGTATGTTGTAACCAACCTCAACGACAGCGGCCCCGGTTCTTTCCGCGATGCCGTGAGCAAATCTGGTCGGATCGTCGTGTTTGCCGTGGGGGGTATTGTTAACCTGCAGTCCGATATTGGTGTAGCATCGAACATAACTATTGCCGGGCAAACAGCGCCAGGCGACGGGATCGTGTTTTTTAATAAAAGAATCACCTTCAGCGGTTCCAACAACACCATCAGCCGTTACCTGCGCATCCGCCTGGGCGCCACCGGCAACTCAGGCAAAGACGCTTCCGGTATCTCCAACGGCGCCAATATGATCTTCGACCACATGTCCATTACCTGGGGCATGGATGAGGTTTTCTCCATCAACTGGGACAGCAAAGGTACAGCGCCGGATAACATCACCATCCAGAATTCCATTATCGGGCAGGGCCTGCACCGCGAAAACCATTCGGCCGGCGGCCTGATCCAGACACCGGACGGCGGCAAGGTAAGCTTACTCAAGAACCTCTACATCTCGAACAAAACCCGTAACCCGAAGGTAAAGGGCGTGAACGAGTTCGTGAACAATGTGGTGTATAACTGGGGTAACTACGGCAACACCTATAACCACACCGTTAGCGGCGATGCCTACATTATGGGAGGCTCTTCGGGTGTGTCGGAAGTAAACATCATCAACAACTACTTTGTAGGAGGTCCGCTGACACCGCCGAGTAAAACAACTCCTTTTTCAAGAGGAACAGGTAGTTTCTTCATGTATGGCGCCGGCAACTATTTCGACAATAACAGGAACGGAGTACTGGACGGAGAGCTGGTGCCTTATGACGGTACAGGTTATCCGGGAATAGAGGCAGGCAGCTTCAGAGCCCAGCCTTTTGCCTATCCGGCAGCCAACCCTGCCCTTACGGCGGCGGAAGCGTATGAGCACGTTATTACGAACGTGGGCGCCAACTATCCCCGTCGCGATCAGGTAGATCAGCTGCTGGTGAATGAAGTGAGCTCCCGTGGAACCCAGGGCATGTATGCATACCGGGAAACGGACCTGCCGCTTGCCAACGGCGGTTTAGGCGAAGTGTTTGGTGCACCGGCTCCTGCAGACACCGACCAGGACGGTATGCCCGATGCCTGGGAAGATGCCAACGGCCTGAACAAAAACGATAAGGCAGATGCTGTTGCTTTCAACACCACCTATCCGGAGTACCTCAACATCGAGGTGTATGTAAACTCGCTCGTGGATACGCCGCCTGTTGTTTTCATCAAACCTCCTTCAGCCGTTACCTTAAATGCTTCGTCGGTAGAAGAGCCTGCACCCGCGAGCACCATTGTTGTAACCTGGCAGGACAACTCCGACAACGAAGATCATTTTGTGCTGGAGCGGTCTGATGACGGTGCTACCTTTACCGAGATAGCGCAACCTGCTGCCAACGTTACTACCTATACCGATAATGCAGGCCTTGTTCCGAACAAGCTCTACTACTACCGCCTGAAGTCTGTGAATGCTACCGATGTGTCGTCTTACAGCGCCATTGCATCGGTTAAAACACCGCCGATACCAACAGCACCGGAAGCTGCTGCAGCGCCCTCGCCCGGAAACAATTTTCAGTATGCAGAACCGGAGTCAGGTAACCTTACCTTAAAGTGGACAGGCAGCACGAATACCGAAAAGTATGATGTTTACTTTGGATCAGACCCTGCCAGCCTTACAAAACGAGGCGAGGTTGCCTACTCTGCCACTCCTTCGTTCCAGGTTACCGGGCTGACGGAGAACACTACTTACTACTGGCGTATAGATGCCAGCAACAACAAAGGTTCTGCCGAAGGCCAGGTGTGGAGCTTCCGTACTTCCAAGTCGATTCCTGCCGGTCTGGTAGGTTACTGGAGTTTCGATGAGACTGCTGAGCAAGGAAACCAGGTAACCGATAAGTCGCCCTACGAAGCACATGGTATTTTAGGCCTCGACGACGACGATGCCAGCATCAGGGTAGCCGGAAAAGTAGGCAATGCCCTTGACTTTGCTACGGCCCGCACCGACATGTACGTGGTAAGCGTACCGAACCAGGACCAGTTGTGGCTCAACAAAAGCTCGTTTACGCTCTCGTTCTGGATGAAAGCGCCCGCTTCTATCATGCCGCCCGATAATAACACAAGTGCCTACCTGCTGGCCAAAGGGTCGTTTATCCGGAATGCCACAACCGGCGCTACCGGGAAACGCTTTAACATCGAGTTCAAAAACAGGCAGCTTCGATTTGCCATCGACGACGACAACGACTCTGGTGGCGGCGGCAAAGATGAATTGCAGACAGACGCTACGCCCTTCTTCAACAACGAATGGGTGCATGTGGTGGCAATCCGCAATATAGAAACTAACCGGATTCAGGTGTACCGCAATGGGTCGTTGGTTAAATCGCAGGCTATTACAAGAGCAAACGCAGGTATAGGCGAGGCCAGCGCCCTGATTATCGGTAACATTGGCGAACTGGAATTCCTTTCTACTACAGCGCCTGCTCCTTACAAGGGTATGCTGGATGAACTGCGAATTTACAATTATGCGCTTTCTGAAGCTGAAATCACGTCCCTGTTTGCCAACCCGTTAAGTGCCAGCTCCGATGTGCTTGCGCCTGAAACAGGGCTGACGGCGTATCCAAACCCGGTTTCCGATAAAGCTACCGTTGCGTTTACGCTGAACCGTACCGGCAACTACACCCTGGAAGTGTACGACCTGAAAGGGGCTCTGGTGAAAGTGGTAGCCACCGGCAAAGCCGAAGCGAACAAGCCGTTTCGGCACCAGCTGCATGCAAGCAACTACACCTCCGGTGTCTACCTGATCAAACTCCTGACCGAAGGAGAAGTGATTACCAACCGCATTATTATCCAGCGCTAATTATAACATAAGCTAAAAGCCCCGGGATGTCTGCCCGGGGCTTTTAAAATACTTTTACAGATATTTTTACAAAGTACAGGAAAGCAGCTGCCCGCTTACATCCGAATTTCCTTACAGGCTGTTCTGTACTTTACTCTTTTCCTGATACTGTTATACTATACTATGCCTCCTGTGGCGGAAGGTGTATGACGGTAAGAATACCCTCTGATTTCTTTATTCATTTTTCCGGTTTTGTTTTCCTGTGCGACAAGTAAGGCGTTGCCTGCCTTGTGGTTTAATAGTTACCTGATGTTTCACTGCGCAGAAGGTGGTGGGCTGTTCTGTGCCGCATCCTGAAGCGCAAAGCACAGCCGCAACCCTCCTTTTTCACAGCACGAAGGAGCAGTGGCTGTGGTGGCTGGTGCAGTTGAATGGCAGGTGCAAAAGAATCTGTTTTTAGTTATTTATTCTTCACTCATAAAAATGTCGTTCATGTTTCACTTTACAAACTTCAATTATGTTTAACCTTAAAACTAAACTCAGGTACTGTTTAGGAGCAGTACTGCTTTTGTTTGGCAGCCACCACCTGCAGGCCCAGACGCTGGCCTTTCCGGGTGCAGAAGGCTTTGGCCGTTTTGCCCAGGGAGCCCGTGCTTCGGCCACCCGTGAAGTGTACATTGTAACCAACCTCAACGACAGCGGCACAGGTTCTTTCCGCGATGCGGTAAGCAAGCCTGGTCGGGTTGTGGTATTTGCGGTGGGCGGTATCGTGAACCTGGCCTCCGATGTGGTGGTGTCGCCTAATGTAACCATTGCCGGGCAAACGGCTCCCGGCGACGGGATCGTGTTTTTTAACAAGCGCGTTACCTATAGCGGGGCCAGCAACTCCATCAGCCGCTACCTGCGCATCCGCTTGGGTGCTACCGGCAACTCGGGCAAAGATGCTTCCGGTTTGTCTAACGGTTCCAACATGATTTTCGACCACATGTCCATTACCTGGGGCATGGATGAGGTTTTCTCCATCAACTGGGACAGCAAAGGTACGGCTCCGGATAATATCACCATCCAGAATTCCATTATCGGGCAGGGCCTGCACCGCGAAAACCATTCGGCAGGCGGCCTGATCCAGACACCGGACGGCGGCAAGGTGAGCTTACTCAAGAACCTCTACATCTCGAACAAAACCCGTAACCCGAAGGTGAAGGGGGTGAACGAGTTCGTAAATAACGTGGTGTATAACTGGGGCAACTACGGCAACACCTATGGCCATTCGGTTAGCGGCGATGCTTACATTATGGGTGGCTCTTCGGGCGTTTCGGAAGTGAACATCATCAACAACTACTTTGTAAGCGGTCCGCTGACACTTCCAAGCGTTTCTACACCATTTTCGAGGGGTACGGGCAGCTTCTACCTCTATGGCGCCGGTAACTACTTCGATAACAACAAAAACGGGGCGCTGGATGGTGCGCTGGTGCCGTACAATGCTACCGGTTACCCGGGCATTGAGGAAGGCAGCTTTAAATCACAGCCTTTTGCTTATCCGGCAGCTAACCCTGCCATGACGGCAGCGCAGGCCTACGAGTACATCATCCAGAACGTAGGTGCCAGTTATCCGCGCCGCGACCAGGTAGACCAGCTGCTGATAGACGAGGTAGCATCGAAGGGCACACAGGGAATGTACGCGTACCGGGAGACGGACCTGCCATTTACCAACGGTGGCTTAGGCGAAGTATTTAATGCGCCGGCTCCGCTGGATACTGACAAAGATGGTATGCCTGATGCCTGGGAAGATGCCCACGGCCTGAACAAAAACGATAAAGCGGATGCCGTTGCCTTCAGCGCCACACAGCCGGAATACCTCAACATCGAGGTATACATAAACTCGCTCATCGAAACACCGCCGCCTGCTTTTGTAAATGCGCCTACTGCCATTACCTTAACCGCTACTTCCAGTGAATTGCCTGCGCCAAACAGCCAGGTAATCGTTAAGTGGAAAGACAATTCCGATAACGAGGATCATTTTGTACTGGAGCGCTCCGAAAACGGCACCACCTTTACCGTTATAGCACAGGCTGCCGCTAACGCTACCGCTTATACCGACAATGCGGGCCTGGTACCGAACAAAACCTACTACTACCGCTTACAGGCAGTAAACGCGACCGAAGCCTCTACTTACAGCACAGTCGCTTCTGTCCTGACGCCTCCTATTGCTACTGCACCTGCTTTAGCTGCTTCGCCATCGCCGGCCAACGGCTACCAGTATGCCGAGTTAACAAACGGAGCGCTTACCGTAAAATGGACGGGCAGCAGCAACACCACCAAGTACGAAGTATATGTTGGTGCCGACCCTGTCAGCCTTACCAAAAGAGGGGAAGTTGCCTATGTGGCGGCTCCTTCCTTCTCGGTTACAGGTCTGATCGAAAATGCCACCTACTACTGGCGCATCAATGCCGTGAATGCCAAAGGAACAACCGAAGGAAATGTCTGGTCCTTCAGAACCACCCGCAACTTCCCGGCAGGCATGGTAGGCCATTGGGGCTTCGACGAAACCGCTGACGAAGGCACCCTGATCAGCGACCAGTCGGAATACGAGAACCACGGCGTGCTGGGCCTCGATGACGACGACCAGAGCATCCGGGTGGCCGGTAAGGTAAACGGCGCCATCGACTTTGCTACTGCCAGCACGAATATGTACGTGGTAAGCATTCCGCACCAGGACCAGCTGTGGCTCGATAAAAACTCTTTCGCCATCTCGTTCTGGATGAAAGCGCCTGTTTCGTTGTTGCCGCAGGATAACAACACCAGTGCTTACCTGCTGTGCAAAGGCTCCATTACCCGCAACGCCGCCACGGGCGCCACCGGGAAACGCTTCGACATCGAGTTCAAAAACAAGCAGATCCGCTTTGCCATTGACGATGACAGCGAAGCGCTCGGCGGCGGTAAAGACGAACTGCAGGCCGATGGTACGCCCTTCTTTACAAATGAGTGGGTGCACGTGGTGGTAATCCGGGATGTGGCTACAAATAAACTGCAGCTCTACCGCAACGGCGTGTTTGTGAAAGACCAGACGATTACGAAAGCGAAATTCGGTATCGGCGAAGCCAGTGCGCTGGTGGTGGGTAATATCGGAGAGCTGGAATTTCTGGCCACCACCAATCAACCTGCGCCCTACAAAGGCATGCTGGATGAACTGAAGCTATTTAACTACAGCCTTACACCACAGCAGGTGCTGGAGCTCTACCACACCGAACCAACGCCAATAAAACCTTACGAGCCATCGCTGGCCAACAACGAATTGGTGGAAGGTTTCGACAAGGTAAGTCTTTCGTGGAAAGGCGGCATCAAGACCAACAGCTACAAACTGTATGCGGGCACCGACAAAGATAACATGGCCTTTATAGCAGATGTGCCGCTGAACGCGGCTACTTACCAGCTGCAGGATCTGGACGCGAATACAACTTACTTCTGGCAGGTAATAGCTGAGGGTGATGGCGGAACCACAACAGGTGATATCTGGTCGTTCAGAACCGGCAACCCGAAAGGCATGGTGGGCCACTGGAAACTGGACGAAACGACCGGAACGGTTGCCGCCGATAACAGCAACTTTAAGCACAACGGCTCGCTTTCAGGAATGAGCAATGCTGTATGGACAGCCGATGGCAAGTTCGGAGGTGGCCTCAACTTCGGTACACCAGCCTCTACGGGTGCTGTTGTGGTGCCAAATGCCAGCCATGTGTTGCTCGATCAGAATTCCTTTACTATTTCTATGTGGGTGAAAATGCCAGGCGCTTCTTCTACCATTGATACTTACCTCCTGCACAAAGGCACATTTGAAGCAACTACCGGCAAATGGTATGGCATTCAGTTGAAGAACGGAAGCATGTTTTTTGCTATCGACGATGGCATCACTAAAACAGATGTATCGGTAGCGGTAAACGGATCAAATAACTTTAATCTCTTTAAAGACACCTGGAAGCATATTATCGCTGTTCGGGACACGGAAACAAAGCAGCTCCGGATTTATATTGACGGCGTGTTAGCCAATTCTAAAGCGGATGGAACGAACACCATTGGCAAGTCGGATGCGCTGAAAATAGGAAACTCTCCGGAGAACAAACCTTACAACAAGTTGATGGACGATGTGAGGCTGTACAACTATGCCCTTTCGGCTACAGAAATCCAGACTTTGTACAGTGGCAGCCCCTTGGTGGCCAAAGCAGCCAATCCTGCACCAGCCAACGGCGCTGCAAAAGTAGATGCGGCAAATATGGCACTGAACTGGACGGGGCAGGCGCAGACCTACCACCTGTATACCGGCACTTCGGCAGACAACCTGCAGCTGCTGGCTTCCGGCCTGGCGGCACCTGCTTATGCACTTCCTGAAAGCCACGACACCCCAACCTATTTCTGGCGCGTGGATGCCGTGCGTGACGGTGAAGTAGCAACCGGTGATGTCTGGTCGTTTACGATTGAAGATGTCGTGAAGCCGCTTGCCCTGGCTAAAGATGTTACCGTCACCCTGGCAGGTGGTACTGCTTCCGTAACAGCGCAGGATGTCGACAACGGCAGCTCCGATGCCTTTGGTATTCAGTCGCTGGTGCTGAGCAAAACCTCTTTCGACTGCTCCAACATTGGCGAAAACGAAGTGACCTTAACGGTAACTGACAACAGTGGCCTTGTTTCTACCGCTACGGCTACCGTAACAGTAGTGGGTGCTGTACCAGCGCCAGCTATTGCCGTTAGCCGCACCGACAACACCTTTACCGGCGGCGATGGCAATACCATCTTCCTGGGTTATGGTGCGCAGAAAGTAACACTTACGGCATCTAATGCAACGTCAGCTGCCAACGCTACCACGTACAACTGGAGCCTGGCGGCAGGTTTAAGCGATGCAGCAGCGGCTAATCCGGTGTTTACGCCTGTTAGCGCAGGAATCTACACCTTCGTGGTAACCGCTACGAATGAGTTTGGCTGTACGGCTACAGCAGAAGTAACCGTTACGGTGATAGATCCGCGTTGCGGCAAAAACCTGGATAAACTGGTGATGTGCCATTTCGGCGAAGAGATTTGCATTGAGGCCTCTTCTGTGGCGGAGCACCTGGCGCATGGCTGCCGGCTTGGCGGCTGTACTGCCGACTATGTGTATACCGGTGTGGTGAAACGGGCTGCGCAGCTGGAGAAAACAGCGCTCACTGCTTATCCGAACCCAGTGTCTGAGACAGTTACCATCGCGTTTACGCTGGTGCAGGATGGCAGCTACACGCTCGAAATTTACGACCTGAAAGGGGCTCTGGTGAAAGTAGTAGCCACCGGCAAAGCCGAAGCGAATAAGCCGTTTCAGCACCAGCTGGATGCAAGCAACTACACCTCCGGTGTCTACCTGATCAAACTCCTGACCGAAGGAGAAGTGATTACCAACCGCATTATTATCCAGCGGTAACCGGAAACAGAAGCAAAAAAGCGGTGCAGCCCCAGGGCTGCACCGCTTTTTTTTGTAACGGTACCACGTAGTGCCAGCGCACAAGTGTTTTTTCCGTGGCAGGCGGCTTGTTTTGCTGTTTTAGTTCTGCTGCACCTGCCACCACAGCCGCTGCTCCTCTGCTACAGGAAAATGTTTGCCTGAGAAAACATTAAAGTTGTGGTTCAGCATCAGCAGGGGTGGTTTCGTAAGGGATATTGAGCAGCCAGCATAAAGCTTCTGTTCTGTCGGCAAAATTTCTGAATTCCAGGGGGAGTTTAATTACTTCCTGAATTTCGAGCAGCACCCGCTCCATCATGCGCTCCCGCTCCGGATTTTTCGATTTTATACGGGCTACTTTTTTCAGTGCTGAAGGTAACAGGCCGATGGCAAGTTGTGCCATGGCTGCTTTAAATTCTGTTTCTGTCAGCAGCAACGTGTTTTTGCTTAAATCAATCAGCAGGTGCTGTATTTTATGCTCAGCTGCACAGTTGCTGATAGCAGTGTTAATACTTTGTATGTCCGGGGCATATATTTCGCGCTGGTCCAGTGTTTCTACGTATAGCACATCCTGCCCGGCTGCATAATTAAACTTTACAAGCTTGTCCCAATGTAGTACCATAAATTTAGCTGATTATCCGCAATGCCTGCCTGGGGTATGATAGTATGGGAGATTAATAACTTCACCACCTGCATTTCCTGCGCCTGCTTTGTTGTTATCACACAGATTGTTTACTCTTAATCAGGATTTTTAGTTCGGTAAATTTAAATATTTTAAGGAAAGTAGGGCTTGTTTTTTTTTGAAACAAAGGTAAAGTAGGATATTAAATGATTTTTTAGTCCTGCTATGCATCGTAACACCCATAGTTGCCTTCTGCTTCTGTTACAGGAGACAAAACATGTTTCTATTAACGTAGCTGCAGCGGGAATGGTGGCTGCTGCTGCAAAAAAAAGACCTGCCGGCCGGCAGGTCTTGGGGGAAACGGTCCAGGTACCACAGCTTACGCAACAGCCGCCACTTTCTTCCCTTTGTAGAAATCGGTATCGTCAATCTCTACTTTATCCATGAGCAGGCTCAGCAGGCGTTCGCGGATGGTTTTGTATTCGGGCATGCCGACGATGTCCTTTTTGTTGCGGGGGCGTGGCAGGTGCACGTCTTCAATCTCGCGGATGGTAGCAGCCGGTCCGTTGCTCATGACCACAATGCGGTCCGAAAGGAAGAGCGCTTCCTCGATGTCGTGGGTTACCATGACGATGGTTTTGCTTTGGTTCTCGAGGTTCCAGAGCTTGAGCAGTTCCAGGTGCATGGAGCCTTTGGTAAGGGCATCTAGGGCGCCAAAGGGCTCGTCGAGCAGCAGGATGTCGGGGTTGATGGCGAAGGCGCGGGCAATGGCTACCCGTTGCTTCATCCCGCCCGAAATCTGGCGCGGCAGCTTCTCGCGGTGCGCCGACAGCCCCACCATGTTGATGTATTTTTCTACAATCGCTTTTTTCTCCTCTTTTGTTTTGTCGGTCAGGGCGGCATCTACGGCTTCGTAAATGTTCTGGTACACCGACAGCCAGGGCAGCAGCGAGTAGTTCTGGAAAACAATTCCGCGGTCCGGGCCCGGGCCTTTTACCGGTACTTTGTTGATGGTGACAGAGCCGTTGGTCGGCGTCAGCATGCCGCCGATGGCATTCATGATGGTAGACTTTCCGCAGCCCGAGTGGCCGATGATGGATATGATTTCGCCTTTTTCTATCTCCAGGTTCACATTCTTTACTGCTACAAATTTGCCTTTGGGCGTTGCGAAGGCTATTTCCAGGTCGTTTATCTCTAAGTACATAAGCTTCAAAATTTAATGTTAATAAATAATTCAACGGCCGGCCCCCGCACCGGATGCACCGGAATTTTACCTGTCCCGGTAGCAGTTTTAGTAGCAGCAGTGGCTATGGTGGCAGGAGCAGCAAAGCTTTTTTTTAATTCAAATGCAGCTGTTGGCCGGGAAATCAGGCTTTAGTTGGCATACGACACCCGTTTCTCAATGAGAGAGAACAACTTGTCGAGCAACAAACCGACAGTACCGATAATCAGGATGGCAGCGATTACTTTTTCGAGGCTAAGGGCGTTCCAGCTATCCCACACAAAGAACCCGATGCCCAGGCCGCCCGAAAGCATTTCACCGGCAACAATTACAAGCCAGGCCACGCTGATGCTCAAACGAAGCCCCGTGATGATGTGCGGCAGGCTGTACGGGATCAGGATTTTGGTGATGTACTTCCACGTGGAAAAACCAAATGCCTTTGCCACGTTTTTATGGTCGGCAGGAATGGAGCCTACACCAAACGCCGTGTTGATGAGCGTTGACCAGAGGGATGTGATAAAGATGATAAAGATCGTAGCTGTACCGGCCGACTGAAAAACAGCCAGGCCAATCGGGAACCAAGCCAGTGGCGACACCGGCTTCAGGATCTGCACAATCGGGTAGAACAGCTTGTTGAAAAACGGGTTGGCGCCCATCAGGATACCTACCGGTATGGCCAGCAGCGAGCCCAGGGCAAAACCCAGAAAAACTTTCCCGAGGGAACTGATGAGTTGCAGTGCGATACCTTTGTCGTTTGGACCGTAGTCGTAGAACGGGTCACGGAGCATATCCCATAGCACCGACAGCGTGGTAACCGGTCCTGGCAGGGCGTCTGCCGTTAGTTTACTGATGCCATACCACATTACCAGCAAGATCGCAAAACCTCCTATGGTGTAAGCCGAGGACTGCACAGAACCAGCCAGGTTCTTCAGGAAGGCACTGTCGAGCAAGGTGCTGCGTATGGAAGGAGAAGAAGACGCTAATTCTAAGGCCGGAGAGCTAGTTTGAGTAGTCATGATCTTAACAGTTTAATGATTGTAACTTATCTGATGCATAGCGCGGGCATTGCTGCCCACGCTATGGTTTAAATAAATAGTGCTTGCTTCTGGGGGCTTATTTGCCGGCTACCGTTACACTGCCAGGGTTGTTCGGGTCGAAGTACGCTTTGTCCAGGTCGATGGTGAAAGGCTTCATGTCGTCGTTCGGCACTTCGATGTTCATCTCTTTGGCAACTTCGTTGTACAGGTCCTGCAGGATCAGTTTGTCGGCAACCGCTTTGTAGTCAGGATTCTCTTTCAGGTAGCCGAAGCGCACGTATTGGTTCATGTACCAGATACCGTAGGCCTTACGCGGATAGTTTACGAAACCCTTGTTGTGGAACAGCATGTAGTCGTCTTTGTAAGTATGCTGGCCGTAGTCGCAGCCCAGGTCGTACTGGCCCAGCAGGCGCGCTTCAATTTCTTTGGCAGGTGCGTTTACATACGACTGACGGCCGATAATTTCAGCAGCTTCAGCACGGTTTTTCAGGTCGTCGAGCCAGATTGAAGCTTCTATGATCGCTTTCATCATTTTTTTGAGCTCATCGCGGCGGCCTTCGCTGAACGCTTTGTTTACCACCAGTGCTTTTTCAGGATGGTTTTTCCAGATGTCCTGCGACGAGATGTGCGTGAAGCCAATGCCTTGTTTTACCGCTACCTGGTTCCAGGGCTCGCCTACGCAGAAGCCGTCCATGTTTCCTACTTTCATGTTGGCAACCATTTGTGGCGGCGGGATGGTGATTACTTTCACTTTGTTCTGGTCTACCTTGGCAGCAGCCAGCCAGTAGCGCAGCCAGATATCGTGGGTTCCACCCGGGTAAGTCATGGCAAACGTGAGTTCTCTTTTAGACATCATCTCTTCTACCACAGGACCTACTTTATCCACTTCCCGGAAACCAACTTTGCCGCAGAAGTCTTTGGAGAGCGAAATGGCCTGGCCGTTGCTGTTGAGCATCATGGCGATGTGCATTTCAGAACCAGCATTTCCGCTCACGCCTGTGTATACCGAGAAAGGCATGCCGAAGAGGCAGTGGGCGCCATCCAGTTCGCCGGTCAGTATTTTGTCGCGTACGTTGGCCCAGGAGGCTTCTTTCGAAATGGCCACATCGAGCCCGTATTTTTTGAAGTAGCCTTTTTCAAGGGCTACAACCAGGGGAGCGCAGTCGGTAAGCGGAATGATGCCCAGGGTTATTTTTTTGCCTGTAACCGGTGTAGCGCCAGCTTCTGTAGCTGTTTCGCCTTCGGCGGCGGTGGTGCTGTTAGAACCACAGGAGGTAAAGATGCCGGCTGTCACCATGGTCAGCAGCATCGAAAGCAGGAAGTGTTTTAAGTTGTGACGTACCATTTTTGTGTGATTAACAATTTTTTAAACTTTTAGGACAAGGAAGCTCCCTGCAGCACCGGAAACCGGTCTGCCGCTGGATAATGGCGTGATCTTGTAAACTATTTTGTAAAAATGGTTGGCTTGATGTTGATCATCAGGTAAGCCCAGTTGGCCTGCTTTTCGGCGTTGGGTACGTTTTTAACAGCAGGAGAAGCGAGTGTGTTGGAAGCAAAAAGAGTGGAGTAACCGGCTTCGATGTTCACTACTTTCGTTATGCCGTAGTTTACCACCAGGTCTAGTTCTGTGCCAAAGTTACGATCCAGGGTGGTAGCTGCATCCGGACTCATTACGTCGTTGGCAGCCACAAACTGGTGTGCATCCAGGGCAAAGGACAGGTTGTCCAGCGCTTTGTAACGCGACTTCAGGTAGTAGTTCACCAGCCCGTTTTTGCCGAAGCCATCTGCCACGTAAAAGTAGTCCATGTAGCCCCAGAACTTGTGCGGAGTGCCATAGAGTGGGTCGAACTTCCGGTTTACGCCATCGGTGCTGTTGGGGTCATTGCCGGAGGTATAATCTACGCCGGGACCAATGCTGAACTTAGGTGTAACCGTGTACATGGCAGCTGCCGATAGCAGGTGCGCTTCCAGTTTTGTGCCGTCTTTGTCTTTGCCGCGTTGTGCATAGGCGCTGGCTGTAACGTTCAGGTTGCTGAGCGGCGTAGCCGATACATAGGCACCGGTGGTAAAGCGGCTCCACACACCCTGCTCCCAAACCCGTGCTCCGCTTTCGAGGTGGTATTTGTTAAAGTCGTCTTTCAGGAAGAGCAGCGATGCGTTGCCGCCTTTTAGTTTACGGCCCAGGTACAGGAACTGCATCGACTTGTACATGGTGCCGATGCCGTTGGTGCCGGCGCCATAACCTGCCGGTATGCCATTGTATACAACCCCTGTTTTGCGTTCCTGGTTTTGGTTAAAAGCAACACCCAGGTGCCCCGTCCAGCCTTTGTTTTCCAGTTTCAGCAAAGCCAGGTCGTGGCGGCGGCCCTGCTGCAGCCAGTCGAGGTTGCCCAGCAGGCGGGAATCATCATATAACAGCTCCTGGCGTCCGATCTTCAGCGAAAGATTGTCGATGGAAGAAGTGGTGTCGAGGAGTGCGAATTCGCCCCAGGCTTCGTGCATCAGTAAGCCGTCGTTGGCATCGAGTGTGACGCGGTTGATGCTGGAGGCATCCTGTCCCCATACCCGTACGTCCTGGATAGAAGTATAGAGTTTGAAGCGGTACCCGCTGTAGCCAAGGCTCAGGCGGGTGCGTTGTGAAGTAAAGAAAGCAGGGTCTGCTTCGGGTGTAGCTAAAGTGCCCTGCCCATCGCGCAGCTCAGATCTGGTACGAACCTGGCCAGTAACAGAAAGTTGTGCGTAGGTAGCAGTAGAGCACATCATTCCAAGTACCAGGCCTCCAAAAAGTTGGCTAAGTAGCTTTTTTTTCATAAATTTGATTGTTTTAAGTTAGTAATAATTTAAAATGGACTTTTAACTAATGCCCTGAAGGATTGGCCGATCTTTCAGGGTTTTTTTTTGGGTGATTTATTGTAATGCTTCAGGTGTTCAATTTTACATACTTCGGCACCGGTTATCTGAAAATGATTTAATTTTGAGGAAATCGTTTCTAAAAACATGTGGGTATGTGTTTTTGATGCCCTTTTGTTGAGTAATATTACTTATTATTAAACTAACTCCCAAATTTTAAAGGGTATATTTTAACAAAACAGTAAAAATATTTTAGATACCCTATTCTAAATAAGGGGATGTTGAGAATATTTTAAATTTTACCTTAAAACTTTTTATATTTGTTAAATACATAATAGTGAAGTCAGGATGGAGCATATAAAGGCAGTATCGGATAACCCTTTGCTGGAGGGTATAAAAGTAATTGGGATCGGGAAACATGGCAGCAAACCGCTTCCAGGTCCCCAGATTGAAGAGATATTTAATTATCTTTCTGATAAAGAAGTAATTGCAATACAAAAAGGAGCTTTCTACGGATCGCTGGTAGCTAAAAACCCTACTGTTGAGGAGCAGAAGCTTTTTAAGGGTAAAGGAAACGGGGCAGAAGCAATTTATAAAATGCTTTGCCAGGACGCTCCGGCAGACATGAAAGCGACAGGAGTAAAATTACTTAGTAAAGAAACCCTGAACGCCGACGAAGCACGGATATTAGGTAATTTTCTTTTTTCGGATTTGCCTGGAGAGGCTTTCAGGGGAATGGCAGCCAGCATGCTGCGGATGCGCTACGAAACAGATGCCGAGTACCAGGGCCTAATGGAAGCGGCCATAGCTACCTATAGCCCCAGCTTCCGGGCAGCTCCTCCTTTAGATAACAACCTGGTGCAACTGGCCGAGCCGTTTGACGGGGTTGAGCACTCTTATATGATCACGCCTATCCTGGCGCATGTCTTTCAGGAGGCAGGTTATCCTGTGGTTGTAAGCATGGGGCGTTCGGCAGGGCCTAAATATGCGCTGAATACGCTGGACATATATAAGGAGTTGGAAGCGCCGTTCCTGCAGCAAAACAGCGACCTGGCCAAACCTGCTCCCAAATATGGATGGGCGCTGGACCAGCAGGTGCTTTCCCCGGCACTGGACCAGTGGGTAGACCGGCGGCGGCTGATATTCAAGCGGCCATTCCTGGCAACGCTGGAAAAGGTGCTGAACCCCTGCCATGCAGGCATCCTGGTTACCTCTGTGTTTCATATTACATATATAGATAAAATGATTACACTGGCCGGCATGGCCGGCTTTTCGGGAGTGATTGTGCTGAAGCGGGGGCTGGAAGGAACGCTGGTGCCATCAATCGCCAAGGCAAGCGGTATTACCTGTGCCGTACGGCAACCGGACGGTTCTTTCCTGACGCAGTCGTTTGATGCTACCCACGAAATTTACAGCGATTTCCGGGCTGAGGCAGATGCTGTGGTGGAGCATCCTGCGGCTGCCGCTAACGCAGACCTTATCCGCAGCTACATCAGCCAGGGAGCTACCGGGAACGAAGATTTCGATAAAAGGGTTAATCTGGCTATAGCCTTATACCAGCAGGGGCTGGAGTGGATCAGGAATAATTCGCCTGCAGCTGCCGGCTAAATGCGACAGGAGTCGGCAAGTTTACATAAAGTAAAATTACTCCTTTTAAAGTACCCGCGATACAAGCATCTGTTCTATAAATAATTGTTCCATGATTTCAGCCATACCGGTATGAGCGCAAAAGCAGACTCCAAAATCTCAAAGAAATTAACCCGGCTTTACTTAGTGGCGCTTACTGCTGTCGCGTTGCTGACGCTGGGCGGACAGCTGCTGGTGCAGCGGTCGTTAAAAAGCCAGTTAAGCGATTCGAGGGTAATTAACATAGCAGGCCGGCAGCGGATGCTCAGCCAGAAGATCTGCAAAACAGTGCTCCTGCTCCGCGACCACCAGGACAGCCAGGAAGTACCGGTTTACCTGGCCGACCTGGATGAGGCGCTGGAATTATGGAAGCAATGCCACGTGGGCTTGAAGTATGGCTATCTTGATTTTATGGATACGCCTGTAAACAACAGCGACACGATCAATGTGATGTTTGCAGAGATAGATCCGCTTTTTACGGCAATATTCACCAATGCCAGCATTGTCAGCAGCTACTACCACTCCAATGCCGCGCCAGCCCCGGCGGATATTCAGAAAAACATAGATATTATACTGCGTAACGAGCGGGCCTTCCTGAGTGGCATGAACCAGATCGTGTTTCAGTATGATGCCGAAGCAACCCGCCGGGTAAATTCGTCGCAGAACATCGAGCACATTGTGATGTTCAGTACCCTGGGCGTTCTGATTGCGGAAGGCTTGTTTATTTTCAGGCCTGCTGTAAACCAGATTAAATATACCGTCGGGAAGCTGGTGGAATCGGAGCAGCAGACGCAGAAAATGAACGAGGAACTGGTCCGGGTAAACAAGTCGCTGGAGGAAACAAAAGAAGCGTTGGTGGAAGCTACCAAACAAAAGTACCAGCAAAAAATAGACGAGCAGAAGCTAAAAACGGCCGCCCTGATCGAAGGGCAGGAAGAAGAACGGAAACGGATAGCACTTGAAATTCATGATGGGCTGGGCCAGATGCTTACCGCACTCCGGTTTGGAATTGAAAAGCTGGACGATTCGGTTCATGATCCGGAAGCAGCCCAGCTACGCATTGCCGAACTGCGCAACCTGCTCGGCCAGACCATTACAGAAGCGCGCGCACTGTCCTACAATCTGATGCCTTCCGTGCTGAATGACTTTGGAATTTCATCCGCCTTAAAACTGCTCACCACGCAGGTGGCTTCGGGCACTGACACCCACGTATCGTACACCACCAACTGGAATGGCAAAAGGCTGCCTAAAAACATAGAAATAGGCTTGTACCGAATCAGCCAGGAAGCCATTAATAATGCGCTGAAGTATTCGAAGGCCAAAGAAATAACAGTTGACCTTTCAGGTAAAAAGAAATATATTCATCTGAGCATTGCCGATAACGGGCGTGGCTTTGCCTACCATAAGTCTGCGTTACGCACCGGTGAAAAAGGGTCTGCCAATGGCATCAGCAACATGAAAGAAAGGGTTCACATGATTAACGGTGAAATTGAGATTGCTTCCAGACCTGGTAAAGGCACTAAAATACATGTTAAAATTCCTGCCCCTGCGATAGATTATGCATAAAATAAGAGTTGTACTTGCTGATGATCACGCCATTGTAAGAAATGGCATCAAGTCGTTGCTCGACGGCGTGGCTGATGTGGAGATTGTGGGAGAAGCACAGGACGGTGCAGAAGCTGTCGCGAAGGTAAAAGAGTTGTCGCCGGATGTACTGATGATTGATATTTCGATGCCGGTGCTGAACGGCATCGAAGCAACCGAACAGCTAAGCAGGCTGCACAAGCAGACACGGTCCCTGATGCTCTCGATGCACGACAACGAAGATTATATTCTGAAGTCGGTAGAAGCCGGTGCGTATGGTTACCTGCTGAAGGATACGTCACGTGATGAGATGCTGCGCGCCCTGCGAGCCATCGCCGGCGGTGAGAAATACTTCAGCCCGTCTGTTTCAAACATCATCATCGCCTCTTACCTGCAAAAGGTAAAGGAAACCGAAAAGGCAACGCAGCCAAAGCCTAAGCTGTCGAAGCAGGAAAAAACGATTCTGAAATTCATCGTAGACGGCTCCAACAGCCGCGAGATAGCCGAAAAGCTAAACCTCAGCGCCCGCACCGTAGACAACCACCGCGCCAGCATGATGAAACGCCTGGGAGTAAAAAATGCCGTGGAACTGGTGCGGAAGGCACTGGATGAGAAGTTAGTTTAATGTGCTCTTTTAGTAAATAAGCTCCACTTTGTCATCTTGGAAAGATCTTGTGTGCAAGATGCATAAGCAACTGCTATTGGTAGTGTATTTTAAGTTTGCATAGCAGCTGGTGAGGCTTTGGTGGCAGGTGCAGTGTGTTTCATTGCTGGCGTCTTTGTACTTTTTGTCTTGATACAAGGACCACCCCTGCCCCTCCTTGAAAAAAGGAGGGGAATTCAAAAAATCAAGACGATAGAAACTCGCTGAACGCTCAAACAGTCTATCGTCGTTTTGTGCACCTGGTAAATGTGCCTGCCCTGTAGCATCTGAGGCTATTGGAAATAGCAAATGCTATGGAAGGAGTTTAATTGATCTTGTCGTAATGCAGCAATACAAAAAGCGCCTGCTACTGCAACAGTAACAGGCGCTTTTTTTAGTCTCTCCACAACCTATCGCTTCTTCGCCAGTGCAGGAAATTTCATGCGGTAATCGGCGTCTACTTCGCCTTTTGAAATTTTGGTCAGCCTGTTTTTGATGAGGCGACGCTTCAGGCCCGACAGGTGATCGGTGAACAGGATGCCTTCGATGTGGTCGTACTCGTGCTGAATCACGCGGGCGGTCATGCCGTCGTAGGTGTCGGTGTGTTCATTCCAGTCTTCGTCGAAGTACCGGATGGTGAGGCGCTCGGGGCGGTACACCATTTCCCGGATACCGGGTATGCTCAGGCAGCCTTCTTCAAAGCCCCACTCCTCGCCTTCCTCTTCCAGGATCTCCGGGTTGATAAAAGCTTTTTTCACGCCTTTGCCTTCGTCGCCTTCGTCCATCATGGGCTCAGAATCTATCACAAACAGGCGGATGCTTTTGCTGATCTGGGGGGCAGCCAGGCCGACGCCATGCGCGTGGTACATGGTGGCAAACATATCTTCCACCAGTTCTTTCAGGTTAGGGTAGTCCTGCGGGATGTCCTGTGCGTGTTCCTTTAGTACGGGATCGCCGTAGGCGGTAATCGGGTAAATCATATGCTTCTGCTTTCTAAATACGATTGTAAAATAATGGTGGCACTTACACGGTCTACGGTGCCTTTGTCCTGGCGGTCTTTCTTTTTCAGGCCGCCGGCCAGCATGGCCTGTTGTGCCATACGCGAGGTAAAGCGTTCGTCCACGGTGTGCACCGGCAGGTCAGGGAACTCCTTTTGCAGCTTACGCACAAAGCCGACAACGTGTGGCGTGGCATCGGTGGCTTCGCCTGTCAGGTTCCGGGGCATGCCCACTACAAAGGCATCTACGGGCTCACGCTGCACATAGGCTTTCAGGTAAGTGAAAATATCCTTGGCATGGATGGTTTCCAGCGGGTTGGCAATTAACTGCAGGGCGTCGGTTGCGGCCAGGCCTACCCGTTTGTTTCCGTAATCTATGGCCAGGATTCGTCCCATGTGGTCGGCGGTTGCTGCTTTTGTTTCCTATCGTAAGCTGGTACGATGGTTGTGGTTTATAAACTATCAAAACACAAAGATAACAGTTTCCTTTGGATTTTGGTTTTCAGCGACACCGGCAGACAACCTGGCTAGCTTGTGCAGAGGCTATGGTGACAGCAGCAGCAAAATAAAACCGGGCTCAAAGACCAGGAAAAAGTCTGCTGCTGCCGTCACCACAGCCTCTGCACAAGCTACGCAGCAGCAGCGGGACCCCGGTTAAACGGACAGGCATAACCAGGGAGAAGCGAGCCCGCGCTGTTGGCAGATGTATCCGGATTCATTTATTCGGGTGCGGAGGGAGTTTTAAAAATTAAACAAAAGCTGGAAAGACAGAACAAACTTTGTATCTTTTCCTGTTATGTTTATAACATAGCCAAGCCTGGCGTGGTAAAAGGAGAAAGAAGTGTACTTAATTTGTGCCTGTACTTTTATTCAGCCCAAAAACACGCTTATATTTAAGGACAGTAAACCCACGTTGAGATGAGTGAAGAAACGAACCATACACCACAAGCGGAAACCCCTGAACAGCAGCATGGCCAGCCACGCAATAATTTGTTCCAGATCAGGCTTCCCTTGTTCATAGCGCTTGCCCTGCTGGTGGGGGTGCTGATAGGGGCTAATACGTTCTCGCCATCTGCCAACAATCCGCAGGGCACAGCCAAAAGCTACCTCAAGTTCCGTGACATCCTGAGCTACATCGACCGCGATTACGTGGACACGGTAGATGTCGAAAAGCTGTCGGACTACGCCATCACCAAAATGCTCGAGAAACTGGACCCGCACACATCTTACATCCCGGCCAGCGAAATAGCCATGGCACGTTCTTACCTGGAAGGCGACTTTGAAGGCATTGGCGTAGAGTTCAATATTTTTCACGACACCATCCATGTGGTTGCTCCCTTAAGCGGCGGCCCTTCGGAGGCGGCAGGCATACAGGCAGGCGATAAAATCATAAAAGTTGACGGCGAGACGGTGGCAGGCATTGGCATTACCAACGAAGGCGTGTTTAAGCGCCTCCGCGGCCCCAAAGGCAGCAAAGTGAATATGACGATCCTGCGCAAAGGCACCGGCAAGACACTTGACTTTACAATACAGCGCAGCAAAATTCCTACCTTCTCGGTTGATGTCAGCTACATGGTTAATCCCAACACCGGGTATATTAAAGTAAGCCGTTTCTCTAAAAATACCTTCGAAGAGTTTAAGCAGGCGCTGACGGGGCTGCGGAAGAAAGGCATGCAGCAGCTCATCCTGGACCTGCGCGGCAACCCCGGCGGCTACATGGACCACGCCACCCGCATGGCCGATGAGTTCCTGGCCGGAAACAAGCTGATTGTGTACACCGATGGCAGGGGCACCAAGTACGATTCTAAAACCAACGCCCGCACGCGCGGCGATTTCGAGAAGGGTGCGCTGGTAGTGCTGATAGACGAAGGCAGCGCCTCGGCTTCGGAGATTGTGGCCGGCGCCCTGCAGGACAACGACCGCGCCCTTATTGTTGGTCGCCGCTCTTTCGGTAAAGGGCTGGTGCAGATGCCCATCCCGCTCAACGATGGCTCTGAGCTGCGCCTTACCATTTCGCGCTACTACACCCCAAGCGGCCGCTCTATCCAGAAACCTTACGTGGCCGGTACCGAAGATTACCAGAAGGACATGCTGCACCGTTTCGAGCGGGGTGAGTACTTCCACCCGGACAGCAGCCTGTTCGTAGATTCGCTTAAATATAAAACCGTGGGCGGACGCACCGTGTATGGCGGCGGCGGCATTATGCCCGATGTGTTTGTGGCCCGCGATACGCTGGAGCTGTCGGAGTACATGAGCCAGCTGTATAACAAAAACATCATCCGGGAATACACGCTCGAGTACTACCGCGACCACCGCAAGGAGCTGCAGAAAATGAGCTTCGAGAACTTCAGCAAATCCTTCCAGGTAACCGATAAAATGCTCCGCGACATGATTAGGATGGCCGATGCTGCCGGTATTACTTACGACGAGGAGCAGTTTCAGCGGTCCAAAAACCTGCTCCGCAACAACCTGAAAGCCTTTATAGCCCGCAGTGTGTACGGCAATCCGGGCTTCTTCCCTATCCTGCACGAGTCGGACGAGGAGTTCCAGGAAGCACTGAAGCAGTTTGCCAAAGCGCAGCGGCTGGCAACGAGCGGGGCGTGAATTAGGGAGAGTTAGAGGAGCATAGTGCTATTGGCCTTTCAACTTTGTCAGCTGAAATATCTTTAAGTCAGGGAGCAGCGACTGTTGTTGTTTCATGTATGTGAAAGAATAGAATAAATGAATCTATACATTCTTTTAAGTGGGCCTGCAGGTTTCGGTGATTTACTGTTGCTGTTACTATTTTGGATAGTTTTTCCAACAGCAATACTTTATTTTGCTGTTAAAGTCATTATGAAGTTAACGCAGAGTAAAGATGAAGAGCTTGATGAATAAAAAGCCTCCGCTGGTGCGAGTTTGTAACTCCTCCGCTGGTGCGAGTTTGTAACTCGTACCGTCTGTTCCAGATGAACGCATTTCTGCAGTCCGCCCACAAGGTTCCCCGAAACAAGTTCGGGGTTTTCAACTTTCAGAATGACAGAAAAGAGTAGAATCCTGTATAATAATTCCTTTTCTGCTCCAGTCACCACACCCGCTGCACCACAATATTCCCACAACTCATTTCCGCCGCAGCTTCGTAAAAGGATTAGCAGTTAAGAATGAGCAGCTTCGGAGGCTGCCTTCTGTGTAACTGCCTTTTCTTACTCCTTTACCACGACAGCACATGGCGTATTATTACAGGTTAGGCAACATTCCGCACAAGCGGCACACGCAGTTCCGGCAGCCGGACGGTAGTCTGTATGCCGAGCAACTGGTAGGTACGCACGGGTTCAGCGGCGTTTCTTCGTTGCTGTACCACGTGAACCCGCCTACGCGCATCAGCCGCATCGGGGCACCTGTTCCTTATGCCCCTGCTCCCGCCGAAAATGTAAAGCTGGCCCCACAGCACCTCCGCACCCTCTCCCTTACCACTACCGGCACCGATTACCTCAGCGCCCGCAAGCCCCTGCTCTTCAACAACGACGTGGTGATCAGCATTTGCCTGCCGTCGGAGCACGAGATGGGCTACTACTACAAAAACGGGCAGGCCGACGAGGTGGTGTTTGTGCACGAAGGCAGTGGGGAACTGCTGTCGCAGATGGGAAAACTTGAATTCAAAGAGGGCGATTACTTGGTTATTCCGCGCACGGTTATTCACCAGTTTAAATTTAACGAAGGGCCGGTGCGGCTGCTGGTGGTGGAGTCGTTTAGCCCGGTAGAGACGGTGCGGCGGTACCGCAACCACTTCGGGCAGCTGCTGGAGCATGCGCCTTACTGCGAGCGCGACCTTCGGCCGCCGCAGGAACTCATACCTTTTCAGCCGGGAGGCGAGCACCGGGTACAGATCAAGAAAGAAGGCTTCCTGCACCAGTACTACTACGACTTCAGTCCGTTTGATGTCGTGGGTTGGGATGGCTATTTCTACCCCTATGCCTTCTCTATTTACGACTTTGAGCCTATCACCGGGCGCATCCACCAGCCGCCACCGGTGCACCAGACCTTCGAGGCAAACAACTTTGTGATCTGCTCGTTTGTGCCGCGCCTCTTCGATTATCACCCGCTGTCTATCCCCGCGCCCTACAACCACTCCAACGTAGATTCCGACGAAGTGCTCTACTACGTGGATGGCGACTTCATGAGCCGCAAAGGGGTAGACCGGGCTTCGTTTACCATCCATCCCGGTGGCATTCCGCACGGGCCGCACCCGGGCACGGTAGAGGCCAGCATTGGCAAGAAAGAAACAAAAGAATACGCCGTGATGATAGACACCTTCCACCCCCTGCACCTGGCCACAGACGCCCTGCCCTACCTGGACGACAAGTACCCCATGAGCTGGAAAGAAAGCTGAACCTGCTCCTGCAACTTGCCCGCTTGCGGCGCATTTGTTAATTATTTGCTACCTTTGCTTTGTTATATCAGCACTGTTTATGAATAAAATATCACTGGTGATGGTAGTGGCGCTGCTGGCCCTGCTGGGAGCGTCCTGTAAGAAGTTCAGCAACCTGCTTACCTTTTACATCAACCACGAAGAATCCATTTATGTACCCGCTACGGTTGCACTGCCTATTGGAGGTATTTTGCCTGTATCGCCTGTTCCGGTTACCACGAATTCCAAAGACACTTTTAAGAACAACAAAACCAGCGCCGACCTGGTGAAGGATGTGTCGCTGGATCGGCTGGTCCTCACCATCACAGATCCGCAGCAGCAGACGTTTGATTTCCTGCAGAGCATCGAGATCTACATTACCACCGACGGTAACGATGAGGTACTGCTCGCGCACCTGAACCAGATTCCAGCCAATGCCACCAGCCTGACGCTTATTTCATCCAATGCCAAACTGGACAAATACATCAAGGCCGATACGTATACTATCCGGACGAAGGCAACGCTGGCAAAACCATTAGCAAAAGATACCACCATCAAAGCTGCCATGCGTTTTAAAGTGACAGCAGATCCCTTATAATCAGGTATAAAGTAAAATGAGAGTTTCTGAAAAGAACAAACTGGAAAAAATTATCATTGTGGGCGACCGGGTGCTGATAAAGCCGAAGTCGGCACGCGAGCAGACCAAAAGCGGGTTGTACCTGCCGCCGGGCGTGCAGGAGAAAGAAAAGGTGCAGGAAGGCTACATTATGCGCGTTGGCCCCGGCTACCCCATACCAGCCGATTACAGTTTTGATGAAGAGCCCTGGGAGCGAGACGAAGAGGAAGAAGCCGTGCGTTACATTCCGCTGCAAGCCAAAGAAGGCGACCTGGCCATTTACCTGCAGCGCGACGCCATCGAAATTAATTACCTCGGCGAAAAATATTTTATTGTGCCACAGTCGGCGGTGCTGATGCTGGTGCGCGAAGAAGATTTATAGTAATGCAGCTGCAGCAGACAAAAAGCGCCATACTTCCTGCAGGAGGTGGCGCTTTTTCAGTTTCAGCAGCTTGATAAAGAACCATGAACATACAGATAAGAAAAGGAACAGCCGAAGACCTGCCGCAGGTACTTGCGCTTATCCGGGAGCTGGCAGCCTACGAGCGGGCGCCGCAGGAAGTAACCAACACGCTGGACGAGATGTACCGCGACGGCTTTGGCGACAACCCCGTCTACCGTTTTTTTGTAGCCGAGACATCCGAAGGCATTGTAGGAATTGCCTTGTACTACACCGCCTACTCCACCTGGAAAGGCAGGGCACTGTACCTGGAAGACCTGGTGGTAACGGAAAAGCTACGGCGGTCAGGCATAGGAAAACAGCTGTTCGATGCGGTTGCCCGGGAAGCACAGGAAACAGGCGCTAAACGATTCGCATGGCAGGTGCTGGAATGGAACGAGCCCGCTATTTCTTTTTATCGCAAGATCGGCGCCAGCCTCGACAACGAATGGATTAACTGCCGCATGACGGAAGAAGAGCTGCAGGAATACACAGCTTCGCTGTAGGGGCTACAACAATGCAGCTGCACAACAGCAGGAGCAGTGGCTGTGGAGGCAGGTGCAGTACAAAAACAGATGGCGAAATTGTTAAATTGTTAAATGGCTCAAGGGGAGCAGTGCGTCTAACGTAATCAACCATCGGCAATTTAGTTGCAGCACCTGCCACCACTCCTGCTGCTGAGCAATCAGGAGTGGTGGCAGGTGCTGTAGGATTTCCGGTTGAGCTAGCTGTTGTCCCGCTCTACGTCCGTACCAACAATCTCCAGTACCGATTCGAAGGCGAGGGCGCTTTCGCCGTAGCGTTTCAGTTGCCGGGCCTGCATTTCGGCGGCGTGCGTGCGCTGGTATTCCTCCAGGTCGTCGAGGTTGCGGCAGTGGTATTGTACGGCGTATGTTGTTCCTCCATTCTCTATTTCGGTCAGGAGGCGGCAGATCTGGTTGCGCAGGAAAAAACCGGTGCGCATTACCTCCGGAATATGCACCTCCGTCATCCACTCCAGCCACTCATCGGCCACGCTGTTTTCTACGTTTACAGTAATGTTATAAAGTATCATAGTTGTAAGTACGGAAAATATTTCCTTTAATCATAAGAAGGAAGCGTTGTCGCTTTAATTAACCGGAAAGGCAAATGCGTGCGGAAGTACAGCTGTAGCAGTTAGTGCACACCTGCATGGTAGCTCCGCTGGAGCCGGAGAGTTATGGGAGGAGGGTCGAAATGTTACAAATTGAAGTTTGTCTGCTCCTGGTATACTGTTACGTAGTGGCTGTAGTGAACCTATAGGAAAAAGCAGGCAAAGCTGTTCTAAAATTTAACCGAACTTACCACACTGGTTGTGGCAGTAGTAACTGCAGGGTTGCTTGTGTCTGCCGTCGTGCTGGATTCGGGTGTTACACATACGGTGCAATAGATCAGCAGCAGCATAAAAAGCAATGCAATTATAGACATATCGGGGTCATTGACTGGCGTTTTCATATCACTAACATTTAAGAAGCATGAATAAGTAGTTGTACTTTCTGGTTTGTCTAAATAGTCAGTATTTTTTTATTTAGAAGTGTTATTATAGGTATTTATACTGAAATAAACAAACAAATGTTAGGTAATATTAATGTAGAATTCAGGAAAAATTAAAAAAACAATCGTTTGCAAAAATATATGTAAATAGCTGAACTAAAGGTGGATATGATGTGTTATTGCGGGCATTTTTGCAATGCGGGCCTTGTGGTCGATTGGATGGTTTAAATTGTTTCGGTGTAATCCAAATCCTTTCCGTAGGTTTCTTCCAGTGTCAGGATAGAGGCAAGTGCCACCGCCAGCGAGACACCTGCCAGTAAAGCTGCTCCGGGTACCAGCCCGATGCTGTCTTTTAAGTAACTAAAGGCCAGCGAAAGCGGCACGACTGCTCCCCGCACAAAGTTGGGAACGGTGGTGGTAACAGTTGACCGGATGTTGGTGCCGAACTGTTCTGCGGCTATGGTAACAAACACAGCCCAGTAGCCACTGGCAAAGCCAAGGGCAGCGCATAAGGCGTAAAAGCGGGTGATGCTGTAGTTGCTGCTAAGTAGGAAAATTCCGATAAACAGCGCCGTTAGTACCAGGAAGGCCACTACAATGCTGCGCCTGCTTTCGAAGCGCTGGCTCAGGAAACCGCTGGCAAAATCGCCGAACACAAGTCCAATGTAACAGAAGGATACAGCCTTGCCTGCCGATACGGGCGCTTCGATTCCGAGAACAATTCCAAACTCAGGCGAAAACGTGATCAGGATGCCCACTACAAACCAGATAGGGACGCCGGTAAGAATGCATTTCATGTACTTGCTGAAGCGGCTGAAGTTGGTAAACAGGCTCAGAAAGTTTCCACGTGTAACACTTCGCTCCTTCAGGCTATCAAACATGCCCGATTCAAACACCCCGATCCGGAGGAAAAGCAACAGCAGGCCCAGTCCGCCGCCGATAAAGTAAGCTGTTCGCCAGCCAAAGTATTCGCCTACAAAACCGGCCAGAATTGCGCCGGTTATGCCTATGGTAGCCACCACCATGGTGCCATAGCCACGCTTCTCTTTTGGCAGCACTTCCGACACCAGCGTAATGCCCGCGCCAAGTTCTCCGGCCAGGCCTACTCCGGCTACAAACCGCAAAAGAGCATACATGGGAATCGTAGTCACAAAGCCATTCAGGATGTTGGCCACCGAATACAGGAAAATAGAACCGAACAGCACCGAGAGCCGCCCTTTTTTGTCGCCCAGTATGCCCCAGGCAATACCGCCGAGCAACATGCCCGCCATCTGCATGTTCAGGAGCAGCACACCCTCCTCGAGCAGCGCCGTCTGGTCCGTTACCCCCAGCGACTGCAGACTCTGAATCCGGACGATGCTGAACAAAACCAGGTCGTAGATGTCGACGAAGTATCCTAAGGCAGCAACAATAACAGAGGCATTGAACAGGTAGTGCTTGTGCGTTTTGGTGATCGGGTTGCTCATGGCGCTATTTCTGATATAAGGCTTTAAATATAGAGCAAGTAATCGGAAAATTGGTAACGTGAAGGGTGTTTATTCATTTCTGGCAGCAGTAGTGGTTGTGGTGGCAGCTGCAGCAGATTGTTTTGTCAGAACCTGGATTGTAGCAGATTATTGGATTAAGCAGATTGTTTCTGTTAAAATGTAAAATCTGTGAAGTCCTTAATTCTGCTTTAATCCCGGTTCAGATAACCTGTTCCTCCTTAATATGTGCTGCAGCAACGTGCTGTGGATCTAAAGCAAAAGGCCACCGCAACTATGCAGTGGCCTTTCTTATAAATTAATTCTATGCAGGTTGACTAATCCTGGACGATGGTATCGAATTTGATGTCTACATCCGTTTCGCCGGTGTTTATGTTGCTGCTGGCGCTTTTCAGTTTGGGCTGATGTTTTAGTACAATGCGTATGGTGCCGGTGCCGGTAACTTCATCGGTTGTCACGGTTGTTTGCAACCCAAGCGGGCGGCTTTTGTTGTCGGTGTCGGTTGTCTGGATGGTAAGCAGGCTTTGCGGGTCTACCACATAAAACACCTGGTGCTCCTCTCCTTCTTCTCTTACTTCTGCTGTAATATCCACGGTTTTTCCAGTCTGGCTTTCATCCAGAATCGTTAATGTGCCATTATATACCATGTTAGGTTGCAGCGTTAAAGTTTCTTTTGTTTCAGGCTGTCCGCCGGGGCCATCCAGGTCGCGCCAGGTAGCGGATACACTCTGGCCTTTGTCGGTGTCTTCCGGGTCGAGGCGCAAGGTAACGGTGGTGATTAGTTCCTGCTCTTCGTCTGGTTCCGGAACTTCATCATCTTTGCAGGCAGTGATGGTGAGTAAACTTCCGAGGAATAAGAAAGCAAGATAAGGTCTGAATAATGTCTTCATGTTTTTCTGAATTTTTAATTTTTTAATGCCATTACGCATGGCGGTTAATTAACTTCTGGTAAAATGCAGCGGCACCTTTACTCTGAACATAAGGATACGGCCAACTTCATCGGCAAAGAAACGCAGGCGGTTCTGGTAATCGCGGTAGGCTGTGTTTAAAAGATTGCTCCCGGTTACGCCTACCTCCAGTTCCTGTTTGCCTATACGCAGGTTGGTGCCTGCCTCGGCGTGCAGCAGAAAGTAATTAGCGGGTGCCGCCAATACCGGGTCCGACTGCGCATCGGAGCGGTGCTGCCGGGCGACCAGCAATCCGCCTGCTGCCACATAAGCGCCTGATACTGCTTTGCCTGCTTTATCGCTAAACGTATAGCGAAGCGTATTGTCGGTGCGGTCCGGCGAAATGTAGGGCAGAAAGCTGCTGGTCTCTGTGTTCAGGGCGCGAACCACCGACGTTTTATTTTCGAGCACCAGGTTGCCGGTGATGTTGAACCGCAGGCTCAGGTCGCCGCCCCAGAAACGGGCATCGGCCTGTTGGTAATACCCGGTAAGGTAAGCGCCGCTGATGCCCAGGGTGTAGTCCGGAGACAGCTGCAGGTAAATGTAATTGTGTATTAAATTGTGATAGAGACTAAGCTCACCGTTCAGGCGGTGGTTTGAATGGTAAACGAGGGTGCCGGTGGTGCTGATGGCGTTTTCCGATATAAAATCGGGGTTGCCAAACTCAAAGGTAGCGGCACTGTTATGCAGGCCGTTGGCAAACAGCTCGTAGGTGTGCGGCGCCCTGGATGCATAGCTGACAATCCCCTTCAGGATAAGGTGGTAACCCCAGTCATAAATTGCCCCAAAGCTGCCCGAGAAGTTATGAAACACATACTCCGGCCGCAGTACCTGGTTTTGCTCACGGCGTTTTATCGCCAGGTCTTTGTACTCATACCGCACCCCCGACTCTAGCTGCAGGTTGCCTTTGCGCCATTGTTCCTGCCAGAAAACGCCCCAGGTGCTGTTGCGGAAGAAGGGCAGCAGCGCTCTGCCTTCGTAGGTGTTGTTCTGCCAGATGGTGCTGGCGCCGATGCTTCCTGACAAGCCCCCTACCGGCTCATGCTCCCAGACCAGCTCGGTGGTGTGTGTCAGCAGGTCCAGGTTCAGCTCCGGGCTGTCGTCGCGGCGGCGGTGGCGGTCGTACTCCTGCCGGATGTTGTGCTGAAACCCGTAGGTGAACTGCAGTTCTCCCGCCTCACCGGTTTTGTAAGTGCCCTTTGCTTTTGCCAGCTGGTGTGTTACGTCCTGGTAAGGCCGCTCAATGGTGTAGCTGAAGTCGCCGGTTGTTTCGGGCTGTTCGCGGGCAATGGCGTTTGCCAGGTCCGTCAGGTTGCCGATGTGGGCTGCCGAGAGCAAGCCTGTTTTGGTGTGGAAATAGCTGTAATATAACTCCGTGCTGAACCGTGATCGCTTGTAACCTAAGCCTGCCGATATGTTTTGTTCCTCAAATCCGGTGTTATGCAAGCGGTAATCCGGGGTGCGGGCAGAACCGGCTTTCTTCAGCGAGGAGTGCAGGCGCCAGCTCAGGGGCCAGCGGTTCAGTTTTCCTTCTGCCATCCCGGACACCACGCCCATGCGGGTATTGGTGCTGCCGATCAGGCCAATGGCTCCCTTTGCACCGGCTGAGTCGGGCAGCGGGGCCGGGTCTGCCAGTACAATGCCGCCAATGGCATCGGAGCCGTAGCGCACGCCAGCCGCTCCTTTCACCACCGTCAGCTTCCGGGCCATCAGCGGATCAAGTTCAGGAGCGTGTTCGTTGCCCCACTGCTGCGACTCGTGCCGCACACCGTTGTTGATGATGAGCACCCGGTTGCCGAAGAGGCCATGAATAACAGGTTTCGATACATTGGGACCGGTTTGCACAGAACTCACCCCTGTCAGCTTTTTCAGCGACTCGCCCAGCGACAGTCCCTGTGTTTCGGCCAGCTCCCGGCCGGTAAGCGTTTCGGTTGCCTGCGGCTGTTCGTCTGCCTGGCTTCCGACTACCTCTACCGCACCCAGGGTCCTGGAATCGACATGAAGGGTGATGTTGCGCACCGCAGAAGACGAAAGCCTGAACGTGGTGCTGGTTTCTTCATACCCGACATACGTTGCCCGGATGGTATAACTGCCCTGGCACAGGTGATGGAAGTGGTAATTGCCGTATACATCTGTTATGGCAGAGATATTTTTCTCCACCAGCAGGATTGTTGCGCCTACCAACGGCTCACGGGAATCGTGATCTATGGCTTTGCCCGACAAGGTAAGTCCACAGTCCTGTGCTGCTGCAGAAGCGCTAACCTCAGGCTCCTGTGCCAGTGCTGGCAGCAGGATGCCCAGTAGCGCAAACAGCAACAGCAGCTGTTTTATGTTTTTGGTTATCAGCACGTTAAATAAAAATAAAGAAAATTAGCAGCCTGCGCCATGCCGCCTTTACCACTACAGGCACAACCTGTGATGCTAAAGAAGAAAGCCGGGTAAGCTGACAGAAATCGCATTACCGGTGCTGTGACCGGAAATGCAGCTGTTGTAATGCAGCCTGCTTTGCGCAGACAACCTTAGAACGAAAGTACAGCCGTCGGGGCTGCAGGAGGAGGGCCTCTGAGGTAGGCCGTGAAGAGAGAAGATTGCTGGTGTAATCCGGCATAGGTGCTGGTGTAGGCAGAAGTATGCACTACCGGCGTCAGTTCAACGGCGCCTGTAGATGGCTGATAAGGAGCGCCAAACAATTCTGCTACGGCGCAATGTGTGTGCTTCTTGCCGATCTCAGCTTTGTGCGGATCGTGTTGGGTGGTATGCGTCGTGTGCTCGTGGCTGTGCAGGCTCAGCAGCAATACGTCGGGCACCATTGCCCGGACAAAGAGCAGCAGTAAAAAGAGGGCGATATAAGACTTTAGCCGTTGCACCAGCGATACGATATTTTACAAAGGTAGCATAAATTCACCAATGTTGCATTTACGTTGTTATGGTTAATGCAGCTGAAACTTTAGTGAAAATTTTCCTGACTCTAAAAATGTGCCATTCTGTAGGTTGTGGTGTAACTATTATGATTGATGATCAGCAAAAGGTAAGTTAAATCTGACAAGCTGTCACAAAGCGGCGGCAGGCGACTGGTATGGAACAGCATTTGAAATGCTTCGGCAGGAGCAACATCCAACGAAAATCCGGTTACATAAATTTTATTATATCAAGGTATAAACATGGAAGAAAGAGGTAATATTTCGATTCACACCGAGAACATTTTCCCGATTATCAAGAAGTTCCTGTACTCTGACCACGAAATTTTCCTGCGTGAGTTGGTGAGCAACGCGGTAGATGCAACCCAGAAGATCAAACGCCTGGGCGCCATTGGCGAGTATACAGGCGATGTGGGCGAGCTGAAAGTGGTGGTGAGTGTGGATAAAGAGGCCCGTACCATTACCATTGCAGACAGTGGCATCGGTATGACAGCCGAGGAAATAAAGAAATACATCAACCAGATCGCATTCTCGGGCGCTACCGAGTTTGTGGAGCGTTACAAAGACGCTGGCGACAAAAACCAGATTATCGGTCAGTTTGGTCTGGGCTTCTACTCTGCCTTTATGGTGGCCGAGAAAGTAGAACTGGTTACAAAATCGTACCAGGACGGTGCAGCGCCAGCCCGCTGGATATGCGATGGCAGCACCGAGTTTGCAATAGAGGCAGCAGAAAGAGAAAGCCGTGGCACAACCGTGATCCTGCATGTGGCCCAGGATTCGGATGAGTTCCTGGAGGCAGCCCGCATCCGCACCATCCTGAACAAGTACTGCAAATTCCTGCCGGTACCGGTGGAGTTCGAAGGCGAAACCATCAACAACCCGAACCCGATCTGGACGAAGCAGCCTTCTGAACTGACAGACGAAGATTACAAGAATTTCTACAAAGAGCTTTACCCTTTCTCAGAGGCGCCGCTTTTCTGGATACACCTGAACGTAGATTACCCGTTCAACCTTACCGGTATCCTGTACTTCCCTAAAATCAAGAATGAGTTTGAGATGCAGCGCAATAAAATTCAGCTGTACTCCCGCCAGGTGTTTATTACCGACGAGGTAAAAGATGTGGTGCCGGAGTTCCTGATGCTGCTGCACGGTGTTATCGACTCACCGGATATTCCGCTGAACGTGAGCCGCAGTTTCCTGCAGGCCGACACCAACGTGAAGAAGATCAACACTTACATCACGAAAAAGGTAGCCGACAAGCTGAACGATATTTTCAAGAAAGACAGAGCTATTTTCGAGACAAACTGGAGCGACATCAGCGTGTTTGTGAAATACGGCATGCTTTCCGATGACAAGTTCTATGAGAAAGCCAAAGATTTTGTGCTGCTGCAGAACACCGAAGATAAGTTTTACACCATAGAAGAGTACAAAGCGCAGACGCAGGCCGGCCAGACCGACAAGAACGAGCAACTGGTGCTGCTGTACACAACCGATGCCGACAAGCAACATGCTTATGTAGAAGCAGCCAAAAACCGCGGCTACGATGTGCTCAAGTTCGACACCGTTATCGACAGCCACTTTATTGGCATGCTGGAGCAGAAGCTCGAGAAAACAACCCTCAAGCGCGTTGACTCCGAAACTGCCGGCAAACTCATCGAGAAGGACGAGCTGCAGGAAAGCGTACTGAACGACGAGGAGAAAGAGTCGATCAAAAAGATATACGAGCAGGCGATTAGTAACCAGCACATGCAGGTAGAGGTGGCCCCACTTTCTCCGGACGATGCACCCGTTGTCATTACGCTACCCGAGTTTATGCGCCGCATGAAGGACATGAGCCGTACAGGCGGTGGCGGTATGATGTTTATGGGCGACATGCCGGATACCTACAACGTAACCATCAACGCCAACCACAGCATTAACCAGCGCATCCTGAAGGCCAAAGAAGACAACAAGGAGCGCATTGCCCGTCAGGCCTTCGACCTGGCGCTGCTGTCGCAGAACATGCTGTCCGGCTCGGCCCTTACGGCTTTCGTGAAGCGAAGCGTGGAGCTTATCGACAAAGAGTAACGTTTAGCAATAAATACATCAATGGCAGGAAAGGCAGCACCGGTTGGCGCTGCCTTTCTTCGTTAGGGGGCTGGTGCGTAATTGAAACTATGTACCCGCAGGTTTAGTTATAAGGGTAGTTAAAATATTGCTGCATTGGTACGTATATGATTTATGTGCATATTTACGTTGCACTACCAGTTGTTTGGTTAAAACAAAAAAGGCAGCTCAAATTTTTTAATGTCTGATTTATTTTGTCTGGGATGAATTTTTCTTTTCGGTTTATATTTTCTGTAGTGGCAGGATTTTACCTGTTGGCGTTAAGTGGCTGTGGCTCTAGCAAGTTCAACAGCGACTATAACCTGAACCGTGCCATGCAGAAAGAAATGGCTAAAAACAACACTGTGGCCATGGCAGATACTGCCAAACCCATGCTGGAGGAGCCTAAAGAGGAGGTTGAGGAGCAAAAAAAGAAAAAGAAGAAGCGGAACAAGCGCTACTTTATGGGTTATAAAGTAAAGCGCGGCTTTGTGAAGTCCGGCGGCAAAGGCGACAGGCAGATACTGGAAACGTTCAGTTACCTGCGTGATTATGAGGAGCCCAACTCCTATGCGCCGCTGAAATATTTTTTCGATGTAAAAAAGAAAAAGATCTACCGGACAAGCGGTGAGGTAGATCCCGAAAAATTTAAGGTGCTGCACGGTCCTTATAAAAAGAAACAGGGCAAACAGGTGGTGGAAGAAGGCTATTTTTATGTAGGCACCAAACACCTGCGCTGGGAGCGCTACCGCAACAACGACGATCACACGCTTGTCGATAAAGAACACTTTGAAAAAGGGCTGCAGCGCGATGCGATCGTGACTTATTACGACGGAACCAAAAAGATAAAAGAAGTAATCCCATACGAATTCGGCGAAGTGCAGGGTACCTACTACCGCTTCTACGAGAACGGCCAGCTGGAGTGGTCGGGGCAGTACGAGAAGGGGCGCAAAGTTGGCGTCTGGATCAAACATTACGACTTCCGGAACCGCCGCCACTACGAATTCCAGTATCCGAAGACTGCCTACGACGAGCCATTTGAGCCCTTCCTGATAAAAGAGTACGACCGCCACGGCACCACCATTTTCGAAAAAGGAAAGCTGGATAAACGCTCCGCACAGCGGTAATTGTTGTGCAGAGAGAGTGGTGACAGGGGCAGCAGCGTAATTTTGAACAGCAGAGGCATTGGAGGCAGGTGCAGCAGAACAAAATAAGCTCCGGAAGGAGGAAATTATTCTGCTGCACCAGTCACCACTGCCTCTGCTCCTTTTCAGGCCGGTAATAGATACTGTAGTCCGTCTGGTTTCTCTTAGTGAAAAGCATCTTCGATATGGTAAATGACAGGCGTCGTGCCCAGTGTAATGGAGATAATATCGAAGCGGATGTCGTGCTGCCAGTTGGTGTGGTAGATGTAGTTCTCTGCCGCAGCTATCAGTAAGCGTTCTTTTTTGGCGCCTACTGCTTCTTCGGGGTAGCCGAATTTATCCGAAGCGCGTGTTTTTACCTCTACAAATACCAGTATCCCGTTATGTTCGGCAATGATGTCTATTTCGGCCCGCTTATACCGGTAGTTCCGGAAGCGGATGGTATAGCCTTTGGTCCGCAGAAAATTTACAGCGCTGTCTTCACCGCTTTGGCCGGTATGGATGTGATTAGTTTGAGAAGCCATGAAAAACTCATAAATTGCCTCATTCTGAAGAATAAACGGTTTTTCAGCCAGATTTAAATAGGTGTCGTACCCGCTAAAGCCTTTATCAGAGGAACTATATATACCTTTCCTGTGGTTATTAAGTTCAGGTATGCCAGGCGTTGCCGGAGGAGAAACAATTGATAGGAGACAGCAGATTCGTGTTACAAAATAAACAAGTACAGTTTGAGCACCTGGGCCAGATGGATTACAAAGAGGCCTGGGACTACCAGGACCGGCTCTTCAGCCAGGTGCTGGATATAAAGGCCCGGAACAGGGCAGCAGCTCCGGATGCGCAGCTTCCTACACCAAACTACCTGCTGTTCTGTTCGCACCCGCACGTGTACACGCTGGGCAAAAGCGGCCACGAATCGCACCTGCTCATAAGCGAGGAACTGCTCAAAGCCAAAGGCGCTACGTATTATAAGATTAACCGCGGCGGCGATATTACCTACCATGGTCCCGGCCAGATAGTGGGCTACCCCATCCTGGACCTGGACAACTTCTTTACCGACATCCACAAATACCTCCGCTACCTGGAAGAAGCCATCATTCTGACGCTGCAGGACTATGGCCTTACCGCAGGCCGCATTCCGGGGCTGACAGGCGTGTGGCTCGACCACGAGCAGCAGGTAAATCCCCGGAAAATCTGTGCCATGGGCGTGAAGTGCAGCCGCTGGGTAACCATGCACGGTTTTGCCTTCAACATCAACACCGATCTTTCCTATTTTAATAACATAGTACCATGTGGTATAGCCGATAAACAGGTGACTTCGCTGGCCAAAGAGCTGGGCTATGAAGTGGCCCTGGAGGAGGTAGAAGAAAAGCTGCTGAACCACCTGGCAAACCTGTTTGATGCCACCATTACCGTTACAGCAAATGAAAAAAGATATTGAGTTCAATACAGTAGAAGGTGTTTCCATAGCTATAGCCCCCTCGCTTGACGAATCGGGGGAGCAGTTCTGGCATGTATACCTGATCAACAACAACAACTTCCCGCTCGACAACGTATTGGTTGCCTCTAAAGGATATGGCGTGGTAGACGATGTCGAGTTAAAAACTTCCGTACTGCGGCATATGTTCGAAAGGGTAGAACCGAAAAGCTTTGTGCTGATAGAGCCCATAGATCCGGCCATCTTTCATATCAACAATGAGTACTGGGTGAGCTACTATGTAGCCACTAAAATATATGATAAGAAGTATGTGTTTGTGCCTGACTCTATTACCGAAGATAACCTGATAGATATAAGCCTGTTACAGATGCAGGGTGTGCTGCATACTTAAAACTCGCAGCTCCTGGGGCTATTATGGGCCTGTTTAGTTAATATAAATTTACTATCTGCATTAAAGTAATACTTAATGTTCATAACCTGTGCCGCAATCTTTTAAAATGACTGACGTTGCGGATAAACTTTCGAAGTACAGAAAAAATGTATTTCTTTGCCTTGCAGATCAAACTTATGGATCAGAGACTCTTACCACTTATACTAGCTTCCAGCTGGGCTTTTCTTATAGCCATCTTTGCTGTTCCGTCTATTATCAGGGTAGCCCATCTTAAAAATATACTGGATCAACCGAATTTCAGAACCGTACACGAAACCCTGACGCCTCGCTTGGGTGGTGTGGCTATGTTTGCCGGTTTTATGTCGGCGCTTACTATTTTTACAGATCTCGATAATGGGGTGCAGCAGCTGCTGGCAGGTTGCATTATCCTCTTCTTTATCGGGATGAAGGACGACCTGATCACCATCTCTGCACTGAAAAAGTTTGCAGTGCAGCTGTTGGCTACCGGAATAGTTATGTTTATGGCCGATATCCGCATTACCAGCTTCCAGGGAATTTTCGGAATAGGCGAACTGCCGATTGGCATGAGTTACGGCTTTACGTTTCTGGTAATAGTGGGCATAACCAATGCCATTAACCTGATTGACGGGCTGGACGGACTGGCCGGAAGCATTGTGTTAATTATCAGTGCCACCTTTGGCATTTGCTTTTTTCTGTATGGCGGGGTGTCCTACAGTAATTATGCCGCTGTCGCTTTCTGCCTGATTGGTGGTATACTGGGCTTCCTGCGCTACAACTTTCATAAAGCCAGTATCTTTATGGGAGATACGGGGTCGCTGCTTTGTGGGTTTATTGTTTCTATTCTGGCTATTCAGTTTATCGAAATGCGGGAAGTGCCCTCGTCGCCGTCTGTGGCACTGGGTATACTGTTTGTCCCGCTGTTCGATACCTTTCGCGTTTCCGCCATCCGTATTTTAAAAGGAAAGTCTCCGTTTGCCCCCGACAGGAACCACATCCATCACCGGTTGCTGGCGATGGGCTTTAACCAGATTTCTACTGTCCTGATCCTGGCCTTCATCAACTTGTTGGTTATCCTGTTTGTTTTTAACTATAGCGGCTGGGGTAATCCGAATATATTGCTGACGCTGTTGGTTTTCTCAGTGGTGTTGAGTATATTTTTAGGAGTATACAAATCGCGGAGTGCGCAGAGTGTTCAAAAAGTATAGCGGCGGCAACAGATTTTTCTGGCTCCTGCTGGCCCTTGCAAGCATTGCATGGCCCCTGCAGGCACAAGTGCTTCCCCTGGACCAGAAGAACACGATTACGGCCAACTGGCTGGTGCAGGAGCCGGGGGCAACGCAGCTTGTGCCCTATGTGGCCGAACTGCATTCCTCTCATCATGCAGTGCACCAGTGGCTCTCCATTACTACTTCGCAACCATTTTTAGTTGGTTTTACAGCTAAAAAAGATCAGTGCCTCTTTCTGAACAACCAGTTGATTTTTGTGGCTGATTCGGCGCATACCTACATGCTGGACCTGTCGCAGCACGTAGGCAACATAGAGCCGGTCGAAGGAAAATACCTGCTTACGGTGTGGCATCCGTCGCAGCACCCGAATGTGAGCACCTTCAGGAACCAGGTAAGTGTGCGGGATGCCCTGCAGCAGCTGAACCGGCGCCCGCTAACGGTGCGGGTGCGGGAGTACGTAAACCAGAACGCCTTTATTATTTTCCTGCTGCTGATCTGCCTGTTGTATGGCAGCCTGAAAGTTACCTTCCCTGCCGATTTCAGCAGCATTTTCAGTTTATGGATCCTGAACCGGCCTGATTCCAGCCAGGATATGTATGTCCGGTCTATTACCTGGTCCGGTATCCTGTTTATTGTAACGTTCTCGCTTTCGCTGGCCCTGGTTATTGCCGCCATACATACCAATATTCAGCATTTCCTGCTGTTTAACCAGCTTTTTCCTGTTTCAGAAGCAGATATTACGACCAAAATTCTTTTTTACGCAGCACTTATTTTTCTCTTTATCCTGTTAAAGTACATTTTCCTGAGTATTATGGGGTTCATATTCGGGCTGGAGCAGGTAGTACCTTTGCAGTACCAGGAGTTTTTGAGGACTACGCTTTTCCTGGGCCTTTTTCTGCCGGTTGTGATGCTGGTGTACCTGGCTTTTAATGCGACCATGCCCGAAAGGGTTATCCACATTTCCAATCTGGCTGTTACACTGCTGCTGGTATTAACGATGGTTCGTGTGTTTGATGCAGTAAATAAAAAAGCGCCGGTACTAAATTTGCATTTATTTTCATACCTTTGCGCCACGGAAGTAATCCCGCTGGCAATAATGCTAAAATTAATAGTTTTTAACTACTAAAAACTGATGATTCAGCAGGTTAGCCGGCTTGGCAGGCGATCAATTAATAACCTCATCATAAAATATGGCTGACAGTAAAGAAAGGGCAGGAGCAAATCCAGACAGACATAATATTCCGATAAAAAGTATTCTGGTAACACAACCGCAGCCTACCACCGAAAACTCACCGTATTTGTCTATTGCTGAAAAGTATGGTATCAAAGTAGATTTCAGGGCTTTTATCGAAGTAGAACCTGTTCCTTATAAGGAGTTCCGAAAAGACAAGGTTGACATTCTGGCACATACCGCAGTTATCTTTACAAGCCGTAATGCCGTTGACCATTTTTTCAGAATCTGCCAGGAAAGTAAAATTGAGATGCCGGCAGATATGAAATACTTCTGTATTTCGGACCAGACGGCTTACTACCTGCAGAAGTACATTGTGCTGCGCAAGCGCAAGTTATTTGTGGGCGAGAAAACGGCTAAGGATCTTTTTGAGGTCATAAAGAAGCATAAGAACGAAAAATTCCTTTTCCCGTGCTCTAACATCCGCAAAGACGATATTCCAAGTTTCCTGGCTGCAAACAAGATTAAGTTTACAGAGGCTATTATTTATAAAACAGTGGCTGCCGATTTATCTGATCTGGATGATGTAACGTATGATTGCATCGCCTTTTTCAGTCCATCCGGTATTACCTCGTTGTTTATCAACTTTCCGGAATTTAAACAAAACAATACCCGGATAGCTGCCTTTGGACCTACCACTGCCAAAGCGGTGCGCGATGCAGGATTGGAGTTAGACATTGAGGCCCCTATGCCCAATGCGCCTTCCATGACAGGAGCGATAGAGGTTTATATCCAGAATCAGAAACTTAATGCAAAAAAATAAGTTACAATTGTAACTTTTGTGCTTCAATCTCATACAACTAGAACGCAAATGCGGGTGACAGCCTTTGGCCTGCCTGCTTTTGCGTTTTACCATTTAATAAGGTATATTTGATTATCAGGATGCCTCTATATTTTAACTGTTAGTTTAAACCAGCTTGCAGCAACAGCCTATGAGAAAGCTTATCCTCATTTTAGCATTGGTGTTGTGCTGTCAGCCCCTTTTGTGGGCGCAGCAACAGCCTCAATTTAGTCATTATGGCTTCAATGGGATGTTCTTAAGCCCGGCTTATGCAGGTATAACAAACCGGCCCGAGGTACTGTCGCTTTATCGTTATCAGTGGCTTGGCTATAACCCCTCCTTCGACGATGGCGGCTCTCCACAGTCGCTTCTGCTTACGGCCCACACGCCGGTTCCTTTCCTGAAGGGAGGCGCAGGCGTTCAGTTTCTGCGCGACAGGGTAGGTAATACCACCATAACCAGTGCGGCGCTCTCCTACTCGCAGCACCTGAAAATTGGTGCGGGCAAACTTGGCATAGGCATACAGGGCAATATCGGGAATATTAAACAGGGAAATTACAGAGCCAACGATGCAAACGATCCGAGTGTGCCGTTTAACAGTTCAGATACAAAGTATGATCTGGGGGCAGGGCTTTGGTATGAATCTGCAACATTTTATGCCGGAGGCGGAGTAACAAATTTGCTGCAATCGCAGTATGAGTTTGCAGACGCTGCCGGTACCGGTACAGGAACGGTTACAGGTGAACGACATTATTTCCTGACCGCAGGCTATCACCTGCCACTGACAAACCAGTTAGTGCTGACACCCACTGCTTTGCTGAAGCATGACTCCGAAACATCTTCATTTGATGTAGGCGGAAGAGTAACGTTTGACGATAGATACTGGGGTGGCCTAAATTACAGGTACCAGGAGGCGGTTGGAGCCCTTCTGGGAATTGCCCTGCTCCAGGATAATGCTTTAAGAGTAGGATATGCAATTGATTTTCTTACTTTTAACCAGGCAGCCAAAGCTCCTACTTCACACGAAATAATGCTTTCTTACAGGCTTCCTGAGCCGATTACAAGAGTCAGGCCTCCCATCCGAACCCCCCGATATAATTTCATAAGATAAACTTTATACAAAAATATTTGTATACTATAGGATATTTCTATAAATAGTACATGAAAAAATAACTATAGCAATGATAATAAACGCTGATTAAAATCGTTCAAATTTTATACTAAAGAGTTGGAATCAATTGCTTTTTATTTAGGTATATAACCTATATATTTGCTAGTCTTCTAAACGTGTAGCTAAAAAGAATACTAAAAAACTTTACTTTTTTAAGTTATTATGAATAAATCAATAAAGCTGTCTCTTTTTGCTGTGGCAGTGCTATTGCTCGCAAGTTGTGGAATGAGAAAAGGTCCTCAGGGAGATCTTGTTGGAGCAGTGGACCGGCCGGAGTATAATCCACAGGAGGTGCCCTATGGTATGGTGCCGTGTCCTGGCGGAACTTTTCATATGGGCCAGGCAGACCAGGATATAGCTGCATCCATGGCTAACCTGAACAAGCAGGTTACCATTGGCGGGTTCTATATGGATGAAACCGAAATCACAAACAACGAATACCGCCAGTTCATGGAAGTGATGCGGCAGGATTCCCTGGATGTGCTGGGCGAAGAGTTTGTGATGACGCAGCTTTATCCGGATACAACAGTATGGGTGCGGGATTTTACTTACCACATGGGCGACCCCCTGATGGAGTATTATTACTCACACCCTGCTTTTGATGATTACCCGGTAGTAGGTGTGGACTGGTTTGCCGCACAATACTTCAGCGAGTGGCGCACGAAACACAAAAATCAGGCAAATGCGGATGCTGGTTTAGCGCCAGTGCCAAAATTCCGCCTGCCATCAGAAGCGGAGTGGGAATATGCTGCCCGCGGCGGAAGAGATATGGCGGTGTATCCGTGGGGTGGACCGTACCTACGCAATGCAAAAGGCTGTCTGCTGGCTAACTTCAAACCAGGCCGCGGCGATTACTACAGCGATGGCTTTACTTACACCTCGCCGGTTGCCCAGTTCTTCCCGAACGATTTTGGATTATATGATATGGCCGGTAACGTAGCGGAGTGGTGCGAAGATGCTTATTCTGATGCTACTGTGCCGATCACCTGGGACCTGAACCCGCGCTACAAAGACGACAACGAACCGCGCAAAGTGGTTAGAGGTGGTTCCTGGAAAGATATAGCCTATTTCCTGGAGACAGGTACGAGAAATTTTGAGTACCAGGATTCCGCCAGGTCGTACATTGGTTTCAGAAATTCATTAATTTACATCGGAAGATCATCCGGACAGGAACTAAATTAATTTAATTGCACTTACACAACAAAACTTAATTAAAAAAACTCTTATCATCGTTCACAATTAACAAAAAGAAAAAATGAGCAAAGCTAGAGGTCGCAATTTCTTATACGACGTTTTAATGCCTAAAGTATATGGTCTTGGTGCGGCTGTGGTTATCTTGGGTGCATTGTTTAAACTGATGCACTGGAATTATGGCGACGAAATGCTGATCGCGGGTCTTGGTACCGAGGCTATCATCTTTGCCCTGAGTGCGTTTCAGCCTGTTCATGCAGAGCCGGATTGGGCAAGGGTATACCCGCAGTTAGCCGACGATTATGCCGGAGAAGCATTAATACCTGCTTCTGCAGCAACTTCAGGAGGTGTGTCGCTTTCTAAAAAACTGGACGACATGATGAGCGATGCAGACATCACGCCGGATACCATCCAGCGCCTGGGCCTCGGATTGAACAGGTTAAGTGATACAACTGCTCAAATGGCCGATCTTAGCCAGGCGACAGCGGTAACGCAGGATTATACGGTAAGAGTAAAAGCAGCTACAGACTCTTTAGAAAAAATAAATGTAGCTTATTCAGAAACTGCCAATGCTATCTCTCAACTGGCTGGCTCTACAGTAGATGCTAAGGAATACCACAACCAGATTCAGAGCATGACCAAAAACCTGGGTGCCCTGAACGCGGTGTATGAAATGGAACTACAGGATGCCAACAACCACATGAGAGCAATGAGCAAGTTCTACGGCAACCTGAGCGCAGCCATGGAAAACCTCTCTGATGCAAGCAAAGACACAGAACAGCTGAAGGATGAAGTAGGCAAACTGACTAAAAACCTGTACTCGCTCAATAACGTGTACGGCAATATGCTTACAGCTATGAAAGGCTAATGCGTCTTAATTAATTCAGAAAATTATAAAGCAAAGCAATAACGAGTAAAAATGGCTGGAGCTAAAGAGACACCACGGCAGAAGATGATCGGTTTGATGTACCTAGTACTGACCGCCATGCTCGCCCTAAACGTAAGCTCTGCAATCCTTTTGAAGTTTGAGTTCCTCGACAACAGTCTGAAAGAGATGAACAACAAAACTTCAGCAGACCATGCAGATGTTTTATCCAGTATCCGATCAACCGTTGAGGAAGGTGCGACTACTGCAAGTGATAAACGCGTTTTGGCAAGTGCAGACGCCGTACGGGATGAAACAAAGAAAATCATTACCTATATACGTGGTATAAGAGAAGAATTAGTTAAAGCTTCCGGCGGTATAAGCCCGGAAACTGGTCATTATGTAAACCCGACAGCAGACGATGCTGTGGCCAGAACCATGATTGGTGCTGCAGACAAAAGAAACGGGTTTGCCTATGACCTGAAGAACAAGCTGGATGCTTACATGAAGTTTCTGCGCGAGACCACGCCGCACCCTGACAAGTTAAAGTTACCGAACAGTATCGCGTTAAGTGGTAGCGAGGACCCGGTTGCTAAGTTAGACAAAGCGCAGAAAAACAAAGATTTTGCAGAACTTAACTTTGAGCAGACGCCGATGGTGGCGGCACTCGCAGTGCTTTCGCAAAAGGAATCTGAGATTTTAAAGTACGAAGCCGATGTGCTGCAACAGCTTGCCAGTGAGGTAGGTGCAGAAATTATCAAGTTCGAGAAAATATTTGCGATGGCCCGCGCCGAATCTAAAGTAGTTGCGGCCGGTACAAAGTATAAAGCAGATATGTTTATCGCGGCTTCTTCTGATGCCATCACCCCGAAAATGACATTCCAGGGCAAACCAATACCTGTGAAGGATGGAAAAGGCGTGATTGAATTTACCGCTTCAGCCTCTAATTATGATGCGGAAGGTAATTCAAAGCAGACCTGGAAAGGCCAGATTACCATAAACCAGAACGGACGTGACACCACTTTTATGGTAACGGAGGAATATATTGTAGCAAAACCTGTAATCCAGATACAATCTGCTTCTGTTCAGGCGTTATACTTTCAGTGCGCCAATGAGCTGAATGTGCAGGTGCCAGCTTTGGGAGCAGTTTATGACCCGAGCTTTAGCGCTTCCGGTGCAACGGCTGTAAAAGGTGCCAAAAAAGGAATGGTGACACTTATTCCGAGTGCTACTGAGGTAAAACTGAATGTAAGCAGCGGCGGCAATAACATCGGCTCTGAAACGTTTAAAGTACGTCCGATTCCTAAACCAGAAATTGTGCCACTGGTAAACGGAAGACCGATCGATGTAAAACGCGGCGTTCCGGCAGCTTCCTTCCGACAAGTGACCATTGATGCTGTTGCAGACGAAGGATTTAAACAATTACTTCCCAAAGATGCCAACTTCAGGGTAATGAAATGGAGAGCTTATTTGGTAAGAGGTAATGCTCCGATTGACCAGGGCGAGTTTAATGGCCCTAGCGCAAACCTGACAAACTTTGCAGCAAAAGCCAGCAAAGGAGACCGAATCGTGATTGAGGTACTGGATGTGAAGCGGTTGAATTACCAGAACAGGGCAGTAGATGTCAATGTAGGTCAGCCAAACTTCAGTGTTCCGCTGAATTAATAAGCAAGAAGTATGAAATTAGTTAAAATAATAGGAGTAGCTGCAGGCGTTATGTTCTCGGTAGGAACTATGGCGCAACAGGTGCCAAGCACTGCAGATAGCAGAGCTTCGGTAAGGCCCATCCCCGACTCAGACGTGATGTTCAAAAAAATCGTCTGGCGGAAGATAGACCTGCGTGAAAAGCAGAATAAGCCTATGTTCTCCGAAAATAAAGAGATCACCAAAATTATTATTAATGCGGTGAAAAGCGGGGAACTGACAGCCTATAAAAGCGATTCGCTGAATACGCCTCTTACGCAGGAGGAGTTTTCCACGAACATGAGTGTGAGAGATACAGAGGGTGGTTTATCTGAGGAAGAAAAAGCAGCTGGTTTTGGGCAGCAACAAGCGGCAGACGATCCATGGGCAACAGCTCTTGGGAATAATGCTACCCAAACAAGTACAGCTCCTGTTAGTATAGAATACTTCCCGAAGCAATTGTATTTGCTGGAACTGAAAGAAGAGGTAATATTCGATAAGAAGCGCTCGCGCATGTACCACGATATTCAGTCTATCAGCATAAAGTTGCCTTCTACGCTTAACCCGCTTGGTTTTGAGCAGAATATTGCCACGTTTAAAATGAGCGATCTGGCACGTATTTTCAAAAATGAAGCCAACAAGGATGTAGCGATCTGGTACAATGCCCAGAACGAAGCAAAGCACATCAATCTGGCAGATGCTTTTGACCTGTGGCTGTTTAGCTCGTATATTACCAAAATATCAAACCCAGGCAACAGAGCCCTGTCTGATATTTATGGAGCCGGACAAAAAGGCTTGCTCGCCTCACAGGACGCAGCGGAAGCTTTGATAGAATTTGAGTACAGTCTTTGGAGTTATTAGACACACAAGTAGCTTGAAATGTTAAAGGGAAGTTCACAGAACTTCCCTTTTTTTATGCAGGATATTTATACCAGATAGTATTTAATCAGTTCCACAAAACTACTCCTACTTTGTCAACGCGTAGGGGATCTCATACCTTTACCACAAGCGTATACAGTACAAATTTTATATACTTTTAAAAGACAGATGCAGGAAGGTAACTATAGGGAATCTACATACACTTGGTGATATGGACCACAAGGAATCTCCTTCCTGTAT
>NZ_QCZK02000015.1 GCF_003347595.2 Botryobacter ruber | reverse complement strand
CTGTTGCGACAGAGGGGAATACCTGTGGCTTATAAAATAACGTAAACCAGCTCTAAGAGAGAAATCTTGAAAAGGACAGACTCGTTGCAACAAAGTCCTGTGTAACTATAAAGCAAGCTACACCGTCTGTTTATAAAACTTGCTGATTTAAAGTACTTTTGGATTAACGAACGCAACTGACTATGAGAAAAAACTTACTATACACCTGCCTGGGTGTGCTGCTTTTCTATTCCTGTACATCCTCACCTTCTTCCGAAGAAACAACTGATACAGCTGATACCGCCACCGCCACTACCGAACAGGCTTCCGTGGACTCCGTCGGACTTCAACTCATTGCCTCCGACCTTGTTTCCCCTGTTTTCCTGACGCAGCCGGTGGATGACGACAGGCTGTTTATACTGGACCAGGTAGGGGAGGTGCGCGTGGTGAAGGACGGCAACCTACAGCCAGCGCCTTTCCTGGATATCAAAAGTAAGATCGTAAAGCTAAAGCAGGAGCATGAGGAACGGGGGCTGCTGGGGCTAGCGTTCCACCCGGAGTTCAAGCGCAACGGGAGGTTCTTTGTGTACTACAGCGCACCTTTACGCAAGGAGGCGCCCAAGGAGTTTAACAACACCAGCGTGATAGCACAGTACACGGCAAGCGGCAGCAACATGGAAAAGGCTGACCCAGGTTCAGAAAAGGTGATCATGTACGTGGACCAGCCGCAGGATAACCATAACGCCGGCACGCTTATGTTCGGTCCGGATGGTTACCTGTACATCAGCCTAGGCGACGGCGGCAACAAAAACGACATCGGCACGGGCCACGTGGCGGACTGGTATAAGAAGAACGAAGGGGGCAACGGGCAGGACCTGAAGCAGAACCTGTTGGGCAGCATCCTGCGCATCGATGTGAACAGCGGCGCTCCGTACGGTATTCCTTCCGATAATCCCTTTGCCGACGGCAGCAAGGGCATGAAAGAGATTTATGCCTACGGCCTGCGCAACCCGTACCGCTTTTCAATTGACAAAGAAACAGGGATGGTCATAGCCGGCGATGCGGGGCAGGTGCTGTACGAGGAGATGAACGTGATCAAGAAAGGCGCCAACTATGGCTGGAACGTGAAGGAAGGCACCAGCTGCTTCAATGCCGCCGATAACAAAAACCCCTTACCGGACTGCCCGGACCAGGACAGCCTGGGCACCAAATTTACTGACCCCGTGATAGAGTTTAAGAACTCCATGAGTTTCCCGCAGGAGGGCCTGGGCATCGTGGGTGTGGGCGGCTGCGTGTACAGGGGGCAGAAGTATGAAGGACTTGACGGAAACTACCTGTTCGGCGTCTGGACGCAACACCACGGCAAACCAAGCGGTGCTATTTTCGCTGCGAAAGTATCCGGTGATACAGGTCCGTGGCAGTACCGCAAACTGCACTTCAAAAACAGGCCCAACAACGCCTTTGGGCACTACCTGTTAAGCTTTGGCCAGGACAACAGCGGGGAGTTGTATTTGCTTGGGAATGACAACGAAGGGCCAACCGGGAAAACAGGTAAAGTATATCGCATTGAATAACCAGGAACTACAAGGGGCGCTTCATACCTATGAATATATCTAACATTATTCATGTGTAGCAAGTATACCTTGTGGAGGTAGTGTTATGGGGGCAAAAAATAAATGTGACCAAGCGCCTGAAAGGTGATTGGTGAGTTAAAAACCACAAATTTTATCAGATGAAAAAAAATGAGGCTTCCAGAGTAAAGTACCTGGCTTACGTTATGGCGCTTCCTGCCGTGCTGTTATTCTCCTGTTCGGGCAAAGAAGAGACGCGCGGCGATGAGGAAGAGGAGGCGGTGCAGGAGGTACACCAGGAAAGCCGGCGCAAAATAGACCCGTCGGCCATTGTTCTGCCGGCAGGCATGAAGATAGAAGCTGTTGCCGAAGGCCTGAGCTACCCCGTGGACGTGACCTTCGACGACAAGGGCAATACTTACATCGCCGAGGCAGGCGGCCATACCTACGGCACCAAACCGGACCGGGCACCGGAGGCACGCATCCTGCAGCTGCTTCCCGACGGTACCACCAAAGTGCTCTACGACAAAGTGGTGCCCATGAACATCATCAAAAACAAGGCGTCTTCCGAAGACATGGAAGAAGGCCTGATACCGCCGCTGACCGGCGTTACCTACCACGACGGCAAACTATACATCTCCCACCGCAGCCGCTATTCCACCTACGACCTGGAGTCAGGAGAGTTTGAGACCATCATCAACGGACTGCCTTCCTGGGGCGAGTTCCTGAATGCCAAACCGATCTTTAAAGACGGCAAAATGTATTTCTTCCTGTCCACACAAGGCAATACAGGTGTGCAGGAAAAGCATTGGGTAGAGGTGATCAACGATTTCAATAAACCCGAAGCCCGCGAGATACCCGGCGAGGACGTGACTTTGACAGGCAAGAACTTCTGGGTGCCCACCGATAAAATGACCATCGTGGACGCGGACTCGCTGGAGACAGGCGTGTACGTGAAGCTCGGCGAGAAAACAAAGGCAGGACAGGTGATAAAAGGACAGGAAGTCTGCAACGGCGCTTTCTTCAGCTGCGACCTGGACGGCAATAACATCAAGCGCATTGCCTGGGGGCTGCGCTCCAGCTTCGGTTACCGCTTCTCCCCCGATGGCAAACTCATCACCACCATGAACAGCGCTAACCCCATGCCGCCGCGCGGTTTATACTTCGACTATGAGCCGGTGTATGAAATCGTGCAGGGCGAGTGGTACGGCTGGCCCGATTTCTTCAGCGGCATTCCGATCACAGACGAACGCTTTAGTGGCAAAGAAAAGAGATGGGATTTTGTGCTGACCGAGGAGACGCACCGCAAGCTGCTGAAGGGAAAAGACAAACCACGCCAGCCCATCGCGCTGCTGCCGGTGCACAGCGCAGCCCAGGGCATGGTGTTCGGCAACAGCGCTTTCGGTGTGCCGGAGCAGGACATACTGGTGGCGGAGTTCGGTACCATCGTGCCGGAGTTCAAAGGCAAGGAGTATCATCCAAAACTACCCAAAGGAATGCCTGAAGAGGAAAACGCGCCAACGGGCGTAAAGTATAACTGGCCGGGCTTTAAGGTGCAGCAGGTAAACCTGAAAACAGGCGAGGCAAAAGATTTTATCTATAACAAGAACAGCCTTCCGTCTTCCGTAAAAAATACCGGCGGCCTGGAGCGTCCGCTGCAGATGGAGTGGGGCAAAGATGGCGCATTATACATCGTGGACTTCGGTGTGGTAGAGTTTGACGACACCGGTATGAACGCCATGCCCTTTACCGGTGTGCTCTGGAAGGTGAGTAAGGGGGAGTAATAGCTCGTGGGTGTAAATCATCCTCCTGCTCACTGAAAAGCTAATAATGAAGGGAAAATTTGTCTGCAGCTGCGACCATTGCTTTTGCTGCTCAAAATAAAGTTATACTGCTTCAAGTTTCCAACTTGGAGCTTCCATTGGGGCAAGTTTTCAACTTGCGTGGCTATAAAAACTGGTCTGCGCAGGCACGAAAGTTGAAAACTTTCGTCATAAAAAGCTCCAAGTTGGAAACTTGAAGCAGTAAGTTTTTCCCTACAAGATTAGCTTGGGATGGGATAGGGGGATGACAAGCATTGCGGATTAAGCTTTGCAGGATACGGGGACAAGGATGTCCCCTTCAGAAAGCTTCGGGACAAGCATGTCCCGAAGAGCAGTAGAGCAGTAGATAGACTGACAAATTTTTAAACAAGTATAAACCAAACATATAAACTATGGCCGTTGCCGCTACGATATTCTTCTTTATTGCCATGCTGGTGGGGGCCTTGCTGCTGTCGCATGTGCTGCAGGGGAAGATGGCTCCGAAAAAGCTGCTGATGCTGCATGCCGGGAGCTTTGCCCTGGGGCTGTTGCTCCTGATCCTGTTTGCCATCATCACCGATAAACCTGAAAAACAGATTGCGACCATCGTGATTTTTGCGGTGGCTGCCCTGGTTGGCTTTATGCTTTTTTCGCAGAAAAAAAAGCACCAGCATATGCAGAAGTGGCTGGCCATTGTGTACCAGGCAATAGGTATGGGTGGCCTGATCTGGCTGCTCATTTTTGTGTTGAACTAAAAAGATAAACTATGAAGTGGACATATCCGGTCCTGACTTTTTTGGTGGTGCTCATACTTGGGTTTGGCCTTCTGAATGTGCTGAAGGAAGACCTGGAAGTAGCTCACTGGACGGAGAAAGGAGCCATGGAAGGGCGCATGATCGCACACACCAAAAACGTGACCCGTGTAGTGGCCAAAAATGCCACCGACCTGCACGAGTACCTGAAAACGGCCATTCCTTACGAGGAGGCAAAGGTGGCGGACATGGCGCCGTCCGAAAAGAACTGGCAGGCGTTTGTAACGCAAAGTATAAAAGTAGCCGATAACCCGCGCCACGTGCTGGTGCTGCCGGGCGGCAGCAAAGAGGCTTTACAATGGGCCCTGCCCGCCATCTACTATGCCTTCTACTATGGCTCCCCGGTGCTTTTTGCCGAAAACGGCCAGTTGACCGGCCAGAACGCAACGCAGTACCGTAATGCAAAAGCGTTTATTGTGGGGCCGGAGGAGCTGATACCATCTGATATAGAAGATAACTTTGAAGATGCCGAACGTGTAGCGGGCAAAGACCTGACGGACCATGCCATAAAAATTGCGGAGATGCGCGACGATGCCTACGAGTTTGGCTGGGGCCGCGTACGTAACCGCCGCACCGGCTATTTCCACTATGTGGTTACTACACCCAAACACGCCCTGGAAGGACTGGCTGCTTTGCCTTATGCCGTCAGTAACAATGCTTCGCTGCTGTACGCCGGTGACGAAGGCGGACTACCCGCTGCTTTGGACCGCTACGTCTGGAGCCAGCGCACCGACTGGATGGTATCGCCGTCGGAGGGGCCGTTCAAGCATTTCTGGCTCGTGAGCAATGATGTGAGCTATGCCGCCCAGAGCCGCCTGGACTTCTCCATCGAGAAAGCCGAATACCCAAGTATGGGTCCGGTTGCGATGGGCTATATGGAGGCCCTGGCCATCATGCTCATCGTGCTGGGCATTGCTTCGGCCATTTTCGTGATGATCCACAGCACCTATACGTTGCACATGGTGCACATGCCCATCAAAATCGCCTGGGCCATGACCTCGCTGGTGCTGCCTGTACTCGGGCCAATCCTATACCTGAACTCCTATCGCCGCCCAGCCTATAAAGATGAAAAGGGCATGTGGCATTGGCTTCGTCCGCAGAACATACAAAGCGCCGCCGCTACGGCCATGGGCTTTGGCTACGGCGCGCCTACCATGATTGCGGTCGGTTTCCTGTTCGTTTGGTTCGGTTTCCCGATTTTCTTCCCGGAGTGGATAGAGGGGCCTTTCTTCTGGCTCGGGGCCGGCATGCCGATCATGATGATTGCCATGTATGTGCTGACGGTGCTTATTGTGGTGCCGATGGTGCAGTACCCGATGAAGGAAATGATGATGGACATGCCGAAGAAAAAGCTGGTGATGATGGCTTTTAAAACCACAGCGCTAAGTATGGCCGCCGTGAGTTTAGGCATGATGACAACCGCCTGGTGGACGATGATGTACCACATCCCGATGATGCCGAAGGAAGACGACATCCTTTGGTTCGGGGTAATGTGGCTGGCTTCTTTTGCCGGTTTTCTGGTAGCATGGCCGCTTAACTGGCTCATGATCCGTTCTCACTTAAAACCCGGAAACGTATGATTCGATTACGCTATATATACGCGCTTGCTATACTTGCTGTGCTCAGTTCCTGCGGCAAAACCGAAGGACCTGCTGGCGCCGGTAGCCTGCCTTTACAGAACGAGGCCAGCTTTACGGCCTACACGGTAAGGCTGCCCGGCAGAACGCCCGAAGAGCAGGCGATACTTTTAACGCAGACCGTTTACCCCGCTACCCGTGAAGACAATGCGGTGGGGGCCATTATACTTGTTCCGCAGGATGAGATTATTGCCTTCACAGCCATGCAGAGCATTACGCACATGCCCGTAAACGCGCCGCTGATGTACCTGACCAAAGACAACCATGTATCCGAAGCCACCCTGCGCGAGATGAAACGGCTGAAGCCGGATGGCGTGCTGAACGACAGGCGGATAGATGTGTACGCTGTGAACGTGCCGGAGGCTGAGGTGAACAAGGTACGGGAAATTCTGGGCTACAAGGTCAGGACGTTTTATGCCGACAACCCGGTACAGCTAGCTGAGATCCTGGACCGCTGGCAGGGCGCCCTGAAGTCTGATCACCCGGATGAAGTGATTATGTCTGCCCTGGACCACCCGGACGCGCTGAAGCACGGTATCGGGGCCATGGGCTGGAACGCGCACATGGGTAAGGGCTTTGCCTGGGTGTACAAAGACTCCATACCGGAAGCTACCAAACGCATACTGAAAAGACGCTCCGGCGACCACGGCTCCTACATTTACCTGACCGGCGGCCCGGACGTGATATCGGACAAAGTTGCCAGGGAGCTGGGCCGCTACGGTTTGGTCAGGAGAATCTTTGGCGAAAACGTGTACGCTTCGAACACCGTGAATGCCGGCTACAAAGACTATGGCCGCAACTATGGCTGGTGGTGGAACTGGGAGCAGCGAAGCCTGGGCTGGGGCATTGCGCAGGCGGGCCACAACTTTATCATCGGCAACGCCGACAACATGCTGGGCATGATACCGGCGGCTGTGCTGGGGCACATGGGCAAGCACGGGCCTATACTGCTGGTGGCGCAGGACAGCGTGCCCCAGGCCGTAAACAAATACCTGACCATGGTGAAGCCTTTCCCGACAGGGCCACAGGAAACCATCCTGAACTATGCCTGGATTATCGGTGATACAGGTACGGTATCAGAGGCTACGCAGCGGGAAGTGGATTTCCTGCTGTCGCCGTTCAAGAATCCAAAGGCAGCTAAACCGCTTTCAGAAGCAGACACACTACAGAAGAAATGAACAACCATACCGATAAAAAAGACGCAGACTTAATTGTAGGCTACACCAATTACGACCCGGAAGGGCACGCGGTGTACCATTCCGCCATCCTGAAAATGGCCATCATCTGGGCTATCGTTTTCGGGCTGATACTTGGCTTTGTGGGCTACATGATTTCTTCCGGCGCCTGGCCCATCCGCGACCTGGGGCAGTATGCTACTTCGGGTACTGCTGTGGGTATTTTCGTGGGAGCCGTGATAGGTATAGCTTTAGGGGGGCTGATAGGCGCCCTGATGGGCATGGGCAAGATGAAGCACAAGAGCCCGAACATGTAAGTATGGCAACCGAAAAAGAGGAATGTGCCCGCGAGCAGGTAAAAGAAAGCGGCAGTTCTCCTTCTGCCAGGGCCATTCATGGTGCCATCTGAAAAAGTAAAAGCCGCCGTACCAAGCCGGGAAAACCAAAGGTGCGAGTACCCGCACAAACGCCCGTAGCCAAGAACGAACAGATAACCTATGACTGATAAAGAAAGCAAACCAAAGAGCAACAAACAACAGGCAGGGTCGGTGGAGATAACATACTACACCGACCCTCTTTGCTGCTGGAGCTGGGCACTGGAGCCGCAGTGGCGCAAGCTGCGCTACCTGTACCAGGGCCACGTGAAATGGCGCTACCGCATGGGCGGCCTTATCCCGAACTGGGACAATTACAACGATCCTATGAACGCCATCACCAGGCCGCTGCAGATGGGCCCCTTGTGGATGGAGGCCAAGTACAGTTCCGGTATGCCAATCCAGGACAAGGTGTGGTTTCAGCAACCGCCCAAGTCGTCGTACCCGGCCTGCATTGCCGTAAAGGCTGCCGAACTGCAGTCGCCGGTGGCGGCGGAGGTGTACCTGCGGCGGGTGCGGGAGGCCATTATGCTGCACGGCCAAAATATTTCGGAATGGGAGGTACTGCTGCAGGTAGGGCAGGAGCTGGCACAGGAGCAACCGGAGCTGCTCGATATCGGCCAACTTAAACAGGACATGAGCGGCGAAGCAGCCCGGAAAGCGTTTGAAGACGACCTGCAACAGGTTCGCCTGCACAGCATCAGCCGTTTCCCGACGCTGACCATGCGCCGTGAAGGAAGCGGGGAAGGCGTGCTGGTGGTGGGCTACAGGCCTTTTGCGGCGCTGGAGAAAGCCTTGCAGCAGGTAGCACCCGAACTGGAGCCGTTACGGCAACCAATAGAGGAGCAGGATTACAGCCGGTACTGGGGCAGCCTGACAGCGCGTGAGCTGGAGGAAGCGCTGTGCAGTGCGCCAGGCACCGCCGGCCGGATTTAGTTAAAGTTAACAGGTGCAGTGGCTGTGGTGGCTGGAGCAGCAAAATAAATCAGGGCTTGTCCTGGAAGAGGGCCAGGTGCTGGATAACGGTTCTGCTTTCCAGGCCGCCGGCTAAAGCGCCTGTTAAAACACCCAGCGTGCTGATGAAAGCCGCCAGTCGTATCTTGGCTGTCAGATTAATCTTAGGCTGGTCCAGCAGGGTGGGCCAGGTTTTCATTAAGCCTTCCGGGAAAATGTAGAGCTCCGTGAGGAGCATCAGGCCGCCAACGAGCACAAACAAACCAATGCAGGCCAGCAGAATGCTCAGGAAAATAACGGTATTGGCAACGGCTAAATGTTCGGTCAGCACCCGCTTCTCTTCGCGCGGCAGGAACAGCGACTGCACCTGTACCAGGTAAAAACTGGCAGCCAGGATGCTGATGATGGTAAAAATAATAACCGTCCGATTGGGCATGTTCAGCCCGACATCCCACATCTCCGCCGAAAATACAAGCAATACGGATGGGGCTACGGCAGCGGTAGCCAGGCCTGGCAGCGACAGCGGCAGCAACGGCGCCCAGTTGCGCAGCAGGGGGCGCAGCACATCCATGGGGTGGCGCAGGGCCATCAGCACATGAAAAATCAGGCTTTCCATGACGTTGCCGCCACGCAATTCGCGCTCGGGCATGCGCTCGCCCCGTTTTCGCAGCAGCGCCTGCTCGGCCGGGGTGAAGCGTGGCAAGGCTGTACGGTCTTCCCGGAACTCGAAGGGCTTCATGATGTGGCTGTTGTCCAGCTCCCGGTGGCGCAGACCGACCACGTGCCCCAGCAGGTGCAGCAACAAGGCTCCCCCGTTCCACCTGACGGCCTCGGAGGTGATGGAACGCATCGGCCTGCCACGCGGGGCCGTTACCAGCTTGCGGGTAGAAATTACCAGCACCCGGCTTACGGGCGAGGCCAGGCCTGCCTCCACGCGCTTGCGCCGTGACATCAGGGCCACATCCGTAAGCACCACCACCAGGTCGTACGGTCCTTCGGCCATGCGCAGGCTGGCATCTTCCAGGAAATCGGAGGGGCGCCTGGGGGAATCGGAGGTAAGCACGCTGGGCTCCGTTACATGAAAGTTCCACTGCAGCCCCATCGCCTGCTGCATTTCCTGCTGCACATCGCGGGTTAGCTGGTCTATGAAACCCTGCATACCTTCTTTGTCCAGTGCCTGCGTGTGCGCCACCAGGATGCCTACGTTCATTTCAGGGGTAGGGGCGGGTCCCTGCGCTTCCTGCACATCGGAAATAAAACGCTTCGTGGAAGTAAGGGCCCTGACAAATTTAGTGGTGGAAGCAACGCGGGTGGCGCGTAGTAGCCGGATGGCCCGCAACAGCCGGAAGGCCCGGAAAGCCGGAATGACCAAGGCAAGCAGGGTTATCCAGTTTTGTTTGATGTAAGCTAGCTTGCGCGGCGCCAGGAAGAGCTTGAGCACAAATTCAAAAATAAACAGCACCCAGATGGCCGTTACGATATGCTCCTGCGTTTGGGATAGTCCCTGGGTGAGTTCGATTACCAGGAACACCAGCCAGAGGAGGGCCAGCAGAAACATAGGCGCTTCCAGCGATGCCTCCAGTTTGTAGAGCAGCCGGTACCGCCGGCGACGCTGCTTGCTTTTGTCTGCTACCAGGTTGTTCACACGTTCTTCTGTATTTTTTTCCGGATGAGCTCTTTTAAAAATTATACACCTGCGGAGGTTGCTCCTGCACTTTTGGAGGTGATGGATTTTGCTTCGATGAAGATGCGCTTTACTTCGGGGTGATTTTTTAAGATAGCGGCTTCGAGCCGGGCAATGGCTTTCTCTATTTCGGTAGCCGATAGTTCGCTTTTGAACTTTATATCCATTGCCAGCAGAATTTCAAAAGGGCCCATGTGCATGGTAAGCGGCGGGGCAATCTGTGCTACTGCCGGATCGGAGGTGGTTAAGCGGCTGATACTTTCCACCACCAGGCGGCTGGCGCCTTCGCCTATCAGCAGCCCTTTACTTTCAATCACCAGGAACACCGACACGGCAGCCAGTATTAAACCAATTACAACAGAGGCAAGTCCGTCGAATAAGGGATTGTTGAGCTGGTGGCTCAGGAAAATGCCCAGGAAGGCAACTACCAGTCCCAGGATGGCGGCCGTATCTTCGAACAGGACTGTAAAGGTGGCGGGGTCTTTACTGGCGCGGAGGGCCCGGATAAAATTTTTGTCGGTTCTGCTTTTGGAGAAGCTCTTATAGGCCATGGTCCAGGCGATTCCTTCGAACACCACGGCCAGGGCAATAACGATGTAACTCAGCGTCGGGTCTGCAATGGGTTCGGGATGCTGCAGGTGCGTAATGCCTTCGTACATCGACATCCCGCCACCAACGGCGAATATCAGGATAGCTACAATAAGCGACCAGAAGTAAAGCTCTTTTCCATGCCCGAAGGGGTGCGAGGCGTCTGCCGGTTTCTGACTGTTGCGCAGCCCCAGCAGCAACAACAGCGAGTTGCCTGTATCTACGAGCGAGTGTATCCCTTCTGATAACATGGCGGAACTGCCACTGAGGCCGGAGGCGATAAACTTTGTAATGGCAATAGCCAGGTTAGCCACCAGGGCACCGTAGAGCGGAAGTTTCGAAGACTTTACATTCATAGTTTTAAAGTTTTCTGTTGGTACGACACCAAAGCGGAGGAGTTGTTTTTCTGCTTCCTTAAAGCCAAAAGAGTAAATGGATTCAGCAAAAGCATGTTGGAAAGCATTGTTGCTAGTTGCCTGCCGTCTTGTGTGCTTTTTTCAGGCCTGTTTTGGAGCCATACAGGCGCGTGAGCGGAGTGGCGCTCATACCATGTACGACCACCGAAGCACAGATAATCAGGCTTACCACATCCCAATAAAGCGGGTTCTTTAACTTATGTTCTGCTAAAGAACTGTAATAAATGGCAGCTACTGCTATTGGCCCGAACCAACCGAGAAATAAAGCATCCTTTTTGTTGCGCAGGTCTGGCAGGAAAAAGCTAAGTAACAGCAACACCGGCGGACGACGCAGCAGCAGTATGGCAGCTGCGAGCAGGATGCCGCTCCAGCCAAGCGAGAACCAGCCGCTCCAGGGAATGGCCGTGCCCAGAAGGGCAAAAACAGGGATAGCGAAAAAGCGATTCATGGCCTCCTGCCCGTGTTCCTCTTCTCCCCGCTCTTCCTCGTTCACAATCTGCACAAAGGTTATTCCAGCTGCAAACACAACCAGCACCTCATCGCTATGGATAAGCTTGCCTGCCCCAACGGCAACCAGGGCTAAGGCAGCCGTGTATACCAGCCGCCAGTTTTCCAGTATCATGTCATGCTTCTCGGCAAACCGGAGCAGCTTTGCTGCCACAAATCCCAGCAGTAACCCAAATGTTGTGGCCCCTAGCACTTCCCAGAGGAGCGTGTGCGTGAGCCAGTGAGAGAGCGCTTCATCCGAAGGTTTTGTCAGCATCAGGAGCGGCAGGTACACGAACAGATAGCTAAGTCCGTCGTTTGCACCGGATTCAAACGAGATAGCGTTCCGGATTCTTTCCGGGATGTTTTTCTCGGCAACCGGACCCGTAACGATAGGCGTTGCAGCGATTGGGTCGGTAGGCGCAAGGATGGCCCCTATCAGGGCCGCCACCCATAGCGGGACACCAAGTATCAGGTAAACCAGCAGCGAACTGGTAAGCCACATGAGCACCATGCCTGCGCCAATCAGGGTGAGCATCTGTCCCCAGTTCTGCCGCGGAAACATCTTCGGAATTCGTAGCGCCACACTTACCAGCCCGATACCCAGCACCAGGCGAGCTGCAACTTCCATTATTTTAGATTTGTTGCCTAATGTTTCCGGGTCTATCAGGTTGAGCACTTCCGGGCCAACCAGAATACCAACCAGCAGGGCCAGCAGGGTGGCAGGAAAGGGGCTTTTCTCCAGCTTTTTGGAACCAAGTCCCAGCACCAGAACAAGGCCTCCTAAAACTGTTACAATAATATTGACGGAGTTTGTGTTCATCTTACTTTTGAAAATTTTGTTTGTCGGAGTAAGTGTTTTGCTCTACGTCTGCTCAGGCTTTCTCTTTCTCCGGGAGCTTTTTCACCGGCATGATCAGGAACTCCTGTATGCGCCAATCCAGCTTTTGCACTTTCCGGGCGGCATCTTCCACCAGCTGCGTCAGGTTATCGTCCTGGTTTGCGATCACAAAGCCTTCGCCCAGGTAAATGTGCCCTTCCTCGCGGAGGCGGATGTTAAAGTCCTTGATCCAGCTTTCTGCGGCCAGCGTGTCTTTTATCTGGTCGACCAGCGGGTCTGTTTTCTGATTATCCACGGTTTTGGGCACCTCATCCATCAGGTCGAACACAGCCTGTTTTAAGTTGACAAAGCCATCGTGCACAATATCGGCTGAGATCACCAGCGCGGCCACGGCATCGGCCCACCACCAGCCCATGCCAATGCCCAGCACCCCGAAAATGGCGGCAGCGGCGGTCATCCAGTCGGCTTTGTTCATTTTGGCATCGGTGTACAGGTTTTTTTCGTGCAGCTTTTCGGCAAGCGGCAACTTCTTCTTCCCTAAAAAAATAGCCGGAAATGTTCCCCATAGCAGGGCCGCTATCATCAGGTAGCCCAGCCAGACCTGGTGCCCGAAAATTACCACGGTGCCAATGGTGGCATGTTCTGTCATGATCAGCGTCATGACCGAGTCAATCACCAGGAAGCCACCGATGGAAAAGAGCGCCAATGCGCTGCACAGGTAGGCGATGCTGGTGACGCGGTGGTAGCCGTACGGAAAATCTTTGTTAGGTGACTTATGGAAAATATGCGAGGCAATCAGAAAAGAAACGGACGGGGTGAGGCTGAGCAGATCCTCGAACCAGGCCGTTTTCATGGCCTGCGAGTTGCCCATGGTAAAATAGATGGCGAGGGATGTGGAGATGAGGTAGGCAATGGTAAGCCACTCGAGGCGTTTGGCTTTTTTGAAGTCCTGCTTCAGCTCGTCGGGGTATTCAAAATCATTTAACTTCTTCATGCTGCACACGTTTTTTTAGTTGCTGTTCACGCTCGTACAGGAACCGCTCCAGGTGCACGATAAAAGCGTTTTCGCCCCGGATGGCTGCTATCACATGCTTCTTTTTCCCCTGCTGTACATACACCCTGGTTAAACCGACTTTTTTCTTCCAGGGATTGCTTTTGGTGATGCCGGCAATTACCAGGTGGATTTTCTTTTTCTCCAGGTCTTCGAACAGGTTTTGTTCCGTGTCGTTTTGCCACGCTACTTTGGCGTTGATTGTTGTGGCAAAGGCCTTGATCAGTTCCGGTTCTATACCGGTGGGCACACTGTCTGAGGCAACAACCCAGGGCGGATTTTCGGAATACCCCACCAGCAGGGTGCCGTTTGTTACGTTCTCCAGCGTGTTTTCAGGATCTTTCGGGAAGTTGCCGCAGCTGCTGCAACACCACACCAGGAGAAAGAGGAGAACCAGGTACCTGTTTTTTTTCATTTGTAAAAAGCTGTTGCTGTTGTTCTGCCATATATAGTGTGCATGCTGTGTTTTTGTTTCAGGAGCAGCGGGAATGGTGGCTGCTGCAGCAGAACTTTACGTGTGCAGCAGGTGTGGTGGCAGGCGCTTTGTATTATTTTAGGGCTATATAACCCTTGCCGGAGCCTTTCCGTTTTGTGTTAGAGTAGCAGAACAGGATAATTTTTAAGGCGCCACAGCAAACGTAAAGCAACAACAGCATGGATGAACTCTGGTATAAGGATGCGATATTTTACGCCGTAGATGTGGAGAGTTTCCAGGACGGGAACGGGGATGGTACGGGTGATTTTAAAGGACTGGCCAGCCGCCTCGACTACCTGGGCGAAATGGGCGTTACCTGCCTCTGGCTGCTGCCTTTTTACGCCACCCCAAACCGCGACAATGGCTACGATGTGAAAGACTACTACTCCATCGACAGCCGCCTTGGAAGCCTGCAGGACTTTTCCGATTTTGTGGCTGCTGCCCGGGAACGCAACATCCGCATCCTGATCGACCTGATCGTGCACCACACCTCCGATGAGCATCCCTGGTTTCAGGCCGGCACCATGGATACCACCTCCAAGTTTCATGATTTTTATGTGTGGCGCGAAGAGAAACCGCAGCAGGAAACCGAAAACATTTTCCCGGGTGAGGAAAGCAGCGTGTGGTCTTACGAAAAGCGGGCGGGAGCTTATTACCACCATAAATTCTACAGCTTTGAGCCGGACCTGAATGTAGCTAACCCCGAGGTGCAGGAGGAGATAAAATCCATCATCGAGTTCTGGCTGGCATTTGGGATTGACGGTTTCCGGGTAGATGCGGCAACACATTTATTGAGCGGGAAAGGCACACCGGGGACAAGCGTGAAACGCCCGGCAGCCTTTCTGAAAAGCCTCCGGAAAACGGCTACTAAAAAGAGCGCTTCCACTATTCTGCTGGCTGAGGCTGATGTAACGCCCGATAAGCTGGGCTTCTACTATGGCAGGGGCGACCGCATCAACATGCTCTTCAACTTCCTGCTCGATAACTATATTTTCCTGGCGCTTGCCCGCGAAGAAGCGGAACATGTGGCTGAATTCCTGGAAAGGCCGCTGCCGCACTACCGTTGCCAGTGGGCCAACTTTCTGCGAAACCTCGATGAGCTTGACCTGGAGCGCCTGTCGGAAAAGGAGCGGCAGGATGTGTTTAAGCGTTTCGCACCCAAAGCGGAGATGCGCATTTTTAACCGGGGCATCCGGCGGCGGCTGGCACCCATGCTGAACGGCGACCGGAAACACCTCGAGATGGTGAACAGCTTGCTCTTTACCATGCCCGGCTCCCCGCTTATCGTGTACGGCGACGAAATTGGCATGGGCGAAGACCTGGACCTGCCGGGCCGCACCAGCGTACGCACCCCCATGCAGTGGGACAGCAGCACGAACGGCGGATTCTCATCAGCTCCAACTTCAAAGCTCTTCCGGAAGCCCGTTACAACAGGTCCTTTCGGCATTAAACAGGTGAATGTGGAAGCGCAGCTGCACGACGATAATTCATTGCTGAACTGGATGAAGCGGCTGATTCTGATCCGGAAGAACTGTAAGGAAATTGGCTGGGGCACGCCTAAGGTTGTGAAGGCAAGCCTGCCCCAGGTGCTGGTGCATTCCTACGACTGGGAAGGCAATGGCCTGGTGTTTGCCCATAACCTTTCTTCCAAGCCCTGCCGGTTTTCCATCACCTCCCGTAAGTTTCATCCGCGCCAGTTTGTGGATATTTTCTGCGACACCGATTATGAGCCCACCGCCGAGCACACGACCGAAATTTACCTCGAAGGCTATGGCTACCGGTGGTTCCGGGTGAACGAACTGAAGAAAAAGCAGTAGCAGTGGCTGTGGTGGCAGCTGCAGCAACGTAAAAACAGCACAAGTAGTACGATGTAAGATTCCTAAACGATAAGCAGGATGAATGAGAATCAGAAAAAGCATCTTTGGTGGCAGGAGGGTGTTATCTACCAGGTTTACCCCCGCTCGTTCCAGGACAGTGATGGCGACGGCGTCGGCGACCTGCGCGGCATCACCAGCCGTTTGGATTACCTGCAGTGGCTGGGCATAAAAGGCATCTGGCTTTCGCCTGTTTTCTCGTCGCCTATGGCGGATTTTGGGTACGATATTTCCGATTACCGGGGCATCCATCCGCTGTTCGGTACCCTGGAAGATTTTGACGAGCTGCTGAAACAGGTGCACGCGCGCAACATGAAGCTGCTGCTGGACCTGGTGCCCAACCACACCTCCGACGAGCATCCGTGGTTCCAGGAGTCCAGGTCGTCGCGCGACAACCCCAAGCGCGACTGGTACCTCTGGTACGATGCCAAGCCCGACAACTCCGAGCCCAACAACTGGCTCAGCGTGTTTGGCGGCAGTGCCTGGGAGTGGGACGAGCACACGCAGCAGTACTATTACCACGCCTTCCATACAAAGCAACCCGATCTGAACTGGCGCAACCCCGAGGTGCAGCAGGCTATGCTCGATGTGATGCGGTTCTGGCTCGACAAGGGCGTGGACGGTTTCCGGGTAGATGTGATGTGGCACATGATCAAAGACAGCCAGTTGCGCGACAACCCGCCCAACCCCGACTACAACCCACTGGAGCTGCCCTACCGGCAGCTGCTTCCCATTTACTCCACCGACCAGCCCGAAGTGCACGATATTGTAAAGATGATGCGGGAGCTGATGGACCAGTACGACGAACGGGTGATGATCGGGGAAATTTACCTGCCCATTTCCAGGCTCGTTGCGTATTATGGTGTCGAGAACCAGGGCGCGCATCTGCCCTTCAATTTCCAGCTGCTCGCATTGCCCTGGGATGCAAAACTACTGGCGGCCGCTATCTCGGAGTATGAAGGCGCGCTGCCGCCGGAGGGCTGGCCCAACTGGGTACTGAGCAACCACGACAAACCGCGCATCACCAGCAGGGTGGGCAAGGCACAGGCCCGCGTGGCGGCTATGCTGCTGCTTACCCTCCGCGGCACGCCCACCATCTACTACGGCGACGAGATAGGCATGCGCGACGTACCCATTCCGCCCGAAGAAGTGCAGGACCCGCAGGGGCTCAACATCCCGGACAAATACCTGAGCCGCGACCCGGCTCGCACGCCCATGCAGTGGGACAACAGCGAGTACGCTGGCTTCTCCAATGTAAAGCCCTGGCTGCGGCTGCCGGAATATTTCAGAAGGGTGAACGTAAGCGAGCAGCAGGGGAGTCCGTTTTCGATGCTCTCGCTCCACCGGAGGCTGATACAGCTGCGCCAGGACGAGCCGGCCTTACACATCGGCGAGTACGCTCCCGTGCATGCCGACGACCAGATGATTGCCTACATCAGGCAGGCGGGCGAGCAGCGTTTCCTGGTTCTCCTGAACCTGAGCCACCGTCCCTGCTACTTTAAAGCAGCTCATGAGCATTACAAGGGCCTGATTGTTGGCAGCACGTACCCGGAGCGCGAAGGTACCAGCATCAGCGACACCATTACGCTGAGTGGGGATGAGGGGATTATTGTAAGGTTGGAGTAGGGGAGGGTGAAATCAAAAGCGCCTGACTTCTGTTGAGCCAGGCGCTTTTTGGTGTTGGAGTTAGCGGCTGAAGAAGTAGCCCATGCCAACGTTGAAGTCTTGTGGCGAAAGACTTAAAATAAGTTGATTGGTTTTATAACTACTTTCAAAGTTATACTTATTAGTATGTTCATCACGGATATATCGTAAACCTCCAAGTATAGCTCGTAAATTTATCCGTTCTGAAACAAAGTAAGTAATTCCAGGTGATAATGCTGCAGAATAAATTCTGTTTTTACTCGTAACACTTTGCTCTAAAAGTTGAATACTGCCGTTTTCGTCAAAATTAAAACCACTATGCTTCGATTCATCATTGTATTGATTAAAACCAGCCGAAGCGATAGCCAGGAAAGCAAATTTTTCTGACATGAAAAAATACTTTTCGATATAAGAACTAAAAGAATAGACTTGTACTTTTTTTCTATAGGGTCTACTTAATTCCTCTCTGGAGTAAGTGAAGTGATTGTTTGTTATGTGGGTGCGGTTCTGGAACTGGAAGGCCACACCTACTTCCAAGTTTTCTGTAATAAAGTAACCAAAGCTTGGCGCCAGGTATAAATGCTGCTGCTTATTCGTTGTTTTATTAAGAGCTATTACATTATTGCTTGGTATTCCCTTGCTTTCCTTGCTAGAGTTTCTGTAACCTATGCTTCCGCTTACAACTTTTGTGCCCGCCTGAATTTGCGCAATTGTGTTAGCTGTACAACTAAGCAGAACAATTGCTGTTAATAGTAGTCTTATCATGGCAGTTACAGTTAGCGGGATATGAAGTAACTTAATCCAAATGTTATAGTAGAAAGCGAAAGATTAGCCCTGAAATCTTTTTCAACATTTTTGCCCATTCCATTCTCTGGCTTGGTTGTAATTCTTTTATATGCTAATGAGCCAAAATTTGTATTGATGCCAAACCTGTCTGTAACAAAGTAAGTTAGCCCCGGATAAATGCCTGCCTCCAACACAGTTTCGTGGTTCTCGTGTTGGTTATCGCCCGGATCTGTAATATACTTATTTTTTCCTGCCAGGACATAACCTGTGCCATGCAGCATTAATCTGTCCAGTAGTTGGGTATACTTTCGCAAGTACGGGGAAAGATTTACCCCATACATTTTTGATGCAGAGTTGTATGTTTCTGACTTACTCGAGTAATAGTTCAACCCCAAACTAGCTCCAATTTCCAAACCATCAGAAATAAAGTATCCAAAACTTGGAGTAACATATACCCCTGCACCTTTACCAATGATGGTTATTGTCTGCTGACCAGCAGGATCAAAGGAAGTGGATTCATTATCTGTAGCAGAAATGTTTACATTCCCCGAAATGGCAATACTCCCCTGCGATGTCTGCGCAAAAGCACTACCTGCCCCGCAAACTGCCAGTAAAGCAGCAAAAATAAGTTTCTTCATGTTTGTCTTCAATTGAAAAGGTTGATTTGTTATTGATTTTGTAAAATGCTAAATACTTGGTAATAAATAAGGAAAAATAAGGCAAAAGCGCTTTTGCAGCCTGGAAAGTATAATTTACCGGCGAAACTCCAGCAGAAATAAAAAAGGATAGAATTAATATTTATGTGGCCAAATATAGTATTATATTTTTATTGTACAATTGTAGAAAAGCTAATAATTTTATTCTAAAATATTTTTGTACAAAAAATAACTGACTACCACAGTTTTATCTATTTGGGGATTACTACTTAGGTATCCTGTAGTAAATACTGAAATGTCAAGAACAACTACCTATTTTGACTTGTTTTAGTAGACCAGCGGAACAGGAAAACGTATATGCCTCCAAACGGATTTACAGAAGAATCTTTTGCAGGAGCAGCTTTTAGTTGGTTGAGCTGTTACCATACCAGGGGTTACATAAATTGATTATCGTAATATTGGTAAAGGTAAAATTCTGTACATATCCGGGTGATTATTGGTAGTATCATTTCTGAATGGGTGCCAGGAATGATTTTTACCATTTTATGGATAAGGGAGTCATCGTGTTGGAAATGTTGCAGAAAGTTATGAATGGCTCCCTTTTCTTTTTCTTCAGCAATCCACTCATTTTCTTTATAAGGTTACTACGGTTATTCTCAGTTGCCAATACAGCAGGCATGAGCATGACTGTCATGATTCGTAAATCTTAACTATCCGGGCAAACAGGTCGTTTTCAGGCTATGGGTACTTTTATTGAATTGTGCCCGTATAAGTGCTGTGTATGCGATATGAATGAAATATGATAAAATATGTATGGTTGCTGGTATGTGGTAACCTCCTGTTCTTTTGTGCCGGTAGTGCGTTTGCACAGCAGGCTGAAGATAAAATTCAAACAGATCGTCCGGATCAGACGGAAGCTTCTTCTTTAGTCCCGAAAGGTAACATACAGATAGAAACGGGCTATTTAGTACAAAAGGACAGGCTGCAGGAGCAAAGCATTAAAACACATAACTATCCTGCAGCCAATATGCGGATTGGTCTTTTAGAGTGGGCAGAAGTTCATGTGTTGGCAGCTATCAAAGATTCTGTTTTTGAAAATGGAACGAGGCGAAGAGTAAGCGGCGTAGGTCCGGTAGTTCTAGGTACGAAGATAAAACTTTGGACAGGAGCAGGATGGCGGCCAGAGGCGTCCTTTATTGCAAGAGTTACACTGCCAACCGGAAACAAAAGGATGTCACCTGATAAGCCGGAACCACAGTTCCGGCTTCTGTTTACAAACGAACTAACAGAAAAACTGGATCTGGCTTATAACCTGGTTTACAACCGGTTGGAAGGGGTGTCTTTACCAGCCTATACAGCCTCTGCCAGTTATGAGTTGTCGGACACGTTTACTTGTTTTGCAGAGGTGTTTGGACAGAAAGAAAAAGGCGAAGCAGCACAACATCAGGCAGATGGAGGAGTTCTGTTCTTCTTGTTACCCAATCTGCAGCTTGATGTAGCACTTGGCTGGAACCTCACTAAAAGCGCACCCTATTTTTTTATGACTACAGGCCTGTCTGTGCGGTTGCCCCGCTAATTGTAATGCAGATGATTTTTAGCAGAAAAACACAAACGGACCAGGGAATAGAAGTCGTAAGTAGGAGGTACTGTATAGGTAATATAAATTCTGCTGCACCAGCCACCTTAGCCTCTGCTGCTGAAACTGTGGCATCCGGTATGTTTGAGATGGTGAAGGGGGCAGCCTTGTGAAAACTACTGGCGATGTAACAACACAAGCAGCACAGCCAAAAGTCAAAGTCGTACGTCCGGCTTTTTCAGGAATACCTGGTGCCGTGCTGCCAGCCACTGCACGGCAATTATAGTTTTGGCGTCATACCACTTCTGAGTCAGGAGTTCCTCCAGTTCCAGCGTAACCAGCTGAATGTTTTCGTGCGCTTCGTCTTTTCCGCCGCCCGCATTTTTTTTACGGCTTACTTCGGCATAATACAGGAACACTTTTTCGGTGCAGGCGCCGGGCGAGCTAAAAAAATCCCAGACATGCTCCAGCTTGTCGACCGCATACCCGGTTTCTTCCTCAATTTCTTTTTTTATGGTCTCTTTGGGGTTGCTGTCGTCCACTACGCCCGCCACCACTTCTACCAGTTCCATTTCGGCGCTGTAACGAAACTGCTTCACAAAAATATACTGCTCCTCCCGGGTGTCGTAAACCAGGGCAGCAGCAGCGTTTCCGCTTTCAAACTGCTCCCGCTCAAACGTCTCGCCCTTGTCTTCCAGAACTACTTTCCGGAAAGCGTAAAACCCTTCGTAAATCGTGTGCTTGTCCTTAATCTCCATATGCGCTCCTGCTTTAGTCTCTTCTGAAATTTGATACGGGAAACATCAGGTAGTGGTATAGATTACAAGCAAACCCTACTCACCAGGAATGTGGTTTTGTGGTGGGTAGGGCTGTGGAAGCCGGATGGGTGTGGGTGTTAAATGCCTGCGTAACATCAGTTAGATATTATATACTGAAGCAGTAGCCTGTGAAGCAGAAGCTGGCTGCAGCTGAGGAAAGGGTGGGCGGTGAGGCGGAGTTGAACAAGTAAACACGGTACCCGTAAAAGACTAACTGAAACAATTTTTTTCATGTTTAAACCCAAACCCAAAATCATATGGCTGAGCTGGATGTACGACCAAAAAAGAAAAGTCCGTGGTGGCTGTGGCTGCTGCTGGCATTAATTGTAATAGCGGTTATTTTCTTCTTCGTGGGCAACGACGATAACAAGATGGAAGAGGATGATACGTATGAACCGGAAACCGGTGCTGTCGATTCTCCGTCTGCCACTTTTTATGCCTTTACCAACACAGTTGCTTTGCCCGCTCAGAAAACAGCCTGAACAGGACACGAAGCAGTGCTGGCGCAAAAAGGCAGCAGTAACCGGTATGTCCAGCAAAAGCAGTTTCGCTGGAATGTGGATTTTACCTTCGGTGATGCCGGTACACGACCGGCATAGATTTAACGCAGTATGATTGGGCTGTCCTGTTGCAGCCAATCATATAAATCTTAAAAACAGGAATATTCTTAAAACAACCAAATGCTATGGACACAAATAAAGAATACAACAGAGAGAACCTTTTACTGGAGCTGGGCGGCAGTTCGTACGAGGTGGTGGAAGGCCAGCCCGATATCCGGGGCTGGACCGTTAAAAATGACCTGGGCCAGACCGTGGGCGAGGTGGAGGACCTGTTAATCGATCCACAGGCCCTGAAGGTGCGTTACATCGTACTCGACCTGGAAGGAAATGTGCTGGACCTGGAACCGCGCGATGTGCTGGTGCCTATCGGCCTGGCCGAATTACACGAGTCGGATGACGAGGTTTTTATTCCGCGGGTAACGCCGGACCAGCTTGCATCTTTGCCGGAATATCATTCGGGTACGTTCAGCAGTTCCATCGAAGCTTCGGTCCGGAACGTGTTTGCGGGCGTAGGTTCTGCCGACCTGAACGACAGGACCGGCTATTACAATCACGAACATTTTAGTGAAGAAAACCTCTACCGCAGGCGCAACACGCCGCCACCCGCTGCCGGCACAACCGATACCTCCGGTACAATTCCCGTTGTGGAAGAAAACCTGAATGTTGGGAAGCGCACCGTGGAAACAGGCGGCGCCATCATCCGGAGCAAAGTGGAGGAGCGACCGGTAGAGGAAAATATCAACCTGCGCGAGGAGCATGTAAACATAGAACGGAACCCGGTGAACCGTCCTGCTACTGGAGCAGACATGGCAAACTTTAAGGAAGGTGAAATCGAGATTACCGAACATGCCGAAGTGCCGGTTGTGGAGAAAGAAGCGCGCGTGGTGGAAGAAATTACCATTGACAAGGAGGTGGAAGAGCACGACGAAACCATCCGGGACACAGTACGCAAAACCGATGTAGATATTGACGACCTGGACAGAAGAGACCTGGACCGCGACAGGAATACCGACCGGGACAGGAACAACCCCGACAGAGACAGTCCGCGTGCTATGCCATAAGAATTACTTAACCTGAACTCGGGAATCGTAACAAGGTCACACTATTGTTGTTCTAATATCGAAGAAAAAAACCTTTCCAGTTTTCGCAGGAGGAGCCTTCTACATGTTCCGGTGCTGAGCTCTGCTCAGCAGCCCGCAGCGGAGCGAGGGCAGGTTCATGTAGACAGCGACGGATGCGAAAACGCGGCCGCGCGGCCGAGGAGCGCATAAGTTTGCAATAGAACGATAAATCAGATGGCAATGCATGAACAGTTACTGTAAGTTGTAAAACTTATAATTCCCGAGTTCAAGTTACATATACAAATACCCAAAAGGGCAGATGTTGCGTCTGCCCTTTTGGGTTTAACGGATGTTTATTCCATCCTGCCTGATAGCACTACAGCAGAGGCTGTGGTGGCAGGCACAGCAGAATAAAATTAGTTGTTTGGTGCGGCGCCCCGGGCTACTTCGGGTGCCGGAACCGGATACTGATGGTGGTTCCCTGCTGCGGAACAGAGTGCAGGTGAAGTTTGCCTTTGTGAAGACTGAATATCTTTTGCGCGAGCGAAAGCCCGATGCCATGTCCGGTTGCAAAGCTGAGGTTGCTGCCCCTGAAGAAAGGTTTGAAAATCTGCTGTTGTTCCACCTCCGGTATACCGACACCCTTATCTGCGAAACGCAGGAGGGTGTACTTACTGTCGAAGCTGATGGAAACATCGCATTGCCTGTTTCCGGAAAATTTACAACCGTTTTCCATCAGGTTAGAAAAAGCGGTTTTCAGCAGGTACTCATTGCCATAAATTGTAATGTCCTTTTCATTTTCTATATCCGCTTCAAAAAGAATGTTGATTTTATAGCCCGGATTTGCTTTTAGTACCTGCTGTCTTGCGTCGAGCAGCAGCTCATCGAGTCGCACTTTTTTTTTGCTGATGTTTACGGTGTCGTAACTGGCTTTAGCCAGGTCCAGCAGCCCTTTTGACAGGCGGGAGAGTACTTTCGCATCCTGAAGGGCAAGATCGATGGTGGTTTCATACGCTTCAGCCGTTCTTTTCTGCGACCTGGCCAGTTCGAGTTCCGCAATAATGGCAGCCAGCGGCGTGCGTAGCTCGTGGGAGATATTGGAAACAAACTGGCGTTGCGCCTCAAACGATTTTTCGAGCCGGTCGAGCATCCTGTTAAAAGTGATGGCCAGTTCTGCTATTTCATCTTTCCCGCTGCCTTCGTCCAGGCGCTGGTTTAGGCTGGTTGCGGTAATGTTGCTTACCCGTTTTACAATATCAGAAACCGGGCTGAGCGCCTGCCTGGCCAGGAACCTACCGGTCAGGAAGATAACAATAACAGCTATAAGCAAGCCGAGCACAAGGGATAAGCGCAGGTTCTTCAGTTTGGTAAGACCATAATCGTCGTGCGCGGCTACGGTAATGATATAATTCTTGTCTTCGTGCGTGTACAGGAACCCGATTACCTCTTTGCCCTCCTGGGTTAAACTGACTTCTTTCTCCCGGATAATCTGGCGGAGCATGTCTGCCGTTTCTTCCACAAAATCGATATTGGAGGCATCGTGGTAGAGCAGCTTAAAGTCAGTATCATAAATGGCAACCTGTTCCTGGCCGGGCGCTGTGCGGGTGTTGCGGTAAATGGTTTGCAGCACCTTGGGAGCTACCTGGGCATTCAGTAACATGCTGGCTTTGGTAACTGCATCTAAGCGTATGCGCCTGTGAAACGAATCTTCGCGGTTTTCGGCATAGTTAAAATAAATAATTACAGCAAAGGCTATCATCAGCGCTGCCGTAATGGCAGTAAACAAAAGGGTAAGCCTGTTCCGGATTTTCATGCTTCCGCGGCTTCTTTCAGCACAAAGCCCATTCCTGGTTTGGTATGAATCATCTTGGTAGGGAACTCCCGATCAATTTTCTTGCGGAGGTAGTTTATGTACACATCAATAAAGTTCGTACCGGTGTCGAAGTGCGTGTTCCAGACATTTTCCGAAATCTCTACACGCGAAACCACGCGTCCGCTGTTGCGCATCATGTATTCCAGCAGCGCAAACTCCTTCGGGGTCAGGTTAATTTCCTTGCCCATGCTGGTGACAATTTTTTTCTGCAGGTCCATTTCCAGGCGTCCTGTCTTTAAAACAGAGCCTGTACTGCCGGTCCCGGAAGCGTTACTGCGTTTCAGCAGCTCCCGTATCCGCACATGCAGTTCCCGGAAATCAAAGGGCTTTACGAGATAGTCGTTGGCGCCGGCATCAAAGCCTTCTACCTTGTCGTCGGTAGTACCCAGCGCTGTCAGCATGATAATCGGAACATCGGGGAAGGTCTGCCGCAGTTCCTGGCACAGATCCAGCCCGTTGAGTTTGGGTAGGATGATATCCATGATGATCAGATCGAATTGTTGGCTTAGCGCTGCATTTCTGCCTTCCTCGCCATCTGCTGCGACAGTAGTTGTATAGTCCTGTTCTTCCAGCCCCCTGCGTATCAGGTCAGCAACCCGCTTCTCGTCTTCAATTATCAGAATATGCATATAATGGTTTGTAGATGAAGTGACAAAATATGAAAATTTCGACGATAATATTAAGAAAAAGTGTTTGGGTTTTAACAAATTAAGCGCACTTTTTTACTGTATTCGGTTTGATGGCAAAGCATTTCGGGGAGTGGAGCTGTAAAGCACCAGCGCCTGCCGCTAAAGTCAGTAGAAAACCGACTTCAGCGGCAGGCGTTGGTATGAAGGATGCGGGGTTTTATGCCTCCGGCTTCAGGCGCACGACCAGGCCATCGAGGGCCGGTGCAAGGCGTAACTGGCAGGAGAGGCGGCTGGCGGAGGTAGCATGCGGCAGCGAATCGAGCATGTTGGCTTCGTCGTCGCTGAGCTCGGGCAGTTCGCCGCTTTCAATTACCTCTACATGGCAGGTGGCGCAGAGGGCCATGCCGCCGCAGACAGCTGCAATGTCGTACTCGCTGGCTTTAAGTATTTCCATCACCGACAAACCCATGTCGGTCGGGGCTTCTACTTCCTGCCGGGTGCCGTCTTCGTGCTCTACGTAAATCTTTATTGTATCTTCCATCAGGCTAATTCTGTTATGCCGTTTACGGTGGTGTATTTCAGTACGAATTTCTTGTCCGGGTAAATGATGTTGTAAGCGCTTTGCGCCATCAGGGCCGCCTCGTGGAAACCGCAGAGGATCAGTTTCAGCTTGCCCGGGTAGGTGTTGATGTCGCCGATAGCATACACGCCCGGAATGTTGGTGGAATAATCGAAGGTGTCCACTTTGATGGCGTTCTTCTCCAGTTCCAGTCCCCAGTTTTCCAGCGGCCCCAGCTTAGGCACCAGCCCGAACAGCGGAATAAGGTAATCGGTTTCCAGCGTATAATCGGTGTCATTTTCCACGGCGATGGAAACGGCATTCAGCTTTCCGTTGCCGTGCACGTTGGTAACATTCGACTTGAGCAGGAGCTTGATTTTGCCTTCTTCAGCCAGCGTCATCACTTTCTCTGCCGACTCGGGTGCGCCCCGGAAGGTGGTGCCGCGGTGCACCAGCGTGAGTTCTTTGGCCAGGCCGGAAAGGTAAATGGTCCAGTCGAGGGCAGAGTCGCCGCCGCCGGCAATAACCAGACGCTTGCTCCGGAATGCCTCCGGGTCGCGTACCATGTAGTTCACGCCTTTGCCTTCGAAGTGCTCCAGGTTCTCGATGGCCGGTTTGCGCGGCTCAAAAGAACCAAGGCCTCCCGCAATCACCACTACCTTACAGGCAATGCCGGTGCCTTCTGAGGTGCGTACCACAAACGAGCCATCCTCCTGTTTCTCCAGTTCTTCTACCCGTTCGCCCAGCGTGAAGGTAGGGTGGAAGGGGGCAATCTGCTGCTCCAGGTTCTTCACCAGGTCGCCGGCCAGCACCTCCGGGAAACCGGGGATATCATAGATTGGTTTTTTAGGGTAAATTTCCGACAGCTGACCGCCCACCATGGGCAGTGCGTCCACCACATGGCAGCGCATTTTCAGGAGACCAGCTTCAAAAACGGCGAACAGCCCTACGGGACCTGCGCCCACAATGCATATATCTGTTTTGATCATTTCGGTATAATTAAAAGTTTAAAGTAGCGCTGCCTGTTGCGCTAACTCTGGTACAAAGTAACCGCCTATCCTGCTGAATAGCCAATTACTATATTTTATGAGTTATTACTTTTGGTTATGAGTTAATGGTGTGCATTACCATTGTCTATACAACAATTTAGGGCTGCCAGGAGTTGCAAAGAGCTTAACTTTTTTTGGGTTTTGGGGATAGAAAAAAGTGGAAATGTTTCAGTGACCGCCTCCCCGTTGCTGTACCAGCTCCTGTAGCCGCATGGCATTAAAAGCCGCGTAGCCGTACTGGTCGTTATCGAAGTAGAGGTACACGTCTTTGCCTTCGTTTTTCCAGTTGATGCAGTTGCCGGCCCACCAGTGGAGGGTGTCGTCGGAGTAGCTGCCGGCATATTTTCCGTCGGGCCCGTGCAGGCGCACATACACGAAGTCGGCTGTTACCTCCATCGGCGACAGGTGCCATTCCAGCTCGTAGATACAAAAGGCCGCGTTGTAACGCCGGAGCAGGTCCAGCACGCCGGGGCTGTACCAGCTGTGGTGCCTGAACTCGAAGGTGTAGCGGTAGTAGGGCGGCAGGGCCGCCAGGAAAGCAGCCAGCCGTTCTTCGTTTACACCCCAGCCGGGCGGCAGCTGAAACAGGATCGGTCCCAGTTTCTCTTCCAGCGCATTCACGTTTTCAAAAAAGCGGGCAATGCTCTGCTGCGGGTCCTTCAGCTTTTTCATGTGCGTAATAAAGCGGCTGCCTTTCACGGCAAAAACAAAATCGTCGGGAACGGAGGCGCGCCAGTTGGCAAAGGTTTCGGCAGCAGGCAGTTTGTAAAACGAGTTGTTTATCTCGACGGTCTTGAAATGTTTGATGTAGTGCCCGGTAAAGTCTTTCGGTTTCATGCCGTGCGGGTAGAAGTTCCCGATCCAGTGTTTGTAGTGCCAGCCTGAAGTGCCGATGTGTATTTTCCTGTCCATCCGTTCCTGCTTTGGGTAACCGTTTGGCTATACTGCTGGCAGTACACTTTTGTTAATCTTTCCTGCTGGGTCTCAAAAATTCTGCTGCGCCTGCCACCACACCCACTGCTCCTGAAAAACTGCTGTTACGGCTACTCGATCATCACATTGCGGTGCTGGATAATCCGGAAATCCTCGATGAGTTTAATGGCTTCCGGTATATCTTCGGAAAAGAGCGTGATAAAGGCTCCCTGTGGGGCGTACTCCATGGCATAGGCCAGCGCGCGGGCTTCCTGTTTTATTTCGGTGAGTTTCATCTGGGGAGCAACTGCCAGGATGCCTTCTTTCAGCATCATGTTTATTTCGTCGCCGCTGCGGCCACGGGTGTCTTTGTCCTGCCGGATAATGATTTCGTCGAAGTAAGCTGCAGCCAGCCGGCCCATTTCCACGATGTCCTCTGCGCGCCGGTCGCCTACCCCGGCAATGATGCCGATCTTGGGACGGGCTTCCACTTCGCTCAGGAATTCGCCTATGCCTTGCAGGCCGGCGGTATTGTGGGCATAATCGATCAGTACCTCGAACTTGGGCAGCCGGAACAGGTTCATGCGGCCCGGCGTGGTTTCCGGTGATGGCAAAAAGGTGCGCAGGGCAGTTTTAATTTCAGCCACTTCGAAATGCGACACGTAACCGGCAAGGGTGGCCGCCAGCGCATTCTGCACATTAAACCTGGCGCGCCCGCCAAAGGTCAGCGGTATGTCTGCCACCCGGTCGATTCGGATCTTGTAAGTATTCTTGAAAATAGAAATGAAACCGTTCTCTAAAACAGCAGCCAGGCCGCCTTTGGCAATGTGCTTGAGAATGCGCGGGTTGTCTTCATTCAAACTGAAAAAGGCCACTTTGCAGGCCAGGCCATTTGCCATCTCATATACCAGGTCGTCATCGGCGTTCAGGATGGCGTAGCCCTGGGAGCAAACCGTTTTGGGAATTACAGCTTTTACCTGCGCCATCTGTTCCAGGGAATGAATGTCGCCCAGGCCCAGGTGGTCGGACGAAACGTTGGTCACGATGCCAATGTCGCACTGCCGGAAGGCCAGACCGGAACGCAGGATGCCGCCGCGGGCACACTCCAGCACGGCGTAGTTAACGGTCGGGTCTTTGAGGACAAATTCGCTGCTGTAGGAGCCGGTGGTGTCGCCGGTGATGATTTTGTTGTCCTGGATGTAAATGCCGTCGGTGGTGGTGTAGCCAACCTGGTAGCCTTTAAACCGGAGCATGTGTGCGATCAGGCGGGTGGTGGTGGTTTTGCCGTTGGTGCCGGTAACGGCCACAATCGGGATGCGGCTCGGGCGCCCATGCGGGAACATCATGTTGATAATCGGCTCCGCCACATTCCGGGCCAGGCCTTCGGTGGGGGAGATGTGCATGCGCAAACCGGGAGCAGCGTTCACCTCTATCACGGCACCCCGCGTTTCGTGCAGCGGTATGGCAATGTCTGTCGACATCACATCGATGCCGCAGATATCCAGCCCGATAATGCCGGCAATGCGCTCTGCCATCAGCACGTTGTAGGGGTGCACCTGGTCAGTTACATCGGTTGCGGTGCCGCCGGTACTCAGGTTGGCGGTGTTTTTCAGGTACAGCACTTCGCCATCCGCTAAAACCGATTTCAGCGTCAGCTCTTTCTCGCGCAGAATGGCCCGCGTGTTTTTGTCTATTTTGATGTGCGTCAGCGCCTTTTCATGACCGATGCCCCGGCGTGGATCTTTGTTTACCTCCTTTACCAGCTGCTGTATGGTGGATGTTCCGTCGCCGGTAACCATGGCGGGCGTACGTCGGGCTGCGGCTACAAATTTCCCGTTAATGACCAGCAGGCGGTAGTCGTGCCCCTGGATGTACTGTTCCACCATGACGGCTTTCGAGAAAAGCTGGGCTTCCTGCAGTCCTTTCTGGGCATCTTTCCAGTTGGTAATGTTTATGCTGGCGCCTTTGCCCTGGTTGCCTGTCAGTGGTTTTACCACCACCGGGTAAGCCAGTTTTTCGATGGCTTCTTCCAGTTCTTCGGCACTGGTTACGATCATCCCCTGCGGTACCGGGATGCCGGCATCTTCGAGAATGAGCTTGGTGGCATTTTTGTCGCCGGCATTTTCTACGGCAAAGCAGGAGGTGCTGCTGGTCATGGCGGCCTGAACGTGTTTCTGGTAAATGCCATACCCCAGCTGGATCAGCCGCTTCTTTTCGTTGTTGATATACGGAATGTTCCGGCTTACAGCCTCTGACACGATAGCCTCTGTACTTGGGCCAAAGTACTCGTCTTCCCGGATCTGGTGCAGCTTGGCCACGTCCTGCACAATGTTTACTTTTTTGTTCCGGGCCAGCGCTTCGGTAATGCGCACAGCGGCATGGGCCGCATATTCGCCGGCACGCTCCTGCTGGTACGAAAACACCACATGCTCTACACCGGGCTCAGCCGTGGGGTACCAGCGGCCGTAGCCACACTCCATGCCGGCCAGCGTCTGCAGTTCCAGGGCGATGTGCTGTACCACTTTGCTCAGGGTTGTTCCTTCCTGCACCAGCCTGAAAAAGCCACCCTCTGTTCCTTTGGAAGCCCGGTGCTCGTACATGCCCGGGAAAAGCTTTTCGAGTCGGGCAGAAAAGTTGGCGATCTCGCTGGTCTTTACATCCTGCAGCTCGTTGAGTGCCAGTTTCAGCACAATTAATTTAGGATGCCTGATAGACCAGTAGCTGGGCCCACGCATGATCCTGAGTTCTAGAACTTTCATACTTAAGTTTGTTTTGCTGGCTTTGGCTGGCGGTACTGGCGCGACAGGCAAAGTTGGAACAGGTAAGTTGTTGCTTTTTATACCGTATTCTACGTGACGCGCCCCCGAATGGCAACAGGAGCAGTAAGAAAAGTGTCGGATGTCAGTTGCGGTAATTTTTTATACCTAAGACTAACAATTGTTTGTTTCTTACAGCGGATGAAAATACTGACGGAACAGGCGCAGTTTACGTGTAAACCACATCAACCAGATAGGGTGGGTTACGTTTAATTTAAAACAGTCGGTTTTTTAAATCTTAATAAAACGTAAAGCTATGACAAGAGAAAATTGGCGTAACTACGAGGAGCGTGGCTACGGTTCCCAAAACAGAAACTATGGCTCGCACCGGGATGATGAGCACCGGTCGCATGAAGACAGAGGCTTTTTCGACCGTGTGGGCGACACCATCAGTCATGCCTGGGACAGCTTAACCGGAGACCATGATGATATGGACAGAAACAGGAGAAACCGTTCCAGCGACTACGGCAGCAGGTCTTCTTACTCCGGCGATTACGACCGCGGAGGCTACAGCTCTTCTTCCGGCATGTCTGATTACGGCTCCTCGCAGCGCAGCAACATGCGGGGAAACAACTCTTACGACCAGTACGGGTATGGCTACTACACCAGCGGACAAGGCAATCGTTCCGGTTCCGGTTATGGCAGCTCCGGCTCCTCCGGCTCATACGGTAACAGGTCCCGCGACTCCGATTACGACAGAGGCACCCTTCACAGCAGCAGTTACGGCAGCGGCTCGATGGGTAGCAGCTACGGCTCCACTTCCGGCAGAAGCGATTCAGATTACAACAGGTCGGGCTCAGGACAGGGCGGTTATGGCTCAGGCTCTATGGGCGGCTACAGCGGGTCCAGGTATGGCGGCTCCAACTACAGCACGCACGGCAACTTTGGCGGCTCCTCCGACTACGGCGCCATGAGCGGAGGCGAAGGCTATGGTGGCATGAGCACCAGGGGCAGCAGTTCAGGCTATGGCAGCTCCAGCTCCGACTACAGCTCCGGAAGAAGTTCTGGGGCATCACGGGAGAGCGACTGGAACAACCGTAACCAGTACCGCAACACAGGTGGCGGCTCGGGCTCTATGGGAGGCGGTTCGTTTGGCAGTGGGGCCGGCTCCTTTAGCGGAGGCAATTACAGCAACACAGGCTCCCGGGGCGGAAGCAGTTCTATGGGCAGCTCCGACTATGGTTCTTCTCCGGGCAGAGGCTCCGGCTCGTGGCAGCGCGACAACTACGGTTCAATGAGCAGCAGTTCGGGCTACGGCAGCTCCAGCTCCAACTCCGACGCCTCTTCTGACTGGAGCAGCTCCCGCAGAAACTCCGGCATGATGAATGGCGGCTACGGCAGAGGCAGCAATTTCGACAGCAGCTCAACAAACCGGCAGGACCGTGACCGGGGCTATTACTCCTCCCGGAACCGAAGCCACGATGACTGGGATTAAAAATTTGTTTTAGGATTGAGTTGAAGGGTCTGCCGGCAAGCAGGCCCTTTACTTTTTGTTTTGCACCTGCCACCACAGCCACAGCACAACAGCTGTTCTTGTAAACAGCGCATTTTTTTCTGCTGTACCAGCCACCATAGCCTCTGCTCCCCTGGTAACGGTAGAAATGAAAAATATAAGTAGCTTAAAGTAGTACGCGAGAGGGCAGCGCCTCTCGTTTGGGAGATCGTTGGGGAAGAAAAATGCAGGGAAATACTGAAGCAGCCGTAACTGGCGAAAAAGATTCTATAAAAACCGGAACAGTTCCGGCGCCGGATCAGGATGCTAAGGAGCTGGCCATGTTGTTCTGGTGCATGTAATAGGCCAGGTCCTTGGTAGGAAGCACCGGAATGGTAGCATCAAGCTGCGTGGCATTAAACAGGAACTGGATGTGGTGCGGCAGGTTGATGATCAGAATATGAATACCTTTCTCCTGAAGAATATGCTGGTAAAGTGTTAAAAAAGCGATCGCTTCCGACGTAATACCCGTCATGCCTGCAAAATCCAGCCATATCGCTTTTTTGTCGGAAATGATGGCGCTTTCCATTTCTGCCTGGAGCAGCGGGAAAGTGTTTTCGTCCAGTATACCCATTAAACGAACATGGTAAATTTTGCCTTCGGAGATAGTTCTTATTCTCATATTCTGTTTTCCTGCTTTACTAAATAAAAACACTAAGGATAATCTGTAACAAAGATGTTCTGTGTCAGATAGTTTAATCTTTAAAAGGAAACCTTATAAAAATTAAAAATGCTTGTATTAAAAACAGTAATATTAAAGTAAATACAAATGAATGATTCAAAAGTACAGAGACAGAGAAGGAATGTAAATACCCAAAAGTAGGTATTTTTTAGCTGCTCATGCTGTCTGTTTTGTGGGTTAAAGGCTAATTCTTATATAAAAATTCTAAAAAATGGACGCGTTTATTGTACTTATCTGATGTGTTTAATTGATTTAACAACTCTGGAATTTGCTTTTAGGGTGATGAGGTGGCTGGTTTGTGTGTATGTGTTGTTATAAATATAGTTTTGGCTGGTTTTACCACAATGCAGGAATTGTACTGGCGTTAAAGTTTCCATAATTGGGAGTGGTGTGGGAACGTGGGGTTGCAGAAGCAGGAAAAGAAATATTTTTTTAACAAATGTCAGGAAGAGGCGATCATGACGGCATCCTCGAAGGTGCTTGCGATGGAAAAAATGCTCTGCAGCCCCACAATCTCGAATATGTTCCGGATTTTGGGTTGCATGCCATAAAACACCATCCGGATGCCCCGGTTGCTGTATGCCTGGAAATGGGCTAAAAAGACACCCAGGCCCGCTGAAGAAATGTAGGTCAGCTGCTGGCAGTTAATCAGAAGTGATTTGATATCCATGTCAATGGCTCTTTCAAGTGCCTGGTCCGCCTTTGCCGAAGAACTCGCATCTAACTCTCCGCTAAGCGCAACTTCCATCATCCCTTTTGTCCATGAGGTTGTTACGTCAAATTGTTTCATAAATCTATCTCAGTCTATGTTAGTAACCTTTTGGTTGTAGCACTACAGCAGGAGCTATACCGGAGAAACTTGCCACCACCCGAAAGGAAATGAGGCTATTTATTTTGCCTGTATTGTTTTGTGTACGTGTTTAAACTTTTTCTTTCTGAATTCACTGCCATTTTTCTCCCGGATACGTATCTATATCGCTCCATGTCCCGGATTCTTTTACTGCTCCTGCTCAGTTATTTACAGCCGTTAAGGAGGAGCGGCTCCGGCTCCGGTGGTTCAATGGTTGCTTAGATAAGTTATATTTTATGAATTAAAATTTAATTTGTACTAAAATATTCCGGTATGATGTTGTTTACAATTTTTAAAGCTACTACTTAAATTTAGTAGCAGCAACGTTTAAGTACGGATGATTATCAGGGTTTATACTTATTTTATGCTGAAATGGATAAAATTAACTGTTTTTCTTCGGTATAATTCTCAATTTTATATACCTATGTAACGCAACCTAAACAGGGTCTGAGTAACTGTCTTATTTCCTTTCATTGGTTTTGTGAATGCCTGTTAGTTTTTGTAATTTGGTGTAAATAGAACTATATCAGCAAAATAACTGTAGTATAGATGCCGGATTGGAAAAGAAAATGCTTCTGAAATTCCTATTTTGTAATTTGTAACTTTAGTATGCCACCTATGATTAATGTAATATTGACCGACGACCACCAGATCATCAGGGATGGAATTAAGGCCCTCCTGAGTAATGATCCTTCTATAGCAGTTGTTGGTGAGGCATCTAACGGAAACGAACTGATTGATTTGCTGGCTGTAACAGTTCCTGATGTGGTGCTGCTCGATATTAATATGCCTGAGCGTGACGGTTTTGAAACTGCCCGGTATTTAAAGGAAAACTTTCCATCCATAAAAGTACTTGTGCTCTCCATGCTCGACAGCGACAGCTGTGTAAACAAGATCATCAGTTCCGGTGCAGACGGGTATATGTTAAAAAATGCGGGAAAAGAGGAACTCCGGTGCGCAATTCAGTTAGTTGCAAGTGGCACCCCTTATATCTGTTCCAACCTGGCACTGGATTTATTAAAAAGGGTGCAGTTATCTGCTGTTCCTGCAAATGGTACTAAAACTTCTGAAAAAGGAGGTAAAGAGTTGTCGAAGCGGGAACTGGAGGTGCTGGTGCTGATTGCGGAGGGATACACCAACGCCGAAATTGCCGAAAAGCTCTTCACCAGCAAACGCACCATAGAAACCCACCGGCAAAACCTGCTCGAAAAAACTCAGACAAAAAACACGGCAACCCTGATCCGGTACGCGCTGAAGAATGGCATCATTGCCTGATGATAAAAGCTTTGCAAAAGCAGCAGCGGCTGCCTGGTTTCCCGGGCAGCCGCTGCTGTTTATGGTGCTTTCGTTGTTATAGGGACATGGTATCAGCCGATGGCTTCGTTAAGCGACGGGAGCTTACCGAAGCGGCGCAGGGTGTTGATGTGTGATTGCAGGGCCATGCCAAATGTTTTATTCTCCATGTAAGGAACACCAAATTCTTCTGCCGTCTGCTTTACAATTTCGGCAATCTTCGGGTAATGCACATGACACACTTTCGGGAACAGGTGGTGCTCTATCTGGAAGTTCAGTCCGCCTACATACCAGGAAATAAACTTGTTGTGCCTGGAGAAGTTAACCGTTGTGTTAAGCTGGTGGATAGCCCAGTCGTTTTCAATGTTGCCGCTCCCGTTCGGTACCGGGTGGCTGGTTCCCTCCACGGTATGCGCCAACTGGAATACCACGGTCAGGATAACCCCCGAAACAAAATGCATTACCAGGAAACCGGTCAGTACTTCCAGGAACGGAATTCCGAAGAAAAGCGTAGGTGCAGCCAGCATCGTGAAAAAGTAAACGAGTTTGAGCAGAACGATCCTTGCCAGAACGTTTACATTTTGCCTGCGGCTGTTCGCGTTTACGCCATTCGAAATAAACTGGAAAAACTGTACAAAGTCCTTCAGCAGTACCCAGTACACCGTCAGCATCCCGTAAAAAAGAAAGGCATACACCCACTGGAACCTGTGGTAGAACTTAACATCCGTATGCGGCGAAAACCGTAGCACGAGCCTGTCCTGTATATCTTCGTCGATGGGTACAATGTTGGTGTAGGTGTGGTGCAGGATGTTGTGCTGCAGTTTCCAGTTAAAGGAGGAGCCGCCTACCAGGTTAAGCGTATTCCCCATCAGGTAATTTACGGTTTTGTTGGTGGAGTAGGCGCCGTGGTTGGCATCGTGCATCACGCTCATGCCTATGCCCGCCAGCCCGATGCCCATCACCATCCAGAGCACCAGGCTCAGCCAGAAAGGAGGCTGCAGGCTTAAGAGCAGCACAAAGGGCAGGCTGTAACACAGCAACAGCACAATGCTCTTGACAACCATAGCGGTGTTCGCTTTTGGCGAGATTTGATGGGTTTGGAAGTAAGCGTCTACCCGTTTCTTAAGGGTTGGGAAAAACTGGCTTTTCTGTTCGGGAATAAACTTTACTTTACCTTTTAGTTTTGTCATAGGTGTTTATCAATTGATGATGACTGCCATGCAGTATTTTATTTTTCCAAAGCATTATCTTCATCAGCATCGCAACAACAATTCAAATCAGGGTAAATGCAGCGGGGTCTAAGTAGCTCCTTCCTCCGGGGTTAAGCTTGTCGTAACACGGGCGCTGAAAGCACCCGATTCAACAGCGTGTTCAGAAAGATAAGGAGCGTTAAATTTTAAAGATACTCAATTTTAGTTTCTGATCCCAATAGCAGGAGAATGGTTATTAGTTTACCGCTGCTGTTTACCTTCTTCTGAACAGGCGGAGGTAAGGCCGGGTACGTGTTGCTGTACCCGGTAACTCCTTGCCAGGTAAAGTCTTATGCAGGTAAAAGGGTTTTGCAGAAACCGGAAATGTGGTTAAGGGTTAACCGGAATCTGTTTTAAAGTTTCTGTAAAATAATGCCAGAATTTCTGCACCGAACTGATCTGCACCCGCTCGTCGGGGGAGTGGGCGCCGCGGATGTTGGGGCCGAAAGAAATCATTTCCATGCCCGGGTAATTGGCACCGATGATGCCGCATTCCAGTCCGGCATGGCAGGCATTTACATTTGCTTCTTCCTGGAACAGCTCCCGGTAGAGGTCGCTCATCATCTTAACAATGCCTGCACCTGGCTTCGGTGTCCAGCCGGGGTAGGAGCCGGAAAATTCTACACGGGCGCCTGCGAGCTCAAACGCACACTTAATGGCGGTGGCCATATCATCTTTTTCGCTGTCAACGGAACTGCGGGTAAGGTTCTGGACGCTGTAGCTGCCCTCTTTCAGGATAATGCGGGCCATATTGCTGGAGGTTTGCACCAGGTTTTCGATGTCCGGACTCAGGCGGTACACGCCGTTGGGGCAGGCGTACACAGCCCGCAGCAGATTTGCCTGAAAGGCAGGTGCTGAAACTGTAGTGGGTAGTGCTGCAGGGGCTATACTTACCTCCAGCTGCGGATCGGTGGTGGCATATTCGGCTTTAAGTGTGGCCGTAAGCGACGTTATCAGCTTTTCGAACTCCGCTTGTTTTGCTGCAGGCAGGGCAACGTCGGCAAACGATTCGCGCGGAATGGCATTGCGGAGACTGCCCCCGTCGATGGAGCCTATGCGCAGGCCACACCGGCTGGAAGCTTCGTGCAGCAGGCGGTTCATAAGTTTATTGGCATTGCCGCGCCCCAGGTGAATGTCCATGCCCGAATGCCCGCCTGTTAAGCCTTTGATGCTGATGCGGTAGCCGTTCATGCCAGGTGCCGGGCTTTCCTGCTCGTAGGTTCCGGTGGCTGTTACGTTCACGCCGCCTGCGCAGCCGATGGTGAGTTCGCGGTCGTCTTCGGTGTCGAGGTTGAGCATGATGGTTGCCTTTAGCACGCCGCCTTTCAACCCTAAAGCGCCTGTCATACCGGTTTCTTCGTCTATGGTAAACAGCGCCTCGACAGGGGGATGGGCTATGTCGGTAGAAGCCAGCAGCGCCATGATGGCTGCCACCCCTATGCCGTTGTCTGCACCAAGGGTGGTTCCGTTGGCTCTCACCCAGTCGCCGTCCACATACATCTCGATTCCCTGTGTATCGAAATCGAAAGTAGTACCGGCATTCTTCTGGTGTACCATGTCGAGGTGGCTCTGCAGCAGGATGGTTTGCCTGTCGTCCATGCCCGCACTGGCAGGTTTCCGGATCAGCACATTCCCGGTCTCGTCTTCGGTGGTGTCGAGGCCCAGGCGCTGGCCAAAGTCCTTGATAAATTGAATAACACGTTCTTCTTTTTTAGAGGGTCGCGGTACGGCGTTCAGGTCTGCAAAATAATTCCAGAGCGCGTGTGGCTCCAGGTTTCGGATATCGTTGTTCATCGTTTTATTTTTCTTTCCTGGTTAAGGGGACATCAGGAAAAGGTAAGAAGAAAATTCTAAAATCCTGCAAATTCTGATGCAAACATTCTGCTGCTCCAGCCACCACAGCCTCTGAACCGTTGATGGTAGTGATGAAATGATATTTATGATTTATAGTTTGTACTGCTTTTGTAGTTGTTGTAACTTGTTAAACCTCCTCTTTTTTGTTTAATGCTAACTTATCATCACACCCATCATTTTATCACTATCATCAACGGTCTGTTTTACAACTAGATACATTTGTTCCGCGTTCTTTAATATTTGATAATCGGGTTAGTTTTCGTTTTTTTGTTCTTTATCTTACATTAAACTTTTTATACCCTTTTGATGAACGCTTTAGGAAGACACATTTTAGTTGAATTTTACGATTGCTCTCCTGAGCTTATGAACGATGTGGTTCATATCGAGAATAGCATGGTGGCTGCTGCCGAAACAGCAGGCGCAACTGTTATCAACAGTACCTTCCATCATTTCTCGCCATACGGTGTGTCGGGCGTGGTGGTGATACAGGAAAGCCACCTGGCTATCCATACCTGGCCGGAATATGGCTACGCGGCGGTAGACCTTTTCACCTGCGGCGATTCCGTAGATCCCTGGGTGTCGTACAACTTCCTGAAAGATGCGTTCGAAGCCGGACACGGTTCCTCCATGGAATGCCGCCGCGGGCAGCTGGACTTGCTCAAGCGGAAAGATTTTGACCTGGAGGCGCTGCGCGATGTGTCGCCAAAGCCAGCCGAAAAGCTGGGCGTAATTACCCGCGATGTGTGGTTTACGGAGCGTGACGAGAACATTGCGCTGTCGCTTAAGCACAGCGGAAACCAGCTCTACAAAAAAGACTCGCCGTACCAGCGCGTGGAAGTGTACGAAACACTGGCCTACGGCAACATGCTCACGCTGGACGGCATGGTGATGTGCACCCAGAAAGACGAGTATGTGTACCACGAAATGATCACGCATGTGCCCATGTTCAGCCACCCACAGGCAAAGCGTGCGTTGGTAATTGGCGGCGGCGACGGCGGAACGGTGCGCGAACTGCTGCGCCATGAGCAACTGGAAGAGGTAACGCTGGTGGAGATTGACGAACTGGTTATAGAAGCCTGCAAGCTGTACCTGCCCGAGACAGCTGTTGCCTTTGATAACCCGCGCCTGAACCTGCTCGTGGCAGACGGCATCGACTACATAAAAAAATGCGCCGATGGCCAATACGACCTGATCATTGTAGATTCTGCCGACCCGGTTGGTCCGGGCGAAGGGCTGTTTTCGGCTGACTTTTACAAAGAAGTACACCGCTGCCTGACGCCGGACGGGGTAATGATTACGCAAAGCGAGTCGCCCCGCTTTAACAGCAGCGTGTTCGTAAAGATTTATGAAACGTACCGGCAGATTTTCGGCACCGATAAAGTGCATTGCTATCTGGCAGCTATCCCGACATATCCGACCGGAACCTGGAGTTTTTCGTATTCCTCGAAGGGCGATTCGCACCCGCTGCGCTTTAACGTGGAGGCGGCTGCAGCTTTCTCCCGCAGCCAGAGCCTGAAGTATTATAACGAAGACATTCATATGGCTGCCTTTGCACTTCCTAATTTTGTGAAGGAGCTTTTAAGTATCAATCCAACTAACGTGACCGATGAGCACTCCGCTGAATAAACCGACCAACAGTGCTGCCAGCAAAGCAGAAAAAATTGCCAGTTTCGACCCGAATGGTGTAGGCGATGTGAACGGAGGCCTTTTCGGGCTGCCTTTTACCGTTGACGAGGCGGAAGTCGTGATCATTCCTGTTCCCTGGGAAGTAACCGTATCGTACAGTGCCGGTACGGCACAGGGACCAAAGGCTGTAATGGATGCCTCGCCGCAGCTCGATTTATTTGAACCTGCCATCAAAGATGCCTGGAAACTGGGCATTGCCATGGAGGACATTCCAGCCGACTGGGAGGCTACCAGCGAGGACCTGCGCAACAAAGCCGAATCCTACATCAACTGGCTCGAAGAAGGAAGTCCTGAATCAGAGAAAGAAGCTTTTGAAAAATTGCCGTCCGAAGTAACCGCCAAAGGGGAGGAGCTGCTGCAGTGGCTTAAAACCAAAGCCCTAAGTTACCTCGACCAAGGCAAAGCTGTTGGCGTGCTCGGCGGCGACCACAGCACACCGCTGGGCCTGATGCACGCGCTGGCCGAAAAGCACGAGGAGTATGGCATTCTGCAGATCGACGCCCACGCCGACCTCCGCGATGCCTACGAAGGCTTTACCTACTCGCATGCTTCCATCATGTTCAATGCCCTCAAGCTGCCGCAGGTAAAGAAACTGGTGCAGGTTGGTATCCGCGACATTTGCGAGGCGGAGGCGGAGCTGGCAGAGCAGTCCAATGGCCGCATCACGATCTTCTACGATGCTGCCCTGAAAGAAAAAATGTACGAAGGCGACAGCTGGAAAAAGCAGTGCAAAAAGATAATCGCGCAACTGCCGCAGAAAGTGTACATCAGCTTCGACATCGACGGGCTGGACCCTAAACTTTGTCCGGCCACCGGTACACCGGTTCCGGGCGGACTGGAGTTCGAGCAGGCCGTGTACCTGCTGAAGGCGCTGGTAAAAGCCGGTCACGAAATCATCGGATTCGATTTGTGCGAGGTGGCGCCCGGCGACAGCGAGTGGAACGGGAACGTAGGCGCGCGCCTGCTCTACAAGCTTTGCAACTGGATGGCCGTGTCGCAGCAGCGGCTCGAAGTGTAACAATCTTATCCTTATAGTGCTGCCTGCGTATAGCAACGTATCAAAATAAATACATCTGACTATATAACAGGAATAGCTATGGGATTCATCATCAAAATTTTATTGTCGGGCGTTGCCGTGATGCTGGCCGCCTATTTGTTGCCGGGCGTGGATGTTAGCGGCTTTGGAAGCGCCCTGATAGTGGCCATTGTGCTGGCGGTGTTAAATGCTATTGTCCGGCCTATCCTGGTGTTTCTGACCATACCGGTTACGATCCTGACGCTGGGGCTGTTCCTGCTGGTGATTAACGCGGTTATCATTCTGCTGGCAGACGCCTTGATAAGTGGCTTCAACGTCGATGGCTTTTTGTGGGCCTTGATCTTCAGTATTGTGCTCGCAATTGTGTCAGCTATTCTGGATGCCATTTTCTGAGGCCTGTCAGGTGGTAAAAACAAGTCGGGGCCGGATGTTCGCATCCGGCCCCGACTTGTTTTTGGTAAGGGTTAGGTTAACCCATCCATTCCTGGCAGGCATCGGCGCACTCTTTGCAGATAGCGGCGCAGTGCTGGCAGTGGTCATGTTCATGCTTGCCGCACTCTTCAGCGCAGAGCCTGCAAATCTCGATGCACTCCCGCATCACGTGCCGCGCATGGGCCGAATTACGGGCTACAAACCGCGAGGTCAGGGCGCAGATGTCGGCGCAGTCGCGGTTAATCCGGATGCACTCGGCCAGCATTTTCACATCGTCTTCCTGCAGGCACATGGTAGTGCAGGTTTCGCAGGCGGTGATACATTTTACCAGGACATGTTCCAGGTTGTTCGTTCTTTCTGATTTCATAGTTTTTTCTTAGTCGAATGATGAACTACTAAATACGGGCTGGGGCAGGTGAGGTTGGCGGCAAGCTAGGTAAGGAGCAAAGGCAATGGTGGCAGCAGCTGTAAACTCTTTTTAACAGGGGTGTTGCAACCTGGGGTGAAATATCCTGATTGTCGGTTTTTATCTTAGGATTTTGCTATATTTATCTGACAGCGGGAAGTGGTGGATTTGAGGTAGGTGATTTGTTGGGCTGTGGTAAATTTGTAAAAAATTGAAAGAGTAGTGCATAGATGAACCAATGGATTAATCCCTTTAGTCAAACTGTATTATTACCCTGTTCAAAAGTCAACGAATGGGCTGGAGATGCGAATGGGTTGGTTGGCAGTGATTATGAAAAGGTTTGCAAGATTGATGATTATTGTGGAGTAATCTTTAAAGACAACTATCAAATTATTGTTTTTGCAGACGAGACTAATCCTCAGATTTGGCTTGAAAGTAAAGCGGGGATTTATCTGCTTCGCTGGCATTATGCTGAAAAAGGAGATGACTTGATAGAAGAAAGTAAGAAGGTAATAGAAAAGGAGGAGCCTTTAGAGTTGTTGAACATAACAATTAAAGAATCAGCTCAATGCCTTATTGATGCAATAGAAGAAGGGACAAAGTCTCACCGTTATGCAGAAGTTATATTACAACCCGGAAGCTATAATATTCTCACATATTACTTCAAACACTTGACAAACAGTGGTGTTATTCATTTATTTAAAAAAATTTAGCAGCATAATTTAGCATTGTCTGGGTGTAGTTTGCAACTACACCCAAATATCACAGTTAGGATGAGGTTCGTTCATGCTAAACCTGATTTTGAGTTGAAACCTTGTGATAGCTCCAGCACCGGAGATTAGCATTGGTCGCCATTGAAAATATTTGGGTGTAGTTACAAACTACACTAAGTAAAGACACTTTGAAAACCGCCACAAGTTAACTGCGAATAACTTACACCCCAACATTACTTAACTTCAACCAAATAATACTGAAAATTCCTCAAACACTCACACAAGTTTCATTTGCCACCATGAATCAGCAGGTATATAAAATCGGCTTTTGGTCAGGACTGTTTGCCTTTGGTGCGACATTGGCTTATGTGGTCGTGCAGGTGTTGCAGGTAATGGAGGTGCTGACTTTCCCGCTGGATGAAATCCTGATTTACGGGACTTCCCTTTGTATCGTGATTCCGTTTGTGCTTGAAATGCTGGCGCTTCACTATGTAACGCCGGAAGCGAACAGGTTCTGGAGCCATGCAGCGCTCATCTTTACAATCATTTATGCCGTATTTGTTACGGCCAATTACGTGGTGCAACTGGCGACCGTCATCCCCCTGAAACTCAAAGGAGCAGTAGCCGAAGTGCAGGTGCTCGAACAAACACCCCATTCCATGTTCTGGAACTACGATGCCATAGGTTACATTTGTATGGGTATCGCTATGTTCGCAGCGTTGCCCGTTTTTGAAAAGCAGGGTTTTCAGAAATGGGTCAGGATAGCCTTTCTGGCAAACGCACTGGTTACCCCTTTAGTTTCTGTTGTTTATTTCTATCCACATTTCTCAGAAAAGTTACTGTTCCTGGGTTTTCCCTGGGGCATTACAGCGCCGTTAGCAATGCTGCTGCTCGCCCTGATGTTCAAAAAAGAATTAAGGCACATCAGCTAAAACAAAGCAGCTATTTCGAATAATCAGTAAGCAAGGTATAGCTGCTGAGCTTGCCCCTGGCATCGTAGGTTTCCGTTTTTACCATACCCGGGCCTTTGGCGTACCACGAGCTGGTTTTCTTGGTCGGGAGCTGGCAGTTTTGCACGAACAGCATTGCCGTACAGGCTTTACTTCCTTAAACGGGATATAGCGCCAAGAATGATTTTCACGGGGATGTTTTGCTGCCATTTTTCTTCTCTGCACCTGCCACCACAGCCGCTGCTGCTGCTCTACAGCAGCCATAGCAGATCTTGCTCAGTTACGGCACCGGCCAAGCAGGTGCAGCGCCAGTGGTGGCAGCTGCAGAAGACTTTTTCAGCCTTGTTTGTCGCTTCGGGAACATTTCAAAATCAACTCATCCTAAATTGCCGGAGCCAGCCAATCACCCGACAACCATGCTGCTCCATCATGCCACATGCTGTTAATAGTACAAATATTGGGAGAAGACCGCATAACTGTAATAACTAACAGTTGTTTGTGAAACTGGCAAAAATCCGCTATTCCTCCTGTTTTTATCTTAAAAAAAGCACCCTTTTGTTCTTTAAATATCAGGAATAAGTGACAAAGTTTATTTTTTGTGATGATCAACATCATGTTTTACCCGCCTGTGAGTGTGTTCCTTTGTAGTGTTACCTGAGAGTAAAAACAGCGATACCGGGAAGCTTAAGTACTTCCGGTCCGGCAGCAAAAAGCAGAAAATGGCGAAGGAGCGTCAGCAGTTTTTAGGCAAGTAACGGTGCTTTTATTAGGAATAGCCGCATTAAGAAACCATAAATATAATACGTTATGACAAAAGTTAAGAACAGGTGGCTAATTGCCGCTTCTGCTGTCGGAATCCACATAACCATAGGCTCGGTTTACGCGTGGAGTGTATACACCAAACCATTGATCGAGAAGTTCGGATGGGGCTTGAAAGAAACACAGTTTACCTTTAGCATCGCCATCTTTTTCCTGGGTCTTTCTGCCGCTTTCCTGGGGCACTACCTCGAGAAGCACGGTCCTAAAAAATCAGGCTTGCTGTCTGCTATCTTTTTCGGAATTGGTATTGCCGGTTCCGGGTTGGCCATTAAGCTGGAGTCGCTTTACCTGTTGTACCTGTTTTATGGTGTGTTTGGCGGTATAGGCCTGGGCGTTGGTTATATCACCCCGGTATCGTCGCTGGTAAAATGGTTTCCTGACAGGCGCGGCCTGGCAACCGGGCTGGCCATCATGGGCTTCGGGTTTGCAGCACTTATCAGCAGTCCGCTTATCGTGTACCTGCTTTCGGTGGTCGGAATTGCCAACACCTTCTTTATCATGGGTACCACCTTTTTCCTGATCATTTTTGGCTCGTCCCGCTACCTGTCTGCACCGCCTAAAGGATGGGCGCCTGCCGGTTACGAGGCAAATGTAGAATCAGGTAAAAAGAAAGTAGTGGAAGACCTTTCCAATTTAACGGCAAACGAAGCTGTAAAAACAAAACGCTTCTGGTACCTGTGGGTAATGCTGTTCATTAACATTACCTGTGGTATTGCCATCATCTCGGTTGCTTCGCCCATGGCACAGGAATATACAGGCTTATCAGCCATCGCAGCGGCAACAATGGTAGGCATCATGGGGCTCTTTAATGGTGGTGGCCGCATCGGCTGGGCTTCGTTCTCCGACTTCATCGGCCGTCCGAACATGTTCACTATCTTCTTCAGCATCCAGATCATCGCTTACTTCCTGTTGCCGGGCATCACCAATGCCTACCTGTTCCAGGCAGTAGTCTTCCTGATCATCTCGTGCTATGGCGGTGGTTTTGCTACCATCCCGGCTTACATCGGCGATATGTTCGGAACGAAGCAGCTGGGTGCGATTCACGGGTACATCTTAACAGCCTGGGCCGCTGCCGGGGTGGCAGGACCGGTCTTCGCCGCCTGGACCCGCACCGTATCCAGCAACTACAACTTTACGCTCTACTTCTTCGCCGGCCTGCTGGTAATAGCGCTTACGGTTTCTTTCCTGATCCGCAACGAGATTAAAAAACTGAGAGCACAGAAAGAGCAGGAAGTGCTCACTTACAAAGGCGAAGCAGAGTTGGTAAGCTAACAGGCGGCAGGGCAGCAACGCTGCAAAAGGCCAGAGCATAAATTAAGATTACAAAACTAGCGTTATGAAATTCACCAAAGTATGGGCTTGTGTGCTGGTTAGCATGTTTACCGCTACAATGGCGCTTGCCCAGGGCTCGGCAGATTACGGTTCAGGATTGAAATTCAACCTGAACGAAGACGGAAGCAAATATGTGCGGGTAATTATGTGGAGCCAGATCTGGGCCAAAAGCACAGAAAACAACCCGGGTACCCAGATTGGGGGTGAGCCAGTCGATCGTTCTATTGATATTGGAGCACGCCGCGTGCGCACCATTGCCTATGCACAGTTTTCGCCACGGTACCTGGTTTTCGCTCATGTGGGCATCAATAACCAGACCTTTATCAACGGTGGCGCAAGCGGATCGGGTGGCACAGGCGGTTTTGGTGCAGGTAAAAAGCCGCAGCTGTTCTTCCACGATGTCTGGAACGAATACGCTGTTGTACCTGCTAAGAACCCGCTCACCGGCGAAGCGAATAAATACACGCTGTACGCCGGGGCAGGCTTGCACTACTGGTTGGGCACTTCCCGCATGACCTCGTCGAGTACGCTCAATTACCTGATGGTGGATGCACCGGCTTTTAACTGGCCTACTCTCGAAGCATCGGACCAGTTTATCAGGCAGTTTGGGGTGTATGCCAAAGGCGCGCTGGGCAGGGTGCACTACCAGGCGCATGTAAACAAGCCCTTCGCTACCAACAGCCAGCCCGTAGCCGGCGGACCTGCTGTGGATAATAACGGCAACCCGAAAGCAGCTTATGGCGGCTATGCCGACCTTCAGCTGCTGGACCAGGAGGCCAATGCACTGCCCTTCCGGGTGGGAACTTACCTGGGAAGTAAAAAAGTGCTGAACATAGGCGCTGGTTTTTACAGCAACCAGGATGGCACCAAAAGCATGACCGCTGATGGGGTGGTAGAGAAGCACGATATAAATACCCTGGCGGTGGATGTATTTGCCGATTTGCCGGTAGGGCCAAAAGAGAAAGGCATGGCCCTAACCACCTACAGCGTGCTGTACAATTACGACTACGGTCCTGATTACCTGCGCACGGTGGGCATTATGAACACCGGTTCTCCCGATCCCTCTTTCACAGGCGAACGGGCACAGGAAGGAGCCGGGAATTCCAGGTTCATGCTCGGGACTGGCAAAATTTGGTACACCCAGTCGGGGTTACTGCTTCCAAAAACAGTCTGCAATAAAGTGAGGGTACAGCCAATAGCCGCTTACGCCCTCAAAGACCTGGAAGCACTCGATGAAGTGGGACACTATTATGACTTAGGTGCAAATTTTTTCCTGGACGCGCACCACGCAAAAATAACCGTGCAGCACTCCAGCCGGCCTTTGTATCAGAATAATCATGTATTCGACAGAGCCGGAGAATGGATCGTGCAGTTCCAGGTGTACTTGTAGAATCAATAAAACCAAAATGTACTGCCGGTTACTACCGCAGGAGAAAACACAACGAATACGTCAAACACCAAATCACAATTAAATCACATAGTTATGAACGCTTTAACAGAACAATACCGCGTTTCTTTCGTGAAAGGTAACTGGAACGATCGTATAGATGTAAAGGATTTTGTCAGAAAAAATGTAACTCCCTACTATGGCGATGCAGCCTTCCTGGCCGAAGCTACGGAACGAACCAAGGAGCTGTGGCAGATATGCCTGCTGGCAATGAAGGAAGAGCGGGAGAGAGGCGGCTGCAGAGCAATTGATACCGAAACCATTTCCAGTGTTACCAGCCACGGCCCCGGCTACATCGCCGAAGAGCTGGAGGTAATTGTTGGCCTGCAGACAGATGAACTGCTGAAACGCGCCATGAAGCCTTTCGGTGGCATCCGGGTAGTGGAAGGCGCCGTGGAAGAGCGCGGACTGCAGGTTGCTGAGCAGGTAAAAGAAATTTTTAAATACGCCAAAGATCATAACAGCGCTGTTTTCTCCGCCTACGATCCTGAAATCAAGGAATTCCGCTCCAAAGGCATCCTGACCGGTTTGCCCGATAACTATGCCCGTGGCCGCATTATCGGCGACTACCGCCGCCTGGCTCTGTATGGTATCGACAGGCTGATCAAAGCAAAAGAAGCTGATAAACTGGCGATTGACGGCGAGATGGATGAGCACAAAATCCGCTTGCGCGAGGAAGTTACCAGCCAGATCGTAGCCCTGAAAGACATTAAAGTGCTGGGTGAGCTGTATGGCCTGGACCTGAGCCGTCCTGCCGAAAATGCGCAGGAAGCGGTGCAGTGGGTGTATATGGCCTACCTGGCTGCCGTAAAAGAGCAGGATGGTGCGGCTATGTCGCTTGGTAACGTGTCTTCTTTCCTGGATGTCTATATCGAAAAAGACCTGAAAGCTGGACTTCTTACCGAGTCTGAAGCACAGGAACTCATCGATCAGTTTGTAATGAAGCTGCGTGTGGTGCGCCACTTACGTCCGGGTGCATACGACGAGATTTTTGGCGGCGACCCAACCTGGGTAACCGAAGCGATCGGCGGTCAGTTTGAAGACGGCAGAACCAAAGTAACCAAAACTTCCTTCCGCTTCCTGCAAACCCTCTACAACCTCGGCCCGTCACCTGAACCAAACCTGACTGTGCTGTGGTCTGTGAACCTGCCCGAAGGCTTCAAAAACTTCTGTGCTCAGGTTTCTATCGATACCTCGTCTATCCAGTACGAAAACGACGACCTGATGCGCAAAGTGCGTGGCTCCGACGACTACGGCATTGCCTGCTGCGTGTCGTACCAGGAAATAGGCAAACGCATCCAGTTCTTCGGTGCCCGTACCAATCTGCCAAAAACCCTGTTGCTGGCGCTGAACGGTGGCCGCGAAGAAAAATCCGGTGCCCAGGTGCTGAAAGGCATTAAACCGCTTGAAGGCGAGTACCTGGATTACAACCAGGTGATGGCCAACTTCAAGCTGGCCATGAAAGAAGTGGCGCGGGTGTATGCCAAAACCATGAACATCATCCACTACATGCACGACAAGTATTACTACGAGAAAGCACAGTTCGCTTTCCTGGATACTGACCCGGGCATCGATATGGCGTATGGTGCGGCCGGTATCTCCATCATCGCCGACTCGCTGTCTGCGATTAAATATGCCAAAGTAAAAGCCATCCGCAACGAAGACGGCCTGACTGTTGATTTCAAAACCGACGGTGAGTACCCGCTCTACGGCAACGACAACGACCTGGTAGATGCCATTGCACAGGAAGTGAGCGAGTACTTCTTCAACGAGCTGAAAAGCCACAAGTGCTACAAAAATGCAGTGCCGACCATGTCGCTGCTCACCATTACCTCGAACGTAATGTACGGCAAAAAAACAGGTGCTACGCCAGACGGACGTAAAGCCGGCGAATCATTTGCTCCGGGTGCGAACCCGATGCACGGCCGTGATACCCACGGTGCCATTGCCTCGCTGAACTCGGTTGCCAAACTCGATTACCGGTATGCACAGGATGGTATCTCGAACACCTTCTCGATTGTGCCGAAGTCGCTGGCAAGCACCCGCGAAGAACAGGTAGAAAACCTGGTAACGCTGATGGATGGTTACTTTACCAAAGCGCATCACCTGAACGTGAACGTGCTGAACCGTGAAACCCTCGTGGATGCTTACAACAACCCGGATAATTACCCGCAATTAACCATCAGGGTATCCGGCTACGCGGTGAACTTTGTCCGGTTGTCGAAAGATCACCAGCTGGAGGTAATCGCGAGAACCTTCCACGAAAGAATGTAAAAATGAAATTATAGCTGACGTATTATTTGCTCCGGAGGAGGAGGGCTCTGCCCTCTTTTTCCATTTTAGGGCTATCAGGTTCAGAGCAAGCAAAGCAAGCGTAGTTTTGTTTTACTGCACCTGCCACCACAGTCGCTGCTTCCCCATTACCTGTCCCCTGTCAGGGTAGGGCCGTTTCATTCTTCGAGACTATCCCCTTGAGGGGATTATAGGGGTGTTAATTTCGGAAGTAATAAGTCTGAAGTTAAGGTCACGGAGTTTTTTCGCAGGTGTAAACACCCCTCTCGCTCCCCTCAAGGGGAGAGTCCGCTAGAATGAAACAGCCCTACCCTGACAGGGGACAGGTAATGGGGAAGGGAGGCTTTTAGCAAATATCGCCAAATGCTGCAGTTGGCAGCTAATAGCTGTTAGCTGATATAGGTTACCTTTTCGACTGACAACAAGCATTGTTGTAACAGCTAAAAATGTCCAATTTTGATGTAGTTAAAGGGCAGGAATAAAGTGGCAATATCCTATCCCGCTGCTAAGAATAGAAGGTTCCGCTTTCGTTTGCATTAGCGAAATTTTGCCACATGCATCATAAACACAACGTCAGTTAATAGTTTACCGAAATGAAAACGCAAGAGGAGTTGATTCAGCTGGATGTAATTCCACAATTTACCGAAGAGGTGGTAGGAACAGACCTGCTTAATATTCATTCTATCGAAACCTTTGGCACGCACGACGGGCCGGGTATTCGCATGGTGGTGTTTGTGCAGGGCTGCCAGTTCAAATGCCTCTACTGTGCCAACCCCGACACCATCGCGCTGAAGGGCGGTTCCTGGCTGGATATCGAGGAACTCGTGAAACGGGCCATCAACCAGAAACCTTACTTCGGGAAAAAGGGTGGCGTAACCGTATCCGGTGGCGAGCCGCTGCTGCAGCGTAAGGTAATTAAAAAGCTGTTCAGACGTCTGCACGAAGAGGGAATAAACACAGCCCTGGATTCAAACGGAAGACTGATTGACCAGCATGCCAAGGAATTGCTCGAAGAAACGGATGTGCTGCTGTTAGACGTGAAACACATCAACAACGAGTGGCACAAAAAACTTACCGGCAAATCGAACCTGAGTGTGCTGAAAGTAGCCGACTACCGCGAATCTACAGGAAAGCCGATGTGGTTGCGCTATGTGCTGGTGCCGGGCTGGTCGGACCAGGCAGAGTACCTGCACGAGCTGGGGCAACGGTTTAAAGACTTTACCACCATCCAGAAAATCGAGATTCAGCCTTACCATATGCTGGGGGTGCACAAGTGGGAGGCACTGGGCATGGAGTACGGACTGAAAGGGGTAGAGCCGCCATCAAAGGAAATCATTGAAAGAACAGTTTCGATCTTCAGTCAATATTTTAAAGAAATAAAAGTGAATTAACTGATGTTACACAGGGATTTTTTGTCCCCCTTTGAAGGGGGCAGGGGGATGATTAACATCTGAGGACAAACTAATGTTGTACTGGCTGTAGAACCTGAATTTGTTCACAGCACGTGCAACACCCCCCTTACCCCCTTCAAAGGGGGACTTCTCCTGGTTTAGTAATTTTTTGCGTTACATCAGTGATTTAGGATAACAGGCTATCTGAGGTGGCAGGAGACTGATGTGACAGGCCCTTTGGGGTGTGACGAAAACAATATCCGGCAGCCGTTCTAACCGGAATCGGTAGGCCTGAAAAGCAGTAGACACGGGGGAGGATTCCCGCACCATGAGCGGTGGTTAAAGTCAGAGTGAAATTGCCTGGCAATGGGTAGAGGACCGGGCGGTTGCGCTTTGTATTGTGGTGCGGGTTTCCGAACTCGTGTTTAAAAGGAAAAACTATTCCAGGTCCGGGCACCACCACCGGTGCAGGACAGGCTATTGCTGATTAGGATTTGCAAATCCGAATCAGCGATAAAATTTGAAGCAGTTTAACTTAAGTTGGAGCAGCAGAGGCAATGGTGGCAGCTGCAGCAGGTTTTTTTAGCGTAAACCTAACTGAAATTAGCCGCCTGTTACCGACATGCAACTAACTCTTGAGCTAACGAAGCTGCCGGGTGTGAGAGAGGCACCGGACAGCAGATGCGGGGCAGAGCCCTCTTGGTAAGGGGCTCCACCTTCAGCTCCGGATGAAATTGTAAATCAGAAAAATAGCTTAATTTTTGCTTCTGTTGTGGAATAGTTTTAATTTAACAAATACAATCGATTGCGCATCTTTTTTCCCGGAAGGCCTACCAGGCTGGTAGTACGGCGGAAGCCAGCGGAATTGAAACAAAAATCTGTAACCTGCCTTAACCGATACGGGTTATAATAGGAATAACCTTTCCGGATATGATGTAGATCATGTTTCGGGAAAATTGTTAGTTTTATCTTTGCCGTAAAGTCCAATTCGTATGACCAAAACTATATTTATTGCCACCGCTGAACCTTATAGTGGTAAGTCGATTGTGGCCCTGGGCCTTGTGCATGTTTTGTTGGGAAAAGCTCAGAAAATCGGGTATTTTAAGCCCATCATAAACTATGATCCGAAACAGGAAAAGGATTCGCACATCGAAACCATCATCAGTCACTTTGGCCTGCCGGTAAGCTACGAAGATAGCTACGCTTTTACGCAGCAGCAGGCCATGCAGCTCATAGAAGCAGGCAGCCAGGGCGACATCATCGATACCATTATCAGCAAGTTTAAAAAGCTGGAAGAAAACTACGACTTTACGGTAATTGAAGGCAGCGACTTCCTCGGAGAAGGTACCGCCTTTGAGTTTGACGCTAACGTAACGATCGCCAAAAACCTGGGGGCGCCGGTCATTATCGTGGTATCGGGCGAAGGAAAGACGAACGAGCAGATACTGAGTGCGGTAAAAACCATCAAGCGTAACTTCCGAGCCCGCGAGGTGCAGGTGCTGGCTGTGGTAGCCAACAAAGTGAGGAACGAAAACGCGTATGAGGTACAGCAGCTCCTGCAGAACTACCTGAGTCCGGACATTATCCTGGCGGTAATTCCGGAAGATAAGGACCTCAAGAGCCCGACCATGAAGGAAGTGCACGAGGTGTTGGGCGGTAAACTGATGTTTGGTGAACAGCAGCTCTCCAACCAGGCTGACCACTTCATTATGGGAGCCATGCAGGTGCCCAACTTCCTGAACCATATCAAGGAAAACGTACTCATCGTTACCCCCGGCGACCGTGGCGATATCATCCTGAGTGCGCTCCAGGCGAACATGTCGGTGAACTATCCGAAAGTGGCCGGTATTGTGCTTACCGGTAAGTTTGAGCCGGACGAGCCTATCGTGCGACTGATCGAGGGTCTGCAGATGGTGGTGCCGATTATCTCTGTTAAAACAGGCTCTTTCCATACCGCCACGCTTATCGGTAACATCAAATCGCGCATCACGCCGGATAATGCCAAGAAAATTCAGCTTGCCATTAATACCTTCAAAAAGTATGTGAATGTGCAGGCCCTGGATGAGAAGATCATTACCTATACCCCGGAAGGCATGACGCCGCACATGTTCCAGTACAAGCTGGTAAAATCGGCAAAGAGCCAGAAAAAACACATTGTGTTACCGGAAGGAAACGACGACCGCGTACTCAAAGCTGCTTCGCGCCTCATCAACCAGGACATCGTGGACCTCACCATCCTGGGCGATGCACAGGAAATTGCTGCCGCTGTAAAACGCCTGAGCCTGAACCTGGACCTCGATCGCATTCAGATCATCGACCCGCTGAAGTCGGAGCATTTCGAAGATTACGTGTACACGCTGCTGGAGCTGCGCAAGAGCAAAGGACTGCAGTACCAGATGGCCTCGGATATGATGTCGGATGTGTCGTACTTCGGTACCATGATGGTGTATAAAGGCCATGCAGACGGTATGGTGAGTGGTGCAGTGCATACCACGCTGCATACCATCCGGCCTGCGCTGCAGTTTGTGAAAACAAAGCCAGGGGTGTCGGTGGTGTCGTCGGTGTTCTTTATGTGTCTGCCGGACCGCGTTTCTGTGTTCGGCGACTGCGCCGTTAACCCGAACCCAACCGCGGAACAACTCGCCGAGATCGCTATTTCGTCCGCCGACAGCAGCCAGCGCTTTGGCATAGAGCCGCGTGTGGCCATGTTGTCTTATTCTTCCGGTACATCGGGTGAGGGGGTAGATGTGGATAAAGTGCGTAAGGCTACCGAAATCGTGAAGCAGAAACGCCCTGACCTGAAAGTGGAAGGGCCGATCCAGTACGATGCGGCCGTAGATCCGGTGGTAGGCAAGCAGAAGCTGCCAAACTCCGAGGTAGCAGGCCGTGCCAGCGTACTCATCTTCCCTGACCTGAACACCGGTAACAATACTTACAAAGCCGTGCAGCGCGAAACAGGCGCCCTGGCGATCGGTCCGATGCTGCAGGGGCTCAACAAGCCGGTGAACGACCTGAGCCGCGGCTGTACCGTAGATGATATCTTCAACACCGTCGTTATTACGGCTATACAGGGGCAGGAAGAGCAGCCGGCTCCGAAAGTAAACGGAAAAGAACTTGTTACACAACAGTAATACCACAACGTCACGCACATGAACATATTTGTAGTAAACTCGGGCAGCAGCTCCATCAAATACCAGCTATTCCGGATGCCATCCGATAAACCGGTTTGCAGCGGCCTGGTAGAGCGGATAGGCCTGGAGAATTCCATCATCACGCATAAAATTCTTACCGGCGACCAGGAAGAAGTGATTCAGCTGACACTCGACCTGCCCGACCACGAGGCGGGGCTGCACGAAGTAGGCAACCTGCTCACCGACAGCAAAATCGGGGTAATCAAAAACCCGGAAGACATTGAGGTGGTGGGGCACCGGGTGGTGCACGGGGGCGAAAGTTTTGCCGCTACCACCGTCGTGACGCAGGAGGTGAAGGATGAGATCAAAAAGCTGTTCCCGCTGGCGCCGCTGCACAACCCATCGAACTACATGGGCATTGAAGTGGCCGAGCGCATCTTTACCAAAGCCAGGCAGGTAGCGGTGTTCGATACGGCTTTCCACCAGACCATGCCCGAGCAGGCCTTCCGTTATGCCATCCCGAACTCCTACTACACAGAGCAGGGCATCCGGGCGTACGGTTTCCATGGCACGAGCCACAAATATGTATCGGAGCAGGCGCTGGAGTACCTGGGCAAACCGGATGCAAAGCTCATAACCATCCACCTGGGCAACGGCTGCAGCATGACCGCCGTTGATGCAGGGCAGTCGGTAGATACCAGCATGGGCTTCGGTCCGCTGAGCGGCCTGATCATGGGCACCCGTTCCGGCGACATCGACCCTTCTGTAATTTTCCACCTGATCAACCAGCTGGGTTACGACCCGGACCAGGTGGGCACGCTGCTGAACAAACGCAGCGGCATGCAGGGCCTCACCGGCTTCAGCGATATGCGCGACATCATCAATGCCATGGAATCCGGCGACAAAAATGCCTCCCTGGCCTACGACCTCTATGCCTACCGCATCAAAAAATACATCGGCGCTTATGCCGCGGTGCTCAACGGCCTGGATGCGATCATTTTTACAGCAGGTGTCGGCGAAAACGATGCTATTATCCGGGAGCGTGTGTGCCGGCAGATGAGCTTCCTGGGCATTGAACTGGATGAGGAAAAAAACAAGCAACGCGCCAAAGGTATCCGGGAAATAAACAAACAGGGCGCGCCCGTAAAAGTGCTCGTGATCCCGACAAACGAGGAGATGGAGATTGCCCGCCAGTGCTACGAACTCCTGGAAAACGCTGAAAAAGCTGCCAGCGAAGCCATCGACTTAAAAGACTTTTAAAATTTGCCGCTGCTTTTTTAGCGGCACCCGTATTTTCCTGTTTTTATGCAAGCCTTTCCTGTACAGCTACAGCTGTGGCAGGAGAGGCTTTTTGCTTATAGCAGGAGCAGCGGGCGTGGTGGCAGGTGCAGCAGATTTTTTTCTGCCCTAACCCGCGCTCTTTTTTTGCTTTTTAGGTCTGCTGCTCCTGCCACCACAGCTTCTGCTGCTCAAGTATGAAAGCAGATGGCGCGTCTTTGGATAGATAAGAAAAGTGATAGCGTTTAGGGGATTTATGGTATATTCGTTCGTGCTATTACTGCTATGCTCCAGGATTGGGTGGATAGCAGGAGTTGTTCCGTATATACTTTAGTTAGTGGTAATAGTGAATTATGAAAAGATATAAAGTCGTAGTACTACTAATGTTGCTTTCCTGCCAACCTAAACCAGAACAGACAGCTTCAGAAAGGATGGTAGAAGAAGGTAAAGAAGAAGAGTATAGATTCTATGACTTTGATTTTGAACTAACAAAATTCTTTTCTCCACTTGTGGTATCAGAAAAGTTTATACTTAAAAACTACGGAGCAAATTCAAGTGAAGCTTTCAAGGAAAACAACCTATACTACATCAGATATGCAGACCAAGAGATAGGGCAAATGCTTGCTGAGCCTGATACAGTAGTGTCTGACCTAACTAAAACAGAGTTAGACTCTCTTTATGCAATTGCTTCAAGTTATATGAAGTTAAAGCATCCGATTAACACTGCTCCATATAAGATTCCGCCACCACCGATAGCTGATTCTGAATGGGAACATGCTGAAATCACACTTGATTTAGGCTTTTTTGGAGACAAACATTCTGTAAGGACTGGACGATTCAGTACTTTGTATCAGTACCTGATAAAACTGAAAAACAAAAACCACTAACCCAGCACAGGCTTCAGTTTCGGCTACGCCTCACCATAGCCTGTACCAGCACCGTTAGCGTTAAGCTATGATAGTTAATTTCAACGATACATTTAAAAAGCTTTTAAGAGAATTCAATCTGCCAGACGACCTTTCTTTTTCAGTTGAAATACCAAAAGAAGTTCAGGAAATTCTGGAAGATGAAATCGTGGAAACCGACTTAGGAATAACTTTGAAATCTTTCAATAAACTGTACAAGGCAACTGGGAATTGGGAAAATCAGTCAATAATTGAAGACAATGAAAATCATTTCCATGTTGACTGGTGTATCGACCCACCAAATGACAAAAATGCTTTTATGCTTGGAGTCAAGACCTTAATTCTGTTGGCACTCAAATTTAAAAATGAGAAATTAAGTGGATTAAGGTTTTGGTATTCATTTCAGACACCTGAACTTGGAAATCTTTGGGCAAAAGATAATGATTTTGATGAGCAGGAGGACGAGCATTTGATAAGTGATAGACTTAGTTTCTATAAAATGCGAAAGGGAGAAGAAGTTATAGAAGTGAATATTTATGAAAACCTCTTTTGGGCAGTTTTGACAATAGATATTTAAAAAGCCAAAATCGCTAATCGAGTAGACGGCCCCGCCAGCGTTAACTGACGGGGAGCGCCTCTCACACCACTGTACGTACGGGTCTCGTATACATCGGTTCGTTAAATTGTGGAGCAACCTTCGCCATACCGCAACACCATTCACCACAAACAAAATAAACCCACATCGATCTACCACAAAAAATCATGACAGAATTCTGGGAGTCAAGTTTTAGGGATAAGCAAAGCATGTGGGGCTACGAACCGGCTGATTCCGCTGTAGCTACCGTTGAGTTCTTCCGAAAAAAGGGGCTGCATAAAATCCTGATTCCAGGATTCGGTTACGGTAGAAATGCAAAAGTTTTTACGGACAACGGATTTGATGTCACCGGGATAGAAATTTCAGAAACGGCCATTGCCCTGGCCAAAAAGCACTACGGCGATAAAATAAAGGTTTATCACGGACCCGTGGGGGCGATGCCCTTTGACCAGGAAGTGTACGATGGCATTTTTTGTTACGCCCTGATCCATTTGCTCGATGAACAGGAACGGGCAAAGCTTATCCGTGCTTGCTTCAATCAGCTTAGACCGGATGGCTACATGGTGTTTGTGGCCATTTCCAAAAATGCCGCATCGTATGGCGAAGGCAAAAAACTAAGCGAAGACAGGTTTGAGACGAAGCATGGTGTGCAGCTTTTCTTTTATGATGCCGCTTCCATCGAACAAGAGTTTGGTACCTATGGCTTAACTGAAGCCATCGAGATAGATGAACCTGCAAAGAATATAGAAAGCAAACCCTCCCAAAAATTCTGGCAAATAACCTGCAAAAATAAAGCAACCGGCAACAGCCACTAACAAACGGGGAGCGTTAAGCGCACTTTCCTAGCGAAGAGTTCCGGAACAGGTGCCCCTCCGTTTCCGCTCTGCAGCTCTCACCACACCCACTGCAGTTTCTTAAATTGTAATTAAAAACATAAAATATTTACTTATTAATAGTGTGCGTTTGCCCCTGAATCATACGCATTAACCCAGGATTTCCCGCTCTTTCTCCCTCCGCTATTTTTTCCTGAAGAACAAAAGATAGATCAATTCGTATTTTTCTATATTATTTAAGTTAAATTAAATATAAATAAATTTATAAAAAAATTAGGTTTGTCTGCTTGTTGCTTAGCAACTTGTTAAAAAATGGGGCCTATTTTTTATAAAAGCGAAAAATTACAGGGGCCACTGAAATATCAGTTTTTCAGGGTATACAACCGCTAAATGTCTGGCGCTGTTCGCTTGCCTGTGTTACCAGGTTACGCTTATTAGTTAGACTGATTTACTTTTTCGGACAGTGAGGAACCGGCATGAATCCTTCGTCATGCGAAGCCACCTTACTTCTAAAGCTGACAAAATTATTCGGAAACGGATAATACGATACATAATAAAGCTTTTTTTTATCCATTTAATACCCTTGTTTATGGACACGAACAACGTAAATCAGCTGCGAAGGCTGTGTTTCATTTCCCTGTTTATCATCGCCAGTTTAACCTCCTCCTCCGGCTTCGGTCTAGCCTTATTCAAACCAGGCAAAGAGTTTAAGGATGCTCCTGCGGCTCCTCCTGGTACAAAACCTGTTGCAGCACCTGCTTTCCTGGCAACTACACCTGCGCCCGGTTCCGGAAAAGCAGCTCCCGCTCCCGAGGTGAAAAGGCTGCGGAAGCAGTTAAGTACCATCCTGGTGGGCCACTGGAAAATGGACGAGGGCAGCGGAGCTGTCCTGGCAGACAACTCCGGCAACGGAAACCACGCCACTATTCAAAAAACAAAGGACGTAACCTGGGTAGCCGGCAAGGACGGACTAGCCCTGAACCTGCCCGGCACTACCGACCGCTTTGCCGTGGCACCCAACCAGGCCGTGTTAAACATCACCGATGCCATTACGATTGCCGCCTGGATGCGGCCACTCGATGTGAGCACCCGCACCATCCTCAGCAAATCGGACCCGGACGGGTATGAACTTGGGATAAACAACGACGGCAAGATAGAATTCCGCTTCAACTACGACACGAATGGCAACAGCTACAGCCTCGTCTCCAACGCCACTTACACCGGCAACGGCAGCACCTGGACCCACGTGGCCGCCACCTTCGACGGCACCACTTCCCGGATTTACATCAATGGGGTGGAAGATGCCGCCGTTACCTACAGCAGTCCTGTTACAATTAATGCGAACACTTCCGCCTTGTACATCGGCTCCCTGGATGGCTCCCGCAGGTGGAAAGGCGGCCTGGATGATCTCAGGTTGTACCATGGGGCTTTAACTTCGTTGCAGATTTATACCCTGGTGCAGGGGGAGCCATCCGTTCCTGAAACACCCGTATTAAGCTCACCTGCCAATTTTGCCTACGGGCTGCCTGTCAGCTTAAATCTGAATTGGGAAATGACGCCTGGTGCCAGTAGTTTTATGCTGCAGCTGGCAAAAAACTCAGATTTCGCTTCTCCTGTGCTGGACCTGGCGGATCTCCAGAATTCTTCGGTGCAGACGCCTGACCTGGATCCGGATGCGCAGTATTTCTGGCGGGTAAAAGCAAAAAACCAGCTGGGGGAGTCAGCATGGTCCGAAACCTGGACTTTTTCAACGGCGCCAGTTTCTTCCGGCGGTCCGTCGGGTGGTTCGACCGGCAGTATCCTGGTGGGGCACTGGAAAATGGAAGAGGGTAGAGGTGAGATGCTGCAGGATGTTTCGGGTTATGCAAACAACGCTACCATTAAGAAAACACGGGATGTCAGTTGGGTAGCCGGTGTAGACGGGCTGTCGCTTTACCTGCCGGGCACCACCGATCGCTTTGCCACAGTGCCCAATCATGCTTCCTTAAACATCACCGATGCCATCACGATTGCCGCCTGGATGCGGCCGCTCGATGTGAGTACCCGCACCATCCTCAGCAAATCGGACCCGGACGGGTATGAGCTTGGGATAAACAACGACGGCAAGATAGAATTCCGCTTCAACTACGACACGAACGGCAACAGCTACAGCCTCGAATCTAACGCCACCTACACCGGCAACGGCAGCACCTGGACCCACGTAGCCGCCACCTTCGACGGCACCACTTCCCGGATTTACATCAATGGCGTAGAAGATGCCGCCGTTACCTACAGCACTCCCGTTACCATCCGGGCGAACACTTCCGCCTTGTACATCGGCTCCCTCGATGGCTCCCGCAGGTGGAAAGGCGGGCTGGACGATCTCAGGTTGTACAATGGAGCGCTGAGTGCCGCTGAAATAGACCGGGTAATGCGGCGTGCACCTGAACCACCGGCACCTCCCTTGTTAGCTTCACCGGAAAATGGTGCCGTGGACGTGGCTGTTAACACAGTGCTTAGCTGGAATGCAGCCGCAGATGCCATTGGCTTTAGCGTGCAGGTTTCCGAGTTCCAGGATTTTTCAACCACCGTTTTTGACCAGGGCAGTATCGCGACAAGCTCCGTAGAAGTAACCGGCTTAGAGGCCGGAAAGCAGTATTACTGGAGAGTGCATGCCAGCAACGACGGCGGCGACAGCGACTGGTCTGAGATCTGGAACTTCACCACGGCCACTCCGCCACCGCCACCGCCTGTAACTGCCGGCACCCTGTTCCACTACTGGAACTTCAATAATTCTGCCGACTTAATGGCCCCAACACAGACGCTGACCGGCGGCAGCCTTACTGCTGCTCTCACCACAGCCTCTGTTATAGAAGCAGGTACCTTAAACGAGTTCTCCGGCATAAACGCCCGCAACGGCGATTTGGCTGAAACACACCTGCGGCTCAACACGCCAATCGGCTCCGCCCTTACCTTCCACATTTCCACCGCAGGCTTCGAGGATATCGTCTTTAAGTACGAAACCCGCCGTTCCGGTTCAGGCGCCGGGCTGCAGAAAATCAGCTACACCCTCGACGGCACCACCTTTGTGTCGCTGCAGGACGTGACCGTGGTGGACGGCGTACCCGAACTGGTAACACTGGACTTCAGCGCCATAGCCGGAGCCAACGACAACGCCAATTTCAAAGTACAGGTGCAGTTTGAGCAGGGCGCAGGCGGTACCGCAGGCAACAACCGCTTCGACAACGTAACAGTAGAAGGCGACGCGCTGGGAGCCGTAAACCTGCCGCCGGTGGTCAGCAACGCTGTTGGCCTGCAGGAACTGGTTGCCGGTGCCGCAGCTACTGAAATAGACCTTTCCGCCGTTTTCTCCGATCCTGAAAACGATGCATTGACCTTTACAGCCAGCAGTTCCAACACTGCTGTTGCCACCATTGCCATAGCAGGCAACCTGCTGCAGATCACGCCGCTCAAAGCCGGTGACGCCACGGTAGAACTTAAAGCCAACGACGGCAACCTCGACTCTGCACCAGCTACGTTCCGGGTGCTGGTGTACCCGGCCGCACAGGCTTTATCGACAGGCGCTTTCGCCTTTAGCAGTTGGGATGCTAATGAGCCGGAAGGTTCTTTCCCGGGCAACATGCTGTTCCTGCAGTCTGACGTAGACGATCCGGGCGTAGAGGTGCCGCTGCTCTTTTCTTACGCAGTTCCTGCTGCTGATTTAGTCACTGCAGATGCCGGCAACGTCGGCTTCCCATACCGCAACACTTCCCGCACCCGCATCAACGGGTTGGGCGATAATGGCATTTCCTTCATCAACACCGGCAGGGGCCGTGATTTAGGAGCAGCCCTGGTGGCAGTAGATACCAGGAACATTACCGATGCCAAAATTTCTTTTCATGCAGAAACGCTCATCCCTAACTTCCGGGTGTACAACCTGGCCGTGTTCTACCGGGTAGGCAGCAGCGGCGCCTGGTCGCCGGTTCAAACGGAAGCAGGGGCATCGCTGGTATACGAAAGTAAAGAACTGGCCGAGAACAGCCTGGAACTGCTGACGGGCTATCTGCCTGCGGCAGCCGTTGGGCAGGAATATGTGCAGGTGCTCTTCCGCTACTACTTCACCGGCGTGCAACGCGTTGGCGGTGGCGCCCGGACCCAGCTCCGGCTCGATGAAATCAACATCCTGGAGGATGCTGGTACCAGTACACCAGTACCGGCGGCTCCCCTGTTAGCTTCACCATTAAATACTGCAGTGGATGTAGCCTGTGATCCGGTACTTAGCTGGAATGCTGCAGCAGGTGCAACGATGTACAAAGTGCAGGTTTCGGAAAATCCGGATTGTTCCGATGCCGTTGTTGAAAAGACCAATGTGCTGGTAAATTCTGTGCAGGTGGAGGGGCTGCAGAACAGCAAGCAATACTACTGGAGAGTACTTGCCAGCAACGACGGCGGTGACAGCGAGTGGTCTGAAATCTGGAGCTTAACCACCACAGCTGCTCCTGCAACAGTTGCTACTCTTTTCCACTACTGGAACTTCAACAACACCAGTGATCTTTTGACTCCAACGCAGACGCTGAACAGTGGCAGCCTTACTGCTGCTCTCACCACAGCCTCTGCTATAGAAGCAGACGATTTACAGAACTTTTCCGGCATAAACGCCCGCAACGGCGACCTGGCCGAAACACACCTGCGGCTCAACACGCCGATTGGCTCAACGCTTACCTTTAATGTCTCCACCGCAGGCTTCGAGGATATCGTCTTCAAGTACGAAACCCGCCGCTCCGGCTCAGGCGCCGGGCTGCAGAAAATCAGCTACACCCTCGACGGCACTACCTTTGTGCCACTGCAGGATGTGACCGTGGTGGATGGCGTGCCCGAACTGGTAACACTCGACTTCAGCGCCATAGCCGGAGCCAACGACAACGCCAATTTCAAAGTACAGGTGCAGTTTGAGCAGGGCGCAGGCGGTACCGCAGGCAACAACCGTTTCGACAACGTAACAGTAGAAGGCGATGCGCTGGGAGCCGTAAACCTGCCGCCGGTGGTCAGCAACGCTGTTGGTTTGCAGGAACTGGTTGCCGGTGCCGCAGCTACTGAAATAGACCTTTCCGCCGTTTTCTCCGATCCTGAAAACGATGCATTGACCTTTACAGCCAGCAGTTCCAACACTGCTGTTGCCACCATTGCCATAGCAGGCAACCTGCTGCAGATCACGCCGCTCAAAGCCGGTGATGCCACGATCGAACTAAAAGCCAACGACGGTAACCTTGACTCAGCACCTGCTACGTTCCGGGTGCTGGTGTACCCGGCAGCACAGGCTTTATCGGTGGGCGCTTTTGCCTTTAGCAGCTGGGATGCCAACGAGCCGGAAGGTTCTTTCCCGGGCAACATGCTGTTCCTGCAGTCTGATGTTGATGATCCGGGTGCAGAGGTGCCGCTACTTTTCCCGTATGCCATTCCGGCTGCTGATTATAATACAGTAGATTTAGGCAATATCGGCTTCCCGTACCGCAACACCTCCCGTACCCGCATCAACGGGTTGGGCGAGAATGGCATTTCCTTCATCAACACCGGCAGGGGCCGTGATTTAGGTGCTGCTTTGGTGGCAGTGGATACCAGGGATATTACCGATGCTAAAATCAGCTTCCATGCCGAAACGCTCATCCCCAACTACCGGGTGTACAACCTGGCCGTGTTCTACCGGGTAGGCAGCAGCGGCGCCTGGTCGCCGGTCATTAACGAAGCGGAAACGCCGCTGGTGTACGAAAGCAAGGAAATAGCCGAGAACAGCCTGGAACTGCTGACAGGTTATCTGCCTGCTGCAGCGGTAGGGAAGGAATACGTGCAGGTGCTCTTCCGCTACTACTTCACCGGTGTGCAGCGCGTTGGCGGTGGCGCCCGGACACAACTCCGGCTGGACAATATCGACATCCTGGAAGATAGCAGAACCACTGTATTGGTGCCCGGACAAGTTGTAACACTTGCACCAGCTGATAACCAGCAGGACGTAAGCCTGAAACCGGAGTTCAGTTGGGAAGCAACAGCAAATGCCAGCACTTATAAAGTTCAGGTAGCTACCGACGAGCAGTTTACAGGTTTGGTTGTTGAGGAAGTCGTTTCCGGGCAAACCACTTACAAACCTGAAACGGCCCTGGCTGTTGCCACGGACTATTTCTGGCGCGTAATGGCGGTAAACTCAGCGGGCGACGGTCCCTGGTCAGCTGTAAAAACCTTCCGTACGGTGCTGCAAGCTACTGTTTACAACCTGGCCATTAACGAAGTCATGTCCTCCAACAGCAACACCATAGCAGACGAGGACGGCGCTTTCGAAGACTGGATTGAGCTCGTGAACTACGGCACCACCCCGGTAAACCTGGAAGGATTCGGCTTGTCCGATTCGTATGATAATCCGTTCAAGTGGGTATTCCCGGCAAAAACAATAGCCCCTGGAGAGTTCCTGCTCATCTGGGCTTCGAGTAAAAACAGGGTGAATCCTGAACTTCCGCTGCACACCAGTTTTGCCGTCAGTGCACAGGGCGAGGAAGTGCTGCTCACCTCACCGGACGGAGCGCTTGTGGACGAAATGCCGCCTGTGGCCATTGCCTCCGGTTTATCCAGGGGGCGGCAGCCGGACGGTACCGGGGCGTACATGTTTTTTGATGCACCCACACCAGGCGCTACAAACCAGGCAGGCGGCTACAGCGAACTGGTTGCCAAAGCAGCCTTCTCGGTAGCACCCGGTATTTACCCCAGCGCGGTAAGCCTGGCCATCACCCATCCCGATCCTGCTGTAACCATCCGCTACACCCTCGATGGTTCAGAACCGACAGCGGCATCACCAATTTATGAGCAGCCGCTGCAGATTGTAGACCGCTCCGGCGAGCCCAATGCACATTCCATGATCCCGACCAACTTCATCGAAGGCAGCTCCAGGTCGTGGAACGAACCTACCGGACTGGTAAGAAAAGGTACAGTGGTGCGGGCAAAAGCCTTCAAGGAAAATACCCTGAACTCCGCAGTAACAACCGGAACCTATATCATTCTGCCGGGCAGGCAGTACACCATGCCGGTCGTATCGGTGGTGACAGCTTTCGAAAACCTGTTTGGTCACGAAACGGGTATTTATGTGCCAGGCGCTACCTACGTGTCCGGTGATGAAGAAACAGGAAACTACAACCAGTTGGGCGATGCTTGGGAAAGACCTGCTTCTATTGAGCTATTTGCACCTGAAGTGTCGTTCCAGGAAAACATTGGCATCCGGATTAACGGCGACTTTACCCGCAGGTTCCCGCAAAAATCGCTGCGGATTGTGGCAAGAGGCGAGTATGGCAACAGCTACATGAACCACCCGGTTTTCCAGAATTATCCTTATTCGAGCTTCAAACGGCTGGTGCTGCGTAACGCGGGTAACGACTGGGGAACGAGCATGTTCAAAGACGCCGCCGCCCAATACCTGGTCAAACACATCATGCCTACCCAGAACTTCAGGCCTTCGGTAGTGTTTATCAACGGCGAATACTGGGGAATTCATAACATCCGGGAAAGGGCCGATAAACATTACCTGGGAAGAATTTACGGCGTAGACCCCGATAACATCGACCTGCTGACCTACGATTATCAAATTAACGAGGGCGATAACCTGCATTACCTGGAAATGCTGGATTACATCGGAAAAACCGACCTGAGCAACGATGCCAACTTTGAAGGGGTGAAAACCCGCATGGATGTAGACAATTTCCTTGACTATTTCAGCGCACAGATCTACAACGGCAACGACGACTGGCCGCACAGTAACATTGATTTCTGGAGAGCCCGCGTTCCCTACGATCCGAATGCGCCGGCTGGCCAGGATGGCCGCTGGAGGTGGATACTCTACGATGCGGACCGTGCCTTTGGCGCCAACAGTGGCGGCGATGCCAGTTTCAATTCTGTAGCCTGGGTAATTTCCAGAGTAAACGGCGATATCAACGAAGAATGGCCCAACTTTATCATGTACCACCTGCTGCAGAATGCGAACTTTAAAAATGACCTGATCAACCGCGTCGCCGACCAGCTGAACACTGCTTTTGTAACGGAGCGGGTACACCATGTGGTTGATAGCATCAGAGTAATTATGGAGCCGGAGATGGAAGAACATATCCTCCGCTGGGGCAGACCTTCTTCGGTGAGCAGCTGGGGTAAGAATGTGGTCGACATCAAAAACTTTGCCTCTGTAAGACCCGGTTATGTACGGCAACACCTGCGGGAAGCTTTCGGGCTGGGAGCAGAAATAGCCGTCAACCTGAACGTAAGTGACCAGTCCCACGGCAGTATCATCCTGAACTCCCTGACCATCAACAGTAAAACAGTGGGTGCGAACGCGCAGCAGCCTTATCCGTGGCAGGGAACCTATTTTGCAGGAGTTCCCCTTCAGCTTAAAGCCCTGGCGGGCGAGGGCTATGTATTTGACTACTGGCTGGTTGACGGACAGGTATATAACCAGGAAGCGCTTACCCTGACGCCAGCGGCGAATTTGTCTGCAGTTGCTTTCTTTGTGCCGACTTCAGGAGACAAACCAATACTGGCTGCACCGGTAAATGCAGCTACGGATGTAGCCATTGCGCCTACTACTGTTAGCTGGAATAGTTTACCAGAGGCAACCAGTTACAGGTTGCAGGTGGCCACGGTGCCCGATTTCGCTACCACAGTTTTCGATCAGAGCGAAATTGCAGCAACCTCTGCCGAAGTGCCGGACCTGGTAAACAACGTGTTGTACTACTGGCGCGTGATGGCGGTGGGCAACAACGGCAGCAGCGACTGGTCTGCTACCTGGAGTTTCAGAACCGAATCTGTTCTGTTGCCACTGCCTGCCGTTGCTACCTTAAGTGCTCCGGCTAACGCGGCAACAGCAGTAAGCCTTAACCCGATTCTGACCTGGAACGCCGCCGCAAATGCTACCTTCTACAACGTACAGGTGTCAACTGCTTCCGATTTCACGACATTAACGGTAAACCAGGGTAATGTAGCAGCAACATCCTTGAAAGTTACAGGATTAGCGCTAAACCAGGAATATTTCTGGCGTGTGCAGTCCGGTAACGGGACAGGAAACGCAAACTGGTCGGAAGCCTGGAGCTTTACTACGCTGGCAGAAGGTTCGGGCAGTGTGCTGGTCGGTCACTGGAAAATGGACGAAGGAAGCGGCGAAACGCTGCTGGATAATTCCGGTGCCGGAAACCATGCGACGCTTCAGAAAACGAAGGACGTAAGCTGGACTGCCGGTGTGGATGGACTGGCCTTGTACCTGCCGGGCGCCACCGACCGCTTTGCCACCGTCCCCAGCAATGCCACGCTCAATATTTCCGATGCGATTACCATTGCTGCCTGGATCAGGCCAGTAGATGTGAGCACCCGTACCATCCTCAGCAAAACAGGGGCTGACGGGTACGACTTCGGCGTGAACAACGATGGCAAACTGGAATTCAGGATAAACGACGACACCAGTGACGGCGCTTACCGAATCGAGTCCGGCACCAGCTACCCCAGCAACGGAAGTACCTGGATGCACGTGGCGGCTACCTTCGATGGCAGCACGTCTAAAATTTACATCAATGGGGTAGAGGATGCCACCGTTACCTACGCCGCTCCGGTAAGCATCCTGGGCAACACTTCGCCGCTTTACATCGGTTCGCAGCTCACCTCCCGGAAATGGAGGGGCGACCTGGATGACGTCCGCTTGTACAATGGCGCCCTGAACGCATCGGAAGTGATGGGGCTGTTAAAACCGGTTGATAACAGTTTCAGGCTTAACCCAACCAGCTTATCCCGGGATGGGCAGATGGAAATTAACGTGTACCCGAACCCTGTAACTGAAAGCGTCTTCCTGGATTTCAGGAATGCCAACACAGCAACTGTACGCATCAGGATTACGGATGTACTGGGAAGGAAGTACCTCGAATCGGATTTTGCCCTGGATGGCGGGAAGCTGGAAGTAAATCTTTCCGAAGCTAAAATGGGGGCAGGCGTTTATTTCCTTACGATCCAATCCAAAGGCTACAACAATATTCTGAAGATCATTAAAAAGTAACAGGAGCTTTGTTTGTTTTGAAAGTAAAACAGGTCGTCTTCGTTCGGGGACGACCTGTTTTTTTAGATGGAAAACAGGAGCAGCGGCTGTGGTGGCTGCTGCAGAAAACCTTTCTACAGCCTTTGGCAAAGTCCAGGTTGTAGAAGTAGTACTGCTCCTGCCACCACAGCCTTTGCTGCTGCTTATTTCAATTTTCGTGGGGCCGAAAAGGAGCAATGCCGGAAATCCTGCTTAACTTTCAGACGTAGAACAGGACGGAGTGCCTGATCAGAGACAACAACCTATGCAGGAACAAAAGAACAACCCGTTGCACGGAAGAACGCTGGAGATGATCTTGGTGCAGCTCGTGGATTACTACGGCTGGGAAGAACTGGGCTACCGGATAAAGATCAACAGTTTCAACCACGATCCGAGTATCAAATCGAGCCTGAAGTTTTTGCGCAAAACCCCCTGGGCACGTGAAAAAGTCGAAGACCTGTACATTAAAACCTTTGCCCGCTAAACCTGTTTTATCCGACCTCACCCATGAAAGATTTCAAAAAATACTACATCGTACCGGCCGAACCCGAACTGGTGTACGCTGCCCTCACGAACCCGCTCACGCTGCAGGCCTGGACCGGCGAACCGGCAGAAATGTCCACAGAGCCCGGTTCGGAGTTTTCGCTCTTCGATGGGAGCATTGTGGGCCGTAACCTCGAATTTGAAGAAGGGAAAAAGCTTGTGCAGCACTGGTACTTCGGGGAGCAGCCCGAAGATTCTATCGTTACCATCAAGCTGCACCCGCACAAAGCCGGCACTTCCGTAGAACTCCGCCACACCAACATCCCCGACCAGGATTACGACGACATATCCGCCGGCTGGACCGAAAGCTATTTTGCGGCGCTCATCGAGTTTTACGAGGAAGAATAAAGCGCTTTAGGGGCGCTTTATTCGTTCTGCACCTGCCACCACAGCCACTTCTGCTGCGGCATAACTGGCTAAGCAGCTTGTAGTTTAGCAGCGAAATTCTTTTCCGGCTGCACAGAATATTCCATAAATTCCATACCTTTCAGTTGTTTTGCTTTAACCCGGGCAACTTTATGAAAAGACTTTTACTTTTGATGCCACTGCTGTGCCTGCTGGCCTGTGCCCCAACACGTTACGTCAGGCCCCTTGCAGAAGGTGAACTGGCAGTAGGAGCAGACCTTGGCGGGCCGCTGATCAGTTTCAGCGATGTTGTTATTCCGCTGCCGCTCACCAATGTGAACGTGGGCTACGGCCTTACCGGCAACACCACCGTTTTCGGCGGACTGCATACTACCGCGCTAGCGTTTAAACTGCTGCAGCTCGACGCAGGAGCGGTGCATGCTTTCCGGCAACCCGCAGGCTTTGTGCCTGGCTTCAGCGCTTCCGGCACGCTGAACCTGATGACCGGCTTGAGTGACTGGCAAACACGGCTTTTTCCGCAGGCCGACCTGAATGCGTTCTGGGAGCATGGCGCGCGTCGCAACGTTATTTATTTTGGCATGAGCAACTGGTTTGAGACCAAAAGCACCCGGGCGCACGGCGAAGAGCAACCGGCCCACTGGCTGCCCTCCCTGCAACTGGGCTACACCTTTGTGCGCAGCAAATGGGACTATACCGTCGAGCTGAAACAGGTGGCCTTTAACCAGGATGAAAGCAAAATAGTGGTGGATTACTACGGTCCCGGCGACAAAGGGGCTAGCGGTGTGTATTTTGGACTAAGACGCAGATTCTGATGATTAAAACATTTAAACAACTTTTCCTGGCTGTCCTCTGCACACTGCTCTTCTTGTGCAGCAGCTGCCTGCGCCTCGACGATAACCTGTTCAACCCCGACAACACCATCACCGAATACAAGTTCGATAACTACACCGGCGAAGTCGACTTCAGGTTAGGCAACAGCTATACCATTCCGCAGAACAAAATCAACCGGCTCACCTTCACTTCCCAAACACCCGGCGAAAGCGGGTCTTATACCATTCACGGCGTGTACCTGGGCGACCTCAACCGCATTGCCACCGACACCGTGATCATGTACTGCCACGGCAACCGCGACCACATGGATTTTTACTGGCAACGCGCCAAGCTGCTGGCCAACACCGGACAAAAGAACCGCTACGGCGTGCTCATGATCGACTACAGGGGCTACGGTTTATCGGAAGGAGAGCCTTCGGAGTCAGGTTTATATGCTGATGTGAATACGGCCCTGACCTGGCTAAAGCAAAACGGCCTCACCTCAGACCGGCTGATCATGTACGGCTTCAGCATGGGTACTGCCCCTGCCACCATAGTTGCTGCCATTCCTATTTCTTTTGCCCTGCGTCCTGCCAAACTGATACTGGAAGCACCGTTTGCCTCTGCCGCCGTCATGGTGCAGGATGCCTCCCGGCTATCTATCCCGGGTACTTTTGTCACTGATCTGAAAATCAACAATGCCGAAGAAATAAAGAAGGTCCAGCAGCCCTTCCTCTGGATACACGGCATCGACGACGATTTCCTGAGCATCCACACCCACGGCGAAATTGTTTACCAGAATTATGGCGGTTCCCAAAAAACAGCCATCCGCGTACCGGGAGCAGACCACGATGAGGTTCCGCTTAAAATGGGCTTTAACGAGTACCTGGCGGCTATCAACAACTTTATCAGGAAATAGCACAGCCGCACCGGTTCCTGCGCTGTTCTATTGGGTAATTTTAGTAGAAGATTGATGCAGGCTCCTGTTTTACCACTACCTAAACTGAAGATCAGCGTCGCCCAACTGAGGCAGGTGCTGCTGGTGGCGGGGCTGCTGCTGTTCACTTGTACCTGTACAGGTAGCTTTGCTCAAATCAAAGGCCGTGTCACCGACGCAAAAACCGGAGCACCGGTCGCGTACGCCAACATCCAGCTCGAAAACGGAACAGGGGGGACAACTGCTGCGGAAGACGGTACTTTCTTTTTAGAGCAGGCTGTTACCGGAACAACGGTCCTGGTTGTTTCCTCAGTTGGCTACGAGCGCAAAAGCGTACGGGTAACAACAAGCCCGCTGACCATCGCACTGGCTCCGCAGGCACTTACTTTAGGAGAAGTGACGGTCCGGAAGCCAGGCAAGGTACTCAAGCGCACCATCGGCGCCTTCCGGAAATCAGCTGTCAGGAGTGGGTTTGGCATCGGCAGCAACAATGCCAGCCCCTGGATAATTGCGCGCTTCTTCCCTTACCACCCGGAATATGCCCAAACACCTTACCTCGAAAAACTGACTTTTGTAACGAGGAGCGGTATCCGGAATGCCCGCATCCGGTTGCGGCTGCTACAGGTTACAGCAGCAGGCGCTCCGGGTGCCGACCTGCTGCAGGTGCCCCTGATTGTTACGGTTCCGAATGGAAACAAAGCGGTAACCATTAACCTGAACGAGCTCAATGTGCGGGTGCCGCAGGCGGGTTTTTTTGTCGCTTTTGAGTGGCTGCTGCTTCCCGGAAACAGGAAACTTGAAACCTATACCACTAACGATGGCACGAAGAAAACCACCTTCAGCTACGAACCAACCCTGGCCGCCAGCCTCGTTAACTCCAACCACCACACCTGGATTTACACCGGCGGCGTCTGGACCCGCAGCCATGCCCGCCACAGCGACGGCACCTATTCCGAACCACAATACCGCATCGTGTTAAGCCAGTAGAGTAGCCAACAGCCTTTTTCGGTTTGTTTTTTTGATATATATAGGAAACATCACTTAAAATCAGGTGTATACAACTAATAAGAGGTAAAGCAGGTGCTTTACCCTGCATTGGAGAGTACCTGCTTTTATCCTGAAAACGAACCGTTATGGATATTTTTTCGGATCAAGATAAATGCGTTTTAAGTTTGGAATACTTTTATTATTTTTCTTCTGGGCTCCCTTGACCGCTTTCGCACAGAAAGATTCTTTAAAACTGGCTGGTCACCAGGTCATGACACCTCCCTTTTTGCCTACTCATCCTTTAGGCATCTTTACACTGCGGTTAGCCGAAGATTTTCGGATGGCGCCCCCGGAAGAACCTTATCTGAATCTCACGTTTTCGAACGGAAATTGCTGGTCGCCGCCGGTAACGGCCTATATTCCAACCGAAAGCGCTGAAATAGAACGGATGCGTTCGCTGCCCTGGCACACACGGGAAAAAAGTTTAACAGAAGACGCAGCAGCATACCAGCAACTAATGTACGCTGCCGATGGCGTGCTGCGCGAACTGCGGCTTGATCTTGGTTTTAAAGTTAAAAATGCGCACGAAATAGGAATCGTCTCACGGGCCTACTACCTGAGTGCAGGCGAGGCGCCCACCGCCCTGCTCACAAGCGACCAGTTTATCGAGTGGTTTCATTCGGATATCTACAAAGATCCCGACCCCTTTGCCCGGCGGGTGTATGGCTTCAACCAGGCACAAATCAGGTTTCAGGATGCAGCCGGGAAGGTGCTTGCGTTCCAGGAAAGAGATGTGTTTTTACCGGCAACAGAGCTGAAATACAGCTACTATCCGGGCTGGCTCAACTCCCGCAACTTCGCCTTAAAAGCTACCTCGCATGTCGCGTTTATACACCACACGTACAATACCTCCCTCGACGGCGGACTGGCGCTTACGGCCATAAAAAACTTTTCGTTTACCGGTTACCGAAGCTTCCAGATCGGGTGCTCGTCAGGTGTTGTGAGGAGAAGGCTCGTTGCAGCAGCAGCTAACGTAGATTTTATAGAAGCAAAAACCGGTATTACCTTACAGAGCGTTTTCCGGTACAGCTGGTTAAGCCGCAATAACAGCAGGAGCACCCTTAGCCTGGGCATGCACAACCAGAGCGCTTATTACACCGGCGATAAAAGCTATGGCTACTGGGCACTGGCAGGCGAGCGCTACACCTCGCATTGGGCGGTTACCTTTCATCATCTTTTCCGGAACCTCCAGGCCTGGACACTGGCATACCAGTACTCCCGGAAGTGCGCCTTCACCTTTTACATTCAGGAAGACCTGCTTGTAAATAACGGGCCTGATGTGCAGGTCGGGTTTAGTGTCGGGGTGCCGTTAGCGAATCGCTGAAACTTGTATTAACAGGAGATGCAGGTTTTTCTGTAGTTTTAATGCCCTGCAAAGGAATAGCAGGCAGGGGTGTTGTGTAGTTTCTTTTTTGTATTAGAAAAAGTATATACCTGGTTTCCTGCTTGCTTTTGTGCCTGTACTAAAAATATTGCATTATTTTATTTTGTGGAAGCTTTGATTTTGGATTTTTCTTTAGATATTTACAGCATTATTAATTCTTTCTATCAAACAAATTCAATTTCCACGTTTTCATGAAACACCTGTACACCCTTCTTTTCCTTCTATGGGCAAGTGTGCCAACCTTTGCCCAGGAAGTTGATTCGCTGCAACAACAGATACAGCAGATCGAAAGCTCCATGAAATATCAATATGGAGAGATCAGCCTGAAAGATGGCCTGGCAAAAATTAACGTACCAAAAGGCTTTAAGTACCTGGATGCCGAGCAGGCTGAGTATGTACTGACGGAGCTGTGGGGAAACCCCAAAAGCGGAACCACGCTGGGTATGCTGATACCGGAGCAGTATGGGGTGCTGGACCAGAACGCGTGGGTGTTTGACATTGAGTTTGATGAAATCGGCTATGTGAAAGACGACGATGCAAACGACATTGATTATACGGAGCTGCTTGGAACCATGCAGGAGGAGACGCTGGAAGGTAACAAGGAACGTACCGAAGCTGGTTATGAGCCGATTACGCTCGTAGGCTGGGCATCGGCGCCTTACTACGACCAGGAAAGCAAAATTCTGCACTGGGCCAAAGAAGTTAAATTCGGCGATTCGGAAGAAAATACCCTAAACTACAATGTGCGGGTGCTGGGCCGTAAAGGTGTACTGGTACTGAATGCAATTGCAGGAATGAACAATCTGCCGGAAGTAAAGAAAAACATTGCCACTATAACCGGCAGCGTTACATTTGAACAAGGCCAGACGTATTTCGACTTCGACCCTGATGTAGACGATGTGGCAGCCTGGACCATCGGTAGTTTAGTGGCCGGTAAATTACTAGCAAAAGCCGGTTTCTTTGCCCTGTTGCTGAAATTCTGGAAAGTGATTGCTATTGCCTTGGCAGCTGGCGGTTCTGCTGTCGTTAAATTGTTCAAACGCCGGAAAGAAAACGATGTGGAGGTGGAACAACCGGAGCATCAGCAAGTAAGCTAGTGTTTCTCCAGTTAAATCTTTAGAGGAAATTCTCCCCTTGAGGGGAGCAAGAGGGGTGTATACATCAGAAGGATTCCTTTGTTGATATGCTTCTGCCAATTCTCAAGCCTTTAACACCCCTATGGTCCCCTCAAGGGGACAGTTCCGCAGTCAGAATCTTTTTCTAAGAATCAAATTGGTCGAGCGCTAGACTTCATATTTTTGTCTTTTTCAGAAAAGCTATCTTCCGGAAAGGAGGATAGCTTTTTCTTTTTTACAGTCTGCTGCACCAGCCACCACAGCCGCTGCTCCTCTGGGAGCGGCCCTGCTAATTGAGCAGTAGCTGCTAAGCCTCCTTTTCTGTTACCGCCAGCTTCCCGTTTTCGTGGCGCATCACCTGCCCCAAATCCAGAAGCTCCCGCAGCAGTCGGGTTGTCTGCTCGTGGTGCTTTGGCTCAAACTGTGCTACCAGCTCTTTCGGGAGCCAGGGTTGGTGGTGCAGCAGCTCCAGTAGTTTCTGCCGGAGTGCGGCTGCTTCCTGTTCTGCCCGTTCTTTCTTTCGCTCGGCCAGGCAGTAATCGCAGATGCGGCAGCGCTTGTCGCTGATTTCTCCGAAGTATTCCAGCAGCAGTTGGGTGCGGCAACGATCAGTGGTTTCCACGTAGCGGCCCATTTCTTTGGCTTGTTGCAAGGCCCTTTCGCGGAGCTGCGCCAGCTTTTTATGGTCGAGGGGCAGGTTGATGGCATCCTGGCGCGGCGCGGTAAAAACGAGTTGGGGTGCATCGTGCTTGGGCTCGTACACCAGCACCTCCAGTTTGTGCAGGTACTCCAGCCTGCGCCGCACTTCCTGCTCGGGCAGCTTCAGCAACTCCGCCATTTTTCGCTCCGACACCTTTACAAAATTTACAAACGCCTCGCCACCATACAACCGCAGGATTAGCCGCACCAGCCCTTCGTACTCCGGGTGGATTACCTGGAACTCGTAGAGCGCCGTATTCTCCAGCACAAACATGAGCCGCGAAGGCATGTAGTACACCTCGTTCAGCTGAATATAGCCCTCGCCCTCCAGGCGTTTGATTACATGGTGCACCTCCAGTGGCCGCAGCTTATAAGTTTTGGAGAAATCTTCCAGGTCGAAATCGAAACTGCTCAGCTGGCCGCTGCCTACTGCCATCTGGTAGTAATTAGCCAGCGACTGGTACACCCGCCGTATCAGCTCCAGTGGTGGATGCGCTTCTTCTACCTTCCGCTGCAGCTCTGCCACATCGTTCGGTCCGTGAAGGATAACAGCGTAGGCATACTTTTCGTCGCGGCCGGCGCGGCCTGCTTCCTGGTAATAGGCTTCCAGGCTCTCGGGCAGGTCCAGGTGCACGACCAGCCGCACATCCGGTTTATCGATGCCCATCCCGAAAGCATTGGTTGCCACCATTACCCGCACCTTGTCCTGAATCCAGCTGCTCTGCACGGCGCTGCGCTCTTCAAATTTGAGGCCGGCATGGTAGGCCGCTGCGGCAATGCGCTTGCTTGCCAGGAACTTTGCCATCTCCACGGTTTGCCTGCGACTGCGCACATACACGATGGCCTGTCCCGGCACACGCTGCAGAATTTCGAGCAGGCGCTTTACTTTATCTTCAGTGGCAACGCAGGAGTAGGAGAGGTTGAAGCGGGCGAAGCTTTTCTGGAAAACATTTTTCTCTTTGAACTGCAGTTTTTCCTGTATGTCCTGCTTCACCTGTTCGGTGGCGGTGGCGGTGAGGGCGATAACGGGCACACCGGGCAGGAGGGGGCGCAGCGCAGCCAGCTGCAGGTAAGGCGGACGGAAATCGTAGCCCCATTGCGAAATACAATGCGCCTCGTCTACGGTCAGCAGGCTCACCTTCATGCGCTTTATCCGCTCCTGGAACAGGTCGGTGAGCAGGCGCTCCGGCGACAGGTATAAAAATTTGGTGTTGCCGAATACGCAGTTGTCGAGGGCAATGTCAATTTCGCGGCGGCTCATGCCCGAATACACCGCCACGGCAGGCACCCCCCGTTTGTTCAGCTGCTCCACCTGGTCTTTCATCAAGGCAATAAGCGGCGTGATCACTAGGCAAAGCCCTTCCATAGCAAGGGCAGGCACCTGGAAACAGATCGATTTGCCGCCACCGGTTGGCAATAGCGCCAGCGTATCGTTACCCGCCAATACCGAACGTATAATATCCTCCTGCAGCGGCCTGAACTGCTCGTAGCCCCAATAGGTTTTGAGTATGTGGTGGATGTCCTGCACTGGTTTTAAAAACAGATATTACGCATACATTTACTTTCGTAGGAAAAGTCCCCCTTTGAAGGGGGTAAGGGGGATGATGCACGGGCTGTGAATGAATGCAAGTACAGCCCTGTTTTGTTCGCAGGTGTAAATCATCCCCCTACCCCCTTCAAAGGGGGACAAAAAATTACCTGCTTAACTTCAGTTACTTACAGCTGATTCGGATTTGCAATCCAAATCCTTCGGAGGGGACTTGTAATCCTCGTGGCCTTTGGTTGTTAAATCCATATAATGTTTTGTTTTAGTCGGATTACAAATCCGAATCAGCAACAGAAAAAACAAACTACCGCAAGATTTCATCTTGTGGTTGATATAGGGTAAGTTTTCAACTTACAAACTTGGTATATTTGTTCTGCCTATCCACGCAAGTTGGAAACTTGCCCCATAAAAAGCTCCAAGTTAAAAACTTGAAGCAGTTTATTTCTCTTTTTAGGTGCAAAGGCAATGGTAGTAGCTGCAGAAAGTTTTTTACCTGTAAATTACCTTCAAAGGAGGCCAGAAAACTTGCTCCTGTTTTGCATAATGGAGTTGCTGCTGCTACCTTACAAAGGTATAGATTATGGCTCAAACAAAATGGCAATTTTGCCACCAGCAGCTAACGCCACAAAAAAAGGCTGCCCTTTCCGGACAGCCCTTTCGTTAAAAGTAAAATTATATCAAATTAAGCCGCTGCAGACTGACCATCTTCACGGTCTTCGATCACCTTTTTCAGCTTTTCGATGGCCTGGGCAGCACGCTCTTCATCCAGGCGGTTGATGTTCAGCAACATCTTGGTCTTTTCCTGGCGGGTAATCACCGGGTTGTTCAGCAGGCGGATAATTTCTTCTTTCTGCTTGGCTGATGCATAGCGAATGCCGGGAGCAGGTTCTGTTTCCGCTGCAGGCGCCGCTGTTGTTGCAGGGGCGGCCTTCATGGTTGCTTTCTTCTCGGTAGGCACAGCAGGCTGCTTGTCGGCCTTGGCGGTGTCGTTGCCAGAATAATCCATTTCCTCTGCAGGAGTCGGCTCATAACCAGCTGCCCGGATAATCCAGGCCAGGATGTTCCGGTAGGCCTTACCAATGGCGCGCGTCTGTGCCATGGAGGCTATCGCAAATTCCTGGTAATACTTTTTACCTTGTTCGCGGTTAGAGCAGATCGCAAAACCCGCCCCCACCACCTGCTGACTGCGGAGGTCGAGCAGGTTTACCTTGGCCTGGTATTTTATTTCATCGTCGGTACTAATATTTACCACATGTTCTACAACCGGCAGAATACCTAACCGGGAGCCGGCATATTGCCACCCTTCCACATTCACGTACTCTTTGCCTTGTATATTCTGGAATAACCTGTTCTCTTTGATAAACTTTGCCAGGTCAACAGCCAGGTGCAGCGTTTCATCAGATTTGGCTATATCATAGCTCTCGATCTTTGCTTTTTTCTGCACATTTGTCTCTTTCGTTGATTGACTCATCTCTTCTTTATTTTTCTTGTTTTCGTACATATATCAAACATCACCAGCCGCTAAATAGTGCAAAAAACTGAAAAAATATATAAATTAATCTAACTGAATATCAATGAGTTATAAGATAATTTTAAATTATTTTTTCAGCAGTCGCACTTATCGCTGCCGGACATGCAGGAATGTGTAAAGGGGGACTATATATACGGGAAAAAGCTGCGAAGAGGTGCGGGTAAAGTTTTGAGATTTAGGATGTTGAAATGCTGCTGGCTGTTTGATTAGGAGGCTTGCAGATTCCTTTTTATCTTGGGTGGAAGAACTACAATATGTTTGCGAAGAGAAAATGCCGGAGATAAGCAGATTTTACGGGATAATTATCAGGATGTATTTTAGTGACCATAATCCGCCTCACTTTCATGCAGATTACGAAGAGTATAAGGCGGAATATGACATTAGAACATTAGATAGAATTGCAGGAACATTACCGAACAGAGCACATGCTTTGGTGCTGGAGTGGGCATCTTTACATAAGGATGAATTAATGAAAAACTGGGAGAAAACTCAAGTACCTGCAAGTTTAGATAAAATTGAGCCTTTAAGATAGAAAATAACCATGAATGAAATAATTGAATTTGAAGTGCTAAGTAATTATCATATCTGGTTAAAGTTTCAGGATGGATATGAAAAGATAGTAAATATTAAGCCATTGATAGGTAAAGGCTTTACCAAAGAATTACTTGAAGCTAATAATTTTAACAAAGTGATAATTGAACCAGGTGGTGGGCTTGGATGGTATAATGGGTATGACATATGTCCAAACTTCCTGAGAGAAATGCCGGAAGAGAAGAAGCACGTGGCATAAACCAATCCAGTCAGCTTGATTTTTTTGCTAGACATAAGGCTTAAACTGTATGAGCATAACAGTAGAATTTTAGACATAAAAATTAATGAATAGAATATTTCTGACTGTTACAGCCATTGCCGTGATTGCTTGTCAAAATCGAACGAATCAGGAAACGCATCAGATAGAGGAGCCCGTACCAACTGAAGTAGTTGCTACTAAAACACAAGAAAAGGATACACTAAACTTCAACAGCCTTTCACCTTTGGGAATGGAACTGAAAAAAGCTATAAGTGACCCGGCTACTGATAAATACTTTATCGAGATATTCAACAAAGGGAAAGCTGTGTCACACCCTGATGACAATAAAATGCTTTCTATCACGGATAGCTTGTTTTCTAAAGACCAAAACAAAGATTTTTTCTACTTCGTTGTATTCTCGAAATCAATGGACGGTGCTGACGGATATTACTCTGAGGCGGCAGGTGAAAAAGCAACGGAATTTGTATTACAGAAGACAGAAAGGTTCGCTGATTATTTCAACATAGGGCCAACGTTGACTGACAATGATATGCGAAACTGGGCCAGATCAATAGTGGGAGAAATCCAGATAGAGCGAGAAGGTGAAGAAGCACAGGCAATTAATGAACTTTTAAGTCTACTAAGAGCAAATATCAGAACAGGACGAAAGGAATACTCTACTATAATCGAAAAGTTTATCGGGCATCTCAAAGGTATTGAAAAAGAAAGGATAACTAACCACTAACAAAATCTATACGCCTGCTTTAGCCAATGGCTTCGCTCATCGTTTATCAGATTGGCAGAGCCAGAAACAACCAGAACAAACATTTACCCTGAAGTAAAGACCTGTTTTATCTCCTCAAGCCGACAGCTCCTGCACAATAACCCCATCTTTCATCACAAGCGTACGGTCGGCCATTTCGGCCAGGTCCTGGTTGTGGGTAACAATCACGAAGGTTTGGTTAAACTCGGCCCTCAGCTTGAAGAAAATATCGTGCAGTTCCTGTGCGTTCTGCGAGTCGAGGTTGCCGCTTGGTTCGTCGGCGAAAATAACCTGGGGCGAATTGATGAGCGCACGTGCCACCGCAGTCCGCTGTTGTTCGCCACCCGACATTTCGGAAGGCTTGTGGTGCAGGCGGTGCGACAGGTTCAGCATTCCCAGCAGTTCTTCGGCCCGTTTGATAACCTCTTTCTCCGGACGACCAGCCAGGAAGCCCGGCAGACAGGCGTTCTCCAGGGCAGAAAATTCCGGTAGCAGGTTGTGGAACTGGAAGATAAAACCGATGTGCCTGTTCCGGAAGCGGGCCAGGTCGGTGGCATTCATCTTCGCTATATTTTTATCGTCAAATAGCACCTGCCCGGAGTCTGCTGTATCCAACGTACCCAGAATGTGCAGGAGCGTGCTTTTCCCGGCTCCGGATGCCCCCACAATAGACACCACCTCGCCTGTACCAATGGTCAGGTCGATTCCCTTCAGCACTTCCAGCGCGCCGTATTTTTTATAGATGTTAGTTACCTGCAGCACAATCTGACAGTGGTTTTACAGTTTAAATTCAAAAAATATAACGTTGCCAAAGCTACAAAACATACGGCAGATATTCGTAAAGGGCTGACAATTTTCAGCGCCTTAAGCCTTGGGCGCAGAGGTATCCGGATCAGGTGCAGTGGCTGTGGTGGCAGGTGCAGTAGGGTTTTGGCCTCTCTTTTCCAGTGTGTCTTTTACATAAAGCTCGTTTATCACCACCATCAGCACTGCCAGGATGGGGGCCGCCAGCAGCAAACCCAGGGCGCCCTGCAAAATACCTAAGAGCACCTGGAAGAACAAAAGCAGGGCAGGGGGCAGGTCAACGGTTTTCTGGAAAATGATAGGCGTGATAACCCAACTTTCCACCATCTGAATACCGCCATACACCAGTATGACCGTAAGGGCCATCTGCGGCCCCTCCAGCAACCCCACCAGCACGGCAGGCACCGCCGCAATATAAGGCCCTATGTTCGGGATAAAGGAAAACAGGAACGCAATGAGGGCAAGTGCAAATGCCATAGGCAAACCAATCAGGTTATAGGCAATGGCTGTGCTTACGCCAATAATGGCCATGGAAGCCAGCATACCCACCAGCCACATCCGCAATGTTTCGTAGCACTTTTGCAGCACTTCCAGGATACGCGTCCGGTGTTGTACGCCAAAGAGTTTCACAAAGCCATGCGTGTAGAGCTTGGGATTTGATGAAAAAAAGATGGCGGTAATAATAACCACAAACAAATCGGCTATAAAGCTGAGCGTGGTGGAAAAAGCGCCTGTAAGGCGCGAAACAATGTCGTCGCGTTTGGAAAAAGAGCTGCTGAAATTCTGGGGGAGCTTCTCTGCCAGTCTTTTCCCCCAGCTCTGCTGCGCCAGCCAGTCCTGCACTTTGGTTAAGGACCGGGGTAAGGCTTCTTTCATCTGGTCAGCCTGGTCTGCCACGGTTGGCGCCACCAGCCAAACCGACCCGATTAAGACCCCGAAGAAAAATAAAATGGAGAGCGTCAGGGCAAGCCACCGTTTCATGTGAAGTTTCCCTGTGAGCAGGTCCGTCATGCCGCAGAAGAGCACGGCGAGCAAAATACCGGCAAATACCAGCAGAAAAAAATAAAGGTGTTTTCCGACCAGGTAAAAGGCAGTTCCAACAAGAAGTAAAACGAGAGCTGCAAGAGCGGTGCGTTTGGCAAAGGCGTAGTTGTCTGTCATGGTTGCGGAGCAGTACCGGTTTATACGTAATGCTACTTTTGATTTTTTTCTAAGTACTCAAAATGCGGGCTTCCCGTTACGTTCTGCTGTGGTTGGCTCTGATTTTTTGGGGGGTAACCGGCAGATTCAGGTAATTATTAAAAACTGATTGTTTGAAATTAAGGGGATTATAACTTACTTTCGTGCATCCATAAAAACTGCAAGCATGAACATACACGAATATCAGGCTAAAGACATTTTAAAGAGCTACGGCGTTCGCATACAGGAAGGCATCGTGGCGGAAACACCAGAAGAAGCGGTTGCAGCTGCCAAAAGACTGACCGAAGAAACCGGCACCGGCTGGCACGTAATCAAAGCACAGATACATGCGGGCGGTCGCGGTAAAGGCGGCGGTGTGAAACTGGCCAAAAACCTGGAGCAGGTAAAAGAGCTGGCTGACCAGATCCTGGGCATGACACTGGTAACGCACCAGACCGGTCCTGAAGGCAAGCTGGTACAGAAAGTGCTGGTAGCGCAGGATGTGTACTATCCCGGCGAATCCGAAACAAAAGAGTATTACCTGAGTATACTGCTGGACCGTGCCAAAGGCCAGAACGTGATCATGGCCTCTACCGAGGGTGGTATGGATATAGAGGAAGTTGCAGAAAAGTCGCCGGAAAAAATCATTAAAGAGTGGATTGACCCTGCTGTTGGTCTGCAAGGATTCCAGGCGCGTAAAATCGCGTTTGCATTTGGTTTGCAGGGCGAGGCTTTCAAGGAGATGGTGAAATTCGTAACCAACCTGTACAAAGCCTACCTGGATACCGACTCTTCCATGTTCGAAATCAACCCGGTTCTTAAAACTTCCGACAACAAGATCCTGGCCGTTGACGCGAAAGTAAACCTGGACGACAACGCGCTGTACCGTCATAAAAACCTGGCTGCCCTGCGCGATATTTCGGAAGAAGATCCGTTGGAAGTAGAAGCCGGTGAGCACAACCTGAACTACGTGAAGCTGGATGGCAACGTAGGTTGTATGGTAAACGGTGCCGGTCTGGCCATGGCTACCATGGACATCATAAAGCTTTCCGGCGGTGAGCCTGCCAACTTCCTCGACGTAGGTGGTGGCGCCAATGCACAGACAGTAGAAGCCGGTTTCCGTATTATCCTGAAAGACCCGAACGTAAAAGCGATCCTGATCAACATCTTCGGTGGTATCGTTCGTTGCGACCGTGTTGCCAACGGGGTAGTAGAAGCTTATAAAAACATCGGCGACATCCGTGTGCCGATCATCGTTCGTCTGCAAGGTACTAACGCAGAAGAAGGTGCCCGCATTATTGATGAGTCCGGCCTGAAAGTTTACTCTGCCGTTGCTTTGAAAGAAGCTGCCGAGAAAGTAAAGCTAGTATTAGCTGAAGTTGGCGCGTAACCGACTTTAAACCATAAGAATAGAAGAGGCTGTCAGTTTTGGCAGCCTCTTTTTTTATAGAGCATATTGTTAACCGCACGTAGAGCAGAGGCTATGGTGGCGGGAGCAGCAGAACATTTACTGCTAAAAAGTGATTTCTGACACGAGAAAAGTCTGCTGCACCTGCCACCACAGCCTCTGCTGCTCTGCTTTTTCCGAACGTGGGAGCAAGCAATCTTTGCTATTCCTTCGGCGCCCGGAGGGTGAAGACACGCGAGATGTTGAAGCCGAAGTGGATGTCGCCACGTCCCCAACTGCCTACGGTTTCGGTTAAAAAGCCGGGTTCGTTCATTGATGTGGAGTTGGTGAAGTGCAGCTGAAAAACGTGTCCGCCGGTTTGAATGTCGAAGCCCAGGGCGAGGGAATTGTAAAACTCGTCGCGCAGCTGGCCCGGGAAGGCGTGGTAATATTCAGCATTGAGCGAGATCATGCTGGTGAGTTTCTGGCGTGCAGCCACCCCCAGCAGAAAAACATCGTTGTTTTCCTCTTTCAGCAGGATCAGGTTGCGGTGCACCAGGGTCGGCATGAGCTGTAAGGTTGTTTTTTCGCTGAACTTCCGGCCAACGAGCAGCTGGTGCACGTACGCCAGCCTCGAACTGAAAAGGTTGTCGCGTTCAGGTTGCTGCCAGTTGATCGTTTTCAGGTAAACTCCAGACAAAAACGCAACCGACACCGGCATTTCCCGCACACCTGTACTTTGGCGCAGCAGCTTCACCTTTACAAACGTGTCGTACACTTTGTTGTGGGAGCTTCGCCCGACACCTACCATGATCCGGTCCGTTAAGCCATAATCGAGCCCGATACGCACACTGGCCTGGTCCAACCCGAAAAAGTTGTAGGCGCCGCTGTTCAGCATACCAAACCGGTGCGAAATTTTAACGTCGAGTACACCGCCCGGCGTATTTTCCAGTGAGTGCCCGTTTATGACACGGGTGGTGTAAAAGCTGCCGCTGGCATAGTCGGTAACTGGTTTCTCTTCCACCAGCGAGAGCAGGCTCTCTTCATCCTGCGCAAAGCAGGTGGGGGCGGAGCAAAGCAGGCAGAAGAGGAGTAGGTGCAGCCTGATGTTTTTCATGTTTGCTTGAATTTTCATGATAGGAATAATGAAAGCGTGGTGTTTTGTCCACTCCCGAACAAGTCCGGGACCTGCGGCTTCAAAGCTAATCTTGTAGGAAAAATTGTCTGCAGCTGCGACCATTGCCTTTGCTCCTAAAAAAGAGAAAAAACTGCTTCAGGTTTCCAACTTGGAGCTATCATTCCAGCAAGTTTTCAACCTGCGAGGGCATGAAATCAGGTAGGTTCAGCCACGAAAGCTGAAAGCTTTCATGATAAAAAGCTCCAAGTTAGAAACTTGAAGCAGGATTTTTCCCTACAAAATTAGCTTCAAGGGGGACTTTTTCTGCAATGGTATTTTATGCGTAACATCAATGATAGAATACTTTTCGTGGTAGCTTCTCTGCCTGCTAAACTATCGTGCCGGTCTCAGCTTCTCAGCGGCTCATACACCATATCAATTGTTACCTTCACCTGTTTTGCAATGTTGTTCCGCACCACGGCAGGAATGACAATGTCGTAATCTTCGGGCGCTACCATAAAGCTGGAGGTGCCGCTGATCACCCCGTTTTTAACCGTAATGGTGCCGGGCGCCTCGATGGCCTTCGTTACCCCGTGTATGGTCAGGTTGCCTTTCACATTCACCTGGTAGGTGCCGTCTTTTGTAAAATCGACATCACTTGTGTTGGTGATGTTGCCGGTGAAGGTGGCTTTGGGGTATTTGTGCGATTCTACAAACCGTTCGTTGAAATGCTGTTCCATTAAGGCTTTCCGGAACTGGAAGGCTTTCATCAGAACGGCAAATTCCATCCTGCCGGTTTCGGTGTCGATGACGCTGGTGGCCGTTTTATTATGCGCTTCAATATCTTCGAGCGGGGCCGAAGAGTAAAAAGAAATTTTACCTGATTTTGTATAGAACTTTCCCTGCCCATGGGCTACCACCACTACCAGCAGCAGTAACACGCTTATAATTATCTTTTTCATTGTTTCTGAATTAGAATGATGTACATCTTGTTTAGTCTTCCGGCACACACCGGATGAGCACGACATCCATCAGCTTACCGGTGCACACCCCCTTCACCGTTAGGTGTTGTCCTTCCCTGATGGTTGCTGCATTGGCTAAATTTTTTTCGGGTATGGTGCAGGTTACGCCAAACATTTCATCTCCGGCTTCAAGGGTCAGCATCATATTGCCTTCTGCATCGGTGTGGGCAGATTTTACATTGCCCCGCACTTTAATTACTTTGTCGAGGTATTTGGTATTGGCTGCTGCTTCATCTTCTTCAAACTCACGGAAAAGTGTGGAGGCATCCACCACAAAGTCAGAAGAGGCCTTCCCGATGTCGCGGTGCGGCTTGTTATAAAGCAGGTAACCGACAACACCTGCCACCAGGATACCTATGAGCGCGATAGTGAGTAGTATTTTCTTCATGAGATTTAATTATTGGGCGCTCCTGCTTCTACCCAGGCTCTTATCTGGCTGATCTGACATTCGGGCAGTTTGGAGGCATCTTGTGGCATGGGCGGGAAACCGGACGCGTGCGTAATTACCCCGAGCAGTTTTCCGTTGTTGGCTACAGCAGCAGCACCTGCGTAGGCAGACAGGTCAAGACCGGCTTCAGGGGAGGGGCCGCTGTGGCAGCTGGTGCAGTTTCGTGCCAGGATGGGCCGGATGGTGGACGAAAACGTAACGGCAGCTGTGGTGCAGGCGTTGCTGGGGTACAGTTCTTCTTCTACATTATAGTAGCAGCCCTGCAGGAAGAGCACCAGGCAGGAGAGCGCCACTGGTATCAGCGTGCTTTTACCGAAGATTTCTGGTTGTAACCTGGCTTGCGGTTTTTGTTTCCGGAATATTTTTTTGCTGCTTACGGTGGTGTCTGCTTTTTTCATGATCCTGGTTTTTAAGATAAGTTGAGCTGGTAAGCTGCTGTATCTCAGTCTTGTTTCTGTTTAACAAACATTTGCTGGTAAAACCGAATTTGCCGGTAAGGGTGCGGCAGATGCGAAAGGGTGTTGCTGCTGGTAGAAATAGTTGATATTTTTTTTGCCAGATGTTTACTTTTATCAGCATAGTTTCTATTTTTGTGCACGTTCAGGCACCCGTAGTTCAACTGGATAGAATATCGGATTTCGGCTCCGAGGGTTAGGGGTTCGAATCCTCTCGGGTGCACAGAAACTTGAAAAGCCTTGTAGCAATGCAGGGCTTTCCTTTTCTGTTCGGGGTGTAGCGTAGCCTGGTATCGCGCCAGCATGGGGTGCTGGAGGTCGTGGGTTCGAATCCCGCCACTCCGACTTTTGAAGCGGCTGTCCGGATAACCGGGTAGCCGCTTCTTTTTTCAGGAAAACAAATCACAAAGACCTAACTGTTACTGTAAGCACCTTGCTGCTGAAAGCCGGCACCTGCTTATTTTTTCAGGATCAACCGACGGGTGTCCATAATCTTGTCGTTAGCCAGCAGCCGGAGGAAATAGATACCGGAAGGCAGGCTCTTCACATCCAGCACCACCGCCTCTTCCGAACCTGCCGGAAAATCAGTATCAGTTACCACGGAAACGGTCTGGCCGATCATGTTAGTCAGGGTTAAGGTATATGTTTTGGAGCTGAATACATCCAGTTTCACCATTACATTTTCGCGGGCCGGGTTCGGGTAAACTTCCATAACAGCTGCCATGCCCTTTTCCTGCTTGATGCCGGTTACGGATGAAACGGTAATAGTACCGCGCATACCGGAAGTCGGGGTCCCATGTAACTGGCAATGATAGGGGTAGGTGCCTGCTGCTGTAAACGTATGCGTAAAAGTACGGCTTTCTGTATTGATCGGAAAGGTAGCCCAAGCCGCAGGACTACTGTCTGACTGGGTAGGATGGTCGCCGGACTGCCATTGCCAGATTACCCGGTCTCCGACATTAATGTTGAGCGTGCTGGGGTTATACTGAAAATCGGCCACCTGTATTGTGTGATCTACTGCTGTGGCAGCGAACTGAAAGCCTGTCATGAAAGCTATCAGTAGCACTAGTACATTTTTTTTCATGATGCTGGGGGTTAAATGATTTATTACACTATGAATATCAGTTATAAGCAGGATGGATCTGCTATCACAGAAGCCTCCTGGCATGCGTAGTTTCAAAAAGTATAAGGGTGATTATTTACTTGCCGGTATACTGGGTTCGGGTGCGTATTACGGTAAGGAGTAGCCTGGTCTAATCTTGTTTATTGTTTTTAGTACATTGATAGCCAGTATGTTTACTTGTTTTTTTATTATACTGGCTAAAAATCTTAATTGTTGCTGCACGTGCGTGTAAAATGAATGCATTAATAACTTGTTTAAACAATAGTTCGGATAATGCCAGCTACGCTTTACTTTCATTTTTTATACAGGCAGAGGCCGGAGCTCCTGTGCAGGATTTAATGCTGCACAGCAACTCCGGCAACAACGCCTGTTACTCGACCTGCACCCTGAGTTCCCCGCCCGTATAGGTTGAGCTGTGGATGTTTAAATACCACATACCGCTCAGCAACTGGTCTTCCTCTGCCTGGGTTAACGCACGGGTCTGGCCGGAGACAGTGCCGGACGAGTTGTCGTTGGGAAGGGTTATTGGGATGACAACGGAGGCGTTTTGCGTGCGGGTGGCGGGGCCGTGGAAGTGCATGCCAACCGTCTTGTCAGAAGCATTTCCGAGGGTCCAGGTTATGTTGTAACTGATAATGTTGGTGTCCTTGTTGTAGGTAATGTTTGCTGTACCCGAACCGTTCGTCATAACGGCAGGTGTCTGAACTTCGGCTGCTCCGGTTAAGGCCAGGTTGTTGAATTTAACCTCGTTTGTGGGATTATCGTCATCGTCGTCATCGCAACTGCTGACCACGATCATAAAGCTGAGCAGCACACTGGCTAGTAGCCAGTAATTTCTGAAATTTTTCATAGTTTTTTAGTTTAAATATTGGAATATAATGGTAAAAAAATGGGCATAAGCGCTAGGTGTAACACAGTTCATGCTGTGTTATATCAGGCTTCGGAGGTTTGCCCGGACCTCGTTATTTCTTCCGTGAGACGGTATACCCTGCCGTTAAAAAAATGCCTGCACTGGTTAGCTTGATATGCCCGGCGCCAATACCTGTAAGGGGTATCTTTACAAAGGGCTCCACGCCAACAGAGAACACAGGAGACAGCTTTCGGCTATAACTCACGGACAGGTTCTGCACGCCAAACCAATGCTTGTTCTGGTTCGCTATTTCTACTGTTTTTTTGTAGGATCCATAACTGTAGTCATAATTATAAGTGTATTTTTCATTTAGCATAATGTAACTCGAAAGGCCTGCCTGTACGGCAAAGCTGTTTTTACCCCATTCCAGTACCCGGTAGCTGACATTCAGGGGTATGTCCAGTACTTTGCAGACGCCATCTATCGAGGTGGGTAATTTCCTGCCGCTCCAGTAGTCGTCAGACGGCGTGTAATCTTCCGGTCGGGCGCCGTATACTTTGTTTGCCCACACCACACCAGTCAGGATGCTGATCCTGTTCGTGACAGGAACGCCTACAGCAATACCGGCATTCGCACTGATCGCCTCCGGGTTCCGGAGCTTTACGGTTGTAAAATCGGGCGCGACAAGCAGGGCCACCTGCAAACTGCTTAAAAAAGGACTTCTGCGGTTTGTTTTGCTGTTCAGGCTGCTGCTGTCTGCTTCCACGCTTTGTTCCGCTACAGGTGCTGCTGCCTGCGCAGTGTCCGGTGTTGCCTGTGTGGCTGCAGAAGGTAACAGGGCAGACCTTGCACCGTCATCAAACTTACTTACCGCTATGCTGTCCTGAACCTTATTCCCCAAAACAGGGCTGTTGACCATTGAATTACCAGTATCTTGTGCAGCCTCTGCAACTGGTTCGGCATCCGCTCTCTTTTTATCCTGCTTTTCCCGGCCAGTAACAAGTAGAATTTTGTCCTGGAAGATCTGTCGCTTTGCTGCGCTTACCTTATGGGGTTTGCTTGCACCGGCAGTGCTCTGACCGGTAACAGGGTTACTAGCAGCAGTTTTTTTAATCGTATGTACTTCAACAGGAACTTTCGGCCTCTCCTGTAAAGGTTGCTGCGGAATAATTCCAGGGGTGTTGCTAACCTGCTGCCTGCTTTCCGGAATCCTGTTTTCTGATACAGCCTTTGTTTTCATTTCAGTTTGTTGCGCCAGTTTTACGACAGCTACGATGGAATAAATACCCAGAAGCAACAGCAGCGGGTAGAAAAGTTTGTGCCACCACGAATGCTTCCCGTCTACACTATCCAGTTTTTGTTCCATAGCTTTCCATGCTTCCGGATCGTAGGGCGGATCGTAGCTTTCAGCACTCTTCCTGAACAGGTTGTCGAGTTCTTCGTCAGATATGTTGTTTGTACTCATCTATCCTGCTCTTTGTTAATTTGTCTCTTAAATTAGCCCTTGCTTTAGCCAGGTTCGACTTTGAGGTTCCAACCGATATACCCAGTGTTTCAGCTATTTCTTCGTGCGTATAACCGTCAATGGCATAAAGGTTGAATACAGCCCGGTAGGCCGGCGATAATGCCTGCACCAGGCCAAGCAGATGCTCGTAGTTGAGTTGCTGCAACACATCGCCTGTGTCAGCTTCCGGTTCGGCTGCGGTTATATCCGACAAATGATAATGTTTCAGGTTGTGCCGGTAATTATCTAACGCCGTATTGATCAGGATGCGCCGCAGCCATAATTTAAATGGCTTCTGACGATCATATTGCTCCAGCTTTGTAAAAACCTTCAGGAAACCGTCGTTCAGCACCTCCCGGGCTTCTTCGGTATCTTTTGAGTAGCGTAAACTGATGCTCATGGCATAGCCGTAGAAAAGCTTATACAGCTTTCTTTGTGCTTCGCGGTCGCTTTTTAAGCAACCCTGAAGCAGCAGGTCTACCTCTTTGCTTACAGTTTCACTCACTCATTTACCTTCTTTGCGTCCCCATCACGGAGGAATTTCCGAAACGGTTGCCTCGCCCTGAAAAAAAATTAACATTTGTTTTATAAGTACGACTGAACGGAATAGAATACCGTCTCAAACCGGTTGCGCTTTCCCAAAGCTGCCATGTAACTTAAAAACTTCAGGAAAGTAAAGCAAAAGCTGACACAGACAATATGGCGCATCCTTTTTCTTTGGCTTTTTGTTTGAAGATGACGTAGCTTTAGAAACAAAGAAGGGGGGAGGCGCTTTTAAGTTGCTGTTCTACCCGATACACTAACCGAACCATAAACAACATGACCAAAATAAGATCGACTACCGTACTGGGTGTCTACCATAATGGCGAAGTGGCACTGGGAGCCGACGGACAGGCTACCATGGACAAGCACATTGCCAAAAGTAATGTAAAAAAAATACGTAAGCTGCTGGATGGTAAGATCGTAACAGGATTTGCCGGTTCTACGGCCGATGCCTTTACATTGCTGGAGCGCTTCGAAGAAAAGCTGAATGCCTACCAGAGCAACATGAAACGTGCCGCCATCGAGCTGGCCAAAGACTGGCGCCGCGACCAGTACCTCCGCAAACTCGAAGCCATGATGGTGGTAGCCAACAAAAACGAGCTGCTGATCATTTCCGGAACAGGCGATGTGCTGGAGCCCGATAATCAGATTGCTGCCATTGGGTCAGGTAGTATGTATGCGCACGCGGCAGCGCTGGCACTGAAAAAACATGCCCCGCATTTGTCGGCAGAAGAAATGGTGCGCGAAAGCCTGGACATTGCCGCCGATATCTGTATTTACACCAACCATAACCTCATCATCGAAAAGCCTACTGCCTAACATAGGGGGCTGAAACCGGTGGAATACCGTTGGGCGTAAACTTTCTGACTTAAAAAACGAATAACTGTTAATTAAAACCAAATTGTAAATAACTTGCGGACGCAAGCTGGCCTGCGCAGCAGGAAAAGCTTTAAGCTACAGACTATGAACGTTACAAATTTCCTGAAGACCCACTACAAGCACTTCAATGCTGCAGCCCTGATAGATGCTGCCGAAGGTTACAAAACCCACCTGAACAATGGTGGAAAAATGCTCATCACGCTGGCAGGCGCCATGTCTACGGCAGAACTGGGCACTATCCTGGCCGAAATGATCCGGCAGGACAAAGTGCACGCCATCTCCTGTACCGGCGCGAACCTCGAAGAAGACATCTTCAACCTGGTGGCCCACGATTTTTACGAGAGGGTGCCGCATTACCGGGAACTGTCGGCTGCCGACGAGGAGGCTTTGCTGAGCCGCCACATGAACCGCGTAACCGATACCTGCATTCCGGAAGAAGAAGCCATGCGTCGCCTGGAGCACTCGGTCCTGAAGTTCTGGGAGAAAGCCGACAAAGCGGGCGAGTCTTACTTTCCGCACGAGTTCTTTTACCAGATCCTGCTGTCAGGCGAGTTAGAACAGTACTACCAGATTGACCCGAAAAACAGCTGGATGCTGGAAGCAGCCAAAAAGAACCTGCCTATTTTCGTGCCGGGCTGGGAAGATTCTACGCTGGGTAACATCTACTCCGGGCACGTGATCAGCGGCGACATCAAAAATGTGCATACCGTTAAAACCGGCATCCAGTACATGATAGAGCTGGCCGATTTCTATACCAATACGGCAACAGACGAATCGACGATCGGTTTCTTCCAGATTGGCGGCGGTATAGCAGGCGACTTCCCGATTTGCGTGGTGCCGATGCTGCACCAGGACCTGCAGCGCACCAATGTGCCGCTTTGGGGGTATTTTGCACAGATTTCCGACTCCACCACCAGCTACGGCTCTTACTCAGGCGCTGTGCCAAACGAGAAAATAACCTGGGGCAAACTGGGCAAAGAAACGCCTAAGTTTGTGATCGAATCGGATGCGACCATTGTGGCGCCGCTTATTTTTGCCATTGTGCTGGATATGTAAGGCTACTCATGCAAAATAAGGTTTTTTGCTTCCATTGTAGCCTTTCCCCATTTTGTCATCCTGTTAAGGATCTTGTGGGAAAGCTGCAGAAATGCTTGCTATAAATGGAAGAGGATCCTTTACTTTTTGCATCTGGTATTGTAATACGGAAGGGCTCTGGCTGGAAAAACCGGCCAGAGCCCTTTTTTTTATTGGCTGCACCTGCCACCACAGCCACTGCTGCTAAGAAAGGGAAACAATTAGGATGATAGGTGTTGGAGAAGGTTTTTGCCGGGGCAACTGCAGATTTTAGCTGATCAATTCGCGTTTCCTGAACCAGAATTCCTCTTCCTTCAGGAAATAGTCGCCGGATTTTCGCATGATGGTTAGGTTGTCCAGCACCATTTCCCAGGTAAACTGATACTGGCTTAAAAAAGTGAGCACGGGGCCAAGCAGTTCCTGTGTCATGTCGCCGAGGGCAAGGGAAATATGCGGCAGCCACATGTTCGGGTTGTAATACACACCCATCTCGCTGCTCATTTCGGATACATCGCGGTGCAGCTTGGTGTGCAGCTGGTTCAGCACATTAGTGCGAAGCACCGGCACATACACCACAGGCGACTCACCCGGAAAAATACCCAGGCCGGTCGTACGCACCGAAAAACTTGGCGTTTCAAGGCATACCGTTTCCAGGTACTCTTTCAGCTCGTCTATATCCGGTACTTCGGCCGTGAGCAGCGTCAGGTGCGGGTAAGGCGTAAGCATCACACCCTTCAGACCAAAATTCTGTTCCAGAAGCGCTGTTAAATCATTTACATACTGCGAATGTTTGCTATCCAGTATCGACGTAATTGCAATCATGTGCTTATGCTGATTTTATGGCGATTGATGTGATATGTACTGAAATGAAACCGGGCATATTTTTATAAACGTAATTTTGGTTTTAATGGCTCAATCTTCTGCCAAAGCCAGCTTTTTTAATCGTTTGCTCCTCCGGAAAGTATTGCCTGCTACTGTAGTTTACCTGCCGCTCCCGTTCCAGCGCAGCAGGAATATCTGTCACAAAATTAATGACTTTCAGGCAATGCACAATTATTTGTAAAAGTCAGGCTGGAATACGGCCACACGCATTGATCTCTTTTTGCAGAAACTAAACAACACAACAGGGCTGTTACTGAAGGAGCAATAGGTACACCGCTGAGCTAAATGCAGACCGGTTCCTGTATCGCCAGGATAACAGCTGCATCTTAATTTTAAAATTAAGTACCTTTGTGTAACATCTTTACCGAGCACATGATTTCTATCAATAACCTGAGTTTCCATTTTGGCAGCCGCCCCATGTACGAGGATGCCAACCTGCATATAAAACCAAAAGATAAAATTGGCCTGATCGGCCTGAACGGAACCGGCAAATCCACGCTGCTGCGCATTATTGTGGGCGAGTACAAGCCCGACGGTGGCAGCATCCAGATGAGCAAAGAAACCACCATCGGTTTCCTGAACCAGGACCTGCTCAGTTACCAGACGCACGAAAGTATTTTGTCGGTGGCCATGCAGGCCTTTGAGGAAGCTCTGAGCCTGCAGAAGGAGATTGACAAGGTGCTGGTGGAGTTCGAAAACAACTTCCACGACAACCTGGTAGATAAACTGGCCAACCTGCAGGAGCGTTTCGAAACCCTGGGCGGCTATAGCATGCAGGCAAACGCTGAGGCTATCCTGGAAGGGCTCGGATTTACGACCGAAGAGCTGCAACAACCGCTCGAGTCGTTTTCGGGTGGCTGGCGCATGCGCGTGATGCTGGCAAAAATTCTGCTGCAGCAGCCATCATTGCTGCTGCTCGACGAGCCGACCAACCACCTCGACCTGCCCTCCATTAAATGGCTCGAGAACTACCTCGAGAAGTTCGAAGGAGCCGTGGTCATCGTATCGCACGACCGCGAGTTCCTCGACCGGACCACCAACATTACCGTGGAGGTAAGCAACAGCAAACTGAACGTGTACCCGGGCAACTACAGCTTTTATGTAGAAGAAAAGGCGCTGCGCAACGAAATCCAGAAAGGCGCTTACGAGAACCAGCAGGCCCAGATCCGGCAGGCGGAGCGCTTTATCGAACGCTTTAAAGCCAAAGCCACCAAGGCCAAGCAGGCCCAGAGCCGCATGAAGCAGCTCGACCGCATGGAGCGCATCGAAGAGGTTGCTCCCGATGCCGCCAAGGTGAATTTCAGCTTTAATTTCAAAACGCAGCCCGGTCGCCACATTTTGCGGCTGGAGCACATGAGCAAAAGTTACGGCGATAAAATCATTTTCCGGGATACGCACGTGCACGTGGAGCGCGGCGATAAAATTGCCCTGATTGGCGCCAACGGCAAAGGTAAATCTACGCTGCTGCGCATTATTGCCGGCACCGAGCCTATTAAAGGAAAGCGGGAGCTGGGGCATAACGTGATCATGTCGTTTTACGCGCAGCACCAGCTCGAGTCGCTGAACGTGGAGAATGAGATCCTGCAGGAACTGCAGCAGTCCGGTTCCGGGAAATCGGAGGTAGAGCTGCGTACGATCCTGGGCTCCTTCCTGTTTACCGGCGACGATGTGTTCAAGAAAATCAAGGTGCTGTCGGGAGGGGAGAAGTCGCGGGTGGCGCTGGCCAAAACGCTGATCTCCGAAGCCAACTTCCTGATGCTCGACGAACCTACCAACCACCTCGACATGCAGTCGGTGAACATCCTTATTCAGGCACTGGAGCAGTACGAAGGTACTTTTATCTGTATTTCCCACGACCGCTACTTTGTGGAGAATGTGGCCACCAAAATCTGGTACATCGAAGATTTTCAGCTGAAAGAATACCCCGGCACCTACCACGAGTACGAAAACTGGCAGGACAAGCGGGAGAAGGAGGCGAAGAAAGAAGCCGCCAGTGCGCCGGCTCCCAAAAAAGAAGAGCCAAAGCCGCAGCGCGATAACGGTGAGTACAACGCGCTGAACAACCAGCTCAAGCAGGCAAACAAGCAGCTAAGCCAGGTGGAAAAACAGGTGCAGAAACTGGAAGTAGAACTGGCCGAGTACGAGGCGCAGCTGTCCGACCCGAAAGTGTATTCCAACGTTAACCTGCTGCAGGAAACCTCCCTTAAATTTGAAGCAGCCAAAAAAGAGCTCGACAAAGCAAACCAGGAATGGGAAAAGCTGATGTTGGAGGTGGAGGAACTGGAAGGGAAGCTGTCTTAGAAATATCCGGCTGGGGCATAAGGCGTTCCGCTTTTTGTTCCTGCAGCTTTTGTTTGCAGGAGCAGCGGCTGTGGTGGCTGGTACAGCAGAACAAACCCGGAGGGGAAAGGGGCTTAGCTGCTGCAGCTACAGTGCAAATGAGGTAAAACAAAAGGCAGAATAAATCTGTTTTACGCTAACATTCATTAGCGTAAATTTCGTATATTCCCCTGTCGTCAGAATGTTTTCCTCACCTGAAAAACTGTTAATACTATGGCTCCGGAACTGGTAGATAAGCATCAGCAAACACTTGATAAAGCGGTACAGGCGCTGCACGAGCGAACTTTTTTTGCCTGGTTTCCTGAAAATCCTTCCCCGGAAATTTACGGGGAAAATGCTGATAAGGAAGGCCGCGGAAAATATACCTCTTACCTGAACCATAAGTTTGAAGAACTGCAGCAGCAAGACCCGGAGCAGTGGGTGGGGCAGGAGGAATCGCCTTATGAGCAGCAGCCACTCGGGATACAATATCCTTACTTTCCGGTAAACACGCTGATTGCGCGGTCGGAAGAGGCGTTTCAGGAGTGGCGGAAGGTAAAGCCTGCCGACCGGGCTGCCTTGCTGGTAGAGTCGCTGGAACGGGTAAGGTCCCGGTTTTTCGAGATTGCCTATGCCACCATGCACACCACCGGTCAGGCGTTTATGATGTCGTTCCAGGCTTCGGGGCCCCATGCGGCAGACCGGGCGCTGGAAGCGGTTGCCGCCGGCTACGAGGAGCTGACACGTTTCCCGGGCTCTGCGGAGTGGGAGAAGCAGATGGGGAAATACAGTGTCAGGCTGCATAAAAGCTGGATGGCAGTGCCCAAAGGGATCTCGCTGGTGATTGGCTGCTCCACGTTTCCTACCTGGAATACGGTGCCGGGCATGTATGCGAGCCTCGTTACCGGAAACCCTGTTATTGTGAAACCCCATCCGAAAGCTGTGCTGCCCATCGCCATCGTAATAGCCGAAGTGCAGAAGGTGCTGGCTGAAAACGGCTACAATCCTGCCGTTTGCCAGCTGGCCGTAGATGCCGACGACCATCTGATCACCAAAGAGCTGGCAGAGCACCGCAAGGTTAAACTAATCGACTATACCGGTAGCACCGAGTTTGGCAACTATATCGAGCGCCTGCCGGGCAAAATTGTGTTTACTGAAAAAACCGGGGTGAACTCCGTTATCCTCGATTCGGTGGAGGACCTGGACAAGGTGGTGCAGAACCTGGCTTTCTCGGTGAGTTTGTATTCGGGGCAGATGTGTACGGCGCCGCAGAACTTTTTTATTCCGGCGCCCGGTGTTAAAGCCGGTGAGGAACTGGTGCCGTACGAGGTGGTGGTGCAGAAACTGGCCGATGCAGTCAGCAGTTTGGTGAACAACCCGAAAGCGGCACCGCATGTACTGGGCGCCATTCAGAACCCGGCCACGGTGGAGCGGGTAAAAGCAGGTGTTTCCGGAAGAACGATCCTCAGCTCCTGCGACTTCACAAATCCGCTGTTTGCCAATGCCCGCACCTGCAGTCCCGTGATTTACGAAGTGGATGCCGCTGATAAAGCAGCTTACAGCAAAGAACTGTTCGGTCCCATCATTCTTGTTATAAAAACAAAAGATACAGCCCAGTCGGTTGAGCTGGCGGCTGAAATGGCTGTCACGTACGGCGCCATTTCCTGTGCGGCCTACACCACAGACCCTGCGGTAAAAGAAAGGATTAAAGATGAGATGGGAATGACTGGTACCCCCGTCAGTTTTAACCTGACAGGCGGCATCTACGTGAACCAGAATGCCAGCTTTTCCGATTACCATGTAACAGGTGGCAACCCGGCCGGCAATGCCTCCTTCACCAACCCGGAGTTTGTAGTGAAACGTTTTACCTGGGTAGGCTTTAGAGAGCCGGCAGGATAAGAGAGTTTGGGAGTTTGGGAGTTTAGGAGTTTAGGAGTTAGAGAGTTTAAGAGGTAGAGAGGTAGAAAGTTTGGGAGGTAGAAAGGTAGAAATTTTGTAGGGGTTGAAAATCTTCAACCCTTTTTTTCAACCCTTTAACAGCAGCGCATAAAGTTAGAGCGTTGGGTATTATGATCTGTAGAGACGCGGTGCCTGCGTCTCCTGCACGAACCACAGACAAACCTAATCCTGAAAATCCTAAAATTCTTTAAATTCTGATTCAGACAAAAATAAAATCACACCCATCCTTCCATCACTACCATCAGCGGTTCAGACAAACAGCAGAAGCAATAGAGGCTGGAGCAGAAAGGTTTTTAACGCCCTGTAAAGGGTTGAAAATCTTCAACCCCTACAAAATCTCTACTTTTCTACCTCTTAAACTCTCTAACTCCTAAACTCCTAAACTCCCAAACTCCTAAACTCCCAAACTCCTAAACTCCCAAACTCCCTATTTGAACATCTTTTCTATATCCGTTTTCAGGTTCTCTATTCCTTTTTTCAGATCGTCCCATTTACTGTGATGATCTTCTGTATGATAGAGCTTTTGTGCAATCAGTTCGCGCTTTGCTTCCAGTGCCGCAATATGCTCGTGGTAGGTATTTTTGGAGTCGGCTGTCGTTGCATTTATACGTCCGCGCAGCACCTTAATTTTAGCATCAAGTTCTTCTAAACTTGCCTGAACCTCTTTCTTGGTGAGATGAGCCGGAGCACGCATGTGTTCTGGTTTCAGATTATAAGTATCCATACAGTTTATTTTATTGTCGATCGATTTTACCTAAACCGGCATTCAGTACTACCTCTAAATACTCTGAAAAGGCAGAAAAGGATTTACTCAATTCCATCAATTTAACACTGTCATGTTGTTGGCTGCGGTAGCCAGTCCATTTAAAAAGTGAAGGTCTTGTAAAATTGGTATTCGAAAATTTTAAAACAGGAGCAGCGGGAATGGTGGCAGGTGCAGCAGCCTTTTCGCAGGCAGCAGCAGGAATGGTGGCAGGTGCTGAGCTGTTTTTTTGTCCGGTATGTTGTTAAAACACAGATTGCCAGCGCCTGGTGAGTTAAATTAAAAAAGTGAATGTTCTGTCCGTTTGTTTTGTTGTGCAAACAGAAGAAAGCACCTGGTGCGTATTCTTTTTTTGAAGAAGCAGCGGATATAAATTCTTTATGAAAAGTTTATTATCTTTATCCGAAAAATTAACACAAGAGGCTGCTGCTGGAAATGATGCTCCGATACAGTAAGATTATATTTATCGGAAAGCTGGAATTTGCCAAAGAAGAGAAAATTTAGTTTATACTCATTTGCCACCCGGCACATGGGAAGCGTTAAATAAATAACCCATTTTTAATGACAACATCCTTGCCTATACTTGATCAGGTGTTACTGGTAGATGACGATGATACTACAAACTTTCTGAACAAGCGACTTCTTAATGAGATGAAGGTGGCCAGGGAGGTGCTAGTACTGAAAAACGGAAAAGAAGCCATAGAATACCTGAGCCGCACTTGCGGACCGGACAGCAAGCCCGGCGACAAATGCCCTGACCTGATTTTCCTGGATATTAAGATGCCGGTGATGGATGGCTTTTCGTTTCTGGAAGAATACCAGCGCAGGGGCCTCGACTCCAGCGATCATGTTATTATTATGATGCTGACTTCTTCTGCCAGCTTTTACGACCTGGAACGACTAAAACAGTACAAGAAGGTAAAAAAACACTACTCCAAAGCCCTTACCCGTCATGATATACAGGAGGTGCTGCAGGAGTTTTTCTCGCAGAAGCAAAAGTAACCGAATAATGGTTGGGCTGAAGGAGATCTGGTAGTAACTGCTTAAGGCTGCCGCAGCACCAGCTCCTCAGCCGGCCAGGTAAACACAAACCGCGATCCTCTCCCCGCCGACTCTACCCAAATGTCGCCGCCTTTGCCGTTTACGATCTTCTTCACAATAGAAAGGCCGATTCCGGTACTGTTTCCTTCGTTTTTTCCGATAGTGTTGTAAATTTCAAAAATCTGCTGGTGATATACCGACTCAATACCCGGACCGTTATCCACAACAGAGAACTGCAGCTCACGGCCCTGCCGGCTACAGCAGATTTCCACTACCGGCTCTACCTGCATATCGTGGTATTTGATGGCATTGCTGAGCAGGTTGCTGAACACCTGGTGTAGCAGAATTTTTTCTGTTTCGAGCACGGGCAGCTCCGGGGAGGCCTTCACCACTAATGAGTTTGCTATTCCGAGCAGTTCAAGCACCTCCTGCACCAGCTGGTATACAGGTACATTTTCTTTCTGGATGTGCTTCCGGTCTGCCAGCGAGTAGGCCAGGATACTGGTGATAAAGTTATCCATGCGGGCGGCCTGGTTGTTCAGCATCGGGAAAAGCTCTTTTGCTTCGGCGAGCTTGTTGGCGTTCACACAATCTTCGAGCGCACTGGAAAGGCCATTGATGTTCTGCAGCGGCGCCCGCAGGTCGTGCGACACGGTGTGGGCAAAGGCATTCAGGTCGTCGTTGATTTTCTGCAGCAGGATGTTCTGTCTTTCGCGCTCCTCCAGCAGCTCCTTTATATCCTGGTTCGACTGCTGCAGCCTGCCATTCAGGTTCCTGATTTCCTGCAGCTGTAGCTGCGTTACCTCGTTTCGCTCGCGCAAGTGCTCCAGCAGCTCCAGCAGCTGCATGTTCTGGCGTTTTATTTCGGCGTAGGGCGAGATAATTTCCTGGTCAAAATCCTGTATCCAGGCTTCGGCAATGGCTTTGGAAAGGATGGGGGCATTGTGTGGCAACCGCTGGCGCAGTGTTACCCTGGTACCTTTTTCGTAATCACTTTCTATATCAAAATAATCTACGAGCTTGCGGGAATTGATAATGCCGGAACCTTTAACAGAGTTGCCGGGCTTGCGCTGGAGTAGCGCATCAAGGTTGCCGATGCCCCGGCCACGGTCAGAAATGATGGCTTCGAGATAGGGTATGTTTGCATCGGTTGCTACCCCGAAATGTATCTGTCCGTTGCCAACATGTTCCACCACGTTACGGCATATCTCCGACACGGCAGTCGAAAATTTTGTCTGGCTGGCAATAGCTATGTTCAGCCGGTCCGAAAGTTGCTTTGCCCGTTTATAGGCAAGTACTACATCCAGCTCGTTGCTGATATTAATTTTCAGTATGCTTCTGTACATCATGGGGCAGACAAAATTTTTGATCCGTGCTTCTTTTTTACAGGACCGTTACCTTGATAAGGCATCCGGATGAGACAAAGTTCAAGGCTTGTTGTAAAATAGCCTAAAGCAAACCCGTCGGCTGTCGTTAAAAAGCAGGAAGAACTGCTCAGGCAACGGTACGGGCCACTACTACCAGTATGTCGTCTGTCTGGCGGCTGAAATCCCGGTACAGTATAGCGGCTATAACCGAGGTGTCGTGGCGGTGCAGGTTAGGGTACCTGCTCAAATCCCACCTCGACTTTATGCCGTCGGAATGTAGAATAAGTAAGCTGGCGTTGTTCCAGTCTGCCTGCTGCGCACTGAAGGTAGCCGGTATGTTGTGCCCCAGGATACCATTATAGGAAATGACCGTGCGGCTGGATGAGTTGGAAATAAAAGCCCCGTCCAGCATGAAAATTCTGCCCGCAATATTCCCGACGCCGCAGTAAACGGCTTTTTTCCGGGAGGCGCTTAAGTGCACGATAGTACCCACGGCTCCACGTGTCCGGCGGATGGCTTCGTGTATCTGGCGCAGGCTCAGAACAGGATCATTGTAAAATCTTTTTTCAAAAAGTTCAACCGCCTGCCGGCTTGCATCATGTGCGTTTACGCCGTGGCCCAGGCCGTCGAGCACAATCAGGTAGCAGTCATTTCCTTTTTCCACTAATCCGAAGCCATCGCCGCAAATCTGCTCGTTGGGCTTTGGTACCATCAGGCTGGACACCTGGAAACGGCTCCTGGCCGGCGAAGCCTCCTTCTGTGCCTTATACACCCTGGAAAGTATGACGGTGCCGCAGCCCGGGCAGCTAAACAGGTCAAACTCGTTGGATTGTCTTTTAATGGCTCCCAGTCCTTCGCCCGCTGTTCCTACCGAAGAAGTGCCGTCCTGCAGCATCCGGACAGGATCGCTCATGCCGGGGCCGCTGTCGAGGCAGATAATTTCCAGGCCATGATTTTCGATTGGTTTTACCAGCAGTTCGCCGCCCTGGGGGGTATGTTTCAGCAGATTAGAAACCATTTCCGAAACAATGATGTTGATCTTGCCGACATCTGCAGGCGAAAAACCTTCGCTTTCGGCAAGGCGGGTAATATCCCGTTTTATGATGTTGGCAAAGCTCTTATCTGTTAGCAGAAAACGCTGGTGCTGTTTACCGTCCATTCTTCCAGTGTATGATCGTGACTGTGGTACCCTCGTTTACTTTGCTTTTGATATCGAATTCGTTTACCAGGCGTTTGGCGCCCGGTAATCCCAGGCCCAGGCTTCGGCCCGTTGAAAAACCGTCCTGCATGGCCTGCGGAATGTTTTCGATACCGGCACCTTCGTCCACAAACATCAGCCGGATACCGGCCTGCCCGTTTTTGCTGACAACTTCTAAAACAACTTTACCACCATCTGCATACTTGAGCATGTTACGCACCAGTTCGCTGGCTGCTGTAATGAGTTTGGTCTGGTTTACCAGGCTCATGCCTATTTTGGTTGCAAGTTCGCGTACCCGGTTCCGGAACGGTACTACATCCTGCTCCCGCACAATCTGCATGGTGTCTTTAGTCAGTGATATCATGCGGGTCCTGGTCTTCTTCTATCGTATCATCCTGTTCGGAGAGTAAATCTACTTTTTTATAAAGAAGCTCCATTCCTTTTTCTACATTCAGGGCAGTGTACACCCCCTGTAAGGTCAGGCCCAGTTCTACCAGTGTAATCGCAACAGCGGGCTGCATGCCTACAACAACTGTTTCGGCATCCATAATGCGCGACATCGAGGCAATATTGCCCAGGATGCGGCCCATAAAAGAGTCCACGATGTTTACTGCTGAAATGTCTATCAATACGCCTCGGGCGCCTGTTTTGCTCACCATCGAAATGAGGTCGCTCTCCAGGTTCAGGGCAAGCCTGTCGTATAAATCAACCTGTATGGTTACTAACAGGAAGGGCCCCATCTTTAGAATCGGAATCCTGTCCATAAGCTTACTTGAATAACTTTGTTGTACTTACCTGATTTGATTTTCTTACTTCCAGGCTCAGCATGCCGAACGCAAGTTGCAGGGCACTGGCTAAGGTTGCTTTGGTGCGGATGTTGGAAAGATCGATGCCCAGGTGCACGATGGTTTGTGCGATTTCGGCCCGGATGCCGCTGATGATACATTCGGCACCCATCAGGCGGGTGGCGCTTACCGTTTTGATCAGGTGCTGTGCCACCAGCGAGTCGACGGCAGGTACACCGGAGATGTCCAGGATGGCGATGCTGCTGCCCGTGTTTACGATTTCCTGCAGCAGGCTTTCCATCACGACCTGGGTGCGGGAGCTGTCGAGGGTGCCAATGATCGGCAAGGCCAGTATGCCGTCCCAAACGCGGATAACGGGTGTGGATATTTCGCTGATCTCGTCGCTCTGGCGCAGAATTACTTCTTCGCGGCCTTTCAGGTAGGTTTCGAATGTAATAATGCTCAGGGAGTCTACCAGTTTATTCAACAGAACAACCTCCCGGTACAGCAGCTCCGGCTCGTTGCGGCGCTCTTCCTCCAGCACATCGGTCAGGGCCTGTTTTAAGCTTAACACGTACTGGCTGATCTCCCGGGGCGAAAACCCCTGGCGGGCCCGCGTAATGGAGATATCGCCCAATATGTCGTTTACCGGCTCAAATTCGCTGCTGTAAATGTTATCAAAATTACCATGCGACACCGCTTGCAGCAACGAGTTCAGGAGCTCCTCCGATTGCCTGCGTAAGTCCTCGTTCGATAACAGGTCGTCCCGGAGCGAGGCATCAGCCAACTGGTTCTTCATCCAGTTCTCTAGTATGGTATTTTTCTTCCGGAGCAGAATCTGTGCAGTTTGCTGGATGTTCATGGTTTGTCTGGTTAAGTTGTTTTCTATCCTGATGCTATTTTTGCATTTTATATTCAAATCTAAAGATAGGCACTAAATAGTTCTTGCCAAATTCCGGACTGTAATTAATGTGTGAAGTCTGCCGGTTGCCTGCAAAGCAAGGCAAGCGGAGGCTGGTGACAGCTGCCCGTTGTTTATCCAAGGCGTGTTGCTAACGTATAGGCTTACAAGTAGTTCTTCTGAAGGCCAACTATGATTTTTGTATCCTGGTAGCTAAGAAAAAGAAAATGAGAAAGTTTAGAAAAAAGTATGTGTGGCTGCTGGTGCTGGTGGTTATAGCCTGCTCACCCGTCAGGGTAGTACATACCGATGCCGCTCCCGGCTTCAGGCTGGGCAACTACACCTCGTTCAGTTTTTATGAAACGGAAACGGCCGGAGATGCCACCATTATCAACTACTCCCCAACGTTTGATTACCTGAAAAGCGCGCTGATAAACCAGCTGGAGAGCCGGGGGCTGCGGCATACTGCTACAAACCCGGATTTACGGATTAACCTGGGCATTGTGGTGGTAGAGGAGGTGCAAACCCGCGAAACCGATTTTATGACGGACCGGCCACGGTACATGGGGCAGCAGCGCTACTCGTGGCGGAGCGAAGAAGTAGTAGTTGATCGCTACAAAGAAGGCACTATTTCCATTCACCTGGTAGACCCGGAGCGGGGCGAGATGCTTTGGCAGGGAGAAGCAGAGGCTGTGGTGCCGGATGATAAGAAGAAGCTGCAAAAGCGCATAAACGAAGGCGTGCGGGAGCTTCTGGAAAAAATGCCGCAGTAAGGCTGTTGCTGTGTCAGCTGAAAAAAGTAATGCCGGCAGCTATTGCCAGAAAAGCAACCAGTATGGCAATGCTTTGGTGTAACGGGAGCGTCTGTAGTGCCTGGGGCCTGGCCTTAAAATTAAAATAAATGGAAGCCGGGAAAAGCAGGAAAGCGGCAGCCATGCCCGCCGTTTTCAGCGGTGTGTTGTCCGGCAGGGGTGTTACCACAAAAAAGAGTATCACAAAGCCTGCAACGAGCAGCACAGCCGCCATTTTCCTGTACCTGAACCCGTCGTTTGAATTCTGCTCCATAGTGGTTTCTTTTTGCTGTTGCTGCAGTCCCGTGGCTTCCTGCCGGCGGACTGGTGCACCGTAGTATGCCTTTTGCCAACTACTGATACGGCGTCAGCAAAAAGAAGGCTGTCTGAACTCTGTTAAATGTTTCTGCTGCTGCCTCCAAAGCCACTGCTCCTGCGTTTGGGTAGGTGCTGCAGGTGCCGCTGCAAACACGCCCGGGCTCAGCGAAACAGAAGAACACGCCTCTCCATCGTTCGCTGTTTTGCTTTATCCAGGTGAAAAAGAATGAATTACGGTAAATAAAAAGCTGCCCTGCTTCACGCCTGCGCCAGGCTCGCGTGGCGCAGGGCTTAATTTTATCCAAATTCTGCTACTCCTCAGCTACCTGTCTTTTGGCTTCAATTTTCAGAAATTCAGTTAAATATATTATTACTGCAATGTTAACAAGAAGCAGGTGTTACTTTAATATTACCATATCTTAATTATTTCGTTATTTTTTTAACTTTTAACTCATGACTTCGTTAATAACATAAGTTAAGTGAAAGTTTTTATTACTTAAGTTCATTGTTGTTGGGTGTGAGGAGGGAGCGGTTTAAATGTTAATGCATGTGCGGATGAAGTTAAAGGTACTTTTTTCTTTTATCGGATTTATCGTCCTGATGCCGCTGGCCTGGAAGATTGACGATATCCCTTATACCATCGAGGTAACGGCCAAAATCTATCCGTCCGGTAAATGGGTGATCGTGAAGGATACCGATGGAAGCCTGGTAAGTACCTTGTACAACTACAGGAATGGTATCATCAACGATGTAAAAAGTTATAAACTCGACAACGGCGACGTGGCAGAAATGGAGCTGATCCCCAAAAAGGCTGCCGGTGTGCACATCAGCAAAGGCGATACCGTAGCCATTCTGCGCTCTGCCGTAATAGACGAAAGAATAGCCGTGGTCCGGAGCCAGCTGGAGGAGCTGAAGGCTTACCTGAAGGTGGATGCGACCGGCATGAAAGCATCGGAAATAGCGCTTGCCAAAGAACAGCTGACCTACGCCCAGCAGCAACTGGCCTTTGAAACCGAGAACTACAACAGGGCCCTGCTGCTCTACCAGGAGAAAGTAATTGCCCCGGCAGAATTCAACCAGGTCAAAACCGCTTTCGACCTGGCAAACACACAAGTGAAAATTGCACACAAAACCCTGGAAACCGCCCGGACAGGCGTGAAACCGGAACAGATCAAATACACCGAAGCCCGTATCGAAACAGCAAAAAAAGAACTTCACACACTGCTGAAAAAGAAAAGCAGCCTGACCTTACTGGCCGGGGTGTCCGGCAAAATCAACTTCAATGTTACCCCCGACGAAGTGCTGACCGTGGAAGACACATCGGCGTATATCCTGCAGTTCCCGGTAAGGCTTGCGGACAGGAATTACATTACCTCGCTGGCAAAAATATCGGTGGAGTACCCTTTAGGTGCTGCACCCATGACCGGGACGCTGATTGATTTAAGCGACAAAGTAGAATACATGGGAGGGGAGCAACTGGTGTTTGCCAAGGCGATCCTGCCCAACAAAGCGGAAGACATTTCCACGGGCATGTTCCTGAGGTGCCAGGTGGAATGCGACCGCGTGAACCTGGCAGAGTATATTGTACGAGTGCTCCGGCATTCCATGAAGTAACTAAACGTTGTGACTTATGTTTCCAAATGCACCAACACAACAAGCTGCGTCTAACAACATGTTATTCGATTTTCAGTATGTCGAACTGTTTCCGCTTACTTTTTCAGGTCTGCTGGGTAACCTGCTCACGGCATTTGTCTGCGGCCTGATCATCTCGTTTGTGTACAGGCTTTCGCACAAAGGCGGCTATTCTGTTACCTTCGTCAATTCCCTGATCATTCTGCCAATCATTACCTCTGTTGTTATTCTGCTGATCGGCAACAACATCGCGCGTGCATTTGGCCTGGTTGGCGCCATGTCGATTATCCGGTTCAGGACGGCGCTGCGGGATACGCAGGATATCATCTTTATCTTTTTTGCCTTAGCCGTAGGGATGGCTGCCGGCGTCAACCTGGATTTTACGGCGATACTGGCCACGTTTGTAATCGGCCTGGTGGTGTTTGTGGTGATCAAATTCAACCCGGGCGAAGCCGGAAGAAGCCACCTGTTGCAGATCCGGTATGGCACGAGCCAGGAGAACGAGGTAAACCTGGGCACGCTGCTTTCCACGTACTGCTCGTTGTCTGACCTGAAGTCGTATGAGCGGGTGGCGGATGTGGAGGAACTGCTGTCGGAGTCGGTGTATGAGGTGCAGCTGAAGAAAGGGAAAAGCAGCGCGGAACTGGTGCAGCAGCTCAACCAGCTGGTATCGAACTGCAACGTAACCGCCAAAGCCCTCGATGCCAACGGAAAAGTAATTAAACAACCCGCCCTGAGGGTGAAGAAGTAAGTGCCTGAGGAGCAGCGGCTGTGGTGGCAGCTGCAGTAACGTTATTAGCTGGTTACTGCCTCGTCAATCGATCGTAAAATCACTTCGCAGGCTTCCCTGATCTGGCTTTCGGTAATGGTTAAGGGGGGCGCAATGCGCATGGAGTTGTCGCAGAACAGGAACCAGTCGGTGAGCACACCGTTCAGAATAGCCCGGTCAATTACCGCCTTCAGTACCTCAAACGATTCAAACTCCGCCGCCATCATCAAACCGCAATTCCGTATTTCCTTGATGCGCGGGTGCACAAGCAATTCCCTGAACAGCGCTGCTTTCTGCTGTACCCCGTCCGTCAGGCGCTCTTCCTGTATGACCTGCACCGTGGCCAGCGAGGCGGCACAGCTCACCGGGTGACCTCCGAAGGTAGTGCAGTGGCCCAGGATCGGGTCGGTTTTAATGGATGCCATGATTTCCTGCGGCGCAATAAAGGCGCCAATGGGCATGCCGCCGCCCATTCCCTTGGCACACACCAGTATATCGGGCTCAATGCCAAACTGCTCGAAGCACCAGAACGTACCCGTACGCCCGAAGCCGCACTGAATTTCGTCCAGGATGAGCAGGGTGCCGGTCTGGGTGCAGCATTCGCGGAGTTGCTGCAGGTAGCCCGGCGCTGGCACGCGCACCCCCGCCTCGCCCTGCACGGTTTCGATCAGCACAGCGGCTGTGCGGGAGGTAATGTGCTGCAGGTCGCTGAAGTTGTTGTACCGGATGTGGCGCACGTCGGGGAGCAGCGGGCGGAAGGCATTTTTAATGCTTTCGCTGCCGTTCAGGGAGAGGGCGCCCTGGGTGGAGCCGTGGTAGGCGTTGTAGCAGGAAATCAGTTCGGTGCGGCCTGTGTAGCGTTTGGCAAGTTTCAAGGCGCCTTCAACGGCTTCGGTGCCTGAGTTGAGCAGGTAGGTGTTGTTGAGCCGCTCGGGCAGCGTTTCGCTCAGCGCATGCGCCAGTTGCACCTGCGGCGCCTGCACAAACTCACCATACACCATCAGGTGCAGGTACTTGTCGAGCTGCTTCTGAATGGCCGCGATTACTTTCGGGTGCCGGTGCCCCACGTTGCTGACGCCGATGCCCGAAATCAGATCAAGGTAGCGCTGGCCTTCGGTGCCGTACATGTACACTCCTTCCGCTTTTTCAACCTCTATCATCAGCGGGAAGTCTGACGTCTGCGCGACGTGCTGCAGGAACAATTGCCTCTGTGAAATCATGGTGCAAAGGTAGGGGTTTTGCATTGTTAAATTGTTGGATTGTTGCATTGTTAAATTGTTGGTTGATGTCGTAAATGGTTTCTGCTGCTGCCACCATAGCCACTGCTGTTGCTCGTCGGTTCCGCGCGCTTGTTTATCCGGTTATTTGGGGAGTAGGGAGAAAATTTAGTTGAATGATGAAAATTGTCGGTATCTTTCGCCCTTTGAATCAGTTTGTCTGTCCACAGTTAACTGATGTTCACTGTTTTATGCTGTCTGTTGCGGGTGGAGGGGCGGAATGACCGGGCTTAAATATTAACGTGGCATATATATTGCTACTGTTGTGTATGTGTGCAGATAATGCATAAAAATCGTTTTTACTTTATATCCAAATCCCCAGCTATGCGAATTATTTTTACCCTCTTACTGCTGCTTGGCAGCACAGGGCTGCTGCATGCCCAGGAAAAGCACACCATCAGTGGCTACGTGCGCGAGAAAGGCAGCAGCGAAACACTGATTGGCGTGGTGGTCTACTGCCCCGGCACCAGCATCAGCACCACTACCAATACCTACGGCTTTTACTCGCTAACCTTGCCGGCTTCCGATTCGGTTACGCTGGTGTTTTCGTACCTGGGCTACCGTCCGGAAACCAGGCGGCTTTCGCTCAGTCGCCCGGTGGAGCTTAACATCGACCTGCTGCCAGATGCGGCCCTGCAGGAAGTGGAGGTAATCGGGCACCGGCAGGAGCGGGTAAGCGAGTCGGCGCTGATGAGTACCATTGATGTGCCTGTTGCTCAGATCAAGAACATTCCGACGCTGCTGGGCGAAAAGGATGTGATGAAGGTGCTGCAACTGATGCCCGGCGTACAGAAAGGCAGCGAAGGCAACAGCGGCATCTATGTGCGCGGCGGCAGCCCCGACCAGAACCTGATCATCCTCGACGATGCCACCGTGTACAATTCCTCGCACCTGTTTGGCTTTTTCTCGCTCTTTAACGGCGATGCCCTCAAGAGTGTGGAACTGACCAAAGGCGGCTTCCCGGCCCGTTACGGCGGCAGGCTCTCGTCGGTGATCGACCTGAACATGAAGGACGGCAACAAAGAAGAATTTCACGGCGAAGGCGGCATTGGCCTGATATCGTCGCGGCTGATGCTGGAGGGGCCGCTCAGCAAAGGCAAATCTTCGTTCCTGGTAAGCGGTCGCCGCACTTATGTTGATGTGCTGATGCAGCCTTTTATGGACATGGACGGCAGGGGCGGCTACTACTTCTACGACCTCAACACCAAACTCAACTACGATTTCGGACAGAAAAACAAGCTCTACCTGAGCGGCTATTTCGGGCAGGACCGTTTCTACTACGTCGAAAAGTTTGACCGGAACAAAACCAGGGGCGGCATCGACTGGGGCAATGCCACAGGTACGCTGCGCTGGAACCACCTCTTCAACGACAGGCTGTTTGCCAACACTTCCCTCATCTTCAGCCGCTACCGCTTTAACATTAACCTGGAGGAAGAGTACGAGGATGGTGACCATTTCAGGCTGAATTATTTTTCGGGCATCCAGGACCTGGCGATCAAGTATGATGTTGATTTCCTGCCCAACCCGCAGCACGCTATCAAGGCGGGCTTCCAGTCCACGTTCCACCGCTTCAACCCAAGTGCCATCGTGGTAAAAGATTCGGAGATAAACAGGACTGATAGGGATGTGGATAATGTGGACGGAGTACAAAGCGCCGTTTATGTGGAAGATACCTGGCGGCCGCGGCCTGACCTGCGCCTGAATGCCGGCCTACGGCTGAGCCATTTTGCCACCGGCAACAAGAACTACTTTATGCCTGAGCCGCGCCTGGCTGCTGCCTATAACATCAAACCCGACCTGGCCGTGAAGGCATCATATGCCCGCATGAACCAGTACGTGCACCTGCTCAGCAACACTGGCATCGGCCTGCCTACCGACCTCTGGGTTCCTACCACCGACCTGGTGGCGCCGCAGGCATCGCAGCAGGTGGCAGTAGGGCTTGCCAAAGATTTCCTGGAGCAGGACCTGGCGCTCACGCTGGAAGGGTATTACAAAAAATCCGACAACATCATCGGGTATAAAGAAGGCGCCAGTTTTATGATGGTGGACGATCCGGAAAGTGCCGAAAAAGTACGCTGGGAAGACAACGTTACGTCAGGGCAGGGCTGGTCGTACGGTGTGGAAATGCTGCTGCAGCGGAAGGTTGGCCTTTTCTCGGGCTGGGTTGGCTACACCTTGTCCTGGACACAGCTGCAGTTCGACTCGCTTAACTTCGGACAGAAATTTTATGCCCGCTACGATCGACGCCACGATGTATCGGTGGTGGGTGTGTACCAGCTCAGCGACAGAACCACCCTCTCCGGCACCTGGGTATACGGAACGGGAAATGCCATTTCGCTGCCCATTGGCTACTATAGCAGCAACCCGAATAACCCCAACGCTACCGAGGGTCAGTATACTTATAATGATCAGGTTACTTACTACGGCGACCGCAACTCCTACCGCATGCCCGCTTACCACCGCATGGACATTGGCATCCAGTTCCACAAGCAGAAGCGCTGGGGTGAGCGCACCTGGGAGATCAGCCTCTACAATGCCTACAGCCGCAAAAATCCGTTTTTCATTTACATGACCGATGAGTACGGCAACGACGGGCAGGTGAACAGGAAACTGAAGCAGGTGGCGCTGTTCCCGATTATCCCGTCCGTAAGCTGGGGCTTTAAGTTTTAAATTTGATCATGTACAACGCATTTTATAAACAGAATATTATGAAGCTTTTACGTTTCAACAAGCTAGTGGTGTGGTTGCTGGCACTTTTCATTTTGCCTGCCTGCGAAGATGATGTTTCCAATCTTCCCAATGTAGATATGTCGCCGAGGCTGGTGGTGAATTCCTATATCTCGCCGCAGGACACCGAGCTAAAAGTGCAGTTGCAGATGACGCAGCCAGCAATAGGCAAGATCAAAACCCCTGAAGAGCTAAAGGTGCGAAACGCAACCGTTAACCTGTCGGATGGGACAAAAACGGTTTCACTGGCCTATGACTTGGAGACAGATGCTTACAAAACAAGTGCAGCTAATCTGCCGGTGGTCGCGGGCAAAACCTACTTTCTGAATGTCAGTACCCCCGGCGGCTATAAGGCAGAAGCTTCGTGCACAGTGCCAATAACAAGCGGCATTGCCATAACAGATCTGGACTATAATTCGTCAGTGCCCGACTGGAGTCCGCAGTCGCTGGACCACCGCTTAAGCTATAAATGGACGGATGCGCCCAATACGGCAAACTACTACCGCACACTGGGTTATATTCTTATCCGGCAACCGGATTTCAACGGCAACATCCAGACCATGAAGCAGCCTTTCTATTTAAGTGATGACGAAACCAAAACGTACATTGCGGATCAGAAAACTTCGGGCAGTTTGCTCAAGTCGCCTGAGTTCAATACAAACACCTACGATGGCATCGGCAGACCTGGCGAAACAGAGTATGAGATACATGCCCTGCTGATTGTTTGCGATAAAAACTACTACCAGTACCACCATTCCGTATTAACTGCTTCCAGAACAGAGGGGAATCCTTTTGCGGAGCCTACTTTTGTTTATTCCAACATTAAGGGAGGACTGGGCGTGTTTGGCGCCTATAACGAGGTGGATAGTTTTATAACTGTGAGGTAGAATGCATTATTGGTAGGTATTACACTTTCATAAAATGTTAGGAGTAGCAAAAGAAAAAATCCTCATCAAGCTGCACTGACAACTTAAATTTCTTGTGGTCCACGGTGGCCAGACGCCGCGTAATAGTAGACACGGGCGGGGACGCCCGCGCCAGAAATATTCTACCAATGACACATACCTTTATTCAAGAGGTATAGAAGTGCAGCAACTCAGGCAGGCAGCAAATCGCAGAACCAGAAGCTGGTGTCGTAGGTGGGGGGGGCGTCTTTGGAGAAGCAATTGTCGTCGGGGTCAGCGGGGACGCCGTAGGTTTTGTGCACCACTTCCCCTAACGTATATTGTACCGGCTCCCGGAAAATAGGGCCATCAAAAACAAAGGTGTGAAATTCGCCGTTTTCGCCGCAAGGGTCTACGTTCGGGGGCAGGTCGTGCAGGAAAGCTTCGTCGAGCAAACGGCCTGCAAAAGAGCGGTCGAGGAGCTTTCCGTTTACACACACCACCACCGCTTTAAAACCAAGGTCCAGGAATTCCCGCACCAACTCGTCGGTCGGGCGCTCCCACAGCGGAAAAACCGCCTCCATTCCTGCCTGTGCCATTTGCTGCTCCCGGTATTCCCGCAGGTCCTGCAGGTTGATGTCGCCAAAGATGGCCGTGGTTACGCCCTGCTGCTTCAGTTCTTGCAGCTTCTCATCGAGTAACCTGTTATAATCCGACATGCTGGCGTTTTCGGGTAAATAGAGTTGCTGCAGGGGCAGCCCGATGTTTTTGGCCTGTTGTTCCAGGAGTTCCTGCCGCACCCCATGCATGCTAATGCGCCGGGTGGCGCTGCTCAATGTTGTCAGCAACGCTGCAACTTCGTACTTCTGTTGCTGCAGGACATGGTACAGGCAGAGCGACGAATCTTTGCCACCGCTCCAGTTAAATACACTTTTCATAGACTAAGGGGAATAGGATGGAGCGGTAAAGGTAATAAATTACGGAACAGGTGAACATCTAAAAGCAGGAGCAGCGGCTGTGGTGGCAGGCGCAGTAAGGTTTTAGGATGCTTTTCAGGTGTTTTTTTCTGCTGCTGCCGTCACCATTCCCGCTGCACCTGTTGCTATCCGCTTTCGGGCGGTATCCGTATAAGAGAGTGCTTCCGGAAAGGAAGCTGAAATTTTTGTATCACTTAAAAGAAGAACTATGCCACAGGGAGATAAATCGGCTTACACCGACAAGCAGAAGCGTAAGGCGCAGCATATAGAAGAAGGTTATGAAAAGCGCGGCGTGAGCCACAAAGAAGCAGAGAAGCGTGCCTGGGCCACGGTAAACAAACAGGATGGCGGCGGCAAAAAGAGCGGCTCCGGAAGAGCAGATCATAAAGACTAGCAGCAGCATCGGCAGAGGTCTTTTCGGATCTGCGGATGCATTCTTAATTTCTGAATCGTAATAAAACCAAAAGCGGCCGGAAGCTAAAACTTCCGGCCGCTTCTGGTTAAGGATAATCGTTGGAGTACGCGTCCAGGTTTTCTTCCAATGTAGTGGCAGGAGGAGTGCCGGTTGCTACCCTGTTGTGGGAGTAAGGCCGGTTCCATTTGGCTATTACTTTCGACTTTTTGGTGCGCTTTTTCAGCAGCATCAGCGTTACACCGGCAGCCGCCACCACGCCTGCCGTTACCAAAGCGGTGGTAGTTAAGGCTTTGTCGTCTGAAGCCGGTACCGACACGATGCCCTGCTCGTTTGTAATGGCGGGTTCGTTTACATAACGCCCTTGCTCCGGCACTGCCACGCGCCAGAAACTGGCCGACAGTTCGTTTAACTGACGCCGCAGTTCTTCGCCCCACATCGGCAGCCCATGACCGGTAGCAGCTACTTCGGGCTGCAGCAAGGCCAGTTTCTGCACCGATTGGTGCGCACTTATCCAGTCGGGGGTAAAGTAAGCCGGTGGACCGTGAATCTCCTTGCCCTGCGAAATAATGGCCAGTAACGATTCGCCATGGCGCGTCACGAAAGCATCGCCGGCTAACAGTACCCGGTCATCTTCCCGGAAGAAAGAGACATGGCCCGGCGAATGTCCGGGGGTAGGTATCCAGCGCCAGCCGGGTAAGCCGGGCACGCTGCCATCGGGCGGGAGAATTTCCACGAAACCTGTTATGTCGATCGGCTTTTTAGGATACATAAACGACATGTAGGCCATCACGCCCCTGCCCACACTGGGGTCGGGTGGCGGGTAGCTGGACTGTCCGGTTACATAAGGCAGCTCCATCTGGTGCACATAAACGGGAGCCTGCCATTCAGAGGCCAGTTCTTTTACCGCGCCAATGTGGTCGAAGTGCCCGTGCGTGAGCAAAATAGCGGAAGGCTGCGTGTTCTGGCCAAACAGTTCTTCTGCCGCCTGTTTTATTTTGCTTGCCGAACCGTAGACGCCCGTATCAATGAGTACCCACGAACCGCCCGGCTCGCTTACAAAGTACAGGTTTACGAAAAAGGTTTTCATACCCCATATGCCGGGCGCTACATAAAAGGTATGTTCGCTTTCGGTCTGGAATGTTTCGTCAGTTGTTTCCATGCTTGTATATTTTTATGTGGTTATCAGCCTGCGTTGTGAGTTTATACTACGGGGAAAGGGGTAATCTGGCTACTAATGTTCTTTAGTTACGGGGGCAATTGTAAAATATTTTTGCCGGAACGCTTTTTTATCTGTTAAAAAGTTTGTAATTATATGTAGGTATTTAGAATTCAGAAATGATGCTGTACCACTTGTTTTGGTTTGGTGTTTGTTTTGCTGTTCTTGTAGCAGCAGTGAGCAGAACTTAAAGCCATTTTAAGAAAAACAGGGCTGTTCCGGAGCATTTCCTGTTTTAGAGGAATTATTTATCTTTCAGAAAAGTTGTAAATGTATGGTAAACTTATTCGTACCCCCAAGCTATATGATGGTCTACGCCAAATGCGTAGATGCCTCGAGGCCAGCTTTTGATCCTGAAGAGTGGATTGAGGAGGGCAAGGTGTATCCGGTAAAGCATTTTACGGAACCCCTTAACCAGGGTGAAGGATTTGCTGTTACAATTATGGATGAAGATGGGGTGGAGATACATCCTTCTGCTACACACTGGAGTTTTGCTTCACACCGTTTCGAGCTGTACATGCTGCACCTGAATTAAATCAAAATCAGGATATCTTCGTTAAAACCAAAAGGGCTGCTTCGGCAGCCTTTTTTCATGGTGAAACAAAACGCTAAACGGCATGATGAGTGCTACTGAATTTAATGACCTGCCACCTTCCGTTCAGGCTGCCCTGGTACTGGACGAAGGCCGTTACCTGCACCACCGCATTAAAGGCTGGTGCAAGATAGATCTGTACTGGCTGTACGGTTTTTACGTGGAACTCTGGTTCCTCTACGACCTGAAAACCATTGGCCTTGTACGCGCACTCACGACCCCCAAGGCCTTAGAACCCTACCTGGAAACGATACGGCTAAATGTGAAGGTGTAGAGCAGGGTGGGGCAGGGATGGCTTCGGTACTATTAAAAGCCAAACAGTATTTGTCGGCAAGTTTTGCATGAAAAGATGGCTATATAGTATATTCGCTAGTCCGATTACGGTTATCTGTTAAAAACGACAATAAACCGTATGTTCTGGATCGTATAGAGTGCAGATAACCGTATGTTTGGGTGGTATTACGTTTATACTATTGTTGTGCGTCACCATAAACAAATATTAGAACTTGGAAAATATTGAGATTTGGGCAGATACTGTTATTGATTTATGGTTAAAAAATAAAATACCTGTTCAGCCTGGTGCTTCATTAGAATCTATTTCTAAAACTGAAGAAATTTTAGGCTTCGTATTTCCAGATTCTTTCAAGGCATTATATAAAAAAGCTAATGGTTTTGAAGAATTTGAGTGGGATGCAAATATGATATGTCTTTGGTCTTTGAATAGAATTGAGCAAGAATATGGCAGATACCCAAATTTTATAGGTTTCGGTGATTATTTAATAAATAGTCATGTCTATGGATTTTCGAAAGGTGAAAAAGGTATCTTCAAAAATTATGATCTTGCTGATCCTGGTATTCCTGAAAAAATCGCAGAAACATTTGAAGAAGCCGTAGAACTTATAAACAAGAACTCTGACTTACTTTATTAAAAACCAAATCAAATTAAAATGCCGATCGCACAACATGGTATATACAAAACCCTTGCTCAGCTGTGGAATTTGTATATACTATCACCGTTGGCAAGTATTGATTAAAAGAAAAATATGGGAATGGCAACTCGCCTCTATGGCTGTATTGTTGAATTTGGTCTAGACCCTTCCACACGGTCTAGAATATATAAGCATAATCGAAAGGTAATATATGGTTTACCGCAGGTAGACCAATGGCCTCCCTTAACAAAGAATATGTTTGCCATTACTCATAACATCAAAGAGTCTAGCCTAAGCTATGATTACATGGGGCGGTTAATTCACTTTGGAGCAAATTTTAAGTCAATCGAGCATGAATGGGAAGAATGGAAAACAAAATTTGAAAATTTACTCACTCAGCTTTATTGGTTAGAAGCTGATGTCCATTTTAAAACAGAGTATGCTGGAATTCAACCCTTCTCTTGGAGTTTAGACCTATTGAAATGGACAGCAGTGGATAATAAAGAATTGAATCCTATTCAAAAGTACCATTGGACACATGAGGGAGAAATAGATTGGGCAAAATGAACAATCTTTGCCAACCACAGCTTTACTTTAGTTTCCCCACAGCAAAACCAAACCCGTTGTGCTTCATGCAGTATATGAAATGAACATATAGGAGTAGCATTTACCTTTGAATAGATAACAAGTGTAATAAACCATTATTTTTACCTTTGTATTTAAAATAAAGGTAACTGTTACCCTCGTTATATATGGCGCCATTTCATAGAGAAGCACCCTACAATGATTTACCCTTACTTCCTCCAGAGAAAGAACTGGAGACAAAGGATGTAATGCGAAAGACCGTTAAAGCAAGTAGGGCTCTGGCGCAGCTGAACGGAGCTATCATGAACCTGCCTAATCCAAGTCTTTTCCTGGATACAATCCATTTGCAGGAAGCTAAAGCTAGTTCTGAAATAGAGAACATTATCACCACGAATGATGACCTTTATAAGGCAGTTGTTGCTGAAAAGAAGTATGAATCCACGGCAGCAAAAGAGGTAATAAGTTACAAGGAGGCTTTATGGTTCGGGTTGGAAAAGCTTAAAGAGCGTCCTTTCATTACCACAAATCTTTGTGTGGAGATTATGCAGTGTATTAAGCAGAACACGTCAGGCATCAGAGCTACTCCAGGAACAACCTTGGCCAACACGCAGGGTGACGTAATTTATACGCCACCGGCAGGAGAAACAGTGATACGTGAGAAGATGGCAAACCTGGAACGCTTCATTAACGAGGAGAGTGTCTTGGACCCGCTCATCAAAATGGCCATAATGCACTACCAGTTCGAAGCCATCCACCCATTCATAGACGGCAACGGACGTACCGGAAGAATACTGCTTCTGCTCTACCTGAAAATGGAGAAACTGTTAGATGTGCCAGCGCTTTACTTAAGTGAATATATTATCCGGAACAAGTCGTCTTATTACTAGAAACTAAGGGCCGTCACAGAAGTCGGGGACTGGGAGGGCTGGATACTCTACATGCTGGACATGATAGAGAAAACAGCTATCAGCGGACTCAAAAAGCTGGAGGAGATTATGGCCGTTATGGAGGCCACTTCGGAAGAAATAAGAGAGAAGCTCCCCAAAGTATACTCGAAGGAGTTAATAGAGATACTATTCAGGCTACCGTATACAAAGCGCCAGTTTCTGATTGAGGCAAGTATGGGATCACCAAAAACAGTAGGTAATTACCTGATAGCGCTTGAGAACGAGGGCTTCTTAAAAGCAACTAGGGTAGGAAAAGAAAAACTTTACCTAAACCAGCGATTAATGGATGTACTGGAGAATAAACAAAAAGAATAACACCCGCTATAGCGCATAAACTGACCATAGCCAAACTGTTAAATAATCAACCTTCCCATACAAACAACACCCCCTGTGACAAAAGAAACCAAAAAGCAGTTATCTTCAGCACAACGCGAGGAACTACTCAGCACCTTAAAAGCCCGTTTTGAAAAAAACATGATCCGCCACAAAGACCTGGAGTGGGCTGACGTGCAAGCCAAACTGGAAGCAAATTCCGAAAAACTGTGGTCGCTCCACGAAATGGAAAGGACCGGCGGTGAACCGGATGTGGTGGAACAGGATAACAAGATAGGCGAATTTATTTTTTATGATTGTGCAGCGGAAAGTCCGAAAGGCCGCCGAAGCCTTTGCTACGACGGCGAAGCGCTGGAAGCCAGGAAAGAAAACAAACCGGGAAATAGCGCAATGGATATGGCCGCCGCCATGGGCATTGAGCTGTTAACCGAAGAACAGTACCGGGAGCTGCAGAAACTGGGGAAATTCGATTGTAAAACATCGAGCTGGTTAACAACGCCTGCGGCTATCCGGAAACTCGGCGGCGCCATTTTTGCCGATCGCCGCTACGACACAGTTTTTGTCTATCATAATGGTGCCCAATCGTACTATGCCGCCAGGGGATTCCGAGGTTTACTGCGGGTTTGAATTTTGTTCAATCTGCCTATTTTGCTGCAACTACTGCCGTAAGATTCACTAATTTTGTTGTGTACCAAAGACGATAGCATGAGCAGAAACCTATTATTGATAAGTACCTCTACCACCCATGGCACAGGTTACCTGGAGCATTGCCAGGAACAGGTAAAAGAACTGTTGCACGACAGAACCAGCATCCTGTTCATTCCTTACGCCCGTCCGGGTGGCATTTCGCACAAAGCCTACACCGAAACCGTAAAAGAAGCCTTTGCCCGGATGGAAGTGGATGTCAGCGGGATACATGAGGCAACGGATGCGGTTGTGGCCGTGCAGCAGGCTGAAGCTGTGTTTGTAGGCGGTGGCAATACCTTTTTGCTCCTCAGGCAGCTGTACCAGCACAACCTCATCAAGCCATTGCAGGAGCGTGTAAAGCAGGGGATGCCGTATATGGGAACAAGCGCAGGCTCCAACGTGGCCGGTAAAACCATTGGTACGACCAACGATATGCCCATTGTATTCCCGAAAAGCTTCGATGCCTTGCAGCTGGTTCCTTTCAACCTGAACCCGCATTACCTCGACCCGGACCCAACTTCCAGGCACATGGGCGAAATCCGTGAAACCCGCATCATGGAGTTTCATGTGCACAACCGACAGCCGGTGGTGGGCCTGCGGGAAGGAAGCATGCTGCGCATCAGGGGCGATAAAATGGAATTGCAGGGGCCGCACACAGCACGTGTTTTTCTGCAGGGCGAGAAACCGCAGGAGTTTAAACCTGCCGACGACCTGAACTTCCTGCTGGATGCCGTCTGATTCCTGAAAATAAATACTACCTTCCATCTACTTCTAAATCGCCAACTACATTTATGACAAGACACCACCTGATTTTATGTGCAGCCTTAGCGCTGTCGGGGCTGAGTATGGGTAGCTGTACACGCGCCTCCGAACAGGAGCAGCATACCGAAGCGGTACAAGCCGAACAAAACCTGAGCCAGCTGCTGGAAAATTATTTCGAGGAGCGCCTGAAGCTCTTCCCCCTCGAGGCTACTGCTATTGCCGACAGCCGCTACAACGACCAGCTGCCAAACGACATCAGCCAGGCACACAGGCAGCAGGTACGGGAACTCTACCAAAAGTACCTGGAAGCAGTAAACAAGCTTGACAGAAGCAAGCTCGACGAGCAGGAGCAGGTCAGTTACGACATCTTCCGGTACGAAATGCAAACGGCGCTGGAAGGGCTCGAGCAGCCCTGGAGCCTGTTGCCCATAAACCAGTTCTGGGGAACAACCCTCACCATGGCGCAACTGGGTTCCGGGGCCAGCAACCAGCCGTTTAAAACCCCGAAAGATTACCGCGACTTTCTTGGCCGCATAAACGACTTTTCGGTGTGGGGAGATACTGCCATTGCCAACATGCGCAGAGGCATGGTGGCCGGCGTTACACTGCCCCGGGCGCTGTCGCAGAAAGTGTTGCCGCAGCTGAAGGCCATGGTCGTGGATAACCCGGAGAAAAGTATTTTCTGGACGCCGGTAACGAAGATGCCCGATAGTTTTACCGCAGCACAGAAGGACAGCATCCGGCAGGCCTACACCAAAGCTATCACCGAAGTAGTGGTGCCCACCTACAAAAAGCTGCACGATTTTGTGGAACAGGAGTACCTGCCCAAGAGCAGAACAACCACCGGCATCAGCGAAATAAAAGGCGGCGATGCCTTTTACCGTTACCTGGTGCGCTACTGGACCACCACCGACCTCACGCCCGATCAGATTTTTGAGATAGGCCAGCAGGAAGTAGCCCGCATCCGCGGCGAGATGGAGAAGGTGAAGGAGCAGGTTGGCTTTAAAGGCGACCTGAAAGCGTTCTTCAAACACATCAACGAGAACCAAAAATTTACGCCCTACAAAACACCCGAGCAGGTGCTGGCGGCTTAACGCGACATTGAGGAGCGCATGCAGCCGCAACTGGACAGGCTGTTCGGGCTAACCCCGAAAGCAAAATTTGAAGTACGCCAGACGGAAGCATTTCGGGCGGCATCGGCCAGTGCCGAGTATAATCCGCCGGCGCCTGATGGCTCGTGGCCGGGCATTTTTTATGTGCCCATCCTGGATGCCACCAAATACAACACCGTGGGGATGGAGTCGCTTTTCCTGCACGAAGCTATACCCGGGCACCATTACCAGATCTCCATCCAGATGGAGCAGGAGGGGCTGCCACGTTTCCGGCAGTATGCCTGGTACGGGGCTTTTGGCGAAGGCTGGGCCTTGTATTCCGAAAGCTTGGGCAAAGAACTGGGCCTGTACACCGATCCGTACCAGTACTTCGGGCGCCTGAGCGGCGAAATGCACCGTGCTATCCGGTTGGTGGTAGATGTGGGCATGCATTCCAAGGGCTGGACGCGGGAACAGGCCATTCAGTATTCCCTGGATAACGAGCAGACAAGCGAAGAAGATGCGATTGCGGAAATAGAACGGTACATGGCCATTCCAGGGCAGGCACTCAGTTACAAAATCGGTGAGCTCAAAATAAAGGAGCTGCGCCAGAAAGCAGAACGCGAGCTTGGAAGCGATTTCAGCATCAGTGCCTTCCACGACGAGATCCTGAAGCAAGGCGTTATGCCGCTGGCCGTACTCGAGAAACGCATCAACGACTGGATTGCCCGGCAGAAGCAGGCGTAAAAGCTACTTTTTTGTCCTTACCTGCTGGCAGTAGAAGAGTAGAGGGAGTGGTGGCAGGTGCAGTTGAACTGAGCGGTAATACCAGCTAGTATTTACGCAGTTCCACCAACCATTTCCCGTTGTCATCCCCTTAGGGGGGCCTGTGAGCGAACTGCACTTTGGTTAGCTAAAAGGATCTTCCATTTTAAACCGACTTGTAGCTGCCAAAGTGCAGCTTGCTCACAAGATCACACTTGCTGATTCGGTTTGCAAATCCGAATCAGCAACATATCCGTAGTTGCAGAAGATACCGCAACAATGGAAGGAATTATACCGGATAGTAAATAGCCTATTACATTAGATCCCTTCATGTAGCTAGCTCTACTGCGGCTCGCCCACAAGATCCCCTAAGGGGATGACAAAGGGGAATAGTTTTGTGGGACTGGCTAAATACTATCTGGTATTAAATATGATTTGGTGTTAAATCTGGTAAATCCAAGAATCTGCTTTAATCCCGGTTCAGGCAAAATAATCTTACTGCACCAGCCACCACAGCCGCTGCTGATGATTAAACATTAAAAAAGGCACTCCCGAAAAGAGTGCCTTTTTTATAATCAAAACTACAGAAGGATATTAATTGGGATGTTTTGCTTCAAGCTTTTTGAGGAGCAGTTTCGGGAATTCGTACTCGCCGCGGTAAAGCAGGGCCAGTTGCTGCAGCGAAATTATTTTCTGAAACTTAACCGAATATTCCTGCTCCAGGTCGAGCTCTTTATGCCGGTTGGCAAAGATAACGTCGATCATGGCTTTGACTTCGGCATCGCTCATTTCTTCCAGTTTTTTGCGGTGCGTGCTCCTGTTTGCCCGCCATATTTCGCGTCGCTTGCTTTCGTACTCGTTGTAGAGCGGCCAGAATTTTTGCGCCTGGTCAGGGGTCAGGGCCATTTTATCCGTCAGGAAAGCTACTTTGGCACTCTCTACATTGCTTCTGTCGTGATGTCCCTTTTGTGCATGGGCTGCACTCCCGGACAGGCTGAAAACGGAAAGCAACAAAAAGAAAAGATAATATTTCATGGGTGTACTTAGTAAATCAGTTTATTTAATTGGTAATACTCCAGCTCTTCTTCAGCAGCCTCGGAGCTGATATTTAAAAACTCGGCGGTTAATTCCTGGTCCGATAAAGATACTTCATCAAAGTCGGAAGTTTCGAGCCGGGCGTAGCTGTCAAGATAGTCTACAATTTCTGCCTCAGGTAAAGTGCCCAGGGCAACATATTCCGGCTGCGGTTGCTGCTGCACCACATCGTTGCTGAAGAGGAAAACCCCGACAAAAACCAGGAGCAGCACGAGCGGCGCCAGCACCAGGCGTACAGGCTGCCAGAAGCTGGAAAAGCGTGGGGCGGCGGATGCGCCTGCGCCTTTGGCAGCAGTCTGCTCCATCACCCGCATCGGGAGGCTGTCAAAATAACCTTCCGGTACCTTATAAATATTGTGCTTCGGAATATCGTTCAACTTCATATCGCTTCACTTTTTACCCTGTACATAACATTAGATGTTAATTTGCAACAAAAGTTTAATCATGTTTCAAAAATTCCTCAATTTTTTTTACAGCCAGGTGGTAAGATGCCTTTAACGCACCCACCGAAGTGCCTAAAATTTCAGATATTTCTTCGTATTTCAGTTCGTCGTAGTATTTCATATTGAAGACCAGGCGCTGTTTGTCGGGCAGGCGGAGCAGGGCCTTCTGGAGCTTGAGCTGTATCTCGTCGCCCGAAATATCGGGCGAGGTATCCAGCTTTTCGGAAAGTTCTGCGGCCACATCGTTTATCGGCAGAAAGAACTTTTTCTTCTTGTTCGACAGGAAGGTTAGGCACTCGTTGGTGGCGATACGGTAGAGCCAGGTATAAAGTTGAGCATCTTTGCGGAAGCCGTCCAGGTTCTTCCACACTTTAATAAAAACCTCCTGCGTCAGGTCGTCGGCGTCGTCGTGGTCAATCACCATTTTCCGGATGTGCCAGTACACTTTCTGCTGATACTTCCGGATAAGTTGGTTGAAAGCCAGGTTACGGCTTTCGGCAATGGCAAACTTTTCTAAGATTTCAATATCTTCCAAGGGACAGTAACTATAAGCAGAATGCCACTAATTTTTTAATTCTCTTGCTTTCATGTTTACAACACCACCCGTGGTTAATCTTGTAAGTGTGATTTTCATAGCTGTCGTTCAATTTGTTTTCTGCAGCTGCCACCACAGCCTCTGCTGCACAGGTTAAATAAAAAAGAGGCTGTACCAGCATCAGTACAGCCTCTCTCTGGGTATATCTGTTTACTGATTACTGCTGTTTGCGCGCAATGGCACGCTCGGCAGCAGCTACGATATCGTTTTCAGAAAGACCATACTTCTCCATCAGCTGCTCCGGTGTTCCGCTTTCGCCGAAGGTATCGTCTACAGCCACATATTCCATAGGCAGCGGCTTGGTTTTTACCAGCAGCTGTGCAATGCTGTCGCCCAGGCCGCCCAAACGGTTGTGCTCTTCTGCCGATACCACGCAACCTGTTTTAGCTACCGAAGTTAAGACTGCTTCTTCGTCTAAAGGTTTAATGGTGTGGATATTAATAATTTCAGCATTAATGCCTTTTTCTGCCAGGATATGACCCGCCAGGATGGCTTTCCATACCAGGTGCCCTGTGGCAAAGATACTCACATCTGTTCCTTCGTTCAGCATCACGGCTTTGCCAATTTCAAGTTTCTGGTCGGCAGGCGTAAACACCGGGATAACCGGACGGCCAAAGCGCAGGTATACCGGGCCTTCGTAATCGGCAATGGCAATGGTGGCTGCTTTGGTCTGGTTGTAGTCGCAGGGGTTGATCACAGTCATGTGCGGAAGCATCTTCATCATACCAATATCTTCCAGGATCTGGTGGGTGGCGCCATCTTCACCTAAGGTAAGACCAGCGTGCGAAGCACAGATTTTTACGTTTTTGCCGGAGTAGGCAATAGACTGGCGGATCTGGTCGTAAACGCGACCGGTAGAGAAGTTGGCGAACGTGCCGGTAAAAGGAATTTTACCGCCGATGGTCATACCGGCAGCAATACCCATCATGTTGGCTTCGGCAATACCTACCTGGAAGAAACGCTCCGGGTTTTCCTTGATAAAGTCTGCCATTTTAAGGGAACCAACCAGGTCGGCGCATAGGGCTACTACATTGGGATTGGTGCGGCCAAGTTCGGCCAGGCCGGCTCCAAAACCGGAGCGGGTATCTTTTTTCTCAGTATACGTGTACTCTTTCATCTATCTGTTGAAAATTTTTACGTTTGTTGTTGCGCCCGACCTGATGGTGAATTCCTGCACATCAGTAAATTTACTCGCGTGGGCAGACTTGGTGCGGTAAACCAGTTTATATTTTCCCGGCTGCAGGGCCAGTACGATTTTGCTGCTTTGCTCCGGCAGCGTATAGATCCACTGCTGCGAACCGTTGGCATCGATGGAATAAATACTGCCATAGCCCTGCAGGTCTGATGGTATGTTCAGTTGCCCTGCAGGCGGAACGGTAATGGTATTAGTTTGCCCCTGTTTTACCTCCACTCCCTTCATATAAATGCGGGGAAGTGTAAACACCTCCAGGTCGTATTTGCCGGCCAGGTACTTGTTCCGGCTGCCAAAGTGCTGCACGTGCAGGGTCGTGCCTGCATCTGGCTGGCGTACGATGGCCGTAAGCTGTCCGTAAGGCGTGGGGCCGTCCTGGCGGAGGTACAATTCGCCCTGCGGCGCCACCACCGAAAATACATTGTGCTTTCCGGGCTGTATTTTCAGGTTGTTCTCTACTACCTGCGGCACCGAATTCACCACCAGGTTATAGGGGAGGAGGGCATCCACTTCCAGCCTGTCCGATTTTCCTTTGCCATCCATGTAATGCACGTAGTTGTACTCCGGCAAACCGGTCAGGGCATTCAGGAACGTCAGGTTTACGTTGCTCTCCACGGGCCGCCCCTGCGCGTCTACCAGGTCTACGGTAACGGTGGTTTCGCTCAGGGCCTGCGTCGTTATTTCGGTCAGCACGTTCCGGAACGTACGCACATCGGCAGCGTTAAAATACTGCCCGATGCAGTTCAGTTGCTTTTCGTACTCCGGCTCAATACCTATCCCGATCACAAAAGGGCGCAGGAAAATTCGCTTCTTCTGCAGGGCCAGCGACGTAGCACAGGGGTCACCGCTGCACGACTCCAGCCCGTCTGTAATCATAATAATCACATTCCGGGCATCCTTTTCCTGCGGAAAATCGTCTGCCGACTGTTGCAGCGAATACGTGAGCGGTGTGTTGCCGCGTGGTATTATCTGCTGCAGCTTCTTTTTAACCTGTTCCGCATTCCGGGCTGCAAAAGGTACTTCCAGCTTGGTGTCCCGGCAATTGTTCTGCTCCCGCCCTGACTGGTGCCCGTATACCCGCAGCGCCACTTCCAGGTTCTCGTATTGCTGCAGCGAGTCCACCAGGTTGGCCAGCAGGGTTTTGGCTACCGACATGCGGTCGCTGTTTTCCCATTTGGCCATCATGCTGCCGGAGGCATCGAGCAGGAAAAGAATCCGTGTGTTTGGCTTAGGTTTTTGGGTTTGGCTAAAAGCTGCCCCGCTTGCTGTAAAAAACAGCAATAAAGAAAGTATGAAGCAGGTCTTTTGCCAGAAAGTCATGGCCACCTAAACTTAAGCGTAAAATTAAAAAGCGCTATTCCCGATCCGGAAAACCAGGTATAGCGCTTGACGGTTTATTAATAATCAGAAGCTTCCTGTACGGCAAGCTGCTGCAGGGCTATCTGAAGCTGCTCATCGTTTGGTGCTACGCCGTGCCATTTGTGGGAACCCATCATGTAGTCCACGCCAAAGCCCATCTCCGTATCCATCAGGATCATAACCGGTTTGCCTTTTCCGAGCCTGGATTTTGCTTCTTCCAGGCCAGGCAGTACCGACTCAAAGGAGTTTCCGTCTGCAATTTCCATTACATCCCAGCCAAACGCTTCGAACTTGGCGCGCAGGTCGCCCAGCGACATTACTTTTTCAGTAGGGCCGTCGATCTGCTGACCGTTGCGGTCTACGGTGGCAATCAGGTTGTCAATTTTGTGGTGTGCCGCATACATGGCAGCTTCCCATACCTGTCCTTCGTTCAGTTCGCCATCGCCCATCAGCACGAACACTGTTTGCGGGTCGTTGTTCAGTTTTTTGGACTGCGCAGCGCCAATCGCTACAGACAATCCCTGGCCCAGTGAACCGGAAGCTACACGTATGCCTGGCAGACCTTCTTCGGTAGCCGGGTGACCCTGTACACGGGAGTTGATCTTACGGAAAGTAGCCAGCTCTTTCACATCGAAGTAACCGGAGCGCGCCAGCACGCTGTAGAAAACAGGCGAAATGTGGCCGTTCGATAAAAAGAACAGGTCTTCGCCCTCGCCGTTCATGTTGAACTCGGGGTTGTGTTTCATTACCCGGAAATACAGCGATACCAGGAAATCCGTACAGCCCAGCGATCCGCCCGGGTGTCCTGAATTTACGGCATGTACCATGCGTACGATATCACGGCGAACCTGGGCCGCGATATCCTTTAGCTCTTCAATGCTTTTGTTGTGTGGGTTCACTTGCGAGAATTTTTATCAATAATTATTTAAATGTCAAATATACAAGTATAAATCGAAATACCTAATCAATAAGCAATTAGTAACCGATTTTTTTGTAACAACTGTTATTTTTTTAGCAGCTGCTGGGTATGCTCTGCTGTTTTTACTTTGGTGATGATGTCTTCAATTACACCATTTTCGTCGATCACGAAGGTATAGCGCATGGTACCCATGTATTTGCGGCCATACATGTTTTTCTCCTGCCACACCCCATATTTGTTCACAATCTGTTGATCGGTGTCGGCCAGGAGCTTGAAAGGCAGGCTGAACTTGCTGATGAACTTCTGGTGCGACTCTTCGCTATCGGTGCTTACGCCAAGCACTTCGTAGCCCTGCTGCTGCAGCTCGCTGTAGTTGTCGCGGAGGTTGCAGGCCTGGGCGGTACAGCCAGGGGTGTCATCTTTCGGGTAGAAATATAGAATTACCTTCTTGCCTTTGTAGTTGCTCAACTTTACGGGGTTTCCGTTCTGGTCTGTAGTCTCAAATTCAGGAGCTTTGTCTCCGATCTTCAGTTCCATGTGCCTGTTTATATGTTTGTTTTATAGATAGTCTCGTTTCCGGCGTTATCTTTTACTCTTAATTCTACTTCTCCAGACAAAGGTATACTTTTATCTAACTTTTCAGAGTAAATAGTGGCGGTTTTATGCTCATATTTCATCAGCAGCCACTGCCCGTTTATGGTAGCATTAAAAGAGTTCAGGCCGGAGAGGTCGTCCCCTATTTTAAACCGGACCTGTACTTTGCTTTTGCCCAGCAACCTGACGGATGGCGGTTTTACATCTTCCATAACCTTAAACTTGCCCATGTTGCGGGTGGTAAACGTAATGGAATTGCCGTTCCAGGTGCCGCCTGTAAAGCCTTTCCCCCTGCCGGTTCCCAGGAAGTAGACAGCTGCTTTTGATTTGTCTGCAAATTCTCCGGGGGGCGTAATAGTTACCTTAATGCCGCTGTGCAGGGGCGTGAAATAATCGCCGATGGTATACACATCATCTTCCAGGTTCGTTTGCAGGTAGAGCGTGTCGTAGAGCGATTCCTTGTTAAAGACAATATTTGCATAAGGATTCACAACCGTTACTTCCTTGCCCGGCGGGACAGCCTGCTGGAAATGGAACACCTCGGTTAGCCCACAGAAGTGCATGGAGTCGGGGAGGCCGGCCCTCAGGTCGTAGAGGTTAACCGATACCGAATTTTTGGTGTAGCTGGGCACCAGCACCATCCGCTTTTTATCTTTAAACAGTTCCAGGCTGCGGGGCGTGGCGGAGGTGTCGGTGGCGTTAATTTTCAGGACATTGCCCAGGATTTCGTAATCGAGCTTCGGTTTTTTTACCTGGTTGGAGATGGTTTTGGTAAAGCCGGATTTTTGCCCTTTCACGATAAAGCGGAGGGTGGTGCTGTTATTATAGGAGTCGCGGGCTACGAGCTGCACTTTGTACACAGAGTCCGGGTGAATAGTTAAGCGACCCCGGTTTCCGGAGGCATTGTACAGGGGCAGATCGTTTCCGTAATCCACAAAAGCTTTCTGGAAGGTGTTGCCGGTGTGCTTGTAGTGGCCGTAGTTGATGTGCTGCGATACCTGCCGTGTCAGTTCAAACGGTACCTGGTCTATCATGTGCGCGTAAAGTTGCCTGTTGTTCACGATAAGCGTTACTTCCTGCGTACCGTTCCTGTTTGTGGCGCCGTCGTAGCGGTCGATGGTCTGCAGCTCCAGCCCCAGCTGCCCGTAGCCAAAGATGGTGTCAGGCAACACATAGTCATTGCCCGATTTTTTGGTGCTGAACTGGAACCTGCCAAACTCGTTGTTTACGCGCGAATAGATGTTGAGCGTCTGGATGCCCAGGGTGTAAATGTCGGGAGGCGTGGTGTCTATGATCTCTGAGAAGCCATAGCGCAGCGGGTTGTACAGCCTGTCCTCTTTGTCGCGAATCTCGAAATGCAGGTGCGGGCCGCCGGAGCCGCCCGTGTTGCCGGACAAACCGATTACCTGTCCCCTTTTTACGAGGAACATGTTTTTGTCCGGGAACAGCTCTATTTCAAATGTCTTTTGCTTATACTGGTTTTTCAGGACGTAATCTGCCAGCGGGTCGTAAAATTCCAGCAGGTGCGCATAGGTGGTAACCAGCCCGTTGGGGTGCGTGATGTAGATGATGTTGCCATACCCGTAGGTCGACTGTTTCACCCTCGATACGTAACCATCGGCTGCAGCATGTACATTCAGGCCCACCCGCTGATCGGTTTTAATATCGAGGCCACCGTGAAAGTGGTTCGAACGGATTTCGCCCATCGAGCCCGACAGGTAGTTGCGCTCCCCGGGTTTTATAGGGAACAAAAAATACCCACGCAGGTCGGTTGGCTGTGCGGCCAGACCTGTTGCGTAAAGTAATAAAAGAATGAAAAGTGATAAATGCTTATTTAATTTCAAAGTTCAGTAATTTTTTGTCTTCGATAAATCCTTCTAACCTATCCCCGATTTTAACGGGGCCAACGCCTGCCGGAGTGCCTGTAAAAATGATGTCGCCGGTTTTAAGTGTGATAAACCGGGAGATGTACGCAATTATCGCATCAAAAGGATGCAACATCAGGCTGGAATTTCCTTTCTGACGCACTTCCCCGTTCAGTTGCAGACTGAAATCGATGTTCTGCAGGTCCGGGAACTGGTCCAGGGGCAGAAACTCCGAAACAGGCGCCGAACCGTTGAAACCCTTGGCCAGTGTCCAGGGCAGTCCTTTGGCTTTTAGCTTTGCCTGCAGGTCGCGGGCGGTAAAGTCTACGCCTAAACCAATGGCATCATAATATTTACGTGCAAATTTCGTGTCAATGTTTTTGCCTTCGCGGCTGATGCGCAGCAGCAACTCCACCTCGAAATGTACATCCTGGCTGAATTCCGGGTAATAAAACGGCTCGTTGTTGCGCAGCACCGCTGTGTCGGGCTTCATAAAAATGACTGGCTCTTCCGGGACCTCATTTTTAAGTTCCTCGATGTGTGCCACGTAATTCCGGCCTATGGCTAATATCTTCATAACGTAATTTCCTGTTTTTTCTGATATTCAAAATTAGGAGTTATCCGCTTTATGCTCCTAATAATATCTTAGTTATTCGTGTTGAGGTTTGATGGGTGTGGCTATTGCTGAAGATGGGAGGTACTTACCTGGTACCATAAAACTGTTTACGACATAGCTGGCTGGAAGGGCCGTCGCTCCAATTACTTTTCAGAATAGCAGTTATAGCTTTCTCCTGACCACATGATAACCTGTTGCCCCCGAAGGATGTGGTTTTGCAATTTCGGCAGTTTGCAGCTTTCCTTCTCCATCGTAGCAACGGGCGGTAAGCGTGTGCTCACCAGCCTGGAAGGGCATATCGTAGCGCCAGATAACCCAGGTGGTCTGTGAGAGCGGCTTGCGCAGCTGTGCTTCGTGCCAGTCGCCATTGTCTACCTGTAGCTCCACTTTGGAGATGCCGCGGTCGCCTGCAAAAGCAATTCCCCCGACAGGTACGAGTTTTTGCCCAACTGCCGAAGTGTAGGCGTCCTGAACGGCAACTGCGTCGATTACCGCTTCGGATTTCATAATGGCTTCACGGTCCCAGCCGCGTGTTACCCAGTAGCCTTTCTCCCAATGATCCAGTGCTTCTATCGTCTCTATCCATTTGGGTTGTTTCATGCCGTAGTGGTTCGGAATGTAAATGCGTAACGGGAAGCCGTGTTTTGTCTTCAGCGGAAGGCCATCCCAGGCATAAGTCAGCATGATCCGTTCGTCATTTATAATATCCTGCAGGGCCACTGTTTCGTAAAAGCCGTCTGCCGATGATATTTTTAGATGCGTGGCGCCTGGTTTCAGGTGCAGGTCGGGCAACAGCTGCTGCAGGCTGACGCCTGTCCAGCGGGTGGTGCTGATGAGGTCGCCGGCGATGCGGTTCGAAATGCACTCCAGCGTCACAAACTGGTGCATCGGTTCATACTGCTTTAGTTCGTCCAGGGTAAAATCCAACGGTTTCTCAACCAATCCTGTAACATTCAGCTTCCAGTCCTGTTCGTTTACCTCCGGCGGAACGGTGTTGATGTCGATGCGGTAGTGCTTGTCGAGGGGCGTAAATTCCGGCCGGGTGCCTGGTGCAGGTTCCACGGCAGCACCGGCATTCGGTAAGGCGTGCGTCGCAGACCAGGTTGTGCCTGGCGTTGTTTCCCGTTTCCCGAGCAGCGCACCTACCGATACTCCCACCACCGTAACGACAGCCGTTGCACCACCCAGCTTCAGCATAAACCGGCGGCGGTCCAGGCGAACGGCCTCTGCTTTTTGTTCCTGTTCTATTGCCTGCAACCGTTGATATGCCCACCCCAGCACAAAACCCCAGCCTGCAAAGAGGAGCAGCGCCCAGAGCAACGCCGGTACCGGGTGAGCAGCAGAAAACAGGTTTACGTTTAAACTGATAAGCATGGCGGCCAGGCCAAACAGGCTTCCAGCAACAGTGCCCGTAAGCACCGGTGACTTTTTTAGCCTGCCCATGAGCAGGATCACCAAAACGCCGGCAACGGTACCGCCAGCCAGAAACAGGAGTAAGGCCATCGCTTTTTCGGCGGTTTTGGCGGCTGAAGCGGTGTCGCCCAGGTTCAGGACGTTGATGCCTTTTACCATGGCATCAATCCCGGCGGTGATGACTGCTCCTGGCAATTGGCGCGCTATCCAGTCAAACAGGTCGAACGGAAAATACGGCAACCCAAATGCCAGCCAACCAAAGTAGTTGACAGCGATAACAGCTACAGTTAACAAAAAGGATTGTAAAGCGCTGTATGTCAGGGGTGTTTTCATGCGCGTTGGTTTTATTTAGAGATACTTGACGGAAACTCGGAAAGTTTTTCTTTCCAGTGAAATTGTATGCTGTGCGATAGGTTCTGGCGATGGGAAGCGGGCTGCCTGCAACACTGGTACACAAAAAGCAGCGGCAGCCATGGCGACAGGGCAAACTGCAACAGCAAGGAGCAGCAGAGGCTATGGTGGCAGCTGCAGAAATGAAAAATATCCTGTCGCTGTGCTGCCAGAAGCTGTTTGGCATCCCGAAACAATTAGAGTATGTTTAAATTTCGTTTTTGCAAGCGAAAATTGTTCGGGAAGGGTTCTGACGAAATGTTTTTTGAGCAGCATAGCAGCGCTATGGTGCGAGAAAAATATGAAGTCAGGTTCCTTTCCGGGCAATTTGCAGCGCAAAGGACGGAATTTATACATGCTCTTAGTACCTTTAAGCCAACGAACAGCTGCCGCAGTATAATTTTAAATCAGCCTGCTATTCGTAATTGAAAACATAAACTTCGCTATAATTTTGCCTTTGCTTTGGGAGTGACTATATTTAGCTTATGACCACACACTTGGAAGATTCTTTGCATAACTCCGACCAGGGAGCTGAAAACCGGTCCAGGTTACAAGCCATTATCGATACCGCGATTGATGGGATTATCACCATCGACAGCCACGGCATTATGGAAACGGTGAATCCTGCTGCTGCCCGTATCTTTGGTTATCAGCCGGAGGAAGTACTGGGGAAGAACGTGAGTATGCTGATGCCCGAGCCCGACCACAGCCGGCATGACGGGTATATTGCCAATTACCTGCGAACCGGTGAAGCCAAAATAATCGGCAAAGGGCGTGAGGTACTTGGTCTGAAAAAAGACGGCACCACCTTTCCGTTCCTGCTGAGCATTAGCGAGGTAAAGCTGCGCGATAAACTGATCTTTACCGGCATTGTGCACGACATCACGCAGCTGAAGAAGGCCGAACTGGCCCTGCGGGAAAGCGAAAGCAAAATAAATTCTATTATTCAGGCTGCCGTGGATGGCATTATTACCATCGATACCCGCGGCATGATCGAAATGGTGAATCCGTCTGCGGCCAAACTATTTGGTTATGATCCGGCTGAACTGCTGGGCAGGAGCATTAACATGCTGATGCCTGAACCCGACAGCAGCCGCCACGATGGTTACATGCGGCACTACCAGGAAACCGGCGAAAAGCGCATTATAGGCATCGGGCGCGAAGTTTCCGGGCTGCGCAAAGATGGTACGGTGTTTCCGTTCTTCCTGAGTGTGAGCGAGGTGGTGCTGGGCGGGCGGACAGTATACACCGGTTTTGTGCATGACATTACGCAGCAGAAGCTGAACGAGGAACGCCTGCGGCGCTATGCTGCCGAACTGGAACGCAGCAACCGCGAACTGCAGGATTTTGCCTATGTATCGTCGCACGATTTGCAGGAGCCGCTCCGCAAGATACAAGCCTTTGGCGACCGCCTCAAAACAAAAGAGTACGACACTCTGAGCGAGCAGGGAAGAGATTATATCGACCGGATGCTCAATGCTTCGTCGCGGATGCAGAACCTCATCAACGACCTGCTGGAGTTTTCGAGGGTAACTTCCAAAGCGAAGCCTTTTGTAGAGGTGAACCTTGATGTGGTTCTGACGGAAGTGTTGTCGGACCTGGAGATCACCATCGAGCAGACGGGCACCGTTGTTAACCGTTCTCCCTTGCCGGTAATCGATGCCGAGCCAACCCAGATGCGGCAGCTATTCCAGAACCTGATCAGCAATGCCATCAAATTCCGGAAAGAGCAGGTGCCCCCTGTAATTAATATCTATGCCAAACACCTGCAGCCAAAAGCGCACCTGACCGCTACACCCGGCGATGAACTGCTCGAAATCCACGTAGAAGATAATGGGATTGGCTTCGACGAAAAGTACCTGGACCGCATCTTCCACATTTTCCAGCGGCTGGAGGGGCAGAAGTACGAAGGGTCCGGTATCGGGCTGGCCATTTGCCGCAAAATTGCCATCCGGCATGGGGGCGATATTACGGCACGCAGCCAGCCTGGTGTGGGTGCGCACTTTATTGTTACCTTAGCAAAAAAACACTTTCAGGAAGAAAAATAATACTTCATATGAGTCCTAATAATAGTAAGAGAACAATTGTGATACTAATTGCCGACGACGATGCCGAAGACCGCATGCTGGTAAAAGAGGCACTGGAAGAGAGCCGCCTCACGAACAAAATGCATTTCGTGGAGAATGGCGAAGAACTGATGGATTACCTGCACAATCGCGGGCGGTTTTCCGACAAGGACAAGTATCCAACCCCGGGCCTGATCCTGCTCGACCTGAATATGCCTAAAAAAGATGGCCGCGAAGCGCTGAAAGAAATTAAAGCCGATGAACACCTGCGTGTTATACCGGTGGTAGTACTTACCACTTCCAAAGCCGAAGAAGATATCCTGCGGACCTACGACCTGGGGGTTAGCTCATTCATCGCAAAACCGGTAACCTTTTCGGCGCTGGTGGATGTGATGCGGACCCTGAGCAAGTACTGGTTCGAAATTGTAGAATTGCCCAAACCCTGACTGAAAAAATCAAACCGATAACCCGGCTTATGCCGAAATAAATTTTTATAGCCTATCGATTCGATGCCACATAAAATAAAAGTTCTGTTGGTAGATGACGATGAGGATGACTTTATCATCACCAGAGATATTATGGAGGATATTCCGGGCCGGAACTATAACCTGGACTGGTCTTCTTCCTTTACCAATGCCCTGGAACAGATAAAACAGGACAAGCACGATATTTACCTGGTGGACTATCACCTGGGGGCACACAACGGGCTGGAGCTGATCACCAAAGCGGTGGAAGAAGGTTCTATGGCTCCTTTTATTTTGCTGACCGGCCAGAGCGACCTCGAAACCGACGAAAAGGCGATGCGGGCAGGCGCCCTGGATTACCTTGTAAAAGGAACCTTTAACCCGTTCGACCTGGAGCGGGCTATCCGTTACAGCATCGAGCACGCCAAGAGCCTGGCCGAAATCCAGAAACTGAACACCGAACTGGAGCAACGTGTGCAGGAACGCACGCAGGAACTGGCAGAAGCTATCCGCAAACTGGAGCACACCAACAGGAGCTTATTTGAGGCGCAGCAGAAAATCAGGAAGGCGCTGCAGAAAGAGAAGGAACTGAACGAGCTCAAGTCGCGGTTTGTAACTATTGCCTCGCACGAGTTTCGCACGCCACTGAGTACAGTGCTTTCCTCGGCTTCGCTGATCGGGAAGTACAAAGACACGGAAGACGACGAGAAAAGGCAGAAGCACGTGGAACGGATCAAATCCTCGGTGAGTAACCTGACCACCATTCTCAACGACTTCCTCTCCATCAGCCGCATCGAGGAAGGGAAGATTTACAACGTACCTACTTCCTTCGACCTGGCTGCATTTGCCGCCGAAGTGGCCGACGAGATGCAGAGCCAGATAAAGCTGGGGCAGCAAATCCATTACAAACACCTGGGCGAGCAGGTAACGGTGAATTTGGATAAACAGCTGCTCAAAAACATCTGCCTGAACCTGCTGTCGAATGCGAGCAAGTATTCGGGCGAGGGCAAAAACATTTATTTCACTACCGAAATTTCGCCTGATAAAATTCAGCTGATGGTGCAGGACGAAGGTATCGGTATTCCCAAAGCCGACCAGGAGCACCTGTTTACGCCGTTTTTCAGGGCACACAACGTAACTAACATACAAGGAACCGGACTTGGATTGAATATCGTTAAAAAGTATGTCGAGATTATGAAAGGTACCCTGCAGTTCGAAAGCGAACCGGAAAAAGGTACTACGTTCATCATAACATTCCCCAATAAGGCTTAAAACATGAAAAAAATATTACTGATAGAGGACAACCAGGAAATAAGAGAAAACACGGCTGAAATTCTGTCGCTGGCAAACTATGAAGTGCTGCAGGCCGAAAACGGAAAAGTAGGGGTGGAGAAGGCTAAAAAAGAAAAGCCCGATCTTATTATCTGCGATATCATGATGCCGCAGCTCGATGGCTATGGCGTGCTGCACATGCTCAGCAAAAGCCCGGAAACCTCCGGTATCCCGTTTATCTTCCTGACAGCCAAATCGGAGAAAGAAGACTTCCGCAAAGGCATGAACCTGGGCGCTGACGATTACCTGATCAAGCCGTTCGACGACCTCGAACTGCTGGATGCCATCGAGATGCGCCTCAAGAAAAACGAGATCCTGCGGGCCGACTTCCAGAAGAATGTGGAGGGACTGAATGCCTTTATCCAGGAAGCCAAAGGGTATGAAGAACTCGAAAAGCTGATCTCGGATAACCGGAAAATCACGCACTTCAAGAAAAAGAGCATCCTCTACCTGGAAGGAAACCGCCCCAACTCCCTGTTTTTCCTGAACAAGGGTAAGGTGAAAAATTACAAATCGAACGAGGAAGGAAGGGAATATATCACCAACATTTACAAAGAGGGCGACTTTATCGGCTACCTCGACCTGCTGGAAGAAAAGTCCTACCGCGAATCGGCTGTGGCCCTGGAAGATTCCGAGGTTTACGTGATTCCGAAAGAAGACTTCTTTTCGCTGCTCTACCAGAACCGCGATGTGGCCAACAAGTTTATCAAGATCTTATCGGATAACCTAGCCGACCGCGAAGAGCGCCTGCTGAAATTGGCTTACAACTCGGTGCGCAAGCGGGTAGCCGAAGCGCTGCTGCTCGTAGAAAAGCAATACCAGCAGGAAGACGATCATACCGTGATCAACATTTCCCGCGAAGACCTGGCCAGCATTGTGGGTGCTTCAAAAGAAACCGTAATCCGCACCCTGGCCGATTTCAAAGACGAAAAGCTGGTCGAGAGCCAGGGCAGCAAAATTACCATTCTGAACCGGCAGAAGCTGGTGAACATGCGTAACTAATTTGCAGACGAAGATTTTCCCTTTGGAAGCATCATCTCCAAAGGGAAAATTCTTCACCTGAACCCCCTCCAATCTTGGCAGCACCTGCCACCATAGCCACTCCTGCTGATAATAATCTCTGCCAAAACTGACTTACGTCATATTTTTTTCTGCTCAAGTTCCGGAACTTTGTATTGGAATTTGAAAAGAAAAAAATGCGAAATCAGTTCAAAGCACTTACTTTATCTTATAAAAATGCTCCGATCGTTATCCGTGAAGCCGTGGCGCTGAACGAGATAGCCTGTAAGAACCTGCTCGATAAGATAAAAGAGACAACAGATGCGAAAGAGGTGTTGGTGCTTTCTACCTGTAACCGTACAGAAGTCTACTACGCTGCCGATAAAGACTATTCGCATGAGCTGATTAAGCTGATTGCGTTAGAAAAAGGTATTACAGCCACCAAAGAACTTTTGCCTTATTTCCAGCACATCACGCAGCACGAAAAGGCTGTGCAGCACCTGTTCCGGGTTACCCTTGGGCTCGAGTCGCAGGTGGTGGGCGATATGCAGATCATGAACCAGGTTAAAAAAGCCTATCATTGGGCTGCAGATGCTGCTATGGCTGGTCCGTTCCTGCACAGGCTCATGCACACGATCTTTTTCTCGAACAAGCGGGTGTGTAACGAAACCGCCTTCCGCGACGGGGCCGCTTCGGTGTCCTATGCCACGGTAGAGCTGGTTGAGGAGCTGACCAATGCCCTGGAGAACCCGCGTGTACTCATGATAGGGGTAGGGGAGATTGGCGCCAATGTGTGCGACAATTTCCAGAAATCGTCGCTGAGCGATATCGTCATTTGCAACCGCACCCACCACAAAGCACATGAACTGGCGCAGCAAACCAATGCGACGGCGGTGTATTGGGAAAGTGTGTGGGAGGAAATATCGAAAGCGGATGTGGTCATTTCATCGGTGCCCGGCGACTGCTTTTTCATCAGCAAGGAAGATATTGAGCGACTGGGCGTAAGCTCGGATAAAATATTTATTGATTTGTCCATGCCCCGCAGCATCGACAACAGCATAAACCTGCTGGCAGGCGCAAGCGTGTACAACATCGACAGCATCCGTAATAAAGCATCGGAGGCTTTAGAGAAAAGAATTGCCGCCATCCCACAGGTAGACACTATTATCCTGGAGGCAATCGCTGAGTTTCAGGCCTGGACACGCGAGATGATTATGTCGCCGGCAATTCAGCAGTTTAAGCAGCAGCTGGAGCAGATCAGGCAGCAGGAGGTGGCCCGTTACCAGAAGAACCTGGGCGAAAAGGAAAAGCAGATCGTGGAAAACATTACCATGAACATCCTGCAGAAAATTGTGAAACTGCCAGCCATGGAACTGAAAGCAGCTTGCCAGCGCGGCGAATCCGAAACCCTGATAGAAGGCCTGGCAGCGCTCTTCAGCCTCGACAAACAGAATGGTAAAGCAGCAGAGGCTGTGGTGGCTGGTGCAGAACGCCTGAAATAGTTGTTTAATTGTTGGTTCTGTTTTTACAACAATTCAACCATTTAACAATTCAACCCCCAGCTCAGTCTTTTTCGAGGTAGTCTTTGATATAAAGCTCTTTGATGATGATCTGCAAAATGGCAACCAGCGGCGCCGCCAGGATAACACCGATGGGACCGACCAGGATGCCGAATAGTACGATGGAAAGCAGCGTAGCTACCGGCGACACAGAAACAGTTTGCTGGAACACGATAGGCGATACCACATAACTCTCGAAAGACTGCACGGAGACGTACAGGATAACCACATACAAAGCCGCCATTGGCCCGTCGAGGAGGGCAACCAGTACGGCAGGTACCGCAGCGAGAATGGGCCCGATGTGCGGAATGAAGTCCAGGAAAAAGGCGATCACCGCCAGCACCAGCGCCATCCTTATCCCGAGGAAGGCAAGCCCTAACCAGCACAAAACACCAACCACTACCATCGTAAGCAATTTTCCGAAGATCCACCATTTCAGGGTCTGATAGCTGATTTCCATCACATCCCAGAGCCGGGTGCGGTGCCGCGGCGGGAACAGCCTGACGAAACTCCGCTGGTAATACATGGGCGCAACTGCAAAAAATATTCCCACTACAATAATGATCATCACATTGGCAATCGTGCCTATGGTAGAGGTAAAAATATTCCGGGCACGGCTGATCAGTTCCTCCATATTGGGCAGCAGCTTGTCCTGGCTCAGGTAAACCTCGTTCAGCGCCCGCTCACCCCAGGGTGTTTTCTCCAGTTGCTCCTCCAGTTTGCCAATGGCAGCGGGCAGCGTCACGCTCATGTCCAGCGCCTGTTGCCGGATAATGGGGGCAATGATGACACCCGTCAGAATGATCACGCCAAAGAAAATAATGTTGGCTAAGGCCAGGGCCAGGCCTTTGGGTAAGCGGGTGAGCCGGTGAATCCAGTTGGTCATGGCGCGCAGCATCACCGCAAACAGAATGCCCGCAAACACCAGGAAAAAGAAATGAATGGCATAGATGAGCAGTACAATGCCGGCTACGATAAGCGCTATGATAAAGGTAGTGGTAATTACTTTCCTGATATAGCTACTTTCCTGGTCTGGCATATTTCGTCTGTTTTTGGTGCTGCAACACAAGCGCTAAAGCCTTTTCGCTGGCTTTAATTTTTCCGGTGCTGGTTTAGTATACTTTATTAGCATGTAAAGGATTTCATTTAACCTGAATTGCACAGGCTGCAGCAGCATATTAAAGAACGGGGCATGAAAAAAGTCTGCTGCACCTGCCACCACAGCCGCTGCTGCTCCCTGGCATGTGGAACTGGTGCTGTCAAACGCAAAAAGCACAGCAAACAGGCTGTTGCGCTGTCTGCTGTGCTTCCGTGGTGTCAGGTAAGACTTTTACCTGCTACTATGGCTTGTGATCAGGCCTGTGCTACCGCCTCGAATTTAAAGTCGGAGGTGAAGTGGAATTTCAGGGCCGGGTAGGCTTCCTGCACCGAACGCAGCTCCCAGGCCGTGCCGGCAAAATATACCGGGTTCTCGTCTTTGTCGTAGGCGATGCTGCTGCCTTTAAAGGAGATAAAACGTTCCAGCGCAGCCTTGTCGTCGGAGGTAATCCAGCAGGCTTTGTAGTAGTTGAGGTTGTGCAGATCGCAGGTGGCGCCGTACTCCTGCTGCAGCCTGAACTTGATCACGTCGAACTGCAGTTCACCCACCGTACCGATAATTTTCCGGGAACCGGGTTGCTGCACAAACAGCTGCGCTACCCCCTCGTCCGTCAGCTGCCGGATGCCTTTGTCGAGCTGCTTGGTCTTAAACGGATCTTTGTTAACGGCTTCCTTGAATATTTCCGGTGAGAAACTCGGCAGGCCTTTAAAGTGCAGCTTTTCGCCTTCGGTCAGGGTGTCACCAATTTTAAAGGAGCCGGTGTCGTAGAGGCCGACCACATCGCCTGGCCAGGCTTCTTCGAGCAGGGTTTTCTCGTTGGCCATAAAGCTGGTCGGGCTCGAGAAGCGGATCTTCTTATCGAGGCGGGTGTGGTAGTAAAACTTGTTTCGCTCGAACTTACCGGAGCAAACACGGCAGAAGGCAATGCGGTCGCGGTGGTTCGGGTCGAGGTTGGCGTGAATTTTAAAAATGAAACCGCTGAATGGCTGCTCCTCCGGGCGCACCTCCCGCTGACTCGCCTCGCGCGGCTGCGGGTATGGCGCTACCTTTACGAAGGTATCCAGCAGTTCGCCCACGCCAAAATTGTTCACGGCACTGCCAAAGAAAACAGGCGCCAAGTAGGCTTCGCGGTACAGGCCCAGGTCAAAATTCTCGTAATATTCCTCCAGAAAGGCCACATCCTCGCGCAGCTTCTCCGCATCTTTAGAACCAATGATCCCGTCAATCTGCTCGTCGTTGATGTCTGCAATAGCCACCACATCGTCTGCCAGTTTGGTTTTATTGGCCGAGAACAGGCGCAGTTGCTTGTCGTAGATGTTGTAAACGCCCTTGAAAGTAGAGCCGATGCCGATCGGCCAGCTCAGCGGGCGCACGTGTATGTTCAGCTCCTTTTCCAGCTCGTCGAGCAGCTCGTACGGGTCGCGGCCTTCGCGGTCCATCTTGTTGATGAAGATGATTACCGGCGTGTTGCGCATGCGGCATACCTGCATGAGTTTTCGTGTCTGTTCCTCCACGCCCTTCACGCAATCCACCACCAGGATCACGCTGTCTACAGCAGAAAGGGTCCGGAAGGTGTCTTCGGCGAAGTCTTTGTGACCCGGCGTGTCGAGGATGTTGACTTTGTGGCCGGCATATTCAAAGCCCATCACCGAGGTTGCAACCGAAATACCCCGTTGCTTCTCGATTTCGAGGAAGTCGGAAGTAGCGGTTTTGGTAATCTTGTTATTTTTTACAGCCCCCGCCGTGTTGATGGCGCCTCCAAAAAGCAGCAGCTTCTCGGTAAGAGTCGTTTTGCCCGCATCGGGGTGACTGATAATGGCGAAAGTTCTTCGTTTAAGAATTTCTTCGTTGGTAATCATAAAGTATAAAAGTGGGCTCTTTAAAAGCCACGGAGATTTAAAAAGTAAAATTAGAAATTAAAAGTTAGAAAGCAGTATTCTGAAACAGAAAGGCATACTAGATAAAGCTTAAACCTGAATTAATAATTCCCTTTTCCTGCAATTTGTTGATCAGTAGAAGCTGCTACAACTATTTAAGCAGCAAATCAGCAGGAGTTCTTTTGTTTTATTCTGCTGCTCCTGCCACCGTAGCCTCTGCTACTGAAAGTAAAAAGCCAGCAGAGATTTTCCGCTGGCTCTTGTTGTAGTTGCTCCATATACTTTTTTACCTGCGCATAATTCTGAGCACTTGGTTCATGTTGGTTCCTTCTAGCCTCAGGAAGTACAAGCCTGTTGGTCTGGTGTGGGAAGAGAAATCGAACTCCAGCAGGTTGCCAGCGTTGGTCGGGTCCAGCGTTCCTTCGGTCAGCTTCTCGCTCACCGAGGAGAAGAGGGTGTAGTTAACCAGCCCCTGCAGCTGCCCTGGGAGCTGTACCTGCACCCGTCCGTCGGGGCTAGGGTTGGGGTAGAGGGTCAGCTGGTCCGGTTCCAGCCGGGCTGCCTGCTCCAGTTCGGCTTGAGCTAGCGTGCCGGCTTCCTTCACTACTTTAAAGTGGATGGTAAGTGTTGGGCCGTTAGGTTCGCCTAAGTCCTCTTTGGTGCCTGCAAACGGCGTGGCCTTCAGTTTATAATCTCCAGGCTCAGGTTCCCAGGAGTAGTAGTCTCCTTTCCGGTTATCTCCAAACAAAGCGTACGGCGCTACATCATCTATCCTGGTTTCCTTTTCTTCGCCGCTCAGTTCGAATTTGACTACAACAGGAGCGCTCGTGTTGGCGCGGATGTTAAATTTTTCTGCATCAAACGCTTCTTCCAGCTCCTCCAGGTTGAGGATAGCGCCGTCGCTGAGGGGCATGATGTCCTGGTCCTGAGAAGCATCTATCAGCGTGAGGCTTTCTATATGCTGCTCTGGGTGGATTTGTTTCCGGACGATCCGGAAGTTGATGATTTGTGTAGGCCCAATAGGTGCGCCCATGTCCTCTTTGGTTCCGGCATGGAGCGTTGCCATGAGCGTGTAAAAACCGGGTTCAGGTTCCCAGGAGTAATAGTCTCCTTTCCGGTTATCCCCGAACAGGGCATACGGGGCCACATCGTCTATTCTTGTTTTGTCTTCTATGCCGCTCAGTTCGAATTTCACCACACCATGATCACTCGTGTTGGCACGGATATTAAACTTCTCCACATCAAACGCTTTTTCCAGCTCTTTCAGGTTGAGGATAGCTCCGTCGCTGAGCGTCATCATGTCCCTGTCTTTAGAAGCATCTACCAACGTAAAGCTCAGCACCTGCGGGTTTCCTTCCCGGATGATGACGGAGGCTGTATCCATCATCTGTACAGCATTGCTAGCCCGCAGTGTTACCTTAAATGGACCAGGTCCCTGAAAGGTATGGGTCGGATTTACTTGGTTGCTTACTCTTCCGTCGCCGAAGGTCCAGTAGTAGAAAGTGGCGCCACTGGACGTGTTGATAAAGTGGACTTCATTCCCAATCTTGGTGTAGGTAAATGCTGCATTTGGTACAGGCCCTGTTACAGGTAAATTTACCACATCAGCTTCCTCAATGGATTGGAAGATATCGATATTGGCTTTCATAAAGGGGTTTTGGGCAATGATCTGCCTTTCTCGCGTGAGCAAACCCCATGGAGATTCGAAAGGAGGGGCAAAATTAGGGTAATTCCAATGGGTCTGCATAATGCTGTGTCCAGCAACTGCACTTGTTTCAGGAATTTCAGCAGGGTGGGGCAGTCCAAGAGTATGCCCGAATTCATGGAAGAAAGCACCCTGTGGCGTGCAGGGCCACCCGCCAACACCCTCGCCACCCGGGCATGTACCTCCGCTATAGGTAGGATTATTGAACTTAGGCAGAAGCTCTACCCCTAGCAGTACCGTGCCGCAATCCTGGCCGCAGCCTTGTGCGCCACCGGCCCACCAGCCGGCCCCGTGCGCCCAGATGATGGTAATAATACCCGGCGTCCAGATGGGAGCAGCACCGGTAGTCTGCAGTTCTGTCAGCATCGAACCCCACCAGTCGCCATTGTCACGGTAATACAGCCTGTCTTGCTGGCCTTGATAAACTCTGACGGTGTCCGGGTACAGCATTTCGAAGGTACGGCCTCCGGTTGCTATCTGGTACCAGCCCTGCATTTCAGCCGTCATCTCCTTTAAGGTATCCAGCACTTCCGGGTTAAAAGGTACATCGTCGGGTACTGCATAAACCACGGCCACTTTATAGGGGAGCGGTTGTGCATAAGCCACCTGGAGGGTGCATATACACAGGAGTAACAAATAAATCTTTTTCATAATAGGTAAAAATTAAGTGTAGGAATAAAGCAATGCTGATTGTTTGTGTCAGAGTAGAAGAGCCGGCAGCGGTTTGCCGCCGGTTCTTACAGTAGAAGCTATCTTTTTCATTCTTATTTGCGCATGATCCTGAGCACCTGGCGCACGTTGGCTCCTTCTATCCTCAGGTAATACAAGCCGGTTGATCTGGTGTGGGCCGAGAAGTCGAGCTGCAGCAGGTTGCCCGCACTGGCCAGGTCAAGCGTTCCTTCGGTCAGTTTTTCGCCCATAGTTCCACCCCAGCTGGTGAGGATTTTATAGTCGTCACGGCTATGAGATTATCTGAATTAACAGTTCTGTTGATTGTAGCACCCGTGACATAGCTATTCCCGGCAGCGTCCACTGCCACTGCTACAGCCCTGTCTTCCAGACTAACGGTCCTACTATAGCGTCTGGCCCACTCTTCGGTGGGTTGTTGTGCTGCGGCTGTGGCACCAAACAACATAAGCAGGAGCGGAAGCTTCAGCCAAAAAGGTAATTTTGTGTTCATAGTTACTAAATTTATAGGTTAGATTAGTATGCAGTTGGGCGTCAATTGTAGCTCCGGCTGTTGCGGAGGAACAGGGATGTATCGGGTGGGAGATGATTTTGTAAGGAAATATCAGAATTGCCTTATATGGAAGTAAACATTGTAAAGCAATAAGGGAATATTGCAACTTGTTGTATTGGTAGCAAATTGATTGATTTTAGCAATATAAGGGCGATTTAGGGAAGGGTTCTTGTTTGATTATACGATTGTTATGAGAAATGTTTTATATTAATATGGAAAATGAATATAAAAAAAATTACATTCAAATATTGTAATTTAAAATTATAATATTTGAATGTAATTTGAAATGAGTGGAAGTCCTGCCTGAAATTTATTCCAATGGCAGGAGATGGTTTCGCTTTATATTTCCGTGTCGTCTGGCAGAACCTGGGTCTTTGGGGAGGTGCTTACAAATGAATCAATATTGGTATAAATAAAGATCAAAAGGCCGCTCCTGTGTATTGGAGCGGCCTTTTGATTTTTCAGGTATTAGCGCAGTGCATTGTAGAGCACCTCTACCGGGTGCAGCGCCTTGCGACTGGTGCCGTCGTGGATCTGGTGGCGGCAGCTGGTGCCCGGAGCGGCGATGATGACTTCGGCAGGCTGCTGCCTTACCGTCGGGAACAGCACCAGTTCGCCCACCTTCATCGACACATCGTAGTGTTCTGCTTCATAACCAAAGGACCCCGCCATGCCGCAGCAACCGGATGGAATAACCTCTACCTTATAGTTCTTGGGCAGCGTAAGCATCTGCTGTGTGTACATAACTGATGAAAGCGCTTTCTGGTGACAGTGCCCGTGCAGCTTGATAGTGCGCTGTTCGTCGGTAAAGAGTCCCTTGTCGATGTTACCGTTCAGGATTTCGCGGGCAATAAACTCGTCGAACTGCAGGCAGTTGATGGAAAGCTGCTTCGCAGCCTCCTCCTGTTCCGGCCCTACCAGGTCGAGGTACTCGTCGCGGAAGGAGAGGATGCAGGAAGGCTCGATGCCCACCAGCGGCGTTTCGCTGGTGATGATGTCTTTCAGCAGCGCCACGTTCTGTTGTGCCAGCTTCTTGGCTTCGCGTATCAGGCCTTTGGACATGTAGGTACGGCCGCTTTCCTCGTGCTTCGGGATCTCTACTTCGTATCCCAGCCGCTCCAGCAATTGCACGGCCGTAATGCCAATCTGCGTGTCGTTGTAGTTGGTGAACTCGTCGCAGAACAGGTACACTTTCTTTTTGCCTGTTCCGGGTTTGCTTCCAGCCTGGCGCTTGTGCTTTTTAAACCAGCTGCGCAACGTGGTTTTGTGCAGCAGCGGAATAGATCGTTCCGGAGCGAAGCCCATGGTCTTTTTGGCGATTCTGGCAGTTACATCATTCTTAAACAGGAAATTGTACATGCCAGGAACCAGGGAAGCCAGCTTGTTGGCATTGGTAAAGTTACCCACAACCCGCGTGCGGAAAGGAATGCCGTTTGCATCGTAATAATGCTGCAGGAATTCGCCTTTCAGCTTGGCAATGTCTACGTTGGACGGGCACTCCGACTTGCAGCCTTTGCAGGAGAGACAGAGGTCCATCGCTTCTTTTATCTCGTGGTGGTCGAAGCGGTTGTCTTTATTCGAACGGGTCAGGAACTCGCGCAGCACATTGGCCCGGCCGCGGGTAGTGTCTTTTTCGTTGCGGGTAACCATGTAGCTCGGGCACATGGTGCCACCCGTTAAATGGGTTTTGCGGCAGTCACCAGAGCCATTGCACAACTCTGCTGCCCGCAACACGCCTCCTGCCTGCCTGAATTTGTAAGTAGTGTCAAAATCAGGTGTTTCCTGCCCCGGCTCGTAGCGCAGGAAAGTATCCATGGCAGGTGTGTTTACAATCTTGCCCGGGTTAAAGATGTTCGATGGGTCCCACACGCGCTTCACTTCCTCCACCAGCTTGTAGTTTTCCTCGCCAATCATGAACGGGATAAACTCGCCCCGCAGGCGCCCGTCACCGTGCTCGCCGCTGAGGGAGCCGCGGTATTTCTTTACCAGGTGCGCAATTTCGGTAGCGATGTCGCGGAAAAGCTTGTTGCCTTCTGCTGTTTTCAGGTTGATGATGGGGCGCAGGTGCAGCTCGCCGGAACCGGCATGGGCATAGTGCACACAGTAGAGGTCGTAGCGTTTCAGGATTTCGTTAAACTCCTGGATAAAGGCCGGCAGGTCTTCTACGTCTACAGCAGTGTCTTCAATTACAGCCACCGGTTTGGCATCGCCGGGAATGTTGGACAGCAGCCCCAGACCCGCCTTACGCAGCGTCCATACTTTCTTCGTATCAGGACCATACACAACAGGGTAGTGGTAACCCAGTCCGGCCGCCTGCAACTCGGCGATAAGTTCTGCTGCTACTTTCTCCACTTCCTCACGTGTCTCGCGCGACAGCTCCACCACCAGGATGGCACCCGGATCGCCTTTCACGAAGAACCTGTTCTGGCTCTGCTCAATGTTTGTTTTGGTGCACTCCAGGATGTAGTTGTCCATCAGCTCACTGGCGCTCGGGCCGTACCTGAGCGCCACCAGGTTGGCGTGCAGCGATTCGTCCACGCTGTTGCAGTGGATACAAACCAGCCCGATTTCTTTTGGCGGCAGCGGGTTTACGTGCAGTTTTATCTCCGTCAGGAAGGCCAGCGTACCTTCGGAGCCGGCTATCAATTTACAGAAGTTGAAAGGCTCTGCGTTGGGTGTAAAAGGCTCTGTTTCCAGCAGCATGTCAATCGCGTAACCGGTGTTGCGGCGCTGTATGCTTGGCTTTGGAAATTCTGCCCGAATGTTGGCTTTGGTAGGCGTATGCGACAGCATGGCTTTGGTGGCCTGGTAGATGCGCGTTTCCAGGTCGCCGGATGTATTTTCGCCACGGCACTTGGCCTCGAACTCCTCGGGTGTAAGCACGCCAAACTCTGTTTCGGTGCCATCGCTCAGGATCGCCTTCACCGAGAGCAGGTGTTCGCGCGCGCTGCCATATACCACCGAGTTAGATCCGCAGGAATTGTTGCCCACCATGCCGCCAATCATAGCGCGGTTGGCCGTAGAAGTTTCGGGACCGAAGTACAGGCCGTATGGCCGCAGGAACATGTTGAGCTCATCGCGGATCACACCCGGCTCCACACGCACCCAGCTTTCTTCCTGGTTTACCTCCAGTATTTGGGTGAAGGTGCGCGACACATCCACCACAATCCCGTTGCCCACCACCTGACCGGCCAGCGATGTACCGGCAGTACGCGGAATCAGGGAAGTGTTTTCGCGTTTGGCAAAGGCAATCAGTTTTTTGATGTCGTCGATAGTTTTGGGGAAGGCGACAGCCAGCGGCATTTCGCGGTAAGCAGAAGCGTCGGTGGCGTACAGGGTACGCATGGTGCTGTCGAAATAGAACTCACCCTCCAGTTGTGTGGCCAGGTGCTTTAGTTTCTCTGTGTTCATAAGGGTAATTCAGGCTTGCATTTCGGACCACCCAAAATTCAGGAAACAGTGCGGGTTGGCCGGAAAGCACAAAAATAGCAGATTTTAGTATAGCATGGATATCACATCCAGGTACCCGGGTAAAGGTGTTTGCAAATTTATGCCTTGCGGTGCACAAACGGGAGCAGCAGGAGGATGAAAGTATCGGACTCTAAGTTAGCGCATGATCAGGTAATAAGAAAGCAGCAGGACAGAAAGAACAGCAAATTACCTCGTGCACGGCCATCAAACCGGTTAATAAAGTTTGCTGCACCTGCCTCCATTCGCGCTGCTCCTGTTGCGGTTAGCTATATTGCTCCCTCACCAGCGTAGCTACCTTTAGCATGCCGGTGCTGGCATTTTCTTCGAACAGGTGCAGGTTCGGGCGCTTGCGTACAACCGGCAATTTGGGATCAACAACAATGATGGGCGTTTCATCCGACACATAATCCAGCAGGCCTGCCGCAGGGTACACCACCAGCGAGGTGCCTACTACCAGGAAAATATCGGCCTGCAGGGTTTCCTCCACTGCTTTTTCCATCATGGGCACTGCTTCGCCAAACCACACGATGTTTGGCCTAAGCTGTGAACCGCGTGCACACTTTTCGCCCAGGTTCAGTTCCCATCCTTTAATCGGGTAAACCAGCCGCTCATCCAGGGTGCTGCGGCTTTCGAAGAGCTTGCCGTGCAGGTGGAGTACTTGCGATGAACCGGCCCGTTCGTGCAGGTCGTCTACGTTCTGGGTTATGACCGTGACATCAAAATCCCTCTCCAGCTCTGCCAGCGCCAGGTGGCCGGCATTGGGTTGCGCTTCAAGTGCATTTTTGCGCCGCTGGTTGTAAAAGTCGAGTACCAGCGCCGGGTTTTTTCGCCATCCCTGCGGCGAGGCTACTTCCATCACATCATACCCTTCCCAAAGCCCATCGGCCGCCCGGAAGGTAGCTATCCCACTCTCGGCACTGATGCCTGCCCCGGTCAAAACAACAAGTTTTTTCTTTTTCATAAGGTTAGTTGTCTGACTTTAATTGCTCGATAGTTTCTTTGCTCAAGCCGGTAAGGTTTATGATATCGTTAACTGGCAAGCCCAGCATCAGCGCTTTTCTGGCGATTTCGTGTTTTTCTTCTTCACGTCCTTCTTCTCTACCTTCTTCTCTACCTTCTTCTCTTCCTTCTTCCCGTGCTGTGTCCAGAGAGTTTTTCAGGTCACGGTAGTATTTAAGACTGTCCTCGTAAGATTGAACCTGGTCCGGAGTAAAGCGAGCTATTTCAGCTGTTTCAAATAATTTTTCGAATACACGTTCCCGCAGTTTATCAGGAATTCTGTTGAGCCTGTTGAGGTTGCGGATAACGTAGAGCCACTTGTCGAAACGTGTTTCCAGTTCTTCCAGTGTCTTGTTAAATTTGGGCATCTCCAGGTAAATGAAGGTAAGCTTGTCATAAAACACTTTTTTTGTTTCGATGTCAGTCAGCTTTACATCGTACCGGTATTTCTGCGGCTCGTGCTTGTCTTCATCAAATACAAAGTCAAGAATTGCGATCGTATAGACAGCTTTTAACTCGTAGTTCCAGTCGGTTCGTTTGGCTTGTTCGCGTATAGGAAAAGTGGAGTAGTAGACGGTTCTGTCTTTGAAAAAGTTTTGCTTCGTTTTCTGGAGCTCCACAATGAATTTTTCGCCTCGTTCATTCTCGCAGTAGATGTCAAAAATAGCTTTCCTGTCCAGTTCCGAAGTTCCCAGGTTCTCATTTTTCATATATGTCAGCGCAACAATTTGTCCCTGCTCTTCCTTTAGCAACTCGTTCAGGAAATCAAGAAGGAGGTCTTTGTTGGGCTCCTCACCAAACAGCTTTTTGAAACCGTAATCGGTAAACGGGTTTATATATCTCTCTGCAAATTCTGCCATGGTGCGTGTCGTCTAAGCCAAAGATACAAAATTAACGAACAAGGGAAGTCTGGAATTTTATTCCGACTGCTTTCTATTCTGCTGCGCCTGCCACCACAGCCTCTGCTCCTCACCAGAAGCAAAAAGAGCCATCCTTTTTCGGGACGGCTCTCTTTGTTTCGGCTCTTCCTGCATTCAGGAAGTCTTATTTTTTTGGAGCTGACTTTTTGGTAGCAGCTGCTTTTTTGGTGGTGTCTTTTTTAGTTGCAGCCGGTTTTTTAGCAGCGGCCTTCTTAGCTGCCGGCGCTTTTTTCTCTGCTTCCGGTTCTTTCTTTTTAGCGCCAAAGCGTCCTTTTTTCTCGGGTGCGGCTTCGGCTAAAGCCAGGCATTCCTCCAGCGTGAGGTCTTTCGGATCTTTGTCTTTCGGAATCTTGACATTCTTTTTGCCCGCAGAAATATAGGGTCCAAACCGGCCATTGAGCACCTGCACATCCGGGTTTTCCGGGAACGACTTGATCAGTTTCTCGGCATCGGCTTTGCGCTTGGCTTCTATCAAAGCGATCGCTTCTTCAGCGGTCACCGTCATCGGGTCGAGTGTTTTTGGCAGCGAAAAGAACTTGCTGTTGTGGCTGATGTAGGGTCCGAAACGGCCAATGGCTGCTTTCATTTCCTTGTCTTCATACATGCCCACAATGCGGGGCAGTTTAAAGAGCTCCAGGGCATCTTCCAGCGTCAGGCTCTCGATGAACTGGCCTTTGCGCAGGCTCGCATACACCGGTTTTTCGCCTGTTTCGGGGTTCTCTTCTCCCAACTGCACATACGGGCCAAAGCGGCCTAATTTGGCCAGAATGGTTTTGCCGGTGACAGGGTCTTTGCCCAGTTCGCGTGCCCCGGAAACATCCGCCCGGTTAATGCTCTCGCTCGATTCGATGCGCTGGTGGAACGTTTTGTAAAAGTTATCCAGCATCTTTTCCCACTCTTTCTGCCCATGAGCTATTTCGTCGAATTCAGCCTCCACCCGGGCCGTAAAGGAATAGTCGATCACATTCGGGAAGTGCTCTATCAGGAAATCATTAACCACCATGGCGGTGTCGGTGGGGAAGAGCTTGTTTTTCTCGGCGCCTGTTACCTCCGTTTTAGTCTGAGTTGAAATCTGGTCGTTCTGCAGGGTAAGCACCTGTAGTTTTCGCTCTTTTCCTTCGCGGCTGTCTTTTTCTACATAGCCACGCTTTTGTACTGTAGAGATGGTTGGCGCGTAGGTAGATGGCCTTCCGATCCCCATTTCCTCGAGTTTCTTCACCAGGCTTGCCTCGGTGTAGCGGGGGGCTGGACGCGTAAAACGCTGCGCTGCTACCATCTGGCGCAGTTGCAGTTTTTGGCCTACGCTTATCGGAGGCAGCATGCCTTTTACATCCTCGTCGGCACCCTCTGCTTCTTCATCGTCTTTCGATTCGATGTACACTTTCAGGAAACCCTCGAACTTGATCACCTCCCCGGTGGCAACCAGTTTGTCGTTTGCTCCACCTTGCCCGTTTTGAAAGCCGATGCCAATGGTGGCGGTGGTTTTTTCTATTTCGGCCTCCGCCATTTGCGAGGCAATGGCCCTTTTCCAAATCAATTCGTAGAGGCGTTGCTCGTTACGGTCGGTGCTGCCTTCCAGCGCCGAGAAGTCGGTGGGGCGGATGGCTTCGTGCGCTTCCTGTGCTCCCTGCGATTTGGTTTTGAACCGACGGGTTTTTACAAAACGCTCCCCGAAGGAGTTCTTGATGGCGCCTGCGGCAGCCTGTATGGCATCTTCCGAAAGATTTACGGAGTCGGTACGCATGTAGGATATTTTACCGGCTTCGTACAGGCGCTGGGCTATCGTCATGGTTTGTGCTACCGAAAAGTAAAGCTTGCGGCTGGCTTCCTGCTGTAGCGTGGAGGTGGTGAACGGTGGCGCCGGGCTTCGCTTCAGCGGTTTGGTCTCCAGGTTCTCGATGGTGTAGTCGGCGCCGATGCAGTGCTGCAGGAAAGCCTGGGCTTCTTCCTCTGTCTTGAATTTGGCTGGCAGTTCGGCCTCCAGGGTTTTGCCCTGCACATCGAATTTTGCTGTTACCCGGAAAGACGATTCGGCTTTAAAACGCTCAATCTCCCGCTCGCGCTCTACCACCAGCCGTACCGCCACCGACTGCACACGACCAGCCGAAAGGCCGGTCTTGATCTTTTTCCAGAGCACCGGCGACAGCTCAAAACCCACCAACCGGTCGAGGATACGGCGGGCCTGCTGGGCATTTACCAGGTCCATATCGATGCCGCGGGGCGAACTGATGGCGTTGAGGATAGCGTTCTTGGTAATCTCCCGGAACACAATGCGCCTGATTTTCTGATTATTCAGGTCCAGCGCTTCGGTCAGGTGCCAGGAAATTGCTTCTCCCTCGCGGTCATCGTCCGATGCCAGCCACACCATTTCGGCTTCCTTGGCCAGTTTTTTTAGCTGGGATACTACCTCTTTTTTGTCGCTTGATATGACATACGTAGGCTTAAATCCATGCTCAATGTCAATGGCATTGTTATCTTTGGGCAGATCGCGTACGTGTCCGAAGCTGGACTTTACGACAAAGTCTTTCCCCAGGTAACCTTCAATTGTTTTCGCCTTGGCAGGCGACTCTACTATTACTAAGTTTTTTATCATCCGTTATATTTGTTGGCAGCGAAGCCAAAATTTGCATAAAGTTCAAATATTTTTTTCAACAAAAACAAACACATCCGTATAACATTTGTTCCTGAGTGGCCACGGACATGCACCGGCGTCATGTTTCGGGCTTTAATATTACAACCTATTCGCACCATTTGCCAATTCTATGCAAAGACACATACTCATCTGCCGGCATGCCGAAACAGAAGATCCATATCCTTTCCAGCCCGATTTTGAAAGGGAGCTAACCCAGGACGGTATTTTACAGGCGCACCAGACAGGCCATTGGATCAGAGATCATTTTTCCAAAGTAGACCTGATCCTGGCAAGTCCGGCAAATCGCACCCGCGCCACCACCCAGATTTTGGCTGATAAAGTGTATTACGCGCACGAGGAGATAAAGTATGAGCCGGAGCTTTATAATGGGCGCGAACCACAGCTGATGCAGGCCTTAAGCGAGCTGCCGGATAAGGTGAAAGCGGTGTTGCTGGTGGCGCACAACCCGGGGGTAACGCAGCTGGTCCGGCACCTGAGCGGGAAACGTATTCCGTACCTCGAACCCGCCGAGGCAGTAGCAGTAGCTGTAGACCTCTCTTCCTGGACAGACATTTACATTACCGAAGGGGAAATTGTGCAAAGGACTACCAGTTGAATCGCAAAATAACTATCTTGTTGAATAGTTTCTTTTTTGTAGCTAAGTTTAGCCTTTAGAGCATGTTTAAATTCCGTCCTTCCCGAACAATTTCCGCTTGCAAAAACGAAACTTAAACATGCTCTCATATAGTAATGGCTGGTTGAGTATTACTGCATAGCCAGTTAAGCCAGCTATTTACCATTCACCATTCAGTTAGATTATTCTCTTGGTTTACAACCCTATAACAGTTGAAACACCAGGAATTATAAATTAGCACATTATATCATATATGAAACCAACCGTTGTAGCCGTAATCAACCAGAAAGGCGGTACAGGTAAAACAACAACTACTATTAACCTGGGCAGCGCTTTAAGCAAACTCGGTAAAAAAGTACTCCTGCTCGACCTGGACCCGCAAAGTAACCTCTCGTATTCGTTAGCCATTACCAATGCAGAACCCTCGCTGGCAGATGTTTTCCTGGGAAGCAATTCGATCAGCGACGTTCTGGTAGAAAAGGACGGTTTGTGGATAGCGCCTGGCTCAAACGAGCTGGTAGACATCGAGATATCGCTGGTGTCGCAGCCGGAAAGGGAAAGTTTTCTGAAAAATATTCTGGCCGAAGCCAAAGACTTCGATTACGTGCTTATCGATTGCCCGCCTTCGCTGTCGGTACTGACGCTCAATGCGCTTACGGCTGCCCAGCAGGTGCTCATCCCGCTGCAGATGGAAGTACTCACGCTCCAGGGGCTGGACCAGATCATGAATACGGTGGGAAAGGTAAAAAAAACACTCAATCCGAAACTTAAAATTAAAGGTATCGTAGTTGTGATGTTTGATGTGCGGCGGAAGCTGAGCCAGGAGGTACTGGAATACCTGCGCGGGAGCGTGAAGGAGAAAATATTCGACACCCACATCCGGTTGAATGTAAAACTGGCCGAAGCGCCATCCTTTGGCCGGAGCATCCTGGATTATGATGCCTCGTCGTACGGAGCAAAAGATTATCGCGCTTTGGCTGAGGAATTTATGCAAACATAAGACAGGCCGGCTTTTTCCTGTATTTTCAACTTAAACTAAAATTAGTTAGATTGCCAGTAATTGGGTTTTCGAAACCGCAGCGCCCATGGCATTTGTACTGCTGTTTTACCCGATTTTGATAGAAAAATTTTCCAACCAGACTTACTATGGCCCTAGGTAAAAATTTGAAGATGAGCAAAGACAAGCTCATTAGTGATGCAGAAGCCAAAACCGAAACCAAACCTGCTGCCACTGCGAAGCAGGAAACCAAAACTGCCTCTACTACTGTGGGTGACGCACCAGCCAGAAAAGCCGATGCACCTGTTGCGGAGGCCGCCGCTCCTCTCCGGGCACCCGATAACAAAGCCGTGACGGCAGAAAGTGCTCCCAAAAAAGGAGGTAACGGTAAAAAAGGGAATGGGAAAATAAATGGCGGCGCCAATGGCAACGGAAAGGCTGAAACCGACGAAATAATAGAACTACCTGAGAATGCCTACATAAATGAGCAGCTGAACAAAGTGTTGTACGCGCTCGATGCCTTTAAAAAGGGCGATATCTCGGTGCGCCTCACCAAACAGAACAACGATATTTTCGCGGAAATTGCCGAAGCCTATAACTCGATGGTGGAAATGATCGGTGGTGTAGGTGGCGAGGTGTCGCGTATCTCGAAAGTAGCCGGAGTAGAAGGTAACCTGAAAGCACGTGCCTCTGCCGAGAATGCTTCCGGCTTCTGGAAAGACATGATCAATAACATCAACGGCCTGGTTGATTCCATTGCTGTTCCGGTACTTGAGGTTGGAAAAGTACTGAAGAACATCTCGCGTGGCAACCTCGACGAAACGTTCCAGATTCCGGTATCCGGCGACTTTAAGGTGATGGCCGAAACCATTAACCGCACCATCGATAACCTGAACCTGTTTGCAGGTGAGGTAACACGTGTGGCTTTGGAGGTAGGTACAGAAGGAAAACTTGGCGGCCAGGCGTCGGTGCCAAACGTGGCCGGTGTCTGGAAAGACCTGACAGATAATGTGAACACCATGGCCAGTAACCTGACGCTGCAGGTGCGCGACATTGCCAACGTGGCAACTGCCGTGGCGAAAGGTAACCTGAGCCAGAAAGTGTCGGTGGATGTGCGCGGGGAGTTTGCCCAACTCAAGGACAACGTAAACCAGATGGTGGACTCGCTCAACATCTTCGCTGATGAGGTAACCCGTGTGGCCCGTGAAGTGGGTACCGAGGGTAGATTGGGCGGTCAGGCCAAAGTGCCGAACGTAGGCGGTGTGTGGAAAGACCTGACAGATAATGTGAACACCATGGCCAGCAACCTGACCTCGCAGATGCGCGACATCGCCAACGTATCAACTGCCGTGGCCAAAGGCGACCTGACGCAGAAGATCACGGTGAATGTGAAAGGCGAAATGGCCGAACTGAAAGACATCATCAACCAGATGGTGGACTCGCTCAACGTTTTTGCCGGTGAGGTAACAAGGGTGGCACGCGAAGTAGGTACCGAAGGTAAACTGGGTGGCCAGGCATCAGTGCCTAAAGTAGAGGGAACCTGGAAAGAACTGACCGATAATGTAAACCTGATGGCAGGCAACCTGACCAGCCAGGTTCGCGACATCGCCAACGTGGCAACTGCGGTGGCCAAAGGCGACCTGACGCAGAAGGTGTCGGTGGATGTGAAGGGAGAACTCGGTGACCTGAAAGATATCCTGAACGCGATGGTGGACAGGCTGAACGTGTTTGGTGCGGAAGTAACCCGTGTGGCACGCGAGGTAGGTACCGAAGGTATTCTGGGTGGCCAGGCCAACGTGCCAAACGTAGCCGGTATCTGGAAGGAACTCACCGACAACGTGAACTACATGGCCAGCAACCTCACCTCGCAGGTGCGTGACATTGCGAATGTAGCCACTGCGGTAGCAAAAGGCGACTTGAGCCAGAAAATAACCGTGAATGTAAAAGGCGAGCTGGCTGACCTGAAGGAGAACCTGAACCAAATGGTGGACTCGCTCAACATCTTTGCCGACGAGGTAACCCGTGTGGCGCGTGAAGTAGGTACCGAGGGTAAACTGGGCGGCCAGGCAACGGTGCCAAATGTAGGCGGGGTTTGGAAAGACCTCACCGACAATGTAAATACCATGGCCAGCAACCTGACCAGTCAGGTGCGCGACATCGCGAATGTAGCCACTGCTGTTGCACGCGGTGACCTGAGCCAGAAGGTGTCGGTAGATGTGAAAGGCGAACTGGCCGATCTGAAGGAAAACATCAACCGCATGGTGGACTCGCTCAACATATTTGCAGGTGAGGTAACACGTGTGGCGCTGGAGGTAGGTACAGAAGGAAAACTGGGCGGCCAGGCCAACGTGCCGAACGTGGCCGGCGTCTGGAAAGCGCTGACCGACAATGTAAATACCATGGCCTCGAACCTGACCACGCAGGTGCGCGGTATCGTGAAAGTGGCAACTGCTGTAGCGAAAGGCGACCTGACGCAGAAAGTGACGGTGGATGTGCGTGGCGAAATTGCAGAATTGAAGGAGTACATCAACTTCATGGTGGACTCCCTGAACATATTTGGTGACGAGGTAACCCGGGTGGCACGTGAGGTAGGTACCGAGGGTAAACTGGGTGGCCAGGCCAACGTGCCGAACGTAGGCGGAACCTGGAAAGAACTAACCGACAACGTAAACATCATGGCCAGCAACCTGACCTCGCAGGTGCGCGATATCGCCAAAGTAGCTACCGCGGTGGCGAAAGGCGACCTGAGCCAGAAAATTACGGTAGAAGCTCGTGGCGAAATCCTGGACCTGAAGGAGAACCTGAACCAGATGGTGGACTCGCTCAACATCTTTGCCGACGAGGTAACCCGTGTGGCCCGTGAAGTGGGTACGGAAGGAAGACTGGGCGGCCAGGCCAATGTACCGAAAGTACGCGGTACCTGGAAAGAATTGACCGACAACGTGAACACCATGGCCAGCAACCTGACCAGTCAGGTGCGCGACATTGCCAAAGTAGCCACAGCGGTTGCCCGCGGCGACCTGAGCCAGAAGGTGTCGGTGGATGTGAAGGGCGAGCTGGCCGATCTGAAAGAAAACATCAACCGCATGGTGGACTCCCTCAACATATTTGCAGGTGAGGTAACACGTGTGGCTTTGGAGGTAGGTACAGAAGGAAAACTGGGCGGTCAGGCCAACGTGCCAAACGTAGCCGGTGTCTGGAAAGCGCTGACCGATAACGTAAACACCATGGCCTCCAACCTGACCACACAGGTACGCGGGATCGTGCGGGTGGTAACAGCCGTATCCAAAGGTGACCTGACGCAGAAACTGACACTCGAAGCTAGAGGCGAAGTGGCCGAACTGGCCGATACCATCAACTCCATGGTGGTCGACCTGAACCGCCTGGCGGGTGAAGTTAGCCGTGTGGCAAGAGTGGCCGGTGTGGAAGGAAAACTAACCGAACGCGCTACCCTGCAAGGTGTTGGCGGCAGCTGGAAAGAACTGGTTGATACCCTCAACGATCTGCTCGAATCTATTGTGGCGCCGATGCTGGATGTGTCGCGCGTCGTGCGGGCCATCTCCGAAGGTGACCTGACGCAGCGGGTAGAGGCGCAGACCGCCGGTGATATCATGGACATGGCCAATGCGCTGAACTTAGCCGTGGATAACCTGAATGCCCTGCTAGGCGAAATAAACGATTCGTCGCTGGTAGTAGGGTCTTCTTCGGAAGAAATGGCTGATAAAGGGCTTGAAATGAACCGGATCACCCTGGATGTGGCCCTGGCCATGCAGCAGATGGCGGAGGGTGCCCAGAACCAGGCTCTTAAAACTGACCAAGCTTTTAAACTGATCGAGGAGATCATGAAAGGCACGAAAGAGACAGCGAACCGGGCCGAAGTAGTGAACAAAGCGGCCTTGCTGGGTGAGGAAACCTCGCAGTTGGGGCTGAAAACCGTGGCTGAGGTGGTGAAAAACATGGAAGAGATCTCCAGCTCGGCTGCCCTTACGGCCAAAACCATCGAAGTACTGAGCACACGCTCACAGGAAATATCCAAATCGCTGGGCGTGATTACCGACATCGCATCGCAGACGAACCTGCTGGCACTGAATGCGGCCATTGAGGCAGCCAGGGCAGGGGAGGCAGGACGAGGCTTTGCCGTGGTAGCCGAAGAAATCCGGAAACTTGCCGAAGGCTCCCGTAAGTCTGCCAGCGAAATTGCCACCCTTGTAGATGACGTTAAAAAAGATACCGCTTCTGCCGCTACAGCGATTTCCACGATGGAAGGCCGCGTATTAAAAGGAAAGAATGCAACCTTCGAAGCTTCCGGCGCCTTTAAGAACATTGCCGCCACCAGCGGCGAGACCCTTCGCTCCACGCAGGATATCTTAACAGCTACCGAGGTGCAGAAGTCCAGTATCGGCGATGTGGTGAAGTATGTGGAGGAAGTGGTGGCCATTGCCGAGCAGACAGCCTCTGCCACGCAGCAGGTGGCCGGTACGGCCAAGCAGCTTTCCACTTCCATGCAGGAACTTACGTCTTCTTCGCAGAACCTGAACGATATTGCTGCAGATCTGCAGATCAGTATCTCTGCCTTTAAGCTGATCGACGGAAACCAGGTGTTTAACAGTACCAAAAACACCCGGCTCGCATCCGTGCCAGTGCGCAGGCAACAACAGCGCACCCCTGCAAAAACCAGCAGAGCAGGAGCAGGTACGGGTACAGCCGCTGGCACTGGTATACCTGGCGGCAACCAGAAATATACCGATACCAAATCAAAGTCTTCGGATAGCAAATCAAAATAAGAGGGCACACAGCAGATGAACAAAGGGAAACCTGACGAAACGGCTACTGAACAGCCTAAAGAAACAGTGGCGACACAAAAAGAAGCTGCTCCAAAAACCAACGGTGCGTCGGAGCAAACCATTCACCTGGTGGTTTTTAAGCTCGGCACCGAAGAGTATGCTATCAAAATTGAGCAGGTAAAAGAGGTAACGGTTACACCGAGTATTACCCAAATGCCGCGTACCCCATCCTTTATTAAGGGAGTTGCCAACATTCGCGGCGATATTATCGCGATTATGGATCTGGAAGAGCGCTTCCGCCTACGCCCGGCAGTTAATGACGGCGATGTACTCGGGAATACCTATACACTGGTTATCGAAGCGAAAGACTATAGTATTGGGGTAGTGGTAAAGGAAGTGCCGCAGTCGCTGAACCTGCCGGTTTCAAAAATTGATAAAGCGCCCTCTTTCCTGCAGGATATTAATATCCATGAGAACTATATCGAAGGAATTGCCAAAATTGGGGAGCGCCTGATTATTGTGCTGGACATGTTTAAGATTCTGACAGTAGATGAGATCAAACAACTGACCGGGCAACAGAAATAAATTTGTAAATAAGTCGATACGATAACATATGAAAAGAATTCTGATTGTAGATGATTCTTTCTACATGCGCACCATGTTAAAAAACATGCTCACCGATGCCGGTTACGAAGTAGTAGGTGAGGCGCCAAATGGTCAGACTGCCCTGGAACTTGCCAAATCTACAAACCCGGACCTGGTAACGCTGGATGTGATTCTGCCTGATAATACCGGACTGGATGTGCTGAAAGGAATAAAAAAAGATCAGCCAGACATGAAAGTAGTGATGGTAAGCGCTGTAGGGCAGGATGTGATTGTAAATGAGGCCCTTGAAAGCGGCGCTTTATCCTATATCGTGAAGCCCTTTTCTGAAGAAAAGGTACTGGAAGTTGTAAGTAAGGTACTGGGCGGCGAAGCGGTTAGTTAGCGGTGCTGTTGGTTTTACGCCGGAAGGCAGCCAGCTTTTCTGTTTTGTTCTGAACAGGCGCTGACGAAGCACCCGGATGTGCTGCATACCACGGCGTGTACAGGTACATCCAGAACAAGTTGTCCGGACCAGCCGGAAGGTTTGATTTTTAATTGTAGGGAAGAGTTTGTAGCGCAAACAAAGTGAAGGATCAGTCGCAAAATATTAAAGTACTGGTCGCTGAAAAAACGAGCTATGCCAGGTTGGTACTGGAAGAAGTAATTGATGCCGAAAAGAACCTGACACTGGTAGGGATAGCAAGTGATGGCGATGAGCTACTGAAACAGATGAAGCTACAGGAGGCTGATGTTGTGATAGTTGATGCTGACTTACCCAAAAACATCAGGCTCTTTACCTTGAAACGCATTTTTAGTGAGGCGCCTGTGCCCGTGTTGCTGCTGCTTACACCAGCGCAGCTAACCCTTGAACTGCTGCAGGAGGCAACGGAACTGGGCGTGTATGCCGTTGTTCTGAAACCAACAGTAACGCAGCGCCTGAACTACAGAAGTTTGAGTGCCGAGGTTGTTGCAAAAATAAATGCCGTAAGGCAACTGGCATTCCGGGAGGCGAAAGACAGGCTACAACTGCTCCGGCAGGAAGTGGAATTAACTTCGCCGGAACCCGTCAGGCGCAAACCTGTTACCGCCGAAACCATCGTGGTGATAGGGGCTTCTACCGGAGGTCCGCAGGCTGTTGAGGCTATCGTGAAGAAGTTATCGCCAGCAATAAATGCGTGCATACTGGTAGCAGTGCATCTGCCGCCGCGGTTTACCCGGTCTTTTGCCAACAGGTTAAAGGAGCTTACCTCGCTTACTGTGCTGGAAGGCAGAATCGGGCTTAGCCTCAGGCCCGGGAAAATAATTGTGGCGCCCGGCGGAAAAAATATGGTGGTGGAAGCAGTAATGGGAAATGCTGCCAATCCCCGGATAGGTTTTACCGATGAACCTGCAGCTTTATACGATCAGCCGTCGGTTGATCTGCTGATGAAGTCGGTGGCTGCCAGCGCGGTGCAAAACGTAATAGGGGTGATTTTAACCGGTATGGGCCGGGACGGTACGATTGGCGCCGGTTATATAAAAGATCGTGGCGGTGTTATTATCGCCCAGAACGAAGCGTCGTGTGCGATTTTCGGCATGGCAAAATCTGCCATAGAAAGTGGTTGCACCTCCGAGGTGCTGCCACTGTCGCAGATACCGCATTTTATTAATACCTATGCGGCTTACGGGAATAAGGTCAGTGAAACTGACGATGTTACATGAAATCGAGAGAACAGGAGTATAAGGAAATCTTTATAGCCGAGGCGCTGGAGTATTACGATGCTCTTAACAGGCACATCAGCGAACTGGAACGAAGGCCGGAGGACGATAAGGTGCTGGCAGAAATATTCCGTTTGCTGCACAACCTGAAAGCCAATGCCAAGGCCATCGGCTATCTCCAGATCTCGGATGTGGCGCATAAGCTCGAGACGGCCTTCAGCCTGATCCGGAACAAGGAACTCAGCTTCAGCGACGAAGTGGTGCTGGTGCTCTTCGATGGCATAGACCTGTTGGGGGAGCTCATTGGCAATATTGATAATCCCGAGTATGGGGAGCCGGACCATGTGCTGATCCGGAACCTGGATATAATTGTAGATAACCTGTCGAACAGCACGATTGAGCTGGCAAAGGTACAGCGGTACAACTCGTCCAAGAACCTGTCGCTCTCCGAGCTGATCTACATCCAGATAAAGAAGCTGGACCACCTGCTCAACCTGGTAGGGGAACTGATGATAGACCGGGACCGGATTCTTTCGATAAGCCGCGACCTCGATCATGATGAGCTCAAAAGTGTGAGCTCGCACCTGTACCGCATTACCGAAGATCTGCAGTACAGCGTGATGGATGCCCGGCTGGTAACGGTGGGGTCGTTGTTTAACAAGTTTCCGCGCATCGTACGCGATATTGCCACCGCCGAACACAAAGAGGTGTACCTGGAGCTGACCGGGCAGGATATCCAGATAGACCGGAATATTTTACAGATTATTACCGATTCGTTGCTGCACCTGGTGCGCAATGCCATTACCCACGGGCTGGAGCTGCCGGAGGAACGTAAGAAAAAAGGGAAGCCCCGCGAAGGCAATCTGACATTGTCAGCCAAGAACGACCGCGATAACGTAATAATAAAACTGGAAGACGACGGGAAAGGAATTGACCTGAAACAGGTAAAGAAAGCGGCCATCGAGAAGAACTTTATTCCTGCCGATGCTGCAGCCCATTTGCCTGACGAAGAAGTACTTTCGATCCTGTTTGAACCCGGTTTTTCGATGGCCAAGGAAGTAACCGAGTTTTCGGGCCGTGGAGTGGGGCTGGATGTGGTAAAAAATGCGATCGATTCTGTGGGCGGCCGTATTAGTGTAAATTCCAGTAAGGGAAAAGGTACCACGTTTACCATGCAGCTGCCTACCTCTATTGCGGTGAAAGGCGCGTTGCTGTTCGAGGTAAATGAAATTTATTACGCCATCCCGCTGATACACACCGAATCGGTGGTTTCGATAGATATTTCGGAGCTGCATGAGGTAGGGGATGTATTGCTGGCAGATGTGAAAGGCGAAAACATTACGGTCGTATACCTGCACGAGCTGCTGAACGCACCCGAACACAATATGCGGCTCGGAGACAAAAGCAGGCTGAGCGGCCAAGTACAGAATATTATTATTGTATCGTACAATAACAGGAAGCTGGGGCTGATTGTCGATAAGTTATACAGGCAGCAGGATATTGTGGTGAAACCGCTTAGCAAGCCGCTTGACACGATCGACCTTTATGGTGGGGTTACGTTGCTGGGAACAGGCAAAGTATGCCTGGTACTGGATGTGCCTGCCATTACCCGTTATTTTATTACCAAAAGATAGGCAGGAGCGATGGGCGAACAACCAACTAAATTGACTACCATGATGGAACCTCACGTAACGGAGCTGGAACGAGATATCATCAAAGAGATTCTGAATATAGGGCTGGCACGCGCGGCAGATTCGTTTGCAGCCATTGCCAAAGACAAGGTAATGCTGAAAGTGCCCGACATCCAGGTAATCGAGGTGAAGGAGCTACTGAACCTGGTAGCCCGGTACGAAGATACGCATGTCATTATCCAATCGGATATTAAAGGCGATTTTAACGGCGCTACGCTTATGCTGTTTTCGGAGGAGCACATTGTGCGCTTATCGGAAGTGTGCCTGAGCATGATTGATGTGCAGAAGGGAGAGCTCTCGGTGATGCAGGAGTCGCTGCTGCTGGAAATCAGCAATATTATTACCGGGGCGCTGGTTACGCAGCTGGCCAATATCCTGAAAGCAAACATTTACGGTTCGCCCCCCAAAGCCCCCAAAAACCACATAGCAGATTCTTTAAAAGATATCCTGGTGCAGCACCCCCTGTTTCAGCCCATGGTATTCACGGTTATCACCCAGTTCACGCACAACTACAAGAAAGTGGAACTGCCGCTGCTGCTCTTCTTCGATACGAACACCCTGCTAAAGGTGCTTGATATCATCCGGACGTTCACCGTCAATAAAAATCCGCTCATCGATGACGAACATTAATTCATCTTACTACTGCTGAAATAGGGCGTCAGCCTCCATTTTGCGATAGCATAAGAGGAGCAGCGGCTGTGGTGGCAGGTGCAGAGCACTTTTTTAACTAAAAAACGCTTCTGCACCTGCCACCACAGCCGCTGCTGTTTTGTCTGAACCTTTGATTTACGGTGATTTTTTTGATTTACCTGATTTTAATCTTGCGCGACTATTTGTCTGAATCAGGATTTACAGAATTTTAGAAATTTCAAGATTAGGGTTGTCTGAACAATCTGTCTGAATCACGGATTAAACAGATTCAAGGATGACACGGATTAAAGATTGTTTGTGGTTCGTGCAGGAGACGCGGGCGCATCTCTACAGCCATACCCGCAACCTCTCTACCTCTCTACCTCTCTACCTCTCTAACTCCTAAAACGGATAGCCGATGGCGATATTCAGGGTCATGCCGGTATCGCCTTTTAGTCCGAACCTGAAATCGTTGAGCACGTTTTTTTCGCCTCTTGGCAGCGACGGTACCTGCACCGGGATACCAAAGTCGAAGCGGATGACAAAAAAGTCGACGTCCACGCGTAGACCGAAGCCTGTGCCGACAGCTATCTGGCTCAGGAAGTTGCCGGCCCGGAACCTGGCGCCTGGCTTTTCCACGTTTCCATCTTCGTCAAAGGTGTCGCGCAGCAGCCAGATGTTGCCTGCATCCACAAACACAGCTCCTTTAAAGAAACCGAATATCGGGAAGCGGTATTCCACGTTCGCCTCCAGCTTCATGTCGCCGGTCTGGTCGAAGTATGAGAAGAACAACGAATCGGGTGGGTTGTAGCTGCCGGGGCCAATGCTCCTGGCCCGGAAGGCCCGGATGCTGTTGGGGCCGCCAATCGAAAACTGCTTCACGTAGGGCAGCGTGGTGGAGTTGCCGTACGAATAACCCACCCCAGCCAGGAAACGCGTGACCAGTTCCGTATTTTCGGTCAGGCTGAAGTAGTGGCGGAAGTCGTTTTCGAAGCGAACATATTGCGAGTAAGGCTGACCGGCTATGGTGCGTGGTTCATCGGGAGTGGGTTTATCTGCTCCGGTTAAGTTCTGCAGCGCATTGATAAAGTTACCCGATACGTCAACCGAAAAGTTGTTAAAGAACCGGTGCGTTCGTTCTTCGAACATCTGGGTGGTAAAGGTGTGCTCGTAAATGGAGCCGATGATGAACTGGTTTTCGAAGGTGCGGCGCAGGTACTGGTTTGCAGTCAGGAGCGAATCAAATAATTCGGAAGGGTTAACCAGGCTCACATACTGTAAATTGACCGGGGTGATCTGGTGCGTGACCGTTTGCTGCGGGCGCCAATTGTAGCCATACGAAGCGTTAAAGGAGTTCATCTGGAAATAATCTACCCGGTTCAGGAAGTTAAAGCCAAACGTGATCAGGGTTTTCGGGACGAACTCGGTGCGCAGGTTGGTTAAGTTAAACGGCGACAAGATGCGTGGAATGGCCAGTTTCGTTTGTACCCCGAGCTCAAAAGAACTGATATTGGCGTTGTCGATTGTTCTATCCGAAGAGGCATCTGAAACTGCACCCGTCCTGCTGCCGCCCACCTGGCTCTCGAGGTTGCCTGTAAAATCTACCGTAAGCATTTCAGAACCTTTAAAGGCATTCCTGTTTCGGAAGGAGGTGGTGATACCGGGGCCGGCGAAGTTGTTTGTTTTGCTTACCATTTTAGCCTCAACCTGCAGGCCTTTTTTCAGGGCAGGCGTCAGGTAGATGAAGGCATCCAGCTTGTCAGGCTGCAGGGTATCCTGCTCGTATTCGATGTTGGCAAACTTGTAGGCGCTTAAGCCGGTAAGCCGTTTCATGGTGAGCAGGTGGTTCCGGCGGGTGTACAGGCTGTCCTGGTACAGGAAAATACCGTCCAGCAGGTGGCGGGCTTTTACATAGTTTTCGTTCGGGATGTAATGGTAGGTTTTGTACTGGATGGTGTCGTTGATGCTGATGCTGTCGTTCAGGAAGTAATCGGCATGAATATAAATGTCGTCCAGGTTATAGGCCTGAAGTTCTTTCGGGGCGGCAGAGCGCTTGAGCCGTAACAGTACATCTGCCTGCCGGTTGCCAACGGTCGTGTCCACGCTGAAAATGAGCATGTCGGGCCGGAAGAAGAAGTAGCCTTTATTTTTCAGGTCCTCGTCTATCCGGATGCGCTCCTGTGTCATTTTGGGCAGGTCGTACGGCTCGCCGGGCTGCAGCAGCGAGCCAGCCTTGTTTTGCAATATCTCTTTATGGACCGGCAAAGAGTCGTTGAGCGTGTATTCTATTTTGCGGATGCGGTAAGGTTCCCCGACAAAAGCTGTCCAGTCGATGGTAGCCTGCTTTTTTTTGATGGTTACCTTGCTGGTAACGGAGTTGTTAAAGTAGCCCCTGTTGTGCAGCCGGCCGCTCATAATTTCGTTGATGCTGCTGGTATCCACTTCCGACAGCAGTACGGGCGGCTCTCCCAGCTTGGTGGCAATCCAGTGCCCGATGCCTTTTTCCCTGTCGCTGTGGAAGGTGTTGTAAATCCAAAGCTTGGGGCGCAAGCCCAGGATGGAGGCGTTTGGCTGCGGGCGCACGTTTGCCGTCAGCTCTGTTTTCAGCTGGCTTTGCCGCTGGCTGCTGTCTTTCTCGTTGTTAATCTTTACACTGAATCCTGCAAACAGGGCGTCTCCTTCCGGAACTGTTTTCGTACTGCTGCAGCCCCAGCTGAGGATAGCTACTGCCATAAAAGCAGTTAACCGTGTAAGAGGTAACCTGCTGCATCGTAAATATCTAAACATAGAATGTTGAGCTTATCTGTTAAGGGTTAATTTTGAGAAGCCGTTTCCATGCGACGTTCAACATTTTTTTCTTTCCGTCGTTCGAGGCTTCTGAAAAGGTCTGAGAAGTTGTTGTACTCTTTGGCAAATACGAGGGCGGCACCGGTTGCCCTTACGTCACCTTCCAGGAATTCGTACTGGTCGCGCTGGAACACGCGCACACGCAGCCTGCCGTCTTTTGTTAAGGAATATTCCACCGAAATATCGCCTGTAAATCCGCTTGCATTCCGGTTGGCTTCCTGTTGCCCCTCCAGCCCGATGTCGCTGCCGACGCGAATGCTTAGGCGGTTGTCCAGGAACTGCTGGCGCAGGGCCACATTTAAATCCGTACGTCCCTCTGCTGCTCCGGAAGAATAGTCTTCGTAGGAATTAATCCCGAATTCAATCCCAAGGCCGCCGGCGTAGCGCTGGGTAAGCTGGTTGAGCTGGTCTGTCATTACCTGGCTTAAGCTGTTACGGGCTGTGGCTGCAAAGCTGGAGCCGGAGCTGGTGAACGGGTCGGGCGCCATAAAGCGGCCCAGCACCAGCAGCGAGAAAACCTGTTTGTTCATTTCCGCTTCGTCCTGCCGAAGGTTGCCCAGGCTGCTATCCACCAAGCCACCCACTGCTCCCCGTTCTTCTTCCGGCAACTGAATGTCGAATGTGATTTCCGGAGTTAAAATATCTCCTTCCACGTTTACATACAGCTGGAATGGCAGGCGGTTGCGCAGGGCAGGATCATCGGCAGAAGCGGCAGCCTGCGAAGCAATCAGTTCCATGGGAGCAGCCTGTACGTTGTAGATAGCGGTAATCTGCATATCGCCCTGCATAGGGTCGCCCGCCCACGAAATGTAGCTGCCTTCGGCAATCTGCAGTTCCCGTGACGCCAGGTCGAAAAAGTCCATCCGGTATACACCGTCGCTAATCTCGTAGCGGCCGGTCATGTTGATGGTGCCACTCGGCGTCATGCCAACCAGCAAAGGCGTGGCCGAACCCCTGACCTCCAGGTGGTCGCCGGTAATAGGATCTATCACAATGGTGATGGTCGTAGCATCGGTAACCGTTATTTCAGCTTCTACGTCGGCACCTATAAATCCGGTCTGGGTGGTATCGGCTTTTTGTAGTTCGCCTACAATGGCTGTCAGCGCAGGGTTCAGGTCTACAAATTCCACAATGCCTTCCCGTTCTGCGGCGCCAACGTTTTCGGCGGGTATTACGGCCGTAAAGGTAGAGCCATCCAGCACACGCGCTGTTACATCGATCTCCGGTTGTGCCATGGTACCGGTAATGGTGGCATCGGCAGCAATTTTAACGGTGCCGTAAAACAGGTCGTTATCCGCTGAAGTCGAGTTCATAGCCAGGAAATTGTCGGTGTTGGCTGTTAAATCGAAGCGGTAGTCGACATAATTCTGGGTTAGGATATTTCCGTTTACTTCCAGGTTATTGCCCAGCGTATCGGTCAAAGTGAAATCGTTTAAGCTGATGCCCTGCTCGTTGAACACCATGCGCTCGTTCTGCAGCCGGTAAATGGAGTTGAGCATGCTGATGTTGAACTGTGCCTGGTTGAAGTTAAGGTCTCCTAAAATCCGGGGGCTGTCGAGGGTACCGGTAATACGAAGCTTACCACTGGCTGAGCCATCCAGGTCTTCGACGATGCCCTGCGTAAAGCCCTGCAGAGAAGCGATGTTCAACGTGCTGATGTTCGCATCGAGGTTGAGCAGGCCGGCATCCGGCTGCATTTCATAAAAGCCTGAAATCAGCATCTGATTGCCGTTGCCGGTGAGGGTGGCGTTGAGGTTATAGCGGTTGTTGCCGGAGCTGCTTGCTTCCAGTGCAATGTTCCCCACCGGCACGCCCATATACGCAAAGTCAGAAACGGTGAGGTCGGACGTAAAGGTCGGAGCACCCGACATGATATTGTTGAGTGTGGCGGTGCCGTTCACTACGCCGGCAATCAGGCTGTCCTGCTGCTGGAACGTCTGCATCAGGTAAGCGATATCGAAGTTTCCGAACTGCACCTGCAGCGGCGCGTTGGGCGTCACAGGGCCGGTGCTGTTCATGGAAATATAGCTGTTGCCGCGTTCAATCCGGATGTTGTTGGCATAAAGCAGGTTGGTGTCGAACTGCAGGTAGTTGTTCTGCGGAACCGTCCATTTATCACTGTTGATTACCAGCTGGTCCGGGTTAAAAGTAAAGCGGTAGCCTCTGCCCATGCTGTTGAGCAAACCGCCCAGCACAAACTGTTCTGCTGCTGTAGAGTCGCCTACGGCCAGTCGCACGGTCAGGTCGTTGTCGCGGGCGGCGCCGGTCAGGGTAACGTTGTCAAGCTTTAGCGAAGGGGACGAAAGCTGCCGCAGGTTCACATTGTATCCGAGCTGTTCCCGGTTTCCGCGTACCTGCAGGTCCAGGTTTTTGAGGGTGTAGCCGGTGTAGGTAAGGGAGCTGACTTTTACATCGGCCGTTAACTGCTGCGTGTCGCCGTTGTAGGCTGCCACAATGGTGTCTGCTACCGAAAGCTGCGTGAGGCCCGGTACAAAAGAACTGATCAGGTCCGGGTTTTTTAAATTTGCATTGATCCTGAAATCGCCCAGGTTTACATTGGCAGGGTAGGGCGGGTCTGGCTGCAGGTCAAAATAGTTGGAGAAATGTTTTTGTAAGGCTGTCGGTAGCGTAGCCAGTGTGTTTTCAAACTGCATGGTGGCGTCGGCAATAGTGGAGCGCAACTGCACCTCTGCCACTTCTCCTGTCTGTTTCAAATTCATCCACAGCGAATCTACAGGGTACCTCTTCTGGTTATGGCTGATTACCAGTTCCTGCGCATTCAGGGTGCCGCTCAGGGTGCTGGCATCGGCGCCGGTAAAGCGGCCCTGCAGGTTGCCCTGTATGCTGAGCGGCTCGGGGTAAAAGTTTAGCGTTTGCAGGTTGGCTTCTTTCAGGTCGAGGTTAAACGTGTAGGATGGTTGCTGGCTGTCGCGCAGGTTAAAGTCGCCGTTCAGGGTAAAGGCAATGTTCTCGTCTGCTGAAGTTGCATTAACGGTATACAGGTTCTGGTTGATGGTGGCGTTAACATCGATGTTGTTGTAGGTGTAGTTGTTGTAGCCCAGTTCCTGCACCTGCGCCTGTACCTTTGCCCGCATGGTTTCCGGGGTGAGGCCGGTTCCGGTGGCGGTGGCCTGCATGGTAACGGTACCAAGGCCAAGCGAATCCGTAAACAGCTCCCGCATGTTCAGCTTTTGTACGTTGACGGTTGCCTTAAACGGTTCAGCGCCTTTCGGTCCCTGGTCCATGTCTACTTTTGCCGTAATGTTACCCACGGAACTGCGGATGTCCAGGTCGGTATCAAAAGCGGTCAGGCTGCCCTGGTAGGTGCCGGTCATGCTAATGGTGCTCGGGATGCGGATATTGGGGGGCAGCACTCCCGGTGGCGTCAGTGCCAGGATATCGGTGCGGGTGGTGTTCAGCTGCCGGATGCGCAGGTCGAGGTAAAGATTGTCCGGGTTGGTGGCGTTGCGTACGTTGCCGCTTACGTTGATGCGTGTGTTCTGCAGTCCGATTACCTCCAGCCGCTCTATCCGGAAGTTGTCTGCTTCTCCTGCTGCGCGTCCTTCAATGTACAGGGTAGAACCGGCTATTTTGCGGAAAGAAGGATCGTTAGCCAGGTCAGGGACAAAATACAGCACATCTTCCATCGCGAGGCGGTTCTCCTGCAAATTAACCGCAAAGGCAATTTGCTCCGGGTTTTCGGCCAGTGCGGTATACGACGGGTAACGTAACTCCAGTTCGGGACCAAGCTTGCTGTTGTTGGTTCGCAGGTCCAGGTTTGTGAGGCTGGCGCGGGTGGAGTCTATTTCGATGTCGGCGTTGAAATTCTGAATCGCGAAACCACTTTGTTCTGTCAGTTTCAGCTGGTTCAGTTCTATGCCCATCTGGTTCATGCTGTACCGGAAGTTATCGGCATCAAGTTCAATGTTCCTGAAGAGCAAATGGTCGAAGTCCATTCCCTGCTTTTGTTCCGGTACGTTGTAGTTGTCGAAAGCGAAGTGTACATCGGATACATTAATTTTGTCCAGGCCGATCACCCATTTTATTGGCTGCCCCTGCGTCTTTTCCACCGATTTGTCCAGCTCTTCCACTACTTCGGCGGGGTTAACGGTCAGGGAGTCCGGTGAAACGTATTTTTCCTGGGCATAGACCACTGACGTATTGTGCAGATCAAAGCGGCCAAGGTCTACGCGGGCGTTCGGAAGATCGATGTTGTCGGCGGTGAGTTCGGCTTTGCCAAGATCGAGTACTATCCGTTGGTCGGAGGGAACACCTACATAATTTAAATCAATGTTTTCCAGCTCCACGCGGTTCAGGCCAAACTGCATGGTAATAGGCTGCGGCTCTGTTTCGGGCGGAAGCTTTGTCTGGACGAACCGGATACCGGTGTTTTTCAGGTTGACCTCGTCGATGCGGTAAATTTCCTCCTCCAGGTTCAGCTCCTCCATGGTGGTAACAAGCTGCCCCACGCGGCCCCGTATCAGGTTACCGGCGGCTTCGTCGCGGTAGTCGAGGTAAAAATTTTCGATGTTAATTACATCGAGGTTAATTTTCATAGCAGCGGCGGTGGTATCGGCGGGTTGTGCGGCAGTGGTGTCGGTGGCAAAGGCATCCAGGATAAAATCGTAGTTGGCGGAGCTGTCGGGGCGGATGTGCAGTTTGGCCGTGGCATTCTGCAGGTCTATCCTGCCAATGTTCAGCTCTCCTTTCAGCAGCGACAGTACCTTCATGTCCAGTCCCAGCCGTTCGCTGTACCAGAGGGTGTCCTGCTGCTGGTCTTCGATGTATACGTTGTTGAGTACCACGGCATTACGCCAATCAGTAGTAAAGCTGCCGATGTCTACGCGGGTGCCCCAGGAGTCTTCCAGGTAGTTTGCCGTTTTCTGGGCTACAAAATTCTGTACCCCCGGCACCTGCAGGGCAATAACGATGAGTAATAGTAATCCCACAACTATCCCCAATATCCAGAGTATAGTTTTCAGGAAAATCCGTCCGATATGTGAAGCAGAAGCGATAGTGGTAAATTTTGGTTCCGCTAGGCTTTACGGATTTTTTTTGAGAAGGATAGGGCCTGCTCTACAACAGGGCTACAATTCAGGTGGCAACCAGCCTCTACCCTGAGGACCGCACCTGTTATTCCGTGTTGATGCCCTGCAGCCATTTGACGGCATCGGCTTTGTGAGTAAAGTTCCGCAGCTGGAAAGTCAGTTGTAAGTTTTGGTTGATCTGCTTTATGTTTTCCCGGGCCGTGCTTTCTACAGAGGAACTGACCGACTGTACCCGTGCTACTTTCTGCAGCCGCGTCTTCATCAGCCCCTCAGCTAAAAACAGGGCAACATCCCTGCTTTCTTCTGCACTCACCGAGACAGTTGTTTTGCTGGAGTCCAGGATCAGTCTTTTGACATCGTAATTCCGGATGTATTCGGCCATGATGGTGATGCTGTGCTTGATTTCGGGAAGCAGGAATACGTGCAGGTTGGGGTATTCCACCTCCAGGATATCAGTGGCCGGATTATAATCGAGTTTTATAATGGTGTTCTGAAACAGGATCATGGTACGAAGCAAGCGGTTGTGCCTGTATCATACGTGAACACCAGCAGTTGTTTACATCTTTTTAACAATTGCAGGAGCAGCGGCTATGGTGGCAGCTGCAGTGAATTAAAACGGGCACGGTATGGCTGTTACTGCAAAAAAAAGCCGGCACATTCAGCTTTAAGCTAAACGTACCGGCTTTGGTAACAGGCAATGTGCGCGCTGTTAAGGTTCTGTTTACTATTTCTGATGTTTTTTAGCGATAGCCAGGATGTTGGCAGCGCGTGAGGTCAGCCAGTCGAAGCCTGCGCCTGCGTTTTTATCTGCTTCAAATAACTTGGAGCCTAAGCCTACAGCTTTTACACCGGCGCCAAACCATTCGCCAATGCTTTCTTCGGTAGGAGCCACACCGCCCGTCGGCATGAACAGCAGGTTCGGGAACAGCGCTTTGATCGCTTTCAGGAAGCCGGAACCCAGCGTATCGCCCGGGAAAAGTTTTACCAGGGAAGCACCCGCTTTTTCGGCCTGGTTGATTTCGGTTGGCGTCATGCAGCCGGGAATCCAGAGCAGGTCGTGCTGGTGAACGGTTTTAGCCACGTCGGCATCCATAATCGGGCTCACAATAAAGTCTGCACCGGCAGCGATGAAAGCTTCTGCACTTTCGCTGTCTTTAATGGTGCCGATGCCCAGTTTCAGGTCAGGATATTTTTCGGAAGCTACTTTCTTGAGGATCTTGAAATTTTCAAGCGCCTTGTCGCCACGGTAAACGAATTCGAATACACGCAGGCCGCCGGCATAGCAGGCATCGAGCACAGCCTTGCAGGTTTCCGGATCAGCATTGTAATACACCGGAATTACAGGAGATTCCTGGATCTTTTCCAGTACGTTATTTTTATCAGTTGCCATATTAGTATTGTTGATCAAAATCTAACTAAGTTGAATAAAGGATTAAGCCGGAACGATGCTTTGCTTCACCTGCCCGGCGGAATGTTTGCCGAAGTCGCCGGCTACAAACAGTTTCTGGAAAGCGGCTGCGGTAGCAAAATCAATCACGTCCTGGCCTTGCAGGTTATTGAACAGGCTGTAGAGCAAGCCGGCCATAAAGGCATCGCCGCTGCCAATGCGGTCTACCACCTCGTTTGTTTCGTAAACCGAGGAGTGGTATTGCTTTGTGCCATCGTAGTAAGTGCCGTAGAACAGGTTGTGACGCGGGTTATCCATAAAGCGGTAGGTGTAGGCCACGTGCCTGCACTGCGGGAATGCTGCCTGCACTGCCTTTGCCGACAGCTCGGCATACTCGAGGTACTTCTCCACGCTGGTGTTTCGGTCCAGCGATTCGTCGATGGGTGTGCCCAGCATTTTGTTGGCGGCCCAGATGTTGCCCATGATCACGTCGCAGTACTGTACGAGTTCCGGCATCACTTCCAGCGGCGTTTTGCCATAGTCCCAGAGGCGGCTGCGGTAGTTCAGGTCGATGGAAATGGTCAGGCCTTTTTTGCGGGCTGCCTCCAGCGCTTCTTTACATACTGCTGCCAGGTTCGGGTTCAGGGCAGGGGTGAGGGCGCTCCAGTGGAACCAGGTATAGCCTTCCAGGAGGCTGTCCCAGTCAATCTGGCCTGTCGTTAACTGGCTGAAGGAAGAGTATTTGCGGTCGTACACGACCTGGCCGGTGCTTAGTCCGTTGGCCGACATCAGGAAGTACAAGCCCATGCGGTCGCCGCGCTTGAGTACCCGGCTGGTGTCTACGCCGTTGTTTTGCAAAACGTCCAGCGCCCGGTTGGCCAGCTCGTTGTCCGGAACGCAGGTAAAGTAAGAACACGGCACTTTCCATAGTCCAAGCGAAGCGGCTACGTTGGCCTCTGCTCCCCCCGGAAAGGTTTGAAGCAGGTTATCGTTGGCAGATGCATCGTTGTCGACAGCAGCTAAGCGCCACAGCAATTCTCCGAAAAGGAGTACTTTCCCATTACTCATGTTAATGATGTTTTTATTTTGTATCGTCAGACTTTACTTGTCCGCTTAAATTCAAAGGAAAGTTAAGCAGAATACCGTAGAACCTGAAGCTGTTTTTACAATAATTATCCGTTTTTATACTGCAGCACCTGCCACCACAGCCGCTGCTCCCCTGGTGTGCGAAATCGTTTGCGCAATTTGCTTATTGCTCGCCATGATTCCAAATCAAAATACGTTGCTGCTGCCCTCACCACTGCCGCTACACTCCGCCGAACACGCTAAAGCCGCCGTCTACGTTAATGGTGGCGCCGGTCACAAACCTGGAGGCATCGCTGAGCAGCCACACCAGCGCTCCTTTCAGCTCGTCGGGGTTTCCGAAGCGCTTAAAAGGTGTCTGCCGGATCACGAGTCCGCCCCTATCGGTATAGCCTCCTTCCGGGGTAGTAAGCAGGTCGCGGTTCTGCTCGGTCAGGAAAAAGCCCGGGGCAATGGAATTCATCCGGATCTGGTCGCCGTAGCGGTTGGCCAGTTCCACCGCGAACCACTGGGTGTAATAATCCACGCCTGCTTTGCCCATGTTGTAGCCCAGCACTTTGGTAATGGCGCGCTTGGAGTTCATGGAAGAAATGTTCACGATGCTTCCGTTGCCGGTTTTCGCGATAGCTTCCCCGAATATCTGCGTAGGAACAACGGTGCCCCACAGGTTGATGTCCATTACTTTTTTCATGCCTGCCAGGTTCATGCTGAAGATATCATCTTCCGGTTCCAGCACGCCAGCCGGCATGTTGCCACCCGCACCATTTACCAGACCATCGATCCGGCCAAAGGTATCCAGCATTTTCTGTTTAGCCTGCTCCAGTTGCTCTTCGTGCAGTACGTCAGCTACCAAGGCCACCGCCTTGCCGCCACTTTTATTTATGGCTTCGGCTCTTTCGGTCGCCACGGCTTCGTTCCTGCCCAGGATGCCTACGGCCCCACCTGCTTCCACGATGCCCTCGATGAAGGCTCCGCCCAGTATGCCTGTGCCGCCTGTTACTACTATTACTTTGTCTTTTAAAGAAAAACTGGTTTCCATGTGTTGGTGTGTTGTCAGAATTTAAAAATAGCTTCGGTGTTTTGCGCCTGTATACTTGTGTCTGGCAGCGCCCTGCTTAGCCGCTGCCTTTTATATTAAGGAATAGAATTGCGTAAATATAGCGGATCAGAATTTAAACATAAAAGATTCAGTTCCAGCAAGCTAAATAAGAGGGCGTTTCAGGTGTGGGTTGGTAGGAGGCTGTTTAAGTAACTGGGGAGGAGGGAGGTAAGGCGATCTGGTGCTTTTTTCCTGAGGCGGGTAAGTAGATCATCTAACGTAAAGGGAGGAAGTGATGGAAGAAAATTACTGTAATTGATATTTATCATTTTTTGTTCTGCCTTTTACTGGGTAATTTGTTGAATATCAGCTCCTGCAAAGGGTAGTCTTCCGCTGTTGTCTTTAATAACAGAGAATGTTTTTATGCAGCCTGATGTGCAGCGGGAGTGGAGGCTGGTGCAGAAAATATTTTAAAAGCTGATTTCAGGAAAAAAATACCTGCAGATGTGGTAGGGTACGAACTACTATCAGAGCAGGCAGCTAAATTACGATGCCGCCATACTAAAAGGTGTGCAATCGATCCTGTTGCGGGAACACAAGATTTGCCTTTGTATTTTCAGGTAAAAGTCCTTACTCCTGCTTGCTTCGGAGGCAGTGGAGGGAACAGAAGTTGAAGTTTATGGTGTTGAAGCAATAAGGGGATTTTAAAATCAAATGTTTTATTAATTAATCCCTGTTTCGTTAACAGTTTTATATTTTTTTATTCCAGATCTTTGCAAGTTGAAAAAAAAAGCGGATATTTATCGCCCACTTGAGTAGTTGAAACCGAGTTTGGATAAATTTAAACTAAAATACTCGCTGCCAGTCTATTGAATAACATATGGCAACTCCCGGAATATCCATAGAATTTACAATTCTGGCAGCTGTTCCGGCAGGTTTTAAATACTATATGAAAACAACTTCTTCTCCTGCAAAATGCCGGTAAACTGACCGGAGAATGTTTGGCCGCGCTGCTGATTTTTTTGCCGGGTAAACATATAGATGCAACGTAATATTATTAGGTAGTTATTAACACTTTGAGCCTTGAATATAGCAGTACTTAAAGAAACCAGAGTGCCCGAAAGTCGGGTAGCCCTAACACCCGACGTAGTGAAGTCGCTGACAAAAGCCGGGTTTAAATGTGGTATAGAAAGTGGAGCAGGCGTTGCTTCCGGCTTTTACGACAAAGCGTACGAAGAAGTTGGCGGCGTTATTTTTGCCGACAAGGCTGCGCTGCTGGAGAATGCCGCTGTACTATTAAAGGTAAACGCTCCTACCGTGGAAGAGGTATTGCTGTTGCCGGATGGCAGTGCGGTTATTTCCTTCCTCTATGCCTATACCATACCGGAGGTAGTGGACATCTGCGTGAAAAAGAAGATTTCTGCCTTTGCCATGGATGCCGTTCCGCGTATTTCCAGGGCACAGAAAATGGATGCCCTGAGCTCGCAGGCGAACCTGGGCGGCTACAAAGCGGTGATTATGGGTGCTAATGCACTGGGTAAAATATTTCCGCTGATGATGACGGCTGCCGGTACCATTACGCCTGCCCGTGTGCTGATTTTCGGTGCCGGTGTGGCTGGTTTACAGGCTGTGGCAACGGCCAAACGCTTGGGTGCTGTGGTAGAGGTAACCGACGTGCGCCCTGAAACAAAAGAACAGGTAGAATCGCTTGGCGGCCGCTTCCTTGAAGTGCAGGCCGAAGGTGTGAAAACCGAGGGTGGTTATGCCAAGGAAGTATCTGCCGAATACCTGCAAAAGCAGAAAGAGCTTATCTCCAAACACATTGCGGAGGCGGACCTGGTAATCACCACGGCCCTTGTAATCGGTAAAAAAGCGCCGATGCTGGTAACCGAAGAAATGGTGAAGAGCATGAAGCCCGGTTCTGTGATCGTGGATATGGCGGTGGAATCTGGTGGTAACTGCGCCCTCAGCCAGTTCAACAAAACGGTGGTGGAGCATGGCGTTACCATTGTAGGTAAGGTTAACCTGCCTGCCCTGGTACCTGTGAATGCCAGCGAGCTTTACGCAAAGAACATCAGCACGCTGCTGCTGCACCTGGCCAACAAGGATGGCTTTAAGTGGGAAATGGAAGAAGAGATTACCAAAGGTTCTCTTATCACGCACCAGGGAGCGCTGGTACATCAGTTTACAAAAGATATATTACAAACTCAGAAAGTATGAACGCAGAAACTTTAATAGTACTTCTCTATGTGCTGGTGCTCGCCAGTTTTGTAGGATTCGAACTTATTTCCAAGGTGCCGCCAACCCTGCACACGCCCCTGATGTCCGGTTCCAATGCCATTTCCGGTATTACCATTGTGGGTGCGATCGTGGCTGCCGGACCGGATACCTGGTCGGTGAGTAAAGGACTTGGAATTGCGGCCCTGTTGCTGGCCACCCTGAACGTGGTAGGAGGTTATGTAGTGACGGACAGGATGCTGCAGATGTTTAAAAAGAAGAAAAAATAAGATCGATGGAGAAAGATTTATTAATACGAATAGCCTACCTGGTAGCCTCTGTGCTATTTATCGTAGGTATCAAAATGCTGGGCAAAACATCCACGGCCCGTAAAGGCAATACCCTTTCGGCTGTGGCGATGTTCATTGCCATTGTAGTTACCCTGCTCGACAGCCAGGTACTGAGCCTGACGGAGATTTTTGTGACCATCCTGGTTGGTTCTGCCATTGGTACGATTGCTGCCCGCCGCGTAGAAATGACCTCTATGCCTGAAATGGTGGCGATTTTCAACGGTTTCGGTGGTGCTGCCTCGGTACTGGTAGCTGCTTCGGAATACTGGCGTATGGCGCACGATGCAGGCATGAGCATGCCTGTAGTAGTGGGTGTAACTATCGTGATAAGTGTGATCATAGGTTCTGTTACCCTGACGGGCTCGCTTGTGGCTTTTGGTAAACTGAAAGGCCTTATCAACGGCAGAGCAATTGTTTTTAGCGGACAGCATGCTATCAACGCAATCCTGTTCCTGGCGGTGCTGGCCTTGTCGGTGCTGGTGGTGATCGATCCTAACATGGAGATCTGGATGGTAGGCGTACTTCTGATTGCCCTGTTGCTGGGAGTGCTGACCGTTATCCCGATTGGTGGCGCCGATATGCCGGTGGTAATTTCACTTCTGAACTCTTACTCTGGTATTGCAGCCTGTGCTACCGGTTTCGTACTCAACAACCAGGTGCTGATTATTGCCGGTGCCCTGGTAGGTGCTTCCGGTATCATCCTGACGCAGATCATGTGTAAAGCCATGAACCGTTCGCTTACCAACGTATTGCTGGGTGGCTTCGGCCAGACAGGCGGTGCCGGTGCTGCTGCCGGTGGTGGCGAAGAGATTGTGGTAAAAGAAGTTGGTGTGGAAGAAAGCGCCATGCTGTTCGAATCTGCCTCTTCTGTGATTATCGTTCCAGGTTATGGTATGGCGGTTGCGCAGGCGCAGCACGTGGTGCGCGAGCTGACCGATGTGCTGGAGCGTAACGGTACTTCTGTGAAGTTTGCTATACACCCGGTAGCGGGTCGTATGCCGGGCCACATGAACGTGCTGCTGGCAGAAGCCAACATCCCGTACGACAAGCTGATCGAGATGGACCAGATCAATGACGAATTTGCCAACACCGACATCGCCCTGATTATTGGCGCCAACGACGTTGTAAACCCTGCCGCCCGTACAAACCCAGGAAGCCCGATTTACGGTATGCCTATCCTGAACGCTGATAAAGCCCGTACGGTGATTGTAAGTAAGCGTGGTATGAGTGCCGGTTACGCCGGTATCGAGAACGAACTGTTCGGTTACCCGAACTGCCTGATGCTCTTCGGCGACGCAAAAAGTACCATGACCAAAGTCGTAAGCGAACTGAAAGAGGCGATTCCTGCCTAAGCTGCTGCTTTATCATCATATACACAAAGAGGCTGTCCGGATTGGGCAGCCTCTTTGTGTTTAGGGCTGTTTCTGTTTTGCTGCAGCCGCCACCACAGCCACTGCTCCTTGTCTGAACCGTTGATGGTAGTGATGGAATGATGGGTGTGATTTTCTAATACTGCTGCAAGTTTAGCGCCAGCGTAACTTGTAGCTTTTCTATCAGACAAGCTTTCAGCTTGCGTTCTCCACAGGTACAGCTTCGCAAGCTGAAAGCTTGCAGGTATAAAAATAACACAAGTTACGCTGACGCTAAACGTGCGGCAGGTTGAGGAGGTGAATCCTGAAAATTTTAAAATTCTGTAAATCCTGATTCAGACAAATATAAAATCACACTCATCATTCCATCACTACCATCAACGGTTCAGACAAGGAGCAGTGGCTATGGTGGCGGCTGCAGCAGAACTTATAAAACAAAAAACTCACCCGGTTACTGTTTTTGTTGGGTTAACAAGGCAGTAACGGGTGAGTTTTTATTTATATGCGCAGCTAAAACTGCGGTTATTAGCGGTAGTTAAGCAGAGTTTCTTTCTGCGTTGATAATGCCGAATGAGCAGCGCATTACCAGCTTTTCGTAACTCTTTTTATTGTCTGCCTGCACATCCTGTTCCTCCATTTCCCGGATCTTGGTAAGTCCGTATTGCTGGATGGTCAGGAGCGGAAGCTCAATGCGCTGGCGCATCTGGATAGACTGTAGGTTAACCGGCTTTCCTTCCATGAGTTCACCGCATCCTGTTAAGCGCAGGATGTAATGCCTGGTGCGTTCAAATTCCTCGTAGATCACCTTCCAGAGCTCACCATAATTCGGATGGTCTGCCAGGAATGCTGTTAACGGGAAGAAGCATTTGGTCATGGCCATTTCGCAGTTGTCGAGCAGCGTTTTAAAGAAGAGCGAGCGTTTGTAGAGTTGCTCCACATCTTCCCACTTGCCTGCCTTGTCCATAGCCTCCAGCGCTACGCCCACACCATAGTAACCGGGCAGGTTCTGCTTTAACTGGCTCCAGGACCCTACATAAGGCACGGCACGCAGGTCGTTCAGGTTCAGCTTGCCTGCTTTGCGCTTCGATGGACGGCTGCCAATGTTGGCTTCGGCATAGTACCGGAGCGGAGAGGCATAGTTCAGGTACTCCAGGAAGTAAGGATGCGTTTTAAGGGTGTTATAAGCCTCATAGCTCACATTAGATAATGTTTGCAGCAAATTCTCTTCCGAGTCTGTCAGCGTGGTGTCGCGGGTGCTGATGATGGCGTTGCTGATGCCGGCATGGATCAGCTGCTCCATGTTGTACTGCGCCGCGTCGATCGTGCCAAAGTTGGAACTGATCGTCTGCCCCTGTATCGTCAGCTGGATCTCTTTGTTGGAAATGTTACGGCCCATAGAGGCGTAGAACTGGTGCGTACGGCCACCACCTCTGGCAGTCGGGCCTCCGCGTCCGTCGAAGAACACCACCTCAATATCGTACTCTTTCGACAGCTTGCTCAGTTCTTCTTTGGCCTTATAAATGCTCCAGTTGGCCATCAGATAGCCGCCGTCTTTGGTGCCATCCGAGAAGCCGAGCATGATGGTTTGGGTGTTGTTGCGCAATTTCAGGTGCGAGCGGTACTCTTTGTTTTCATAGAGGGTACGCATTACATCCGGTGCGTTGCGCAGGTCCTCGATGCTTTCGAAAAGCGGCACAATGTCCACTGTAATTTTGTCGCGCTTCCAGCCGCTCAGCAGGAACAAGCCGTAAACTTCCATCACATCCACCGCCTTGGTGGTGTGGCTGATGATGTAGCGGTTGCTTCCCTGCTCTCCGTTGCACTTCTGAATCGTTTTGATCGCCCGGATCGTTTCGATCGTATCTTTGAACAGCTCGTTCTCAAACTGCTCCGCATCTACTTTATCTTTTATATTAAGCAGCGCACTTATCTTCTCCTGGTCCGACAGCTCCTTGTAGTTGTCCGGTAGCAGGTTTGTTTGTTCTGCAATCGTTTCTATCAGTTCTGCGTGAACAGAGCTGTCCTGGCGAATGTCGAGGGTAGTGAAGAACAGGCCGAAAAGCTCCACCTTCCGGATCAGGTTCTCGATCAGGTTCAGGAACAGGCTGTTGTGCCGCTCAATTATTGTCTTCCGGATGTCGTGAAGCGTACTAAGAATCTCGTCCTGTGTGATATCAATTTTATGGCCCGGGAGAAACAGGTTGTTGTACAGTTTTTCCTCCAGCGCGCCCAACGGACTTACCACGCCTTTAAAGGTAAGGCGGCGCTTGAGTTTACGCACATCGCGGTAGTACGACTTGATGATGCTGCCACGTAAAGCTTCGGATACCTTCAGGGTTGTTTTGGCTTTCACAAAAGGGTTCCCGTCCCGGTCGCCACCCGGCCAGAAGCCCAGGCGAATGATGGAGTTTTTGTCGCTTACCTCGTTCGGGAATTCGCTTTTGAGGTAGGTAAGGATATGGCCGGCCGCCTGGTAAAACACGTTCTCCAGGAACCAGATCAGGTTAACAGCCTCATCGTAAGGTGTTGGTTTTTCGTTTTTATAAAACGAGGTTTTGCCAAGCTGCTGCAGGTAAGAGTTCACCTGGGCGGTGTTGTCGTTGGCAAGCGCTTTAGACAAGTCGTTGATGATGCCCAGTACCTCGCTGGAGTAAAACTGCGTCGGGTGCGCCGTAAGTACCAGTCTTACCGAGAAGTCTTTCAGTTTTTCGGCCAGCTGTGGCTGCGTCTGCGTGTGCAGAATTTCAGACTGCAGATGTTTCAGGGTCCCGACACCGGTCATGTCGTTAATGTCGCGGTAGGCGGCATCCTCCAGGGCATCGAAGAGTACCACCTGGCGTTCTGCATACTGCACGAAACGGAACATCAGGTCGATGAGCTCCTGCTCGGTATTGTAGGGAGTGTACTGGTTGATGAAGGTATTGATAATTTCGGTAGGGCTTAACTTTTTATTGTAACCCTCCTCGCAGTGTAACAGGAAAATAGATAATAATACGCCGGTTTTCTCTACCCTGTGAAACGGCAGAGCGGTGAACAGGCTGTTGTATAACTGAAATTTCAGACCAATCTGCCTGTTATAAATCTGTAAAGTACTATTGGTAGAACCGTCCATAAATGCTAATTTTTGCAATAATACTATTTTTATCACGGATTTTATGCGAACAGGCGTAAAATTATGCGATTTTTTTTGTCAATTCTCTACTGGCAGGTTCTAAAATGGGAGACAGGTATCAAAAAGAAAGGGGGCAGAATCAGCATCTGCCCCCTTTCCGAAATCTTTTTCAGGTTTACTTGTCCGGTGTTACGGCTGCAAAGCTTAACGCTAAAATCAGCCTGGTTTGCCGGCTACTTACGGAAATGGTATTTTACTTTTTTACTGGCGAACTTCTTCGGAAACTTCAATTTATGTAAGTCTGCTCCGTTTATGATCCTGGTATTCTTTTTTACTTCTGCGTTGTTCTCGTTTTTATGGCTCTTGTCGTCTTTGCTGCTATTTTTTTCTTCGTTCTTCGACGATAAGGTGGGGTTGTCTGTTCTATAGTCCGAAGCAACTGTAGTGCTATAGGAAAATAAAAGTGAAATTATGGCTATAAATATCGTTTTCATGTTTATGTCTGTTATTTAATATAATAACTGTCTTCCTGGTCGGAATATTGTCTTAATAGTTATACTAGCCTGGTTGTGGATTTGTTCTGTTTTGCTGTTGTAAATATTTAAAAATTTATATATTAATATTAAATGCCTGATGTGTTATATTAGCCGGGTGAGTTTTTTGAGCAGGAGATGCTGGTGAATCCCAGATTGCACTTTGAGATTCCTTGCTTTTTGATGCTCGGTGCATTCCGGTGCTGAAAGGGAGAGGCAGTAGTATTGTTATAGTTAAATATTGAAATAAGAGCAGGTGGGTAGGAGGAAGAAAAGTTAGACAGGTGCTACGGGTGCCCCCTTCTGTAAGGAGTGATTGCCATTGCGATTGATTTTTTAGCCGGGAGAGTCACAAAGCGTGTCGCGCCATACAGCAACGGGAGCAGGAAGTGGTGGTGGACGTCAGGCAGCGGTTGAAGTTACTGCAGCGCCTGTGGCGCAGGCAATTCCTGCTGCACTGTTTTACCTAACCAGCAGCCAGGCAAGTGGGATAAAAAAGAAAGGGAAGTGCCTGTACGGCCTCCCCTTAAAGATGCAGTACTTGTCCTGTTTTTGGTGTTTAAACAAGAACAGGAAGCTTGCTACCTGAACACGATAAGCGATGACTTTCTTTTGTGTTTGGGCTTGTACTTCGTTCTTTTTGTGGTTAATTTTTTATGAAATATTAATTTTTTTAAATTTTGCACGAAGCTTTTATCAGCAGACTCCGTTTTTTCATTTTTATCACCTTTGTTCTTGTTAGTGTTATTTTCCTCCTCATCTCCGGAGGCATAGACCGTTGGGGGAGGCAGTTGAACAGAGGCATAAACGCTACTGCCTGTTAGTAGCAGTGCAATTGCTGGTATAAGTGCTTGTTTCATAATATTGTTTATTAAGTTATGTGGAAATAGGTAGTTTGGTATTTAATAGTGGTAATATTTATACTTGTGGCGGCCAATGGTATTGTGGTAAAGGTGTGAAAAATATTAGTAATATCAAATATATGCGGTGCGATATTTATAGGCTGTAAATGCTGTGTAATATGTTGGTTGTCAGGAATAAGTAATTTTTGTTTTGGCTATTCCTGGTATTTTAAAACCTGATTTTGTGTCGGTAAGCACCTGTGAATCCGGAAGATGTGTGGAAAAAGTTAAATTTGTTGTTAAAGTTATAATTTCGTAAATGCGCGCCTGCAAATTTTCGTCCGGGAGGTGGTAAAAAAATAATTTTTTCAGGAAAAATGCGGGTGTACAGGTGTTTTTTCTCTCTGTTTGAACATGGAATTGTGATGTTGCGCCTTCTCCAGCGTTGCGCGTGCTCATTTTGCTTATTTTTGTTCTGCTGTACCTGCCACCATAGCCTCTGCTCCTTCGGCATGGAAGACACATTTGTGTGATTTTGCTATGAAGCCGGCCCAAAGGAGTGTGGCAGCGGTAGGAGAAGTTGACGGTGCTGCAGGAGTGTTGCAGCCTGGAATTTCTGGTCCTGAAAAGGAAGGGTTTATGAAACGCAAAAGCCCGTGGAGCAGTTTGCTTCACGGGCCTGACAAATAATTTGCTGCTTGCTACTTACACATTGAAGCGGAAGTGCATGATATCGCCATCCTGCACCACATAGTCCTTGCCTTCCACAGCCATTTTACCGGCTTCTTTTATCTTGGCTTCGGTTTTATATTCCTGGTAATCCTTTAGTTTGATAACCTCAGCCCGGATAAAGCCCTTTTCAAAATCGGAGTGAATGACTCCTGCAGCCTGAGGCGCTTTCCAGCCTTTTTCGATGGTCCAGGCTCTGACTTCTTTTACGCCTGCCGTAAAGTAGGTGATCAGGTTCAGCAGTTCGTAGGAAGCCCGGATCAGTTTGTTCAGTCCGGACTCTTTCAGGCCATACTCGGCCAGGAACATTTCCTTTTCTTCGGGGTCGGTAAGCTCGGCTATCTGGGCTTCGATGGAGGCGCTGATCAGCACCACCTGCGCGTTTTCCGACTTTACATGCTCGCGCAATGCTTCCGAAAATTCGTTGCCATCGTTCATCGAGTTTTCGTCTACGTTGGCGGCATAAATTACCGGCTTTTCGGTGAGCAGGTTCAGGTCTTCTACAGCTTCTTTGTCATCATCGGACGCGTCGAGGCTGCGGGCGTTCAGGCCTGCTTCCAGGTGTGCCTTGTATTTCTCGAGGCTGGCAAGTTCTTTTTTGGCTTTGGCGTCGCCTGCTTTTGCAGAGCGCTGCACTTTCAGGAGTTTCTTCTCTACCGAGTCCAGGTCTTTCAGCTGCAGCTCGGTGTCTATAATCTCTTTATCGGAAATGGGATCTACCTTGCCGGCTACGTGCACAATGTTGGGGTCTTCGAAGCAGCGCACCACGTGAATGATGGCATCTACCTCGCGGATGTTTGCCAGGAATTTATTGCCCAGGCCTTCGCCTTTGCTGGCTCCTTTTACCAGACCGGCAATATCCACAAACTCGATAACAGTAGGCAACACCCGCTCCGGGTGCACCAGTTCTTCAAGTATCTGCAGGCGCTCGTCGGGTACGGTAATCACGCCTACGTTCGGCTCGATGGTGCAAAAAGGATAGTTGGCAGATTCTGCCTTGGCATTAGAAATAGCGTTAAACAAAGTAGACTTCCCTACGTTGGGCAGTCCTACAATTCCGCATCTGAGTCCCATTAATTTTTAGCTTTAATAATCAGGGGGCAAATATACAACAATTTAGCGAGGTGTGCAGGGGGAGGTTTGGAAAATGCTAGGGTAAGGTATAGCGAAGACAGGAAATGCTTAATAGCTCATGTTTTTTTAAGGTTGTGTTGATAGAATGCAATTATTTTTGAGAATAAATGTGGTAAATCTGTAAAAAGTTTAACTTTGCGGCGGTTTGTTTTTTCTGCCAGTATGTTGAGCCTGCTACGGGTGGTGGTGCATTGATTTGTAGTCAGACATTAATAGACTTGTTGAATATAATTTCCATTCCATTTTCTTCTTAGATGAAAGAACTTTTACTTCTAATGCGGGTAAGTTTGCTTGCCTTTGTTAATTTGTACAACATGAGAGAAAAAAGGAGCTTTAGCCCTGGCAGGCTTCTGAATCGGTTCATGCAATGCTTTGTGTTTCCTGTTCTGATGGCAGCAGGAACTTTATCTGTTGCGCAAGCTCAGTATTTGCCTGGGTCCAATGATGCAAGTTTCAATACTGAAGATGTAATCAGTTATCCGAAAGGATTTAATGGTACTGTTAATTCTATCATTATGCAAAGTGATGGCAAGATGATAATGGGAGGGGCTTTTTACATGTACAACGGACTATCCCGTGGAAGGATTATCCGCCTGAATTACGATGGGGCGCTCGATAATTCCTTCAATCCAGGAAGCGGCTTCGATGCGAGTGTTCTGGCTGTTGCGCTGCAAGCAGATGGTAAGGTGATGGTAGGTGGATGGTTTAATTTGTTTAACGGCAGCTCGCGCAGCCGGATTGCCCGTTTGAACGCCGATGGCACATTGGATACTTCTTTCGACCCCGGTACCGGCTTTAATAGTTATGTTTCCTCTCTCGCCATGCAACCTGACGGCAAAGTAATAGTTGGTGGTGGCTTTACAACCTACAATGGCGCCGCTGTTAACACCATCGTTCGGCTGAATACCGATGGTTCGCTAGACAACTCCTTCAATGGTGGCAATTTTACTGGAAATGTTATGGCAGTTGCCCTGCAAAGCGACGGAAAGATTGTTGTAGCCGGGGTATTTGACACCTTCAACGGCATCTCTCGAAATGGAATTGTCCGTTTGAACGCCGATGGCTCATTGGATTCCTCTTTCGATCCCGGTACCGGTTTTAATGGTAATGTTAATACCATTTTGGTGCAAGACGACGGAAAGGTGATGGCGGGAGGAAGTTTTAGTTCCATTAACGGCACAGCCCGCAGTTCTATCGCCCGTCTGAATGCCAACGGGTCGCTAGACAACTCTTTCAACCCAGGAACAGGTTTTAATGCTCCTACAGGGCCTATGTCGTTACCTGTTCAGAGTATTGCCTTACAGGCTGACGGAAAGGTTGTAGTAGGGGGAGCCTTTACTTCCTACAATGGCATATCCCGCAATGGAGTCGTGCGCCTCCATACCGAAGGCTCCCTGGATGAAACCTTCAATACTGGAACGAGCTTTAATAGTGCTGTATCGTCCGTTGCTCTTCAGGAAGACGGAAAATTGGTTGTAGGAGGAGCCTTTATTGGCTTCAGTTCTATGCTTCGTCAAGGAGTGGTACGCCTTCTCGCCAATGGGATTCCTGACATCACCTTTAACCCTTTTAGCGGTTTTGATAGTGTAGTTCAGGCTATTGATTTGCAAAACGACGGTAAGCTTGTAGTGGGAGGAAATTTTAGTCATTTTAATGGAATTGCCCGTAACAGAATAGCCCGTCTCAACCCTAATGGCTCATTAGATGAATTATTTAATCCTGGTTCTGGCTTTAATGGTCTTGTGCTGGATGTAGCGCTGCAACGCGATGGGAAGTTGCTTGTGGCTGGCAGCTTTACAGATTTTAACGGCATGCCCCGCTTCGGTATCGTTCGTTTAAATTCAAATGGCTCTTTAGACTCCTCGTTTGAAACCGGAACCGGTTTTAATAACCAGGTTACAAACATAACAATGCAGCCTGACGGCAGGATAGTGGTAGTTGGCAACTTTACTGTACTGAATGGTACACCCCGAAATAGAATTGTTCGCCTTCATGCCGATGGTTCGCTGGACGAATCGTTTAACCCCGGAACTGGGTTTGATAATTCAGTTCAATCGCTCGTGCTTCAAGAAGACGGGAAGTTGGTTGTGGGAGGATTTTTTTCTAATTTTAATGGTGTTATTCGCAATAAAATAGCCCGCCTCAACTCCGACGGCACGCTTGATTTTTCCTTTAACCCCGAAGCGGGCCTGGATTTCAGAAGCTACGTTGGATCAATTATTCTGCAGCCAAATGATAAGATAATCATAGGAGGAAACTTTAGTGCCTACAACGGTACAGCCCGCAACAATATCGCCCGCCTCAATGTCGACGGCTCACTGGATACTTCCTTTAATCCTGGTACCGGCTTCAATGGCACAGTTTATTCCCTGGTTCTGCAAAATGACGGTAAACTGGTTGTTGGAGGTCTGTTTACCGCCTTTAACAGTACCGTCCGCAACTTTATCAGCCGTCTCAATAGTGATGGGTCATTGGACAACTCCTTTAACTCCGGAAACGGGTTTAATGGACTTGTTTCATCTATTGCACTGCAAAGTGATGGAAATATGGTGGTAGGGGGGCAGTTTACTGCTATTAATGCTGTTCCGAGAACCAGGATCGCCCGATTAAATAACAACGACTTTCCATTAAGCACAGCCAAAGATCTGCACCCAGGGCTGAACCTACTGCTCTACCCCAACCCATCCCAGGGCGATATCAACCTGGAATTTTCTGAAGCAGAGGCTCTGGTGGGAGGTGCAAAGCTTACTTTACATGATGCCATGGGCCGACAGGTGCTTTCCCGGGAAGTAACAGCTACAGAGGAAAAGGCAGGAATAAAGTTAACTACAACGGGGCTTACAAGCGGCATCTATTTTCTGAATATCAGCACCAGGGGTAGGAGTATATCGAAGCGAGTAGTTTTAACAGAATAAAGCAATCACTACGGCCGCAGTAAATCTGGCTGCCGAGTAATTTGTAAATACAATTAACTTTTAGTTTCATGAAAGGACTTTTACAGCACTTAATGCCACTTGTATTTGCTCTGTTTTTGGCTTTAGCGGGTACTAATACTACTGCACAAGGGCAACATCTGCCGGGTACTAACGATCCAAGCTTTAATACGGCAGATGTAATCAATGGCATAGAAGGATTTAGCTCCTTTGTTACCTGTATCGCCCTGCAGCCTGACGGTAAAGCAGTAGTAGGAGGAAACTTTTATTCCTACAACGGAACGAGGCGTAACAGAATTGCCCGCCTTAACACCGATGGCTCCCTGGATACCTCTTTCGATCCGGGCTCTGATTTTTACTCTGGTTTTAACAGCGTTCCGCAGGCGATTGTTATTCAAGAAGATGGTAAAATAGTTGTAGGTGGTAACTTCATCACCTACAACCAAACACTCCAAAATAGAATTGTACGTCTTAACCCCGATGGCTCGGTGGACGAGTCTTTTGCAACTGGCACCGGTTTCAGTGGTTCTGTGACTGCCATTGCACTGCAACCTGACGGTAAAATAATTGTAGCAGGCGTGTTTGCATCTTATAATGGTATCTCCCGAAACAGAATCGCCCGCCTGAATTCCGACGGTACATTAGATGAATCGTTCAATCCCGAAACTGGTGTATATGGCGCTGTGCAGGCTATCTGGCTGCAGAGCGACGGCAAAATGGTTGTGGGCGGAAGCTTTAGTTATTATAACGGGGTAGCACGTAACGGAATAGCCCGCCTCCATACCGATGGTTCACTTGACACATCTTTTAACCCAGGACAGGGCTTTAATTATGAGGTTACTTCAGTTGCCCTGCAAGCTGATGGAAAAGTTGTTGCCGGCGGGTATTTTACCTTTTTCAATGGCACTCCTCGCAGCAGAATTGCCCGCTTAAATACAGATGGCTCACTTGATACTTCTTTTGCGCCGGAAGCCGGCTTTAATAATAATGTACTCACGGTTGAATTACAAAAAGATGATGAGATTGTGGTGGGAGGGTTGTTTACGAATTACAACGGCACCGAGTGCAACAGAATTGCCCGTTTAACCCACGATGGTTTATTAGACACCTCCTTCAACACCGGAGCAGGCTTTAATAGTAGTGTTGCAGTTGTGGCGGTACAGGCTGGTGGCGAACTGGTGGTAGGTGGTCATTTTACGTCTTATAATGAATCGCCTCGCTTCAGAATAACAAGTCTGAGTTCTGATGGTATGCCTGGAAATGGGTATATCCACAGGAAAGGCTATTCAGATGCTGTTAAGGTTATCGCCCTGCAACCCGACGGCAAGTTAATGGTGGGAGGCGATTTCGAATTCTATAATGGCTTGCGCCGTTCTTTTATTACTTGTCTCAACGCCGATGGCACCATAAACAATGCTTTTAACTACAGCGCCGGGTTAAATAGTTCTGTAGAAGCAATAGCTGTTCAACCTGACGGAAAACTGGTGGTAGGTGGAAGGTTCAGTATCGACAATGGTTTCAGGATTACACGTTTAAATTCCGATGGCTCACCGGATGCTTCTTTCACGCATGCGGTCAATGGTGTAATTCGGGCGATTGTTCTCCAGGTAGATGGAAAGTTGGTAGTGGGGGGAAGTTTTGTCATTTCCAATGGCATAGACCGTAATAGAATTGTCCGCCTCAACTCCGACGGCTCAACAGACATCTCCTTCAACACCGGGACAGGATTTGATGCTCCTGTATATGCCATTGCTGTTCAAAAAGACGGAAAGATAGTGGTAGGGGGTGGGTTTACTTCCTATAATGGAACGCCTTGTAACGGAATTGTCCGCCTGAATACAGATGGTTCGCTGGATAACTCTTTCATGACCACAAGTCTGTTGGACGGAGATGTAAATGCCATCGTTTTACAGCAGGATGGTAAAGTGATTGCAGGAGGTAGTTTTATTTCAGGAAGTGGCGTCACCCGCACCCGGATTGCCCGTCTCAATGCAAATGGCTCACTAGACACTTCTTTCAACGTCGGGTCAGGATTTGATGGAGCAGTTTCGTCGATTGCCTTGCAAAGCGATGGTAAGTTTATTGTGGGAGGATGGTATACTTCCTTTAATGGCACATCCCGCAACCGTATTGCCCGTCTCAACGCCGACGGCTCGCTCGATGCCTCCTTTATTCCAGGAACTGGTTTTGATAATAATGTTCAGGCTCTTGCGCTGCAGAGCGATGGTAAGGTGATTGTGGGAGGAAACTTTACCTCCTTTAACGGAATTGTGAGAACCAGAATTGCCCGATTGTACACCGACGGCTTGCCCCTAAACTCAGCTAAAGACCTGCAGCCAGAACAGGAGGTACTCATATACCCTAACCCCAGCCACGGCAACATTACCGTTCAGCTTTCAGGAGCAGAGGCTCTGGTGGGAGGTGCAAAGCTAATTTTACATGATGCCATGGGCCGGCAGGTGCTTTCCAGGGAGGTAACGGCAACCGAAGCGCAGGCCGGGGTAACATTCGCAACAACAGGATTAACCAGCGGTGTCTACTACCTAACCATCCGTACCCGGAGCCTTATTCTAACTAAAAAGCTGGTGCTGGCCGCGTAAATCAGGGACTTACCTTGATGAGCATCACCATACTGCAAATTTATTTACCCATTCGTATTATTTCATGAAAGCACATTTACAGCAATTTAAAACAATAGTAATTACTTTAATTTTAACTGTGGCGTGTATTCCTGCTGCAGTCCAGGCCCAGCATAATCCTGGTACCAACGATCCCGGTTTTAATACTGAAGATATCGTACTGGATGCTGACGGCTTTGATGGGTCTGTTGCTGCAGCTGCGCTGCAAGGGAATGGCAAGCTTCTTGTCGGAGGAAGTTTTGATTCTTATTCCAACACGACTTGTAACCGGATCGCCCGCCTGAATCCTGATCGGTCATTGGATGAATCCTTTAACTCCGGAAGCGGCTTTGATGGAACAGTGCAGGCACTGGCAGTACAAGATGATGGTAAAATACTCGCCGGAGGAAGTTTTAACGCTTACAATAACACACAGTGCAACTATTTTGCTCGCTTAAACAACGATGGATCGCTGGACGAATCTTTTTCTTTGGCTGCAGGATTCAACGGACCTGTAAGGGTTGTTACCTTACAAAGTGACGGCAAAATGATTGTGGGAGGATTGTTTACAGAATTCAATGGAACGCCCCGCAGCAACATTGCCCGCCTCAACGCCGATGGCACACTGGACGAATCTTTTAATCCGGGAACTGGTTTTGAGGGATTTACTGATAAAACCGTTTTCTCTATTGCCCTGCTTCCCGATGGCAGGTTGGTAGTAGGAGGCCGGTTTTCTTCTTACAATGGCACAGCCCGAAACAACATCGCCTTACTAAACACCAACGGTTCTCTCGACAGCTCTTTTGACCCTGGTACCGGCTTTAACAACAGGGTACAGGCTGTTGCGCTCCAGAATGACGGCAAAATAGTGGCGGGAGGAATTTTTACCTCTTACAACGGTAGCGCTCGTAACCTGATAGCCCGCCTCCATGCCGATGGGTCCCTGGATAACTCATTCAATATCGGTACAGGTTTTAACAGTACGGTGAATGATGTTGCTTTACAAAGTAACGGGAAGATTTTAGTTGGAGGAAATTTTGTTAACTTCAATGGTGTGTATAGTAGCGGGATTTCCCGCCTTAACGCCGACGGTTCTCCGGATTTAACCTTTACTACCGGAGCCGGTTTTTCTGTTTCGGGAGTTCAGGTGCTTGCTGTGCAAAGCGATGGAAAAATAGTTGCAGGAGGTACTTTTAGCTCCTACAATGGCATTCCCAAAAACCGCTTTGCCCGCCTCCATCCCGATGGAACTTTGGAGGCATCGACTGACCCTGGAACAGGTTTTAATAATACTGTTTCGGCCCTCTCCCTTCAGCCCGACGGCAGGTTAATAGTGGCAGGTAACTTTACGAGCTATAATGGCTCGGACCGTTCCAGGATGGCACGCCTGAACGCAAACGGTACACTTGATAATTCTTTTAATCCCGGAGCTTTTGATAATGCCGTTACTACTGTTGCCCTTCAACCCGATGGCAAAGTATTGGTTGGAGGTTTGTTTTTACATTATAATAATACGCGGCTCCTTGGCGGGATCGCCCGCCTCCAGACCGATGGGACATTAGACAACTCCTTTGTTACAGGGGTTGGGTTTAACAGTTCCGTAGAATCCCTGGCTTTACAACCTGACGGCAAAGTGATAGTGGGTGGTAATTTTACGGTCTTCAACAACATGCCCTTCAACAGGATCATCCGTCTCAACCCCGATGGCTCACACGATACCTCTTTTACTATCGGAACAGGCTTTAATGGTCAGGTGAATTCGGTTGTCGTGCAGCGTGATGGAAAAATAGTGGTGGGCGGTATGTTTTCTTCCTATAACGGAATGGCCGCTAACAGCATCATTCGTCTGAATGCCGATGGTTCAAGGGATGAATCCTTCGATTCCGGAAACGGCTTTAACAGTGCTGTTCAGTCTATTGCCTTGCAAGCAGATGCTAAGGTGCTGGTGGGCGGCGGATTTACATCTTATAACGGTACATCACGAAACAGGATAGCCCGTCTGCATGCCGATGGTACAGCAGACAACTCCTTCAACCCCGGAACTGGTTTTAATGCTGAGGTTTTAACCATCGCGCTGCAACCTGACGGTAAGGTAATGGCAGGAGGAAGTTTTACAACTTTCAATGGCACAACCCGAAACAGGATTGCCCGACTGAACACGGATGGTTCTCTGGATAATTTGTTTGATCCTGCTTCTGGTTTTGATAATAGTGTTAACACACTTGCTTTGCAACCTGACGGCAAGGTAGTTGTGGCGGGAGAATTTGTCTCGTTTAATCATATTCCCCGAACCAGAATTGCCAGATTGTATGGTGGTGAAGGTACTATATCGGGTATTGGTGAAGACCTGCAGCCAGGGCTGAACCTACTGCTTTACCCCAACCCAAGCCATGGCGACATCAACCTGGAATTTTCAGGAGCAGCGGCTCTGGTGGGAGGTGCAAAGCTTATTTTACACGATGCCATGGGCCTACAGGTGCTTACCAGGAAAGTAACAGCCGCAGAGGCAAAGTCAGGAGTAAAGCTATTTACAGCCGGTTTGAAAAGCGGCATCTATTTCCTGAGCATCAGCACCAAAGACAGGAGCATTACCAAAAGACTGGTACTGGCGCAGTAGAAAAAAGCTGCCCCTGCCACCATGATCCATGCTACAAAAGCAGCAGCGGCAATGGTGGCAGGGGCAGTGCTATTTTATCGCCTTAAACGAATGTCAAAAGATGTAAAACTGTGCAGCAGAGGCAGTGGTGGCTGCAGCAGCAAATCGCAGGATAGGCAAAAATGTTCTGCAGTCCCTGTCACCACACCCTTACCTGATGGGCCAGCGCTACAGTATATGCATAAAAAAGCCTGCCTCTGAAAATAACAGGGGGAATCGGGGGTAATAAAAAAGCTTATGGAATCAGGCCACAAGCTTTATACTTAAAGGGATAGGGTAGGAGCTATTCCCACTTCAGCTCATCGTCGAACGATGGCTCTGTTTCGGCCACAGGTGCTTCCAGTGCTGCCAGCGCTTCTTCTGTTAACAGTTCTGATTTAACGTGATCTACTGTTCCCTGTAACGCATCCAAAAATTTGGCAAAATCTTCTTTGTACAAAAAGATTTTGTGTTTCTCATAAGAGAAAGACTCGTCCTTGAACTTTCTTTTACTCTCTGTAATGGTAATGTAAAAATCATTAGAGCGAGTTGACTTCACATCAAAGAAATACGTTCTCTTTCCAGCTCTTACTCTTTGTGAAAAAATTTCTGCTTTTTCGTTGTTCTCTTCCACCGTTTAATAGACGTTAAATTCAACTTTGTGAATCTAAAAGTAACATATTGTCGGGATATATAAAAGTTTTTGAATTTAATTTTTTTGTAAAGGATTTCTGCTATATTTGTATAGCACCAAATATAGTATATCATGAATTTATGTTCTCTTATACTAGTACTCCTGCTTTCTGTCTTTCCGCCCGGCGCTTCTTACACCGCTAAAGGCAAAGCTACTTTTTACGCGGACCGCATGCAGGGGCATGCTACCACCAGCGGCGAGCGCTACGACAAAGCCAAACTGACTGCAGCCCACGCCACGCTTCCTTTCAACACGCTGGTGGAAGTCACCAATCTTAAAAACGGCAAAAAAGTAATTGTCCGGATAAACGACCGTAAAGCACACAGCCGCCACTTTGTAATCGACCTTTCCAGGGCCGCTGCCAGCGAAATTGATATGGTGCGCGATGGGGTAGGCTCGGTGTCGCTGCTGGAAGTAAAAGATGCGGTGGAAGGGCAACAAGACGAGCCGCTGACCGTTTCTACTACAGCACCCTAAACCAATTGCCCCTGTTATGAAAAAGCCCATTACCCTTGCCGATGTTCAGAAATTTGAAAACATGGAGTTTCTGGCAAAGCAGCTGGTAGCGGGGTTTATCACGGGTTTGCACCAGTCGCCTTACCACGGCTTCTCGGTAGAATTCTCCGAGCACCGCCTCTACAACAGCGGCGAAAGCACCCGCCACATCGACTGGAAAGTTTTTTCACGCACCGATAAGCTTTTTGTCAAACGCTTTGAAGAGGAGACCAACCTGCGCTGCCACATCCTGCTCGACGTGTCGCCCTCCATGTATTACCCCACCGAAACCAACGGTAAAATCACCTTCAGCGCCCTGGCGGCTGCTGCCCTGGCCACCCTGCTCCGGAAGCAGCGCGATGCGGTGGGGCTGGTTACCTTCTCCGATAAAATAGAGATACAGTCGCCCGTGCGCTCGACGGCTTCGCATCTGCACACCCTCCTGCTGATGCTGCAAAAGCAACTGGAAACAAAGCCAACCGCCAAAGATACCAATGTGGCCGATGTTATTCACCAGATTGCCCAGCAGATTCCTAAGCGCTCGCTCGTGGTCATCTTCAGCGATATGCTCACGCAGCACGAAAACAGCGATGCCATATTTGCCGCCCTCCAACACCTGAAGCATCAGAAACACGAGGTGCTCATTTTTCATGTAATGGACCGCCGGACCGAGGAAATTTTTGATTTCGCCGAACGCCCCTATGTGTTTGTGGACGTGGAAACGGGGCAGGAACTGAAACTGCAGCCTTCGCAGGTAAAAGCGCATTACCAGGCGGCCGTAGAGCATTACAAGCAGGAAATAGCGCTCAAATGCGGGCAGTATAAGATAGACCTGGTGCAGGTGGATATCAGCGAGCCGTTTGATAAGGTGCTGTATGCTTACCTGGTGAAGCGGGCGAAGGTGCGGTAGGGGGGGCAGTTATTTGATATACGTACTTTCCTGCGGCATATTCTCTTATGCTACATAAAATTTATCATCAGGCCATTCTGCCGGATTGTCTATAATATATTCAGAAATGGTTTGGTGTGACTTTTCGTTGCGGATAATATGTTCGTAGAAGTTGCGCTGCCACACTGCCCGTTGAGATGGAAAGTCTTCTGATCTGGTGGTTCGGAACCATTTGGTTACACCGGTTTTATAGCCACGTACAATAGATCCGATCGATCGGGGTATTATCTTCTGGAATTGATTTTGTCGTGTTTCGTGTAGGGGTTCAAAATTTTGAACCCCTACGGTTGTCAATTCAATAATGCCATGAACATGATTTGGCATGATGATATACTCATGTAGAATGGTATTTGGAAAATGATTTGGTATCTGTAGCCAGTACTCCTGCGCAATTTTTCCTGCATCATTTAAAATCATGACATACTGCATGTCTTGCATGATAATCTCACCAAAGAGACACCCTCGTTCGTGCGTGCAAATTGTAATGAAATAGAGGCCAGCTTGTGAGTAGTCATAACCTCTTAGTCGGATTGATCTGCGATGATGTACCTGCGGATTGTATTTCTTTTCCATTCTTAAATCAAAAAAATCCTGTTCAAGACAAAAAATCCTGTTCAGACATTACATTACGAACGAAAACGAATCCGGATAAAAACAAACCAGTGGTAAAGCAAAAAGCCAGCCCTCAGGAGAGGCTGGCTTTTGCAATAAAGGGTGACTAAGCAAATGGTGTGGTTTGTTTCGGGCAGTTTCTTATTTGCATGAAGCATTGAAAGAGTAGATGAAGGCTGCGCCTACGGTAGCTTGTGTCTTCTTGGTGAAGTTGCCGGCGGCATCTTCGAAGAAACCGTTTTTAGCTACATCTAAACGAACTTCAGGTTTGATGTTGAAGTTGCTTTCGCCTAATTTAACGTCTGCTGTAAGTGTAGTGGCAGAAACTTCAAGTGGTCCGAAGTAGCGTACGCCGCTTGGGTCGGAGAAGTACTCGGTGCGCAGGCCCAGTCCGAATTTGTCGGTGGCAGCATAGTTCAGGTAAAGCGCTGCACCACCCCAGGTAGCATCTTCTGACCAGGCATCGCCTGCTATTGCTTCGTTTGTGCCTGACAGGAAGGAGCCAAAAGCCGCATTCACACCAATTTTAAATGCGTCGGCTGCCTGGTAGGAGGTAGTCAGGTCGAAGAGGCTGGTGTAGGAACCTTTGTGGTCGCCAAAGGCAGAAAGCGTGTTGTACTCGTCGCCACCGATCCAGTTGATGTACATATCCAGGCCGGAAAAAGGGCTTACGTATACCTGCGCTGCAACCGATTTTTTGTCGTTGAAGTCCTGCAGGCCATCCCATCCGTTAACCACGCCCAGCATAAAGCCCAGGCGGTCGCTGAAGTTGTAGTTTACTTTAGCGCCTGTGTGGTAGAACGGACCGTTGCCAAACAGGTAAGACAGGCTGTAGTTGTAGTTTAGGGGAGCGTCAATCAGTTCATACCCGATGTGCGTTCCGAACTGGCCCACTGTAAACGAAAGCTTGTCGGTCAGGTCGTAAGCCAGGTAAGCCTGCTTGATAAGTTTGGCAGTGCCGTCGTTACCAAAATTTCCGAGTTCGGCATTTGGTCCGAAGGTCAGGTCGGCTACCAGGTGTGCTTTGCCATAGTCGTAGCTGAACATGGTCTGCACCAGGCCAAGCGAGAAATTATTATGTTTGGTATCGAAGATGCGGCCCTGGTTAAAGCCGGATACCGGGTTGTTCAGGTTGTACTGATAGTAAGTATCGATGTATCCAGATAAGCCGAAAGTTCCTTTTGTTTCTTCTGCAGCGGTAGTTTCCTGCGCATTAGCTATATTTGCAGTCATAAAGAATGCTGCGGCTGCGAGTGATAAAAGTTTTTTCATATTGGTTAACTTTTAATTGTTCGTAAATCTTTAGTAAATAAGTTGTTAATGTTCTTTCTTTAGCTCGCTTCTCAAATGGCAGTTTGATAGCGGGTGTAAGAGAAGAAGGAATATCAGAAGGCAAGCGAAAGGCTTTTATATCTTGTAAAGCGGTTTCTTTATCGGAGTGGTAAAACAGTGGTAATGTGTTCCAGACATTACCACTTGTTTTTTCTCACCATGCCATCCTAACTAGTAAGTGATTTTTATTAAACTGTGGCAGCTGCTTTCTTGCGGCTGTCTGTTGTTACCGGTTGGTTTTCCAGCAGGCTCATTTCGTAGCCAGGAGCGTTGATGTCCGGGTAAGCGTGCATTTTGTGCTCGTGCATATCCAGCCCTTCAATTTCTTCTCTTTCGCTTACACGTACGCCCATGGTTACTTTCAGTACATACCACACAACAATAGCGAACACAAAGCTGAAAGCACCTACTACGCCTACACCAATTGCCTGGCTGATGAACTGGTCAACACCGGCAAGCGATCCGAACAATCCTACTGCCAACGTACCCCAGATGCCGCAGATCAGGTGAACAGAAAGTGCACCAACCGGATCGTCCAGTTTCAGTTTGTCGAACAGCGATACACCAAGCACTACAAGCGCTCCGGACACCAGACCGATTACGATTGAGTCCACAACACCCATTTGGTCAGCACCTGCTGTGATACCTACCAGGCCGGCAAGTATACCGTTCAGTACCATGGTTAAGTCGCTTGATTTGAAAAGGATCAGGGCCAGGAAGCAACCACCTATTGCACCGGCAGCGGCAGCAAGGCTGGTCATAACAAGTACTCTTGAAACAGCGCCCGGATCAGCAGAAAGTACAGAACCACCGTTAAAACCGAACCAGCCTAACCAAAGGATAAATACACCGATAGTGGCCAGTGGCAAGCTGTGGCCAGGGATTGGCTTTACTTTGCCGTCAACGAATTTGCCGATGCGCGGGCCGATCAGGAGGATACCTGCCAGGGCGCCCCAGCCACCTACCGAGTGAACCAGCGTAGAACCAGCGAAATCATAGAAAGGAACTTCCAGTGCGTTCAGGAAGCCGCCTCCCCACTTCCACATACCTACAATCGGGTAGCAGATACCAACGAACAGGAGCGAAAAAATCATGAAGCTCGACAGTTTTACACGCTCAGCTACAGCACCGGAAACAATGGTAGCAGCAGTGGCGGCAAACATGCCCTGGAACAGGAAGTCTGTCCAGAAAGTGTAGCCTTCGTTATAGGCAGAAGTTTCGCCACCTTCGGGCATCGGGATACCGAAGCCTGAGAAACCAAAGAAACCGCCTTCAAAAGCAGCACCCGGGTACATCATCGAGAAACCCCAGAACGCATACGTAATCAAGCCAAGTGGAAGAATCATGCTATTCTTGAACAGGATGTTCACCGTGTTTTTAGACCGGGCTAAACCAGACTCAAGCGTGGCGAAGCCCAGGTGCATAGCAAAAACGAGAAAAATGGACACCATCATCCAGGTGTTGTTTACAACAAATAGTTCTTGTGACATGGTGATAAAAAGTTAGGATTTAAAAATTCTTTAATTCAATGATTTTGGTGATTGGAAAAACAGGTTGGAATTACAGCGCCAGTTCTCCGACTTCTCCTGTTCTGATGCGAATAACGTCTTCGATATTCATGATAAAGATTTTGCCGTCGCCGACACTTCCGGTAGAGGCTACCTTCAGGATAGTGGAAACCACGTCATCGACATGTTCGTCGGTGGCAACAATCTCAATTTTGGTGCGGGGGATAAAGCCTACATTATAGGTTGTGCCTCTGTAGACCTGGGAAGATCCGTGCTCAAGGCCATATCCTTTTACATCGTAGGTAGACATAAAAGCAATGCCTACTTTGGCTAGCGCTTCATAAACCTCCTCAAACTTGGATGTTCTGATAATTGCTTCGATCTTTTTCATAAGCAAGTTTACGTTATGGGGTATGTTTTTTATGGGGTTGTTGTTAAATTCTTGTTAAAGATAGTAAACAAGCATTGAAAATCAAGGGGGTGTTCTGAAATATTATTGCTAATTTATCATTACACCCCCTTAAAATAGAGGGTGTTTGCGTGGTTGTGGTGTGAAATTGGGGTAAGGTGCTTGCCTGATATAGCGGCAGATTAGCTGGAAAAGCGGTTTTTTTGCTTCAGCAGAGGTTTTTCTGATAACAAATGGTTATAAGTTTAAAAATTTTCAAGGCTCGATAAATTTTTGAAAAAAAATTTTACCCCCTGTTATTTTAAGGGGGCTGTTTTGTTAATTGATTAAAAAGTGTGCAGGGTTAGTGTGTAATTAAAGGGGTGTTGTTAGATATAGGTAGGTTTTTGGGTTGTGGCCGTTTAAATGATTCGTGTTGTTTCCTGAGGGGTAGGGGAGGTGTTGGGTGCGGGTGGAAGAAAAGGGAAAAGGCTAGGTTGTAGCAGAAGGTGTGGTGGCTGTGGCTGCAAAACAGAAGAGCTGCCTGGTGTTATGTTTGGTTCACAGCCACAGCCACCACACCCTCGCCTCAACCGGTTTTTAGAATTCAGCAATTGCAAGTGGTAACTTCGAAAGGAGTGTGTGTTGTTGCGTAATTTTACTCTATTATATATAGTGTGTCCCGCTCAAAGTTAAAAGGCTGCAGAAAGCGGGTGTGAACTGTGGTGTTGTTCTTGGGTCGGGAGGTTGATTAGTTGTTGTGGTCCAGCGGGGTTTGCCTGGTGTTGTTCTTGTTGATCTTCGTTTCCTGTGCCTCTTCGAGGGGCCAACTGAAAATGAAATCCGCGCCACCAAGCGGGCTGTCGTCTACTATAATGCTGCCGCCCCTTTCTTCGATAATTTTCTTTACAACGGCCAGCCCGATTCCCTGTGAATTTTCTTTCTGAATGTCTCCTTTCTGGAACAGGTTAAATATGCTGCGGCGCAACTCGCGCGGCACGCCTGGCCCGTTATCTGAAATGGTGATTAATACTTCGTTCTTTTTTTCAAGGCAACGGACGGCGATTTTCGTTTCTTCTTTGTCGTTGTACTTAACAGCATTGCTGATCAGGTTCAGGAATACCTGCAGGAGCTTTGTTTTATTGCCGGTAATAACCGGAAGATGCTCGGGAATATCAACGGAGGCATTGGGAGGGAACGTGATCAGGCTGCAGGCTTCTTTTAATACCAGGTTTAATTCTACAGGCTCTTCTTTGTGTTCGGTTATTGCAGCTTTAGAGTAATCCGTAATGCCGGTAATGAGGTTTAGCATGGATATGAGGGTTTGGTCAATGGCCTGAATATGCAAAGCAAGATGTTGCTGCTGTTCTGTTGTCAGTTCCCGTTTCAGAAGCCGGATAATGGCATGGATGTTCAGTAGCGGAGATTTCAGGTCGTGTGCGATGATGTACCCAAGCCGCTCCAGTTCGCTGTTGATGACAAGCAGCTGTTCGTTTTTCTGGAGCAGGTTTCGTTCAAGTTCTTTCAGTTCCGTTACATCCCGTATGGCTGCTATTACATATTTCTTGTTTTTAACCATAACCGGCGCCAGCGCTACATCTATATCGCATTCCTCGCCGCTTTTGCGGAGGCCGAACAGCTGCATGCCTTTGCCCATTTTCCGGGATACCGGGTTTTTAAAATAGGTGTACAGGTGCCGGGTGTGAGCTTCCCGGAAGCGTTCCGGTATCAGGATATTCAGGTTCTGACCAACGAGTTCGCCGGGTGCATATTCAAAAAGTTTATCAATTTGTTTGTTCGAGGCTATAATTTTTCCCTTGCTATCTACAACCACAACAGTATCGGGTAATAGATCGATTGCTTCCTGTAAAGAGATATAGTTGAGGTACATAAAGGACAGTTGTTAAGATTGTAATGCGGCCACGTGTTTATGCCAGGTAACCAAAGTCGGTTTTGTTTATGTTTCATGTAGCTCTGAATGTAATAACACTGCTGTGCGTAATCTGTCTGCTATGGTTACCAGCTAAAATTACTTGCTACCAGTGCAGGGTATGGGGTGATGTGCAGGAGCAGGCAGGTAAATTTACCTTTCCTTCACAAAGTTTTGGGAAGCGAAACTCAGGGTAGCGTTTTGCTTTTATCCATATGTACTATAACTGGTTTTACGTGTTCTTCGGTGTATGCTTCTGCCGGCTACAGCTGGGGGTAAATGCTGCAGAGCAGCTGGATAGTTGTATTTGAAATGCACCTGCATTTTTCCTGATTTTGTCCGCGCCGGCCATCAGGTGTCGCGTAAAATATGTGTATGTTTCATAGCTGTGGGGTTTTTTAGTGCTTATCTGTGCTTTAAATGTATACGTAATATTTAATTTTTTAATCATTTAATGCTATGTGTAAATTTTCATAAAGCTGACAAATGGTGTGATGTGGGTTTTTTCCTGGGTAATTTGCAGCATAAAGGGCGGAGTTTAGGCATTGCATTAGGGTAAAAAAAAGAGAGACTGCCCATGCGGGCAGCCTCTCAGGTTGAATAAAGCGCCAGGTTTGTTTGCTTACAGGTTACCCGGGCTTTACTGTTAGGTGTTTTTAATTATTTCACAATAGTGAAGCTGATGCTGTACGTAGGGCTGGTGGCAGCTCCCAGGTTGCTTTTTGTTCCGGCGTGTGTTGTGGCCTGAAGGGTGTAGCTTCCTGTAGAGGCAGACCAGGAGTAATAGTCGCCTTTTTTGTTATCGCCAAACAGGGCATAAGGAACCACGTCGTCGAGTCTGGTTTCGCTCTTAGCGCCGCTCAGTACGAACTTAACAACTGTTGCAGTAGTAGAGCTTGTGTTAGCTTTGATGTTGATTTTGCTCACACCCAGTTTGCTAAGGCTGATGGTAGCGCCGTTGCTGATCGTCATGATTTCTTTGTCTTTTGAAGCATCAATCAGCGTGAAGCTTACTACCTGCTGTGTGCTTGTGGTAGTTGTAGTTGTTGTAGTGGTAGTACCAGTGGTTGTGCCAGTAGTAGTGCCGGTTGTAGTACCAGTAGTAGTGCCGGTTGTTGTACCGGTAGTGGTGCCGGTTGTTGTACCGGTAGTTGTTCCTGTGCTAGTATCAGTTGTTGTGTTGGTTGTGGTAGTAGTTGTGTTGCTTACTGTACCTGAAGTCATGTCGGCTAATTTAGCAGCAGTTTTACCTACCCTGATGTTATCAAAGTAAACAACTCTTGAAGAATGCTTGGAAGAACCATCCAGGAAAGAAGCCTTGTACAGACCCAGTTTCCATTTCGGGTATTTCAGGTGCATGTTACGTCCGGTAATGTGGTGGATTTTTACACCATTACGGTATACCTCGATCAGGCCGTCAGATCCGGTTGAGTGGATAAAGTGGAAAGTGAACTCGTTCCACTGGTTTTTAGGAACAGAGGTGAAAGAAGAAAGTACGCTGGAGCTTGTGCCTGAATTAGAGCCGAACAGGTCGTATTTCATCAGGTTAGATGAGCCGGACGGAGGTGTAACTTCCAGGAAAACTTTGTCTTTTTCGGCACGGATTGTAGTCTCGTCGCTGCCGTCTTCATACCACTGGTTCAGGCAGTCTCTTGTGTCGTCAGCCTCGAAACCAACAGAAGGGAAATAAACTGAGAAAGAGTACCAGATATCTTTTGTGAACCTTGAGTCTTCGGTTCCTTTAATAATAGTTACTTCAGAACGAATTTTCTCGCCTGTTCCAACAAGCGGCTGACCTTTCCTGATTTCGAAACGGGTTGCTTTAGAGCCCTGGAAAGCAGGATTGGTAACAGTTGATAGGGTCCAGTCTGTGGCGCAGTTTTCTATAGAGTGGGTTTTGTTGATGGTAGTGCCAGACAGCGGGAAGTAGGTGTTTCCTTCTACAGTCTCTTCATATATAAGGTTGGCAGATGTTGCCTTGTTAACTGATTCTGCGTTGATGGCGGCTTCAGGAGACAATTGCTCCATTTCTTTCTGCTCACATGCAACTACTGCTAATCCTAAAAGGAAAGGGGTTAAAACATTACGGAATTTGAAGTTCATATTATTAAAAATGGCTAAAAGTTAAAGTTGTAATATTTTGTGAAAAAGGTTTTGTGTTAATTAATCGGCATTTAAAACCTTCAGTGTTGCATGAAGTTCAGGAGTATAAAGTTTTGTGTTTTGAGGCGCTTCTATAATCTAATCATAGGCCCGCCGGTTTATTTTAGATTTAACATCTGTTAGTGTAAATAATATAGAAACCTTGGTTTTTGTCAGTGTTTAACTTTTTGTTTATTAGTCAGTTGCGAAGATAACACAAGTGTTTTTCACTTGGTTTAAAATTGCATAAGTATTTTTAAGGAAAGGCAAAAGTTCTTTTAAAAATCACGTAACCTAAATAAATAGTTATAAAAAATGGGTGAAATTTGGACTATTATGTAATATATAATTGGGTGAATATTTGTAGTTATAGATATTTTCATTGTGTTTAATCAATAATTTATAACAAAAAATACTATGAGTAAAAATTGTAGTATTTGCTTTCGTGTGCTATAAAATAAGTTGAGGTGCAGAATGAATGGTTGTTAAGGTGTTGTTGGATAATACTGGTATTGTTGGATTGGTATTAAAGTTAAAACATTAGTTTGAGATGATTGTTGGGAATGTGATTTGTTTTATACGATTGTATTTTTTGAAAGGGCAATAGTTTTCCTGTCTGCCAGGTTTGGCTGGCAGCCAAAGGATCAGGTATTTTTTGCCCTTCCGGAAAATCTACCTTACCAGGAAATAAGCTGTTTCATAGGAGCAGGAGTGTAAAACTTCTGATTCAAAAAACAGAGGAATGTACACCTGCTATATAGAGATATTTCGGTGCGTAAATAAAATCACTTTTATTGAAAGGTGCTAATTTTCAGTCCTTTAGTCGGATAATTTTTTAACAATTGTTTAACAGGAGCTTGACGTGGGCTGGGGAGGGATGGGGTGAGCTGCCTTCAGGGGCTGCAGCGTCCGCTGCAGAAGCAAGTGGATGATTACTGCAGCTGTTACCACTACCTTTGCTGTTGAGGTGTGTTTGTGCAGGCGCATATTTTATTTGCTGCACCTGCCATCATAGCCACTGCTCCTTAACCGGAAGGGTGGCCGCTGTATCGCCTGGGGGTTTATTTCCGCGCGATGTGAATATGCCCCCTGGTATAGTCTCTTCTGTTGTTATGGTCCAGTTCGTACCAGATGTCGAGTACATAGGCGGGAGTGGTATAGGTGGTGGCAAATTCACTTGCGCCGTTAATGGTTTTGTAGTCGGTAACCATTTCATAGCCGTCCTCCAGCGCTTTGTAATAAGCTTCGTCATCCTCAAGCAGCTCCAGGTAACGGTTGTACACCTGGTGGTAGCGGTCTGTAATGGCTTCGTAATAACGTTGTAGTTCCGGCGGGTCAAATGCCATAAACCCTTCCTCGTCTTTTGTCCACTTGCCTTGTAGTTCCATAAGGCGAAGTTAGAAAAAGCTGGTGAGAAAACGAGGCTTTCCGCTGGCTGTTTAAACCGTTGGTTTAGGGTGCAGGCCTCTTGTAGCTACACGCTGATAATTGCCTCTGCCTGAATTCCCGGCTCTGCTGTGCAAGGGCTGGAGCTGGTGCACCGCCAGTAATGCCAGCACAAACATTGCCACGGCCACCAGCTGGTGCAGTACGCCCAGCGTTACCGGAACGGCCAGCAGCAGCGTCGCAATGCCCAGTACCAGCTGCACTAGTGCCGTCACCAGCAGTAGTACGATGGTGTTTTTGGTAGTTGTGCCGACAGCAGCATTCCGGCTGCTGTACCAGAACCACACAACCCCTGCCAGCACCAGCGCTGCAACCCAGCGGTGGATAAACTGCACAACCACACCGTCTTCCAGCACGTGCTGCCAGGTGAAGTAACTTTTCAGGTAAGCAGGAAAGAATTCGCCCTCCATAAGCGGATAGGTATTATAAGAAAAGCCGGCTTTAAGGCCAGCCACAAAGGCCCCGTAAACGATTTGTACAAGAATAAGGGTTAACACCAGCCTGGATAACCTGGTTAATATGGGGGTGGTTGCCTTTTGCTGGCGCGGGGCAGTGGTTATGTCGGCAACGGTCCAGACGATGGTGCCAATGAGCAGCAAAGCCAGGATGAAATGCGCCGCCAGCCGGTAATGGCTTACGTGTGGCATATCTACCAGGCCGCTTTTTACCATGATCCAGCCCATTAGTCCCTGCGACAGCCCCAGCAACAGGATAAATAAAAGCCGCCTGAACAGCCAGCCCGATAGTTGTTTGGTCAGCAGGAAGTGCAGGAAAGGCAGGATAAACACAAACCCGATGATACGGCCCAGCAAGCGGTGCAGGTATTCCCACCAGAAAATCTTTTTGAAGCCATCGAGCGTCATCCCAAAATTCAGCTTCTGGTATTCCGGGAACAGCTTGTATTTCTCGAACGCTTCCAGCCAGGCTGCCTGCGAAAGCGGGGGCAGTGTGCCCGAAATTACGTTCCATTCTACAATAGAAAGCCCGGAGCGGGTGAGGCGGGTGATGCCTCCGATCACCACCATGCCTGTAATCAGGAGTGCACCGCTCAGGAGCCAGTATACGATCGCTTTATTATAAGGTGCCTTTTTCATAAATCCCGAAAAACAGGTAAAGCTCCTGAAACTTGACGGTGCTCCCTATGATGCATCTAAGTTTACCGGGTGATGATCGTCATTGCAAAGCTGCTTCCGGTGACAGGGTTTGCTGCTGGTTCTTCGCCTGGATAGGAGCAGTGGGTGTGGTGACAGGAGCAGAAAAGGTTTTTTGGGAAATTTTAGGGATGAGGCATGCTGACAGGTGCGGAGACTGCTGTAAATTGTTCTGCTGTCCCGGCCACCATTCCCGCGGCTCTTAACTTTTGCCACGAAGGTCTAAAAAACAGGGGCATTTCAACAAGAATCAGGGGGTGTTCTGCGCTGGTGTTAATTTTTGACAGCTTTTTACATAGAACTGATAAATCTCATCTTTCTACTTCTTAGTCTTTCATCTTCATTTCACTATATTTGTTGGCTCACAATGTGGTTGCGTGGGGCAACTAAATTTGTTAATTCACGAAAACGCTACAAGTAACACAAAACTTTAAACTTCATGAGAACAGTAGACAAGTACAACTTTGCCGGTAAAAGGGCATTAGTGCGCGTAGACTTTAACGTTCCGCTGGACGCTGACTACCGCATTACAGATGATACCCGCATTCGTGCGGCAGTACCAACTATAAAGAAAATTCTGGCAGATGGCGGTTCTGTGATCCTGATGTCGCACCTGGGGCGGCCAAAAAGCGGACCCGAGAAAAAATATTCGCTGCAGCACCTGGTTAGCCGCTTGTCTGATGAATTTGGAACTACCGTGAAGTTTGCCCCGGATTGTGTGGGTGAAGAGGCTGTGCAAATGGCGCAGAACCTGAAGCCGGGCGAAATACTGTTGCTCGAAAACCTGCGTTTCTATAAAGAAGAAGAAAAAGGCGATCCTGCTTTTGCCGAAAAACTGTCCAGGCTGGGCGATGTGTACGTAAACGATGCCTTTGGTACAGCCCACCGCGAACATGCTTCTACCGCTGTGGTGGCCCGCTACTTCCCGAACGATAAAGTTACCGGCTACGTGATGCAGGCAGAACTCGACAATGCCCGTCGTGTGCTCGATAAGGCTGAGCGTCCGTTTACTGCCATTATGGGGGGCGCTAAAATCTCCGATAAAATCCTGATCATCGAGCGTTTGCTGGACAGGGTGGATTACCTGATTATTGGCGGCGGCATGTCCTACACCTTCGTGAAAGCCGACGGCGGCCAGATTGGTTCTTCGCTGGTAGAAAACGATAAGCTGGACCTGGCGCTGAGACTGATTGCGCTGGCCAAGGAAAAAGGTGTGAAAATGCTGATCCCTGTTGATTCCGTAATTGCAGACGGCTTCAGCAACGATGCCAACGTAGACACCTGCCTCAGCCACCACATCCCGGATAACTGGATGGGCTTAGACATTGGCCCGAATGCCCGCGAAACTTATTCCGATATCATTCGCAACTCCAAAACCATCCTGTGGAACGGTCCGATGGGCGTGTTCGAAATGTCGAACTTTGCTGTAGGAACCGAAGCTGTAGCTGAAGCAGTGGTACAAGCAACCAACGCAGGCGCCTACTCCCTGATTGGCGGCGGCGACTCTGCTGCTGCTGTAAACCAGTTGGGTTACGGCGATCAGGTATCGTATGTGTCTACTGGTGGTGGTGCTCTGCTGGAATTTATGGAAGGCAAAACACTGCCTGGTGTAGCCGCCATCGAACGCGACGACTACTAAGATTTCGATCGGATGTTACGCAGAAAGTTTATTGTCCCCCTTTGAAGGGGGTAGGGGGATGACTAATATCTGCGAACAAAATAGTGCTGTACTGGCTGCAGGTCCTGTAATTGCTCGCAGTCCGTTCATCATCCCCCTTACCCCCTTCAAAGGGGGACTTTACCTTATAAAGTGAATTTGTGCGTAACATTTGTTACCATACATTAGCTAGAAATCCCCTGTTCCTTTAAAAGTGACAGGGGATTTTTATTTAGCAGCAGTGGCTGTGGTGGCAGGTGCAGTAGCCTTTTACCGGCAGAAATCGACGAATGCACGTAAATAATAGAACGCAGCCTCCATCGTTAAGAGCGGAGATGTTAGCTGTTGTGCTTCTGCAGCGGGTGCGGCAACTAACACGCAAAGACAAAACTGATTAACTGGATATTTTCTTACCTTTGCAGGAATGAGAATAGGAATAATTTTCGGTGGTCCGTCGCGGGAGCGGGAGATTTCTTTTGCAGGCGGACGTACGGTATACGATAATTTAAATAAAGCCCTTTTCGAGGCCGTTCCGGTATTTGCCGACAGCCTGGGCAACTTTATTCTGCTGGACTGGCAGTATATTTATAAAGGCACCATCCGCGATTTTTACCCGCCGGTGGAGTCGCTGCCCGACAGTGTGCACCAGCTTCAGATTTACCTGGAGTCGCTGGGCGAGCTGTCGGTGGAGGAGCAGGATGCCGTTATTGCCAAAGTAGGCAGGCGCCTGTTGCCCCACGAATTCCGCAACCACTTTGATTTTGCATTCCTGGCGCTGCACGGGCCTTACGGCGAAGATGGCAGCATCCAGGGGCTGCTGGAGTGGTACCGCATTCCGTATTCCGGCTCCGGCATTTTGCCATCTTCCATCGGTATCGACAAGATTGCGCAGAAGGAAATGCTGCGGCAGCACGGTTTCCCGACACCCGATTACCGGACTATTCAGTACACCAACTGGACCGACCAGCAGCAGCGCGAAGGTATTTTCGAAGCCATTGTAGCCGATCTGGGGCTGCCGCTGGTACTGAAGGCGCCGCACCAGGGCTCTTCTATCGGGGTGTCCATTGTGCGGGAGAAGGATTTTGCTCTTTTTGAACAGGCTGTAGAACGCAGTTTCTTCACCAAAACCATACACAAAGCGCAGTGGCAGCAGCTTTCTGAAGAGAAGCAGCTTAGCAGCATGAAACAGCTCGTGGATATCCGCGAGGGGATCGGGATGCCGGTGGCGCTGGAAAACGGCGAAATCATTTACCACCCGGAGGAACTGTTTAACAGCATCAATAACACATTTGCTACCACTGAGGCTGCTTCGGTTACACTTATTAATATAGAGCACGAACAGCAGGTGCTCGTCGAAAGCTTTATCCAGGGCCGCGAGTTTTCGTGCATCGTGGTGCAGGACGAGGCGGGCAAACCGCTGGCGCTGCCGCCAACCGAAATCGTAAAAGGCAGCGAAGTGTTCGATTACCGTTCCAAATACCTGCCGGGGCTGAGCCGCAAAATTACGCCCATCAACCTACCGGCAGAGCAGATCCAGGAGATACGCCAGGCCTGCAGCCGCTTGTTTACATCTTTGGCCTTTAACGTGTATGCGCGTCTCGACGGCTTTATTACAGCAGCGGGTGAGATTTTCCTGAACGACCCGAACACCACGTCGGGCATGCTGCCGTCCTCGTTCTTCTTCCACCAGGCCGCTGAAATCGGGCTGAACCCGTCGCAGTTCCTGACTTACATCGTTCGTACTTCCATAGCAGAACGCCTGAAGTCGGGTAAAGACACGGTGCGGCTGAGCAGGCTGTTGCAGGACCTGGATAAGAATATTGCCGAGCAGCAGGCACACCGCCACGACAAAATCCGGGTGGGCGTGATAATGGGCGGCTATTCGTCCGAGCGCCATATTTCCGTGGAGAGTGGCCGCAACATCTATGAAAAGCTGTCTTCGTCCACTAAATACGAGCCGCTACCTGTTTTCCTGACAGGCAGCAACGAAGAGCACCGGCTCTACACGATCCCGGTGAACATCATGCTCAAGGACAATGCCGACGATATTAAGGAGAAAATACAGCATTACGAGCATGGCGGGCAGCGGCACCCGGTGCTGGAGCAGATCATCAACGAAGCCGAAAGCATCACCCGCAAGTACACCGGCCAAGCCCTGCACGACCCGCAGCGCATCACCTATACCCAGTTGAAAAACATGGTTGATGCCGTCTTTATAGCCTTGCACGGTCGTCCGGGTGAGGATGGGGCGATGCAGGCAGAGCTGGAAAAACTGCACATCCCGTATAATGGCTCCGGTATCCACTCTTCGCAGATTACCATCAATAAATACGAAACGAACGAACTGCTGGCCAAGTACGGTGTGCCGGTAGCCAAGCACCGCATGGCCTTTAAGCAGGACTGGCTGCAGGACCGGGAGCGGTTCTATCAAACCTTAGAATCCGAGTTTAATTACCCGTTCATTGCCAAACCTGCCGACGATGGTTGTAGTTCGGCGGTGAAAAAGATAAAGAACCGGAAGGAGCTGGAGGCATTTGCCACGCTCATGTTCCGTGAGATGGAAGAACTGGACGAGAACTGTGCCCGTACCCTTTCGCTCGGCTTTAAGGAAGAGTTTCCGAACAAAGGCGGTTTCCTGGTAGAAACGCTCATTTCGAAAGAAGGCGCCAAACACTTCCTTGAAATTACCGGTGGCCTGCTCACCAACCACGCACCGGATGGTATGGTAAGTTACGAGGTGTTTGAAGCCTCGGAAGCGCTGGCTGAAGGCGAGGTGCTGTCGCTGGAAGAAAAATTCCTGGCAGGCGAGGGGCAAAACATCACCCCGGCCCGTTACGCCACCGACCCTGCACGCCGTCAGAAAATATCGGACAAGGTAAAAGAAGACCTGAAACGGGTGGCCCAGATCCTGCAGATAGAAGGCTACGCGCGCATCGATGCCTTTGTGCGGATATTCGACAACGACGAGGTGGAAACCATCATCATCGAAGTAAACTCGCTGCCGGGTATGACGCCCGCCACCTGCATCTTCCACCAGACCGCCATCAATGGCTACAAGCCCTACGACTTTATCGACCAGATTCTGCAGTACGGCATCGAGCGTACCAGGCAGCAGGAGATGGGAGTTTAGGAGTTTGGGAGTTAGAGAGTTTGGGAGTTTAGGAGTTAGAAAGTTTAAGAGGTAGAAAGGTAGAAATTTTGTAGGGGTTGAAGATTTTCAACCCTTTAACAGGTAGGTAGAGAGATTGTAATGATCATTGTCTGTAGAGACGCGGTGCCCGCGTCTCCTGCACGAACCACAGACAAAACCAATCAATCCTGTTATTCCTTTAATCTTCTTAATCTTGTTCAGAAAAAAATCCAGTTAATCCCAAAATCTGACGAATCCAAATTCAGACAAACATAAAATCAATTAAATCAAAAGAAGCAGCGGTTCAGACAAAAAATAAAGCTGGTAGTGCTAAAATAGATACTGAAGCGTTAAGATAACATAATAATGTGCCGGAACTGAATCAAACAATTCAGCCATTCAATAATTAACAATGTCCATGTTCAGAGTGAACTCATTTGCTGATGTGCTAAAACATCTGGCTGTAATGGCCGTTATAGTAGCCTTGCTGGTAGTAGGCTTCTTTTTTGTGTATCTGCCTGCCACCACCAATCACGGCGAATCCATCTCGGTGCCGAAGATCACGGATATGCAGCTGTCCGAAGCGGAGGAGCAACTGGACGCGCAAAACCTGCGCTATTTTATCAACGACTCCACCTATAAGCCTGACCTGAAACCGAACACCATCCTGACGCAGGACCCGGCACCTGGTTCTAAAGTAAAGGAAGGGCGTAAGATCTACATCAGCGTAAACATGAAGCAACCGCCCATGATCAAGATGCCGAAGCTGATCGATGGCTCTGTGCTGAATGCGGAGCGGGTGCTGAAAAGCTATGATCTCCGGAAAGGAAAAATTACCTACGTACCCGACCTGCAGCAAAATGCGGTGCTGAAGCAGTTTATTAACGGCAAAGAAGTACAGCCGGGCGAGATGGTGCCGAAGGGCGCTGTGGTAGACCTGCACGTGGGCGATGGCCTGGGCAATACAGAATTTGAAATGCCAAACGTGGTGAATATGCCAATTGATGAAGCCTCGGTGCTGCTGGTAGGGCAGGGGCTGCAGATTGGCAACATCATCTACGTGCAGGACAGCGACAAAACAGACGGAACCGTCGTGCGGCAACGGCCTGTAGCGCAACCGGGTGCAAAAATCAGGGTAGGGGAATTGGTTGACCTGTGGGTGGCCGGCCAGGAAAGAACAGTTCCAACGATAGACTAATCATTTCGTGCCTGTCCGGGCGGATGGGCGCAGAACAGTAGAAAAGGAAATATGAGAAAAGAGCTGGCGTTTCTAGTAATCTGTCTGATTTTCAGTTTGTGTGCCAGTGCACAAGCGTTGTTAAGTCCGTTACAGCAGGAGGCGCGCCAGCCCCAAACGGCAGGAAGTAGCTTCATGCAGCAGCTCCGCCTGCAGGAAGACCCGTTGCCACTGCCTTTTTTTGATGATTTCGCCAACTTCGCGCATGGTGTGCCGGACCCGGTTCGCTGGAAAAACGGGGGCGTCTTTATCAATAACCGCTACGCCCTGGAGCCTGTTACGATTGGAGTCGCTACGTTCGATGGACTCAATGCTGCCGGAGTTCCCTATGCACCCAATGTCATTGCTCCCGGTCCTTCCGATACGCTGACCTCACAACCGGTTCAACTGGCGGGGCTGTCACCAGCCGATTCCGTTTACCTAAGTTTTTACTGGCAATCGGGTGGGGTAGGCGATGTACCGGACCGCTCCTCTACCAACAGTGTTTACTTGCAGTTGGAGTTTAAAGATGCCACCGGTGCCTGGCAGATGGTGTGGCAACAGCCCGGAGTGGGGGAGCGGACGGATTTTGCCCAGGTGTTTGTTGGGGTAAAAGAAGCACGCTTTTTCCACGAGAATTTTCAGTTCAGGTTCCGGAGCGTAGGCAGGCGTTCGGGCCTGGCCGATGTCTGGAACATTGATTATGTGGAGCTGGACCGGAACCGCCGCAAAAATCAGAATACCACCAGCGACGTTGCCCTTAGCCGCGGCCTTACACCGCTGCTTAAAAACTACACGGCCATTCCTGTTCAGCAGTTCATTGGCAATCCGGAAGGAGAGCTGGCAGAGGAAGTTTCGGTAACGGTAAATAACCTGGGCAATGTGCCGGCTGCCATCAGCTGGCGCGGCTATGTGGCCATGGCTACACCTGAGGCACCCGCCGATACGTTTTTAAATGAGGCAGGCATTGTGCCCGAAAATGCACGCCAGTTTGTTGTTGCCGGGACTCCCCGTGTTTCTGCGTTTACGTTTCCGGAGCAGCCGTTTAAACTGGTGCACGGTGTTTTCCTGGATACAAAAGAACAGAACGACCGCTACCGCGCCAACGACAGCGTATCGCGCGAAACCGATTTTGCTGATTACTTTGCCTACGACGATGGATCGGCAGAGGCAGGCTTTAACTTTATTTCCACGGGTGTGTCGCAGGTGGCGCAGCGCTACGAGCTAAACAAGTCCGACCAGGTGAGGGCATTCCGGGTGTATTTTCCGCAGGTGGGTAACAGCATTGCCGGTACCACGCTCACCTTCAGGATCTGGAAAGATAATGAGGGAGTGCCGGGGGAAACACTGTACCAGTATAGTTTCCAGGTCCGGTACACAGCGGGAATCAACAATTTTTATGAAGTGGAGCTACCCAAACCTGTTTCCGTAAAAGAACGTTTTTATGCAGGATGGTCACAGCCCGGCAACCTGTTTGTAAATATCGGTTTCGACCGGAACGAACGGATGCCCGGCAGGCGCTTCCTGTTCAGCAGCGTAAGCGGTTGGGTGGAAGACGAACTGGAGGGCGCCGTGATGCTGCGCCCCGTGATGACGGGAAAGGCCCTCGGGCTGGCCGATGAAATTGCTGCCAAAGCATTTGTGCTGTATCCGAATCCATCAAAAGGTACTATCGTAATTGAGAGTGCTTACAAAAGCATCCGGATTTATGATGCGACAGGGCGGGAGGTGCATTACCAGGCAGCTGTACCAGCGCTGCAACCGATATCCTTACAACATCTTTCAAACGGCGTGTATACTTTACGCATCGAAACAAGTAAAACTATACTAACTAAAAAACTTATACTCACGAAACCATGATAACAGCTGACATTACCGCAGAAGAACTGAAAGAGCGCCTGAACAAAGGCGAAACTCCTGTGATTATAGATGTACGGGAAGATTGGGAGTACCAGGAGTCGTGCATTCCCGGCGCAAAAAACATCCCGTTGAACTCATTGCCGCAAAACCTGGACGATCTGGAAGAATATAAAGATCAGGAAGTTATTGTACAGTGTCGTTCCGGTGCCCGGTCTGCCAATGCCAAGGCTTTCCTGGAGCAACAGGGCTTCAGCAATGTACGCAACTTGCTGGGTGGCATTCTGGCCTATAACGGCTAAATATTTACATCAGAAAAAGAAGAGCGCCCGGATCTGCAAAGGTCCGGGCGCTCTTCTTTTTCCTGGAATTTGAGGCTTGAACGCACCAAAAAGTCTACTGCAGCTGCCACCACAGCCTCTGCTCCTTTGTCTGAACCGGGATTAAGCAGATTTAGGGATTAACGGGGTCTATCACTTTAATAGTCCAACGATTTAATCAGGCAGGCATAAGCACATTAAAAATTAGTACATTATATTTTACTGCCCCTGCCACCACAGCCACTGCTCCTGAAGACACTGAAAAATTACCTCAGACAACAGCCAGTCCTTTTTCGATAAAGAAATCGGCAGGAATGCCCTGCACGCCGGGCTTAACAGCGAAAAGGCCGCCGCTTTGCGGGTATTGATTCAGTTCCTGTTCGTTCAGTCCCTCGCGTGCGGTGGTGATGTAGAGTACCTCCAGGTTTTCGCCGCCAAAGGCGCAGGAGGTGGTGTTGGGTGCCGGCACAGTGACTTTCTGAAGCAGTTTCCCGGTTTCAGGGTCCCAGCGGGTTACGGCTCCACCGCCGTGCAATGCTACCCAGAGCTTGCCTTCTGCGTCGATGGTCATGCCGTCGGGTTGGCCTTCGCCCTTGGGTATATGAATAATAGTGCGCCTGTTGCTCAGTTTACCGGAAATGTTATCAAAATCGAAAGCATCTACAGCCAGCGTGGGGGTGTCGATGTAGTACATGGTTTTGGCATCCAGGGACCAGCAGATACCGTTCGAGTTGGTAACACCATCCAGCATCTGCTGCATGCTCTGGTCGCGCCGCATGCGGTACAAGACAGCCGCACCTTCCCGGGCGTCCAGGGCGATGGTGCCTACCCAGAACCTCCCGGCGGGGTCGCATTTGCCATCGTTAAACCGGATGTCCGGCTCCTGAAGCGGGTTGGTAATGAAGGTGAGTTCTCCGGTTTCGGTATCCATTTTATGGATTCCGTTTTGCAGGGCCACCAGTGCGCAGCCGCCCGCCACAGGTACTACCGTGCCGATGCGTGCACTGGTCGGAAACTGCTTGTCCTGGTTGGTAGCCGGATCAAAGATATGAAGCGCTTTTCCTTCAATATCTACCCAGTATAGTTTCTTTTCTTCCGGATGCCATATTGCTCCTTCGCCTAAGGTTGCTTTGGCGTCTAATACCAGTGTTGCTTCTGATGGTTGATTCGTGCTCATGCTTCGGTTTGTAAGGTTGTATAATCAGGCATACGTAAACCAGCAGCACGGTATTCAGATTTTACAGCTCTTTATCCAGCGCGACAACGCCGCCGATCACAATGAGGGCGGGGTGCGTAATGTGGTGCTGTGCAATCAGGTCAGGAAGGTTCTTGATGTAGCCGGTAGCTGTTTTCCGGTGTGGTAATGAAGCGTGCTGCACAACAGCAACAGGCGTGTCGCCCCGGCCGGCTTGTGTGTAGGTGTCGGCGATAGCGGCGGCCTTTTTCACACCCATATATATAACGACAGTGGAGTTGCTCTGCATAGCCAGCCGCAGGTCGTCGGAAATGCTGCCGTCTTTTTTGGTGCCGGTCAGCGCCCATACCCCTTCGCTGATGCTGCGGTGGGTAAGCGGGATATCTTCGAAGCCTGTTGCCTGCATGCTCGTAATACCGGGAATGTAATGTGTCTGAATGCCATGTTCCCGGGCAAACAGCACTTCCTCGAAGCCGCGTCCGAAAATGTAAGGGTCGCCGCCTTTCAGCCGCACTACTGTTCCTTTGCTGAACGCTTTTTCCTGTATCAGCTCATGAATTCTTTCCTGGGGTGTGTATTCGCCGTAGGGATGCTTGCCAACATAAATTTTTTCGCAATCCGCTTTGGTAAGATTCAGTAGTTCTTTGTTGGCCAGGTTGTCGTACAGCACCACATCTGCCTGCTGCAGCACCTTGTAGGCTTTCATGGTAATCAGTTCAGGATCACCAGGGCCGGCTCCCACTACATATAATATAGGTGTTTTTGTTGCGTCAGGCATCATTACTCAATGGCTTTTACTCATGCACTTTAATAAACTGATCTTTATTGCTTCCTGGTAAGATCGTCTGCAGGTTTTTCTGCAACTGTTATACCCGGCTCAGTCCGTAAAGCTATCAATCAACATTTTATCTATAAGATAAGGTACTAATCGTTTTTGTTTTATCCGTTGTTTTCCCGATACCTTCTTACTCCTGGTATTGGTTCGCCTGCCGGAATAATCCGAATAGCCACCAAAGTATACGAACAGAGCCGTCTGACAGTCTGGTTGCTTTAAACAACCTGTCTCGCCTGCTACTGTTGAGATTAAGAACTTCCTGTTATTACTTTGCCCCTGTAGGTGCTCCATTATCGTGAGAGATTATTTCCCTTGGTTGCACGGATGACGCAATATAAAACATTGCTGCTGATTTTAGGGAGATAATTTTATTAAATCATGCCAGTCAGTCTGGGTGGGTGTGGTTATGGTGGGTGGTGAAGCGAAAATGTGTTTTTTGCTTATGGCCCCCTTTAAAAGTAGGGGGTGGTGACGTGAAAATATTTTTTTATTCAGTAAGGCTAACAAGCAGCTCAAAATTTATCCCCTTTAAAAATGTGGCCGGATATATATAAAATACTCTAAATTGCTTCTTATTCCTCTAAATACGGCTATTTGGTAGTAAAAATCCAAATTTTATCAATAAGTTCTAAAATCCTAACACTTGTTTGTAATAAGGGGGTGTGTGGTGCTAAAAATGAAAAATAATTCAATAGCCCCTATTGTTTTTAAGGGGGTACTCCGTATATTTATTAAAATTTTTAATAAACCCCCTGGAATTTATAACGTATTTTGAGTGTTTGATACTTATTAAATAATTCAAGGGTTGTTGAAAAAATGTAAATAATGAAAAAAGGGGTATAGGTCGGATTGATTTTTTATTGAGTCGACAAAATAACATCATCAGAATTGAGTAACTGGTAAAAAAATAACAACTCATATCAAACAGGCAGGTGCTTGAAGTGCAAACAGAGGTACAGATTACATGTATCGGAAATCTGAAAATCACCTGCAGGTTTAGTTTTAAATAAAAATCGCTTAAAAATAAAAACTGTCTATTATGTCTCAGCAGTATCAGCCAACAGTAGTAGTTATCGGAAATGGAATGGTGGGTTATAAGTTTTGCGAAAAACTTATTGCTAAAACTACAGCCTATAATATTGTTGTTTTCGGGGAAGAGCCTCGCAGGGCCTACGACCGTGTTCACCTGAGCGAATACTTCAGTGGTAAAACTGCTGAAGACCTGTCGCTCTCCACAGCGAACTGGTACAGCGATAATAATATTACCCTGCACCTGGGTGATACCATCCAGGAAATTAACCGCACCGAGAAAACGATTCATTCGGTAAGAGGTGTCGTGCAGTCTTATGATTACCTGGTAATGGCGACCGGTTCTTCTGCTTTCGTGCCGGATATTCCGGGTGTGGAGAAAGACGGTGTGTTCGTGTACCGTACTATCGAAGACCTGGAACTGATACAGGATTTTGCGAAAACAGCCCGTAAAGGCGCTGTAATGGGTGGCGGTTTGCTGGGTTTGGAAGCTGCGAAAGCCCTGATAGACTTAGGGATAGAAGAAACGCACGTAATTGAATTTGCGCCCCGCCTGATGCCGCGCCAGATCGACTCGGCCGGCAGCAGCATGCTGCAGGCAAAGCTGGAGAGCCTGGGGCTGAAAATGCACCTGAAGAAAAGCACGACCAATATAGCAGGCGACGGAAAGATAGCTGCGCTGGAGTTTGCTGATGAAACCTCGCTGGATGTGGATATGCTGGTGATTTCGGCCGGTATCCGTCCGCGTGACGAGCTGGCGAAACTGGCTGGACTGGAAGTTGGTACCCGTGGCGGTATCGTGGTAAACAGCAACATGCAAACCAGCGACGAAGCTATTTTTGCCATAGGCGAATGCGCGCTGTACGACGGTATGATCTACGGGCTGGTTGCGCCTGGTTACGAAATGGCCGAAGTAGTAGCTGCCCAGTTATGCGATTCTGCCAAAACCTTTACCGGTTACGACATGAGCACCAAGCTGAAGCTGATCGGTGTAGACGTAGCCAGCTTCGGCGATCCGTTCGTAGGCGAGCCCGACAGCAGAAGCATCGTGTTTGAAGACAGCAACAAAGGTGTTTATAAGCGTATCAACATCAGCAACGACGGCAAGTACCTGTTAGGTGGTGTGCTGGTAGGCGACGCAGATGCCTACAACATCCTGCTGCAGACTGTTAACAATAAAATAGTGCTTCCGCCAAACCCTGAGGACCTGATCCTGGGTGCAAGAGGCGGAGAAGGCGATGCTGGTGCCGGTGTGATGAGCCTTCCGGATGAAGCGCTGATCTGCTCCTGCGAGTCTGTATCAAAAGGCAGCATCTGTTCTGCCGTAACCGATGGTGGCGCCACTTCGCTGGATGAAATAAAGAAATGCACCAAAGCCGGTACCTGCTGTGGTGGTTGCGTTCCGCTTGTAAAAGACCTGATCTCCGGTACTTTAGCAGCAAACGGAGCTTATGTGAAAAACAACGTGTGCGAACACTTCGACTACTCCCGCCAGGAGCTGTTCGACATGGTGAAGCTAAACGGAATCAAGACATACGACGAAGTTTTAGATCATCTGGGCAAAGGTGATGGCTGCGAAACCTGTAAGCCTGTTGTAGCCAGCATCCTGTCGAGCCTCTGGAACGACGTGATTGTAAAGCAAAACACCATCCAGGACAGCAACGACCGTTACCTGGCCAACATCCAGAAAGGCGGAACTTACTCCGTGGTGCCACGCATACCAGGCGGCGAAATCACACCTGACAAACTGATTGTAATCGGGCAGGTGGCTAAAAAGTACAACCTGTACACCAAAATAACCGGCGGTCAGCGCATCGATATGTTTGGAGCGCACATGAACGACCTTCCGGAAATCTGGGAAGAATTAATTGACGCTGGTTTTGAAAGCGGTCATGCTTATGGCAAGGCTCTCAGAACCGTGAAGAGCTGTGTTGGCAGCACCTGGTGCCGGTTCGGATTGCATGACAGCGTGTCGTTTGCCATCGAGGTGGAGGAGCGCTACAAAGGCATTCGGGCGCCGCATAAAATCAAAGGTGGCGTGAGTGGTTGTATCCGGGAGTGTGCCGAAGCCCAGTCAAAAGACTTTGGTATCATCGCGACCGATAAAGGCTGGAACCTGTATGTGTGCGGCAACGGTGGCTCAAAACCACAACACGCCCAGCTGCTCGCTTCCGATATAGACAAAGAAACCTGCGTGAAATACCTCGATCGTTTCCTGATGTTCTACATCAAAACAGCCGATTCACTGACTAGAACGGCTACCTGGCTAAACAAAATGGATGGCGGTATGAGCTACCTCAAAAATGTAGTTGTAAACGACAGCCTTGGCATAGCCGCACAACTGGAAGCTGAAATGCAGGAGCTGGTGAACACGTACCATTGCGAGTGGAAAGAAGCGGTGCAGAACCCGGAACTGAGAAAGAAATTCAACCACTTTGTAAACGCTCCGCAAGAGAAAGATCCGACAGTGCAGTTTCAGCCAATGCGTGATCAGGTGAAAGCCCAGGAGTGGTAATCAGCAGTAAAATCCGGTTTAGACTTTTAAGAAATTAAAACATATGAATACGTCAAAAGCTCAGAATAACATGGAACTGGAAATAGCAACAGCAGTTGAGTGGGTTTATGTTTGCCAGGCAGACGATATCCCGCAGAACGGTGGTGGTTGTGTAAAGGTAGGTGACGAGCAGATCGCGCTTTACAACTTTACCCGCCGCGGCGAGTGGTATGCTACCCAAAACCTGTGCCCGCACAAGCAGCAGATGGTATTGTCACGCGGTATGATCGGTAGCTCCGGCGATGCCTGCGAGCCTAAAGTAGCCTGCCCTTTCCACAAGAAAGCGTTTTCGCTTCTTTCCGGCGAGTGTTTGACTGGTGAGGATTACCAGATCAAGACATACCCTGTGAAGGTAGAAGGCGACCGGGTGTTCATCGGTTTGGAGTAATGGCTTTTCTGCTATCTTAGCTAGCAGAAACAAAAGTCAGTCCTAAACCAAAATCAAATGTACGACCTTACCCACGAGCAGATCACCTTACACACAGCCAAAGCAATAAGCGTAGTGTTTTGTTCTGCCGAAACAATTGACCTGATCCGGAATAATGAATTGCCCGACGGAAATCCTTTTGCTGCAGCCCGTGCTGCCGGCATGCTGGGCGCAAAAGCAACACCGCAGTTGCTGCCGCACCGTCACCCTGTAAGCATCGAAGGTTTGCAGCTTCGTTTCGAGTTCCTGCAACAGGAGATGCACAGAAATTTGTTTAACGAAGCAGTTCTGGAACGACAGGGAGTGGTAATAACGGGAGAGGGTAAAACAATCGGTCGCAGCGGGGTTGAGATGGAAACCCTGACCGCTGTATCTGTAGCTGCCCTGGAGCTTTACGAGTTGCTGAAACCCGTAGACAAACAGCTGGAAATCGGCAGCATGCGGCTGCTGGAGCAGAAAAGCGGCAAAGACAGGAAGTATTTTTCTACACCGCCTGTATGTGCCGTTCTGGTTTGCTCCGATTCCACCGCCGCCGGTATCCGCGAAGACAACAGCGGCAAAGTAATTATGGAAATGCTCGAAAACGTGCAGGCGCAGGTAAAGCATTATCGTATTTTGCCCGACAACAAAGCGCAGATACAGCAGCAGTTAAAGGAGTGGGTACAGGAAGGAATCCACTATATTTTTACCACCGGCGGCACCGGTCTCGGCCCCCGCGACAACACGGTCAGCGCGGTAGCCGAACTGCTCGAACGAGACGCCGACGGCATTGCAGAAGCCATGCGTTCCTACGGCCAACAGCGAACGCCCCTGGCCATGATGAGCAGAGGAGTGGCAGGTTCCATAGGCGAGACACTGGTAGTTACCTTGCCAGGCAGCACCAACGGAGTCCGCGAATCGCTCGAAGCCATCTTACCAGCCGTGTTCCATGCCCGCAAAATGATGAAGGGCGGCGGACATTAACCAAACTCTCACCAATGTCATTTCGACCAAAGGGAGAAATCTGGATTATTGAAAAGTATCAGATTTCTCATTGCATTCGAAATGACAAAAGAATAAGGAGCAGTGGGTGTGGTGGCTGGTGCAGTAAATAAAATTAGTTAAAAGTTAAAAGTCCAACTTCATTAAAATTTTACTTATGGCATTATCTACAAACAAACCACTTACCAAGCTTAACATCTTATCTTTTAAAGGAGTACAGATGCGCACATTCCACTTGTCGTGGCTGGCATTTTTCCTGTGTTTCTTCGGATGGTTCGGTATTGCTCCGTTGATGGCGGTGGTACGCGACGAACTGGGTCTTACCAAAGATCAGATCGGTAACATCATCATCTCTTCCGTGGCTATAACGGTAGTTGCCCGTCTGGCTATCGGTTGGTTGTGCGACAAAATAGGCCCAAGGCTTTGTTATACTGCCTTGTTGATTTTAGGCTCCTTGCCGGTTATGTTTATCGGGTTCAGCGACAGCTACGAGTCGTTCCTGATCTTTCGTCTGGCGATAGGTGCCATCGGAGCGTCGTTTGTAATTACCCAATACCACACCAGCGTGATGTTTGCCTCCAACGTAGTCGGAACGGCGAACGCTACTTCAGCCGGCTGGGGTAACCTGGGTGGTGGTGTTACCCAGATGGTAATGCCGTTAATATTTGCCGCTTTTGTAGGCGCCGGTTATGTTGATGCAATGGCCTGGCGTTATGCGATGGTGGTTCCTGGTCTTGCCATGATACTGGTAGGTATCCTGTACTACAATTTCACAACCGACTTCCCAACCGGTAACATCGGCGATGTAGATCTATCTAAAGTAAAGAAAAAGAAGTCAAATGTTTCTTTCATGAAAGTGGCTTCCGATCACAGGGTGTGGGCTTTGTTTGTGCTTTATGGCGCCTGTTTTGGTATCGAACTTACCATCAACAACATTGCTGCTATCTACTACCACGATTACTTTAAACTGGACCTGGGAACAGCCGGTCTGATAGCTGGTCTGTTCGGGTTGATGAACATATTTGCCCGTACGCTGGGTGGTTTCTTCGGCGATAAAGCCGGTATCCGCTGGGGACTTTCCGGCAGGGTTTGGTTCCTGGGTGCTGTTATCCTGATAGAAGGTCTGGCCTTGTTGGTATTCTCTAAAATGACCATTCTGCCGCTCTCAATTGTCGCCATGATCATCTTCAGCTTGTTTGTACAGATGTCGGAAGGAGCTACCTTCTCGGTGGTGCCGTTCATCAACAAAAAAGCGATAGGCGTGGTGTCTGGCATCGTGGGAGCCGGTGGTAATGCCGGTGCGGTAGCAGCAGGCTTCCTGTTCAAAGTAGACAACATGTCTTATCCGGAAGCGCTCTTCATCATCGGTCTGGTAGTGGCTGCTTCGTCTGGCCTTACCCTGCTGGTGCGCTTCTCGCCTGCCATGGAAAGAGAGGCAAAAGAAGAAATGGCTACGTTACTCGACGAAAAAAATGGAAAACTGGTACCCGAACCGGTTTTAGAAAGAAGGTAATTTATTGTCTGAATCAGAATATACAGGATTGCTGAATTAACAGAATACGACAGAAAAAAGAAAATGAGAAAAAGGACTGTCATTCTTACGTTCTGTACATCCTGATTCAGACAACATTTTTACAATTCGGAAATTCAATATTAAATAGAATGCCTGCTAACGAACTACATAACGATTCTTTTACCAGCACCTGTTCTTACTGCGGTGTGGGCTGTGGGGTGGTGATCACCAGGCAGAAAAACGGCACTGTGACCGTAGAGGGCGACAAGAATCATCCGGTAAACAAAGGGATGTTGTGCAGCAAAGGCATGAACCTGCAGTATACCGTTAACGATAAAAGCGACCGCCTGCTTTACCCGCAAATGCGCTATAACAAAAGCATGCCCCTGCAGCGCGTGGGCTGGGAAGAAGCGTTTCAACGTACAGCGGCCGTTTTTAAAACGTTTATTCAAAAATATGGGCCCGATTCTGTCGGGTTCTATGTGTCAGGGCAGTGCCTGACGGAGGAGTATTATGTTATCAACAAACTGATAAAAGGCTTCATCGGCAGCAACAACATCGATACCAACTCCAGGCTGTGCATGAGCAGCGCGGTGGTAGGCTATAAAATGTCGCTTGGCGAAGACAGCGTTCCGGTTTGCTACGATGATATCGAACTGGCTGATTGCTTTTATGTAACCGGCGCCAACCCGGCCTGGTGTCATCCGATTTTGTGGAGAAGGGTAGAAGCGCATAAAGCAGCGAACCCGGATGTAAAGATTATCCTTGTTGATCCGCGCGTAACTGATACATGTGCCATTGCGGACCTGCACCTGCAGCTGAACCCCGGAACGGATGTGGTGCTGAACCACGCCATCGGCAGGCTGCTGATCGAGAACGGCGACGTGGATTTTGACTTTATCCGCAACCATGCCGAAGGCTTCGATGCCTACCAGCAGGTGGTATTTGAACGCACCGTGGAAGAGGCTGCCAACATATGCGGGCTGCAGGAGGCGGACATACGGCTGGCGGCGCAGTACATCGGCCAGGCCAAAGGCTTTATTTCCATGTGGACCATGGGCCTGAACCAAAGTGCCGTAGGCGTTGACAAAAACCTCAGCCTGATCAACCTGAACCTGATTACGGGCCACATCGGCAAGCCTGGTTCGGGTCCGTTCTCGCTTACCGGGCAGCCAAATGCCATGGGCGGACGCGAAGTAGGCGGTCTGTCCAATATACTTCCGGCACACCGTAACCTGAACAACCCGGCACACCGCGAGGAAGTTCGCCGGTTCTGGGGCGGAACAGAATTGTCTTCCAAGCCTGGCTATACGGCCACCCAAATGTTCGAGGCGCTGGAGAGCGGCCAACTCAAAGCGATCTGGATTGTTTGCACCAACCCGCTGACCAGTCTGCCTAACGTGCGGCAGGCCGAGGCAGCCCTGAAGAAGGCAAAGTTTGTGGTGGTGCAGGACATCAGCAACAAACCGGAAACACTCAAATATGCCGATGTGGTGCTGCCTGCTGCGGCCTGGGCCGAGAAGGAAGGCACCATGACCAATTCGGAGCGGCGCATTACACTCGTAAACAAGGTGGTGGATGCACCGGGCGAGGCCTTGCCCGATGCAGAAATCATCTGCCGCTTTGCCCAAAAAATGGGCTACAAAGGCTTCGACTTTGAAGATGCCGCCGCTATTTACAAAGAGCATGCCCAGCTGACGGCCGGCACCTACATCGATATTACCGGGCTGAGCTATGAGGTGCTGAAGGAAAAGAAAACGGTACAGTGGCCTTACAGAACCGGTGAAACCGGCGAAGGGGATCAGCGCTTATTTACCGATAAAGTATTTTATACACCATCCACCAAAGCCGTTATTCATCCTGTGCCGGTGGAGTTCCGGAGCGAACGCCCGGACGAAGATTTTCCGCTTATTCTCACCACCGGGCGTATCCGCGACCAGTGGCATACCATGAGTAAGACCGGAAAAGTAAACAAACTGAAAAAACACATAAGTCAGGCTTTCCTGGAGATTCACCCTGCTGATGCAGCACAGTTGCAAATCGCCAACGACGATATTGTACTGGTTAATTCCAGAAGGGGAGAGGTTCGGGTTAAAGCTAAGGTTTCAGATAGCATCAAACAAGGGGTTGTTTTTCTGCCGATGCACTGGGGGAAGATCTTAGGAAGCGACCTGAACCGGGCAAACAACGTCACCAACGATGTGCTTGACCCTGTTTCCGGGGAGCCTGACTTTAAATATTGTGCCGTGCGGGTGGAGAAGTATAAAAAGCCTTTCCAGCGCATTGTGATAGTAGGAGCCGGTGCCGGTGCATTTGGCTTCGTGAAGTCGTACCGCGAAATAAACAAGGACGACGAGATCACCATCTTCAGCAAGGAAGACTTTCCGTTCTACAACCGCGTTATGCTGCCCGACTACATCAGCGGCCATCAGAAATGGGAGCAGCTCGTGAAGATGAAAGATTCGGAAGAGCCTGAATATAACATCAACCTGCTACGGGGGGTGAGTGTAGAGAAGGTAAACCGCGAGGAAAAGTACGTGATCGACTCCCGGGGCATCCGGACCGATTATGATGTGCTGCTGATGGCGACAGGTAGCCGGGCGGCAGTTCCGAAAAACGTACCGTCGTTGCCGGGCATTTTTACCATGCGCAGCCGTACCGATGCCGATAACTTTAAAAAACATTTACCCGAAGATTCCCATGTGGTGATAGTGGGCGGCGGTCTGTTAGGTCTGGAAATGGCAGCATCGTTGCGGGAAATGGGCACCAAGGTGACCATTATCCAACGTATCTCCCGTTTCCTGGACCGCCAGCTTGATCCACTCGGAAGCCAGTTGCTGCAGGAAGAAATGGCCGACCAGGGCTGCGACCTGTATTTCAATGATGAGGTGCAGCTCTTCTATGGCCGCTCCAAACTGACCGGTATCGGCCTGAAGAGTGGTCGCAGGATAGACTGCGATGCTATGATCATTGCCATCGGTACTGTGCCGAACCTGGAACTGGCCCGCGACTGCGGCCTGGAGTGCAAGCGCGGCGTGCTCGTAAACAACCGCCTGCAGACCAGCGATCCGAACATCTTTGCCATTGGCGAAATAGCCGAATTTGAGGGAATCCTGTACGGCATCACAGCCGCCGCGGAACAACAGGCCGAAATCGTGGCCCGCTACCTGAGCGGCGACATTGCCAGCTTCTACGAGGGCAGCACCTTCATGAACATCATCAAGATTCATGGCTTCGATTTGTGTAGTATCGGCATACCCGAGTGTCCGGATGAGGAAAACTACGAGGAGATTGTCTTTATCGACAAAGCCAAGCGCTACTACAAGAAGTGCATCATCCACCAGGACAGACTGGTAGGCGCTATTCTGATTGGCGACAAGAGCGAATTCCAGGAGTTCAGGGAGCTGATATCCGGTAAAATAGAACTGAGCGACAAGCGCCTGCAGCTGTTACGCAGCGGCAGCAAAGCGGAGCCGGTGCTCGGAAAACTGGTATGCAGCTGTAACAATGTAGGCAGCGACAACATCCGTCAGAAAATAGCCGAAGGCTGTACCGACCTGAAAGAAATCTGCGCCACAACCGGTGCAGGAACCGGTTGTGGTTCCTGCCGCCCCGAAGTAAAACAGATCCTGGAAGAAACCCTGCGGTTGGAACTGGTGCAGAAGGCAGTGCCGATTTAGTGTACGACCAAAATAATTATTAGAGGAAACTCTCCCCTTGAGGGGAGTAAGAGGGGTGTTTACATCTGTGAATTACTTTTTGCCAATTCGCCAGCCTTTAACACCCCTGTAGTCCCCTCAAGGGGACAGTTTCGCATTTACTGTATATTTCTAAAAATCAAATTGGTCGTGCACTAGTGCTGCATAAAATCTTCTTTGTCGGTTAGACTCTCGCCGTTGCCGTGTGTTATCACCGGCAACTCAATATAGTGTGAAGTTGAAGCCGACACCTAAACGTTTATGTAGTACTAGTAATATACTATGGTTTCTGCTTCATGCATATAACATTTTTTGTCATCCTGAAAGGATCTTGTGGGCGAATTGCAGAAGCTCAAGCTATGAAAACAGACGCTTTAGCATACAGTAAGTCTGTATAATTTATTAACCTGCTCAGGTGTCCAGGCAACTTGCCCACAAGATCCTTCCAGGATGACATAAGTGAAGAGTTGGTTGAGTTTATTTTACCATTAAGCTCATAGCCAGCAGCAGAGGCTGTGGTGGCAGGTGCAGCAGAACAAATGAAAGCAAATTGTGCCCTGGCAAGGGAGGAAAGAAAAGAAGCGCTTGTACAACAGCTGAATAACAGCTACAGTAAACAAAAACAGCAATGACGTTGAAAAGCCATACCATCAAAATCAATTTAACCGGAGGCATCGTATCTGCCGGTGATTTTTGTGATATCCTGAATGCGGCTGATAAAGCGGAGGTGGAATATTTCCGTTTTGGTAACCGGCAGCAGGTGTATTTTGATGTAGCAGAAGATAAACTGCATGAGCTTCAGAAAGACCTGATAGCGGCTGATATCATTTATGAAGTGAATGCGGATGAGCATCCGAATATCGTGAGCTCGTATGTAATTGAGGATGTTTTTTACCACTCGCCCTGGGTGCTGGAAGGTGTTTACAAAGACATCCTGGATTTGTTTGATTACAGGCCACAGCTAAAAATAAACCTGGTGGACAACAACCAGACGTTCTTCCCTTTCTTTACCGGGAACCTGAACTTTATTGCCTCCGACATCAGCAACTACTGGTTCCTGTACATCCGTTTCCCGAAAACAAATATCATCTACTGCTGGCCGTCGCTGGTCTATTCCGAGGATATTGCCGCCCTCAGCAGTGCCATCGAAAGCACTATTTTTGCCAACAAGGAGCGTTTTTACGACCAACCCGCAATAGATGGGAACCTGCTCAACAGCATGGTGAATGCCAGCGGGAATTATGTGCTGCAACCTATTTCTTCACCTTTGCGGCTGCCTGCCTTCACGCTGCCGTATTATGAAGGCTTCAACCGCTACGACAACAAGCTCTGGTTAGGCATTTACCGTCGCGACGAGCAGTTTAAGGTGTCGTTCCTGAAAGACCTGTGCAAGATCTGCCTCAAGCTGCGGGTAGGCCAGCTGTATACCACGCCGTGGAAATCGCTGATTGTTAAAAGCATCGAAAAGACCGACCGCAACTACTGGGATGCTGTGCTGTGCAAGCACCTGATTAACGTGCGGCATGCCTCCAACGAACTGAACTGGCAGGTGGAAGACCAGTGCGCCTATGGGCTGCAGTTGAAGAATTACCTGGTACGGCAGTTTAACGATGCCGATGTGCGTACCTACCGTTTGTGCTTCGCTATCAAGACACAGCCCAAAACCGGATTGTTCGGCTCCATCGTTATCCGGACGCAGCAGGATATGCCACAGGGACCGCTGTTGCCCGACGATCGTTTCGAAATTTTATATACACGGGATTTTAATCCGAATTCAAAAGATTTTATTAGCTTTAAAAAAGATATTACCCGCGACGAACTAAGTGCCCACTTAATCAAGTTATGTAATTATTATTACGAGCTGCAGAGTGAGCCGGAATTAATGGCAAATGCTGCGCTACTCGAAGACGAAGTTTCCGTAGAAGCAGATGTGCAGCCGGCGGCACCAGTTTACCAGTGTAAAAATTGCTTTACTGTTTACGACGAGAAGTATGGAGACGAAATCAATGGCATCGGCCCGGGCACTGCTTTTGAGCAGATTGAAGCTTACTGCTGCCCGACCTGCGATGCGCCTAAAGAAGATTTTGTTTTGATCGATACTTCTCAAACTGTTTACCTGAATGAATCATGATCTCCTTATAGCACTTTCGTTACTGGTTGTTGGCTTCCTGTATGCCTCCGTGGGGCATGGTGGGGCCAGCGGCTACCTGGCGGTCCTGTCGATATTTGCTGTGCCGGTTGTTACCTATAAGCCCATGATCCTGGTGCTGAATATGGTAGTGGCCGGCATGGGTTTTTACCAGTTTTACAAAGGCGGTTATTTCAAGTGGAATTTATGCTGGCCTTTCCTGCTTACCTCCATTCCGCTTGCATTTATTGGTTCTAAAGTGCAGCTGCCGCCGGGCAACTACAACCTGTTGCTGGGGCTGGCCCTTATCCTGCCTGTTATCCGGATGCTGGGCTTCGGGCCGAAAGAACGTGAGCAGGAAAAAAAGCTGCTCTTGCCGGTTGCCCTGTTCTGGGGCGTAGTGATCGGGTTTTTGTCGGGTTTGCTCAATATTGGCGGGGGGATCTTTTTAAGCCCGGTCATTATCTTGCTGGCCTGGGCCAATGCCAAAGAGGCAGCAGCTGTTTCAGCTTTGTTTATCTTCTTTAACTCCTTTGCCGGCTTGTTGGGCAACACCGCCAACGAGTATGCTTTAACCTATTCCTCGGGTATGTGGTTTGCGGCAGCAGTGGTGGGCGGTACGGCAGGAGCCTATTTTGGCAGCAGGCGTTTTGCCGTTAACACGGTGCGTTATATGCTCACAGCTGTACTCGCTATGGCCTCTGTTAAACTAATTTTCTTTATGTGATGATGGAATTGCGCGATACTTACGGACGTACATTTAAGACCTTACGGGTTAGTTTGCTTACGACCTGCAACCTGGGTTGTGTGTACTGCACCATGGGCGACCCAACCATCAACGCAGATAAAAAAGCACAAACCCCGGCTACCGTTTTCCTAGACCAGGTTGCCAAACTGCACGCCCAGCTCAACCTGCAGACCATCCGTTTTACCGGTGGCGAACCGCTGCTGTACCGCGAGCTGCCGGCTGTGCTGGAAGGCGTTTCCAAACTGGGCATCCCGGAAATCAAGATGACCACCAACGCCTTTCTGCTCGACCGCATGGCCCCGATGCTGAAAGAAGCCGGCCTGCAGTCGCTGAACGTGTCGCTGGATGCCGTGGATGAGGAAGTGTTTTACCTCATGAGCAAGCGCGAAAAGGTGGAGAAAGTGCTCAAAGGCATCGACTCGGCCATTGCCTGCGGGCTGGAGGTAAAGCTGAATTCTGTTATCCTGAAAGGCTTGAACGACAACCAGATACTGCCGCTTCTGGACTTTGCTTTCCAGCGGGATATTCCGATCCGGTTTCTGGAGGTAATGGCCATGGGGCACCTCCACAACCAGGGCATGAAATACATGTTTCCGCAGGAAAAGATACTCGAGACGATTGCTACAAAATATAATTTCACCAGGCAGCTCCGGGCTCCCTCTGCCACTGCTAATTACTGGCGTACTTCGGAAGGAAAAATGTTCGGCATTGTGGCCAACGAAAGCGAACCTTTCTGCCAGGACTGCAACCGCCTGCGCCTCGATGCGCAAGGCAACATTTACGGCTGCCTGAGCAACAACAATCCGGTCTCGATAAAAAATGTGGTGGCACGGGAGGAGCTGACGCAGAAACTGCAGGAGGCCATGGATCAGAAACAGAAAGTGCGGTTTACAGGAAGCGAGTTAAGCATGCTTCACATAGGCGGCTAATTAGCGAAGAGGAAAATTTTATTTATGAAAGTACAGGTTTTCGCAGCGTTAAAAGATTATTTCGATAAAGAGTTTGAACTGGCAGGTGAGGTGCAGGACGTAGCGTCGCTGAAAGAGCGGCTTTCAGCCCTGAATCCCGGTTCCCGCAACATGCTCCAGATCTGCCGCTTTGCTGTAGGCGACGAGTTTGTCCCCCAGGATTTCCAGCTAAAGGAAAGCGATACCGTTTGCGTTATCCCGCCAAGCAGCGGCGGGTGAGGCTGTCTGAATTTGGATTAACAGGTTAAGGGATTTCCTGGATTCAAAATAAAAGACAGTTATCGAAAAAGTGCAGCAGGGCATTAACAGACCTCGCAGTGTGCGCAGCTCCTGCGAGTGTCTGGCAGCAGTAAGTCCACCAAATGCAGATTACCCAATCCTGTAAATCCTGATTCAGACAAAAACAAGTTAATTTTTAAACCACCAATGAACCACATATCCGCAGAACCCCTTGACGTTGTAGGCCTTCTGGCGCAGTCACACCACCCCCAGGCAGGTGCTATTGTGCTGTTCAGCGGGGAAGTGCGGGACAACAATATGGGGCGGCAGGTCGCTTACCTGGACTACGAGTCACACGAATCCATGGCCAACAAAATGACCGCCGCCATCCTGGAAGAGGCGAAGCAGAAGTGGCCGCTGAACATTGCCGTGGCCCAGCACCGAACCGGCAAAGTTGGCATTGGCGAGTCTGCTGTCGTAGTCATCACAGCCTCTCCACACCGGGGCGAAGCCTATGCCGCCAACCGCTACATCATCGACCGCATCAAGCACGAGGTACCCATCTGGAAGTGCGAATATTTTACCGACGGCACCCGGAAGTGGGGCGGCAACTGCAACTGCCACGACATAACCGGCGATGCCAACCAGCACGTATATGAATTTGACGAGCTGAAAAAGTAGCCTTACCTTTACCCCATGAAACCGGTTGTCACCATCGAGTACTGCCCCAAATGCGGCTGGATGCTGCGGGCCGCCTACATGGCGCAGGAACTGCTTACCACGTTTACCGGCGAGGTGCAGGGAGTGCTGCTGCAGCCAAGCGAAGTAAGCGGACGCTACACTGTCCGTGTGGGGGATGAGGTGATTTTTGACAGGAAGGAAGCAGGCCGTTTCCCGGAAATTAAGGAGCTGAAACAACTGGTTCGCGACAAAGTTAGTCCGGGCAAGAGCCTGGGCCATTCCGACAAAAAATAAGCTGATAACAACAATGACAAAATTACTGGGCGTGGTGCTGTGCGGGGGGCAAAGCACACGCATGGGGCGCGACAAAGGCCTGATTCCCATCCAGGATACCGTTTGGGCAAAGTACGTAGCAGCCAAATTTGAAGCCCTTCAGTTACCTGTTGTGGTTTCTGTAAATCCTGCGCAACGCGACGAATACAGCAAATTATTTCCTGCCGAACATTTAGTTGTGGACAAGGTTCCCGCCGTGGAAGGGCCGCTGCAGGGCCTGCTAAGCGTGCACCAGCAGTACCCCGACTACGACCTCCTGCTCCTGGCCTGCGACATGATCGATATGGAAGAGGCTACGCTGGCCTACCTGATGGCGGCCTACGAATCAGAAGAGCATTACGACTTTTATGCGTTTATGTCAGGCGATTTTTACGAGCCTTTTTGTGCCATCTATTCAGCTGCCGGTTTAAAGGCAGTTACGCAAAAAGTGGCTACAGGTGCGCTTGATAATTTTAGTTTAATGCATGTCCTGCGAAGCGGCAACACCCGTGGCTTGCCTTTGCTGGACAGCAACAGCTTCAGGAACTACAATACGCTGTAGCCTGGGCTTGCGCTCCGTTAAACCTACCTCAAGACTACTCCCAGGTAGCTTTAATATCTTCTGCACCTGCCACCACAGCCTCTGCTGCACTTATCTGGCAGGTGTTTAGGTGTTATGGAATAAATTGCCTTGCCTAAACTCCGGCTTCCTTCTGTTTTGCCTGCTTCTGTCTCACCAAAAATATAACTATCTTTGAACTATAATTACAGGCTATAGTTGTTTCTTCTATAGAGATCAAAGCAAACGAGATGGAAATACGAGAGGCGCGTGAGGCACTGAAGCTGTACTTTGGCTACGACCAGTTTCGCCCCATGCAGGAAGATATTGTTTCGAATATCCTGAAGGGGAAAGATGTGGTGGTGCTAATGCCGACAGGTGGTGGAAAATCCATCTGTTACCAGGTACCGGCAGTGGTGAAGAAGGGGATTTGCGTGGTGGTATCGCCGCTCATTGCCCTCATGAAAGACCAGGTGGAGGCCCTGCTGGTAAATGGTATCCCTGCCGCCTATATCAACAGCTCCCAAGGTGCCGAAGAGCAATACAAAATTGAAAACCAGTGCCTCGATAACCAACTGAAGCTCCTGTATGTGTCGCCGGAGAAGCTGCTTTCTGCCGGTTTTTTTGCTTTTCTCAAACGCCTGAACATTTCCCTTTTTGCCGTAGACGAAGCGCACTGCATCTCGGCCTGGGGCCACGACTTCCGCCCGGAATACACGCAACTGCGCGCGCTCAAGCAGCAGTTTCCGCAGGTTCCTGTCGTTGCCCTTACCGCTACCGCCGACCGCCTCACGCAGAAAGATATCCAGGAGCAGCTTCACCTGCAGAACCCCGAGGTATTTGTCGCCTCTTTCGACCGTCCCAATATTAACCTGAGCGTTCGCCCGGGCCGCGATCGCTACAACCGCATCCGCGATTTCCTGGATAAGCGCCAGGGGCAGCCGGGCATCATCTACTGCCTGAGCCGCAAAAGCACCGAGTCGCTGGCCGGGAAACTGAAGAAAGACGGCTACAGCGTTACCTTTTACCATGCCGGCATGTCTCCTAACCAGCGGGCCAAAGCCCAGGAGGATTTCCTGCGCGATAACGTGCAGATCGTGTGCGCCACCATCGCCTTCGGGATGGGCATCGACAAATCGAACGTGCGCTGGGTGATCCATTACAACCTGCCCAAGAATATAGAAGGTTATTACCAGGAAATCGGGCGTGCCGGGCGCGACGGGGCCAAGTCGGATGCACTTCTGTTTTACAGTTATGCCGATGTGATGAGTATGCGCAATATGCTTTCGGAAGGAGAGCGGGGACAGAAAAGCCAGCTGGAACTGCAGCTGGTAAAGCTGGAGCGCATGCAGCAGTATGCCGAAGCCGCCATTTGCCGGAGGCGCATCCTGTTACAGTACTTCGGCGAAACCATGGAAAAGCCCTGTGGCAACTGCGACATCTGCCGTAACCCGCCGGTAACGTTCGATGGCACTTTGCTTGCGCAAAAGGCGCTGTCGGCTATTGCACGAACGCAGGAGCAGGCGAACATGGGACTGCTGGTAGATGTGCTCCGCGGCTCCCGGAACAGCCAGGTGTTACAGGCAGGTTTCGATAAAATAAAAACCTACGGCGCCGGGCGCGACATCAGCCCGATGGACTGGCAGCGTTACCTCCACCAGATGATAAACGCCGGCCTCATTGAACTGGCTTACGACCAGAACTACACCCTGAAACTGACAGAGCAGAGCCGTAGGGTGCTATTCGAAAACAGGAAAGTGGAGCTGGTGAAGTTTGAGGAGGTAAGACAGACGGAGGAAGTGCCATTAGTGAAAGCCCGTCCGAAGAAAGAACTGATAAAAGATGCGCTGTTCGACAAGCTGCGTGCCCTCCGAAAGAGGCTGGCCGATGAGCAGAATGTGCCTCCCTATGTTGTTTTTTCAGACGCTACCTTGCAGGAGATGGCAGCCGAAAGACCAACCAACCGCATTTCCATGCTGGCCATTGGCGGGGTGGGGGCGCAGAAGTTCGACCGTTACGGCGAAGATTTCATGAACGAGATCATGCATTTCATTACCGAGGAGCAGGATAAGGGGAATAAAATAAAAGGCGCCACGCACCTGGTAACCTTCGAGGCCTATAAGCAGGGCTTTACTCCTGAGCAGATTGCCCAGCAGCGCAACCTGAACCTGGCCACCATTTACTCCCATATCGCGGCACTTTACGAGCAGGGGTATGATATTCGTATCGGCAATTTCCTGTCGAAAGCAGAATACCAGGTAATAGCCCGGGCTATTGAAAAAATGGGGCCGGATGCAAAGCTGAAAGATTTATTCGAGCTACTGGGCGAAGCGTACGATTATTACAAAATCCGGCTTTCGCTGGCCGTGTATAAAAAGCAGAATTCCTGAACGGGGCGTACTGCCTGTTCCAGCTTCCCCTGAAATTCTACGGGATTTTCGCCCCTGTCGGCGTTTATCAGCGCTGTTTTATTCTGCTGCACCTGCCACTACAGCCACTGCTGCACCTTGCGAAAGCGTGAGACTGTAGCATAAAAGCAAAAACAGGCAGGGCCACCCCAACCGGGTGGCCCTGCCTGTTTATACTCAGAAATTATGAATTCTTAGTTAAGTGAAGCGATGGGATCAGCTTTAGAATCTTTATCGCCAGTGATGGTTCCTTTCGCTACTACAGTACCTTTCAGCAACAGGATACCAGCTACGTGCGGGGCGGCAAAGGATGTACCGTAAGCGCCGCTACCGATTGAACCACCTTTAGTAGTCGTTGTTACGTTCACACCAGGGGCAGCAAAGTCTACAGATAAACCATAGTTCGATCTGCTCCACAGCCTGCCGTAGCTGTCCATAGCTGACACGGTGTACACACCAGGAGCGTTCAGTCGGGCAGGAGAAGTAGAGGCACAATCCACAGCACTGTTACCAGCTGCAATGGCAAACTTTATACCTTTAGAGGCTGCACTCTTCACCAGGTAATCCAGGGTAGAAGAGATACCGCTACCGATGCTCATGTTTACCACATCGCCTGCTTTGGCATTCATGTTCACGTGGCTCACCGCTGAAATAGCGCTTGAAAGCGTACCCGCACCAGAATCGTTGAACACGCGCAGGGCAACTACTGTAGCACCTGAAGCTACACCGATCATGCCTCTGCCGTTATTCTTGGCAGCAATGATACCGGCTACCGTTGTTCCGTGGCCATAGCCATCTTCTATAGAGGTAGTACCGCTCACAAAAGACTTGCTTCTGGATCTGTCTACTGTCAGGTCCGGGTGATCTGTATCCACACCAGAGTCGATGATCCATACTGTCTTTCCGCGTCCGTCGCCGTAGCCTACGCGCTGGATGTTCCAGGGCACAATCTCTCCAGACATTGGCGTAATGGTACCTACTGTACCTTGCGCGGTGATCGATCCTTCTGCCGAAGCAGTGGTGTTAGCGGAAGTAATGCCTTTTTCTATGTTGATGATCTTGTCCTGCTCTACGTAAGCCACCTCCGGGTTATTACGCAGCTCTTTCAACTGATCAGCAGAAAGGCGGGCAGCAAAACCCTTTACAGCTCCCTGGAAAGTCTCCTTCACAGCGCCAGCCTCAATGCCTGACTGTGCCAGCACCGACTGGCGGGTAGTGGCTTCGCCCATGGCAGAGATGCTGTTGGTAGAACCATCCTGGAATACCACGATGTACTGTCCTTCAATAGCCTGTCCGCTTGTGCCGGAAGTCTGCTGAACATCGGTTGGGGCAGCAAACTGTTGCTCCATCAACTCTTCTTTCTGGCAGCTGGAAAGTACCATGGCTGAAGCGAGAGCAGTAAGAGAGAGTGCTTTTCCGAATGTGAACTTTTTCATAGTAATAGATTTAATATTGGCTTCGTTAAAAATTTCTGACCGTTAAAAGCAGCCTGCTAAAGAAAGCTGATAGTATAACCGTCATTCATATACATAACCCATATACATAACCAATTTCAACCCCTGTTTAGTTCCAAACACTGTAAAGCTAATTATAAAAATAATCCTACTGCAGCTGTCTGTGCTGTTTTACATTTACTGTTTTAAAAGAGGGATAATGATGAAAAAAAGGCTTTGGAAGACCTGGATCGAAGGTGTTTGGAAGAAGCAGGGGCATGGTTTAATTCTAAAATGCAGCTAAAACCGGCGACTGGGCAAATGCTTAAAAAAGCAAAAAAAGGTGAAATTATGCAGGTAAAAACTAACCTGTTAGCCGTATTATTGCCTTTGTGCCCCTGAAGTAATCAACTCATTCTTTTTTAGGGTTGGTCTGAAAATTGAAATTTATGCTAAATAAATTAGTATAATGTTTAAATGATTAGTATATTTACGAGAATGAGCTAATTGAGTAAATAAAGCTCTGTTTCTAACTAATTTGATTGGCAAAATTGTGGATATGGTCACTTTGAACTTAAGGCACCTCAGGAAGAGTGCCGGGTACACACAGGCACAGTTAGCTGAGAAGCTGGATATAAAGCGCTCGCTGGTAGGCGCATACGAAGAGGGGCGAGCAGAACCGAAGCTTAGTACACTTGTAAATATCGCCAAGCTCTTTACTATAAGCCTCGATGATTTAATTACAGTAGATCTAAGCTCTGGAGCAGCTCCGACTGGTAGCGCAACCGGTAATGATGCAGGTGGAAAATTGCGCGTGCTGGCAATTACGGTAGACGAAGACCAGAATGAAAACATAGAACTGGTGCCTTACAAAGCCAGTGCCGGCTACCTGAACGGCTATGCCGATCCGGAGTTTATCGAAGAACTGCCGCGTTTCCGGCTTCCCATGCTCGGGACGGGCGGTACGTACAGGGCTTTTGAGATAACTGGCGATTCGATGCTGCCTATTGCCTCGGGTACTGTCATTGTAGGCCGCTTTGTGGATGATTGGAATAGTGTAAAAGACGGTACGCCCTGCATTATCGTGAGCCAGAAGGAGGGGGTGGTGTTTAAGCGCATCTACAATAAAATAAAAGATACGGCAGTGCTACGGCTGCATTCCGACAACCCGCTCTATTCGCCTTATGAACTGAATGTGGAAGATGTGCTGGAAATATGGGAAGCAAAATCCTACATCAGCTCAACTTTCCCGATTGCAGATATTTCGCTCGATAAGCTTTCCTCTATTGTGCTGGATCTGCAGAAAGAAGTGCAGAAGCTTAAAAAAGTAGAGTAGCCCTTTCGATACGATAAAACAGCGCGTCCTGTGCCACACCCGGCACAGGACGCGCTGTTTTTAGGGACGGTCAGCAGGTAAAACAAAGTGTTTGCTTAACCAGTTACGTGCATCTGCGTAAAGGCTAGCAATAAGTAAATAGCTGTAAATACTAGTGCTCAAACTTACGATAAAGCGCAATGATAAAACTGATCACCGCAGCCGAACGCCATGAAGCTAGCGTAGGCGACTGGCTTAAATCCCGATACCTGTTTTCGTTTGCCGATTATTATGACCCTACCAACGTGCAGTTTGGTCCGTTGCGGGTTTTCAATGATGATTATATTGCCCCACACAGCGGTTTCCCGGAGCACCCGCATACCGAAATGGAGATAGTAACAGTAGTATTGAGTGGTGAACTGACTCACAAAGACAACCTCGGAAATGAAAGCACGATCCGGATGGGCGATGTGCAGCGGATGACATCCGGGATCGGCATCAGCCATTCCGAGACAAACGAAACGGACGAAGAGGTGCATTTGTATCAGCTCTGGTTCCTGCCCAACAAAAGCGGACTGGCGCCATCCTACGAACAAATGACGCTCGATTTCCTGGACACGTCAAATAAACTGGTACCCCTGGCTACAGGGCAGAAAGTGCTGGAAGATGTTGTGTTCCTTAATTCAAATTCAACCATCTACTATGCCAAGTTGGGGAAAGGCGAAGATATCAACTTCAGGACTTTTAAAATCAGGAAAACGCTGCTCTACATTACAAATGGCAGCGTGATTGTGAACGGTGTTGAAGCCGATACCCACGACCAGCTGCGGCTCGAAGACCAGGAGGTAATTGATATTCATGCTACTGCCGAAGCCTCATTTATGCTGGTGGATGTGCCTGCGCTTGAGGTGAATTATTAACTGCTGTTGCTATAAAAGCCACTGCCCCTGTCCACACAAGTGCAATTGCTTGGTTGACAGGGGCAGTTGTATTTAAATAGAATTAAGCAGCTGCAGCAGCGGGAATGGTGACAGCAGCTGCAAACTTTTTAAGGCTTCTCTTCGGTTAAATCGTGTATTTTCTGCCTTTGTTCTGTGCTTTCAGGTAGTCCATCAGTGGCTGAAAGTAGTCGACCATAGCGCGGGCGCTTAATTCTTCCCCGGTTTTATCTTTCAGCATCTGGCGCCAGTCGGCACTCGCACCCGGGTACATAATGCTTTTCAGGAATTCGCCTACTTCTTTGCTGCCATAGTAGTTGGTGGCGTGCGGGTCCTGCTTCAGGATGTTGCGGGAAATGTGGTCGTGCAACTGGAACAGGATGACGTAAGAAAGCGCATAATCGTAGTACTGTGCCGGATCGTCGTTGATGTGGGTTTTGGTGGTGGCATCGGTAAACTCTTCGCCGCGTACCGTTGGCGGCACCATGCCCTGGTATTGCCGGGCCAGTTCCCACCAGCGTTTGTTTAGCTGGTCAGCCGGCAGGTTCTTCGCATAAAAATCATGCTCCCACTCACTCATCACGCCCGTGGCAAACGGAATGAAGGTGACATAGCTCAGCGCCTCCTTCAGGAGCGTCTGTACCTCGTCGGTTTTGGCATTCGCATCAACCAGGTTAAGCTCCACCAGGAATGGCTTTTGCATGGCCGCCAGCCCCATCAGCGACCCGATGGCTTCGTGGTAGGCGCGGTTGGCTCCCTCCCGCAGCAGCACAGGCACATCGGGGTTGGTGTAGGTCATATAATAATAGATGTGGCCCAGTTCGTGGTGGGTGGTTTCGTACCAGTCGGCATTGGGCTCCACGCTCATCAGGCAGCGTACATCGTTTTCCAGGTCCACGTGCCAGGCAGAAGCGTGGTTGTTCTTTTTGTAGCCGGCGTTTGGCGGAAGCGGGTACAGGCTCGATTTCTCGTAAAACGAACGCGGCAGCCCGGGAAATCCCAGGCTAACATAGAAACGCTCTGCCTGCTCCACGAGCCACTTTGGCTCTTTGGACTTCAGGGCTGCATCCAGGTCCATGCCCTGCACATTTACCATAGCGCTCCAGTCCTGGCCCCAGCGGTTGGGCAGCCAGTGGGCCGGCAGCATGTCGGGCACCTCTTTCACGCCATATTTTTTAGCCAGTTCGTAACGGGCGTAGGTGTGCAGCTCCCGGTAAAGAGGGTGTAGCTCTTTGTTGATCTTTTTCATCAGGTCCATCATTTCCTGGCGCGTCATGCCGTACTCGGAGGCCTGGTAGGTGAAGTAGTCGTCGAAGCCGAGGTTCTGTACCGTTTCGTTGCGAAGCTGGCGCAGGTTCAGGATGCCGGTCCGGAGGCTTTTGCCCACTTCCTTGCTGCTCTCCCATGCCGCCTGGCGTTTCTTCAGGTCTTTCTCGGTACGCAGAATGTTATCGATGTCGTTGGTGGTAACCTTTTGAGTGAAGATTTTATAGTCAAAGCCATACAGTTTCTCGGTTTGTTCGGTTTCTGCTTTAATACGCCGCTTTACCACATCGGGTATGGTCTGCGGATTGTTGGCGGCTGTGTACAGTATTTCTTCGAGCTGCTTTTTTTGCAGGGGTGTCAGGTGTTCTTCGTGCTTGAGAAGCTCACGGGTGTGGTTGATGTTGAATTCGCTGCCGGTAAAAGCAGCCAGCGCTTCGTTTGCCCTGCGGGTGGCGACGGCGTTGGTAGAGTCGCCTTCTACTATTTTTGTGTTCGACTGCCATTCCGCTTCTACCGAGGCAGTATAAAGTTCCTGGTATTTTTGAGCGTAAGTTGCCAGGAATTCCTGTGCTTTCTGCTGTATTTCGGTTTCAGCCGCAGAAACAGTGGCCATGGCAGCGCCATCCCGCTGCGGGCTGGAACATGAAAAAAGGAAAGCGGCGGCAAAGCCTGTCAGAAAGATTCTTTTCATATAAAACAGGTGTAACTTCGGTTATAGATTTTCCTGAACCAGCTGGCCGTAACTCCTGAACGTGTACAGTTGCTGTTCAGCTAACATATCATTAAATGTAGCAAAAATCAGTCAAATTTCACGGCCTAATAATGAATGCCAGGCATGGAGGTGTTCAACAGAAGAAATTATTGCGCTTAGGTAGTTAAAAGAAGATCGTTCAGCTTCGGAACGTTGGCTCTTCTTCAGTTCAGAAAACTGGTGCGTATCACGGTGCAGTGGCTTTGGTGGCCTGTGCAGGTGTTACTGGTTAAGGCGTTTTTTTTTGTCAGGATATAACATAGGTTATAGCTGTTGCTGTGTTAACCTGCCGGTTGTTTACAGATGCTGCCACTCGCCAGTTTGGGTAAATAAAGTTTGAGTCATGTTGGGTAGTGATTTCTGAAACGCCTGTAAATTCCATTTTAAGAGCAGGCGGTGTTAGAAAAGATTAAAGTTTTATTAGAATTACTAAATTCCGTATCATTCTATTTGGTTGTTGCGTTTCCGGGATTAACTTTGGTTATACAAATAAAAATTAAAGAAAATCGAAGGTTTTTTCTGTTGCCAGTACAAATTAAGGGTTATGGCTGTTAGTTTTATTATCCTGGTCTGCTTTTAAATTGTTGGTTTTAAATAATTTAAAAAAATCAGGAGCGAAGTTCTTGTCTGAAGGAGATTTGTATAGGAAAAATTATTTTATGTTGAGTGCTGCTGGCTTACAGAAAAAATGCGGTTATAAAATTAAATACCATGCGCGTGAAACAAAAGGCTACTGAAGTTAAGAAAAAAATTGCGGCAATCTTTGCTACGTGTGCTGCAATCGTTACTGTAAAGCCGATTTACGGCCCATTGGTGGTCGAGCAAGTCTGGATAAGATCGTAAACCATGAGGAGGTGAAGGAGGGCGCTTTGCATTGTTTCCTGCTCAGTAATTATGCCGGGTTTAACTAATAATTTCAGTTCTGGGGATAGAACTGTTTTTAAAATACAAATTCCGTTTAAAATTTCTTTATGTAAAAGTTGGCCTTTTTTTCCTGTTGTCTCTAAAGAGATAGACAGGGGAAATATGATTTGTTCTCATTGATGTACAGCTGAAGCGGTGCTGTGGTTGTGGTGGTATGCCTGAAAAAGTCTATTTGCTGTAGCTAGCTTTAACTTAAGGCTGGGCTGGAAGCTTAGTGCTTGTGCGTTCTTGAATTAATACTAATAGTGTAAAGATATAACGACAACAGTTAGTAAGGAAACGGGCAACAACAGAAATTATCCTGAAATTTCTGGGAGAGTTATTTCAGGATTGAATTTAGAGAATTTTCTCTCTAAAAAGATTTACTCCAAAGCAGACTGCTGTGTGGCAGCAAAAGAATGAATGACCAATCCAATTTAGTCCAAACAATTTAATGATTGAAATAATGAGAGCTAATGTTTTACCTATTTTATTCACTTTTTTCGCCCTAATAGTATTTGGAACTGCCCAGGCGCAGAACCCGCATCTTGCATCAGCTTGTATAGAAGGTGATGCGCTTAATGTAAAAATAGCCGGATTAGGAAATAGGACTTTTGAGTTCAGAGTTGATGTTGAAGCAAAGGCCTGGTGTCAAAATCCTGGAACTGTTGTAGTCTTCTCCAGTTCATTTAAATCAGGTAAGCAAGAGAACACGAGAAATGGCAACTTTACTTTCCCTGGATTAGAGCAGGCCTTAAGTAACCTAAAACTCGATTGTCCTAACCAGGTTGCATTTGATTTGTTAGCTAATGAGCTTAAAGTAGTCTTATATCAAATTGTAGGAGGAGTAGCAGTAGAACTAGGTTCGCTTACTGATGTTGAGGACTGCTCAACGCTGGTTAACTAACCCTCCTGGAACCTAAAACAACAGGAAAGTGAAGTTTGTGTAGTCTACACCGCAAAGTTTACTTTCCTGTTGTTTTAAAAGAATCATCTCGTGCAAATAAAATAGAAACATGGCCTATAGCGGCAGCATAGTCATGAAGATGCAAAAGACTGGTATCCAATAGAATTAATAAAACAAATTTTTAAATAACTGCTACTCCGCCTCCCCCGGCAATCCGTCTACCTTCGACTCCAGCAGCAACTGCTCATCCATACTCTTACTCGTCTTCGCTCCCAACTCCTTCAGCTTCTCCACACGCCGTATTAGATTACCCTTGCCGTCCGTGAGTTTGTTCATGGCGGCGGTGTAGGAGCTTTGGCTGTTTTCGAGGTGCTTGCCAATGGTTTTCAGATCGTCTACAAAGGCAACGAATTTGTCGTACAGGCGGCCGCTTTCTTCGGCGATGCGCAGCACGTTTCGCTTCTGGTCTTCCTGGCGCCAGACACCGGCTACGGTGCGCAGGGTGGCCAGCAGGGTAGAGGTGGTAACCAGCACAATGTTACGGTCGAAGGCGTCGGTGAAGAGGTGGTGGTCCTGCTGTACGGCTAACGTAAAGGCGGGCTCAATGGGGATGTACATGAGTACAAAATCCGGGGAGTTGAGGCCGCCGAGGTGGTGGTATTCCTTCTGGCCCAGCTCCGTAAAATGCCGGCGGATGGAGGAAATGTGGTCCCGGAGGTGGAGCTGCTGCTCTGCTTCCGTCTCACAACTGCAATAGGCTTCGTAGGCCACCAGCGACACCTTGGAGTCGATGACCAGGTGCTTGTTGTCGGGCAGTTTAATGATGACGTCGGGGCGGTACACTTTGCGGTCGTGGTTTTGCAGCACTTCTTCGCGGGTGTAGTGGATGTCGCGCTGCAGGCCCGATTTTTCGAGCAGGCTTTCGAGCAAATATTCGCCCCAGTTGCCCTGGGTTTTGCGTTCGCCTTTCAGGGCGCGGGTCAGGTTGAGGGCATCCTGGCTCATCTGCTGGTTCAGGTTGGCCAGCATGTGGAGCTGTTCTTTCAGGGCCACACTATCTTTCAGCGACTTTTCGTAGGTCTGGTCCACCTTGGTTTCAAACTCCTTGATCCGCTCCTTCAGCGGGCCCAGGATCTGCTCCAGGTTTTCGGCGGATGCTTTTTTGAAGTGCTCGGCGTTGTTCATGAGCACCTGGTTGGAGATGCTGGTGAACTGCTGCAGGAACTTCTCACGCAGTTGTTCCAGTTCCAGTTTCTGCTCGTCGAGGCGCTGCTTCAGGTGGTAGTAATCCGTTTCGACCTTCGTCAGCTCGTTGTGCAGCTCAATTACTTTGATGTTTTCCTGCTTCAGGGCATCTTTCAGCTGCTGCACTTCGGTCGTCCTGTCCGTGAGTTTGCCTTGTAGTACGCCCTGTGCGACAGTCGCCTCATTGGCAGTTTGTTGCAAAGCATTGGCCCGTGCCCGTGACGCCAAAAAGGCCACCAGTAATCCTCCCAGAAAAGCCGCTATCCCGATAATCAGTTCCATGAGGTAAAGGTATGATTTTTTAGCATTTTATGACAGATGCTAACGATATTAGTTTTTTGTCTGAACCTGGATGAAGCAGATTTATGGATTTACAGGATTATGATCAGCATATTTTACCTAACTTAACCGCGAACTCCTTTAAGCTGCTTCATTCCAGATGCACACATTCTACCGCACAACCTGCACTTTAAATTTCCGGCCTTTTATTTTGCCGTTCATTAATTTTGAAGCGATTGCCTGGCTCCGGTCTTTGGGTACAGCTACATAAGAAAAGCGGTCCTGCACCTCAATTTTCCCGATCTGGTCTGCTGCCAGACCTGCTTCTGCAATCAGGGCGCCAACAATGTCGCGGGGGCTTAGCTTGTCTTTGCGACCGGCGTTTATGTGCAGGGTGGCAAACGGTGCTGCTGTTTCGGGTGCTGCTGCGGTGTTTTTTGCGGGTAGATTTTCCGGTTTCAGCCATTCGTCCATGCGTACGTGCCCCCAGTCGCGCAGCTTCTGCTCTTCGCGGGGTGAGGCCAGCGTATACACGGTGCCGCTTTTGCCTGCCCTGCCGGTGCGCCCGCTACGGTGGAGGTAAGCTGCTTCGTCGTCGGGAAGCTCGTAGTGGATGATGGTGCTGAGGGCGTCGATGTCGAGGCCGCGGGCTGCCAGGTCGGTAGCGACCAGGATGGCGGTGGTGCCGTTGCGGAAGAGCGTCATTTCCTTGTCACGGTCGGGTTGCTCCATGCCGCCGTGCAGGGCGCTGGCGGCAAACTGCTGCGCCTGCAGGTGACTGGTGAGGGCATCGGTGGTGGCGCGGGTGTTGGCAAACACAACAGTACCTGCATGGTCGATTCCTGCCAGCAACGCAGTGAGTGCTTCTTTTTTAGCCTTTGCTTCTGCTTTTACACCGATCAGCCGGAGTTGCTTGGGAATGGTGGTGGCTGTTGCTTTTACGAAATGCGGGTTTTTGAGCGAGTTGGAGATCAGCTCATTTACACCATCGGGCATGGTAGCCGAGAAGAGCAGTGTCTGCCGCCGGCGGGGGAGCGCGGTCATTACCTCGTCGAGTTCTTCTTCAAAACCCATTTCGAGTAACTTATCGGCCTCATCCAGCACCAGTTGCTTTACCGCGCCCAGGTCCAGCGTCTGCCGTTTCAGGTGATCGGTAAGACGGCCGGGTGTGCCTACTAAAATTTGCGGCGGGAAGGCCAGCGATGCCCGCTCCTGCGAAAAGGCATGACCGCCGTAAAAAGCGCTGATTTTGAGGTTGGGGATCTGCTGCGCCAGGTTCTTCAGCTCCTGCCGTACCTGCACGGCCAGCTCGCGGGTGGGTACTATTACCAGCGCCTGTACCTGCTGCAGGTCGGTGTTCACCTGGTGCAGGATGGGCAGGCCATAGGCTGCCGTTTTGCCACTGCCTGTTTCGGCCTGACCTGCCACATCGTGCCCCTGCAGCAGGAGCGGGATCGTGGCTTCCTGCACGGGGGTAGGGGTGTGGTAATCGAGTTCATGTAAGCGCTGTGTGAGCGCATCGTTTAACTTTAGATCCTGGAATGAAGGCATGTGTGTTGGCTGTGTGAAATGCAAAGGTACGGATAATCTGACGGCTTTTGGTAGCCGGTTTTTCGCCTGCTCAGCAGGAGCAGTGGCTGTGGTGGCAAGAGCAGCAGACTAAATGCCTGTTCAAACGCTTTAAAAAAGTTGTCTGCAGCTGCCACCACAGCCACTGCTCCTGCGTGCATAAACCTTTGCACTTTATTTCGTAGTAAAGAAACTATGGACAACGGGTATCTACGGCTAAAAAAGTACACTTACGCACTGCTGCTCCTGATCATGGTAGTGTACGTACTGATTGCGGCGCGCGAGTTCCTGTACCCGATTTTTATGGCGGTGCTGTTTGCTTACCTGCTGTACCCGGTTGTAAAGCAGCTGGAGAAATGGGGAGTGCCCCGCATCCTGGCGAACCTCATCACCATTATTTTGTCTATGGCCCTGTTCACCGGCTTGATGGTGTTGCTGTACAAGCAGTTAGCTATGTTTATGTCAGACTTTCCAAAGCTGGAGGAGGAGGCGCTGGAAAACCTGGACAAGCTGCAGGCTGTCATCGATAAGAAATTTGGCGATAACAGCCCCGATAATGAACACTGGCTACGGGCGCAGTTGAGTGCAGCCCTGGAACTCAGCGGGGGCTTTCTGGCGGAAGCTTTGCTGGCCATTACCAATACAGTCACAAAGTTTGGCCTGATACCGGTCTATATTTTCCTGATGCTGTATTACCGCAACAAGTTCGAAAATTTCCTGTTTCGCCTCATTCCCTCCCAATCCTATCAAAAAGTGCAGCTCATTATCAACGAGATATCATCCGTAACCAAGCGCTACATGAGTGGCGTCGTGATCGTGATCTTGATTCTTTGCTTTATCAACACCGCAGGGCTGGCAATTATTGGCGTGGAGTACGCGGTGCTGCTGGGAATTTTGTCGGCGCTGATGAATTTCATTCCCTATTTCGGAACACTGATCGGCGGAGCCATCCCGCTGCTGTACACGTTTGTAGTGCAGGGCGACCCGCAGAAGGCGCTGGCAGTGGTGGGGCTGTTCATCCTGGTGCAGTTCACCGAAAACAACATCCTGACCCCGAACATCACCGGAAGCCGCGTCAACATCAACCCGCTTTTCACGATCCTGAGCATCATTGTGGGCGGCATGATCTGGGGACTGCCCGGCATGTTTGTAGCCGTACCGTTCCTGGGGATGTTTAAAATTTACTGCGACCACAACGAACACCTGTCGTCGTATGCTTTTTTGCTGGGCACCAGCGGCACCGAAGAACATGCCCTCACGCTGGACAAACTGAAGCGGTGGCTGGGTTTTGGGAAAGAGAAGAAACCCTGAGCAGGTGCAGTGGCAGTGGTGGCAGGAGCAGAAGTGTTTTTGAGGTCCAAAAAGCTTTGCTGCTCCTGCCACCACAGCCACTGCTGCTACAGTTTTAGCCTGACAGGCTTGCTGCCATCGAGGCGGTAGCGGAGGCTGAAGGCCTGCTGGCTGTCGATCACGTTTTCCAGGAAATGAAATGAAAAGGTGAAGGCGCCCTCTATTTTCCGGTACTGAATAGGTGCCCAGCTCAGGTCGAGCCGGTTGTAATTTTTGGCGGTGTAAAAGCGGTCGCCGAGGAGCAGGTTGTGGCCTTCGCCTTTGTACCAGGAGTTGGTAAGGGCAACGCTTTTGTAGCGGGCATGAAATTCCAGCAAAGCCCCTTTTGGCAGGGACCAGCCGCCAACATCGCGCGTGCGCTCAAACGACATTATGCCGCCGGTATTGATCGTGAGGGAGTCGAAGATAAAGCGGTGGCTCAGGTCGAGGCCCAGTTTTACAGCTGCGGCGCCATTGTCCTGCACATGGTCGTCGGGCAAGCGGATGGCGGGACCGGCGTTATGAAACATCATGGCGTAATGCGACAGGAAAAAAATGCCCCGGTGCAAGGTGCCCGACAAACCGAAAATGAACGTTTCCCGGTCCACAGCCGTCTGACGGCTTGTCCAGTCGATCCAGGCTGTTTCCTGTAAAAAATCGTTTTCGTAGCGGGCCAGCAACCCTTCCACGTTCGGACGGAAATATTGCAGCGTATCGGCTAAAAGGGCGCGCGGGTAGTCGGAGAGGAGGCCGAAGCGGGGGAACACACCGGCATAGAAATCCCAGTTCCGGGTATCGTACTGGTAGTAGAGCACCGGCTTTATTTCGGTGGTGAAGTCGCGGGAGCCGAATTCGTAAAGGGCATTAAAACCGCCTCTTACACGGTGCACGCTGTCGAGCTGCAGCCCGATTTCGGGGGCCAGCCTGGTGCCGAAAATGGTTTGGGAGAAACGTTCCGATTTCATGTACTCCCGGTTGTCCACGAACGTGTGCAGGTTGAGTTGCCACTCCAGCACCTGTGCCGTGGCGGTGCCGCCGGTCAGGCAGAGCAGCAGTAGCAGGAAGAAAAAAATACGCATCTTATTCAATCTCCACTTTTATCATTTTACTGTTTCGCGCTCCCGGGAAAGGCTCTGTCCGGATCGAAAAGAACAGGTAGTAATCGCCGGGCTCTGCGGGTGCTTTTACCGAAACCGGAACTGTTACGTTTCCTTTTGCCGGAATCCGGAGGAGCTGCATGTTCTCCGGGATCGGGTAAAAATCGCCGATGACGCCGTCCTTCACAAAAGTGTATTCAAAGAAAGCGTTCCACCTTTCGCCTTCGTTACTGAAGGAAATAGCTTCGTTGTACGGGTTTTGAATTTCGAGCAGCACCTGTACTGTTTCGCCGGCTTTCCAGTCTTCCTCGGGTAACTCAGTCACAATGTTTACCTTCTGGTACAGGCGTACCTCCTCCAGGTAGCGCCCGTAATACATCCCTTTGCTGGTCGGGAAGCTGTCCTGGGGCACTTCGCCGTGGCTGTAGGGGATAACATAATACACCCGTTTGTTGCGCAGGCTGTCCTCGATAGGCCAGATGTCGTACTGGTTTTTGCGGTAATACCTGGAGTTGCAGGCAAAGCCTTTGAGGGTGCGGTTGTAAAAATTGAACTTGGACGGCTCCTGGAATCCCTGGTTAAAAACAACGTAGGAGTCGCCGGACTTTTCCTTTATCTGCCTGGCCCACACTTCCGAGCCGCTGTACTCGCGCAATGGCCTGAGCTTATCCGCCAGCGGACCCGGTACCAGCAGGATAATGCGCGCCAGCAGAATCAGGGCAACACTTGTCAGCACCAGCCTCCTTACCCATACCGGCACCACCACCAGCTGGCTGAGGTAGCAGTAGGAGAGGATAAAGAGCGGCGGGTAGGCAATCATGGTCCAGTGGGCTTCCACGCGGCCTTTAAACGTGCTCAGCAGGAAGAACAGGAAAATGCCGTAGCAGTTGAATTTGATCGCTCGTAAAAAGGCGTCGTCAGCTTTCACCTTATATCCTTTGGCGTAAAAATACCAGCCAATCAGCGGCCCCGCCAGCAACACCTGCCCCAGGATGTATTCCAGCGTAAAGTTCACTTTGTAAGGCCTGGCCGACCTGTCGAAGAGGTGGTAATGCACCGAAGGATAGCCGTTGTCAATCTGCCACAGGATGTGGGGCATGTACACCGCCAGCGCCACCACCACGATCAGCCAGAACGAAGGGCGCTTCAGGAGCTTGAAGTTGGAGAGGATGGTAAAGAACAGTACTAAAATGCCGTGGTACTTGCTGTACATCATGCAGGCAATTACCACCGCCAGCAGCACGGCCAGCGTGTAACTGTCTTTCCGGGAGTAGCGCTGGTAGAGGTAAAAGAACAGGATACTGAACAGCAGCAGGGGCGAGTCGGGTGTGGTAATGAACCCGTACATGTGAAAAAGCACAAAACAGCTGAAAAGCAGGATAAACAGCACTGCATTTTCGGCATACTTTTTCACAATCTGCCAGAGCAGGTAAACCGAAAGCGTGGAGCAGATAACCGTTAAAAAGCGCAGACCCAGCTTGTTCTGGAACAGGTTGTCGCCAGCCTTGATAAACAGCGCTACCATGGGCGGATGATCGAAATAGCCCCAGTCCAGGAAGCGGGAGTACACCCAGTAGTAGGCTTCGTCCGGGTGCAGCTCCATAAACGAAGCCTGTACCAGGTTCACCAAAAACCATATGATCAGAAAAATAAAAATAAATTTTTGAGAAGGCGATTTGGCTACTGAGGTTGAAGAAAGCATCTTTAAGTTTTATCGGACAATGCGCCAGGTGGACGAGCTTTATGATTAATTTACCTGAAAGCAAAAGTAACAGGTTATTTTGCAAATACAGCGACTTATTTCGGTTGGTTAGCGGGGGCGTGCAGGTAAATGCCTTGCCTTCTGTTGCAATAGATTTAACTTGCGCCCCGGAATTGAATTTGTAAACTATGGCCAAAGGAATTGAACGCTGGAAAACGCTGAAATCGGAGATAATTTTTAACCACAGGTGGTATACGCTGCGCCGCGACCATGTGGAATTGCCTGGAGGAAAGGTGATGGACGATTATTTTGTGAGCGTGCGGCCCAATGTGGTGCTCACGTTTCCGGTTACGGCTGACAACCAGGTGATTTTTGTGCGCCAGTACAAGCACGCGGCCGGCGATATTTTTATGGAACTGCCGGGCGGGGTGATAGACGAAGGCGAGACAGTGCCCCTGGACGCGGCCAAACGCGAAATGCTGGAAGAAACAGGCTACACTTCCGACGATGTGGAGCCGGTGCTGGAAGTGATCGACAACCCGACCAAAGACACGAACAGAATCTTCTTTTTCCTGGCCCGCAACGTGCAGCAAGTGGCCGAACAGGACCTGGACGAAAGCGAGAACATTGAAGTAGTGAAAGTGCCGCTGGAAGAGGTGGAAAGCCTGGTGCTGAGCGGGAAAATAAACGTATCGGGCTCCGTGGCGCTCTGCCTGCTGGCCCTCCGCAAGCTCGGTTTATAGTTCTGCAGCTACCACCACAGCCACTGCTGCTACATAGGCAACAGCAATGGCTGTGGTGGAAGCTGCAGCAAATAACTTCGGCAGGGTAAAGCTGCCTGAGCAGGTTCTTTTACGCTGATTTTTCGCTTTTTTGCGGTACCCAGGCCGTTGCGGCGATCACCGGTGTTTTTTTCCAGTGCAGGGTATAACCGGCTCCGTTAGGCTCCAGGTCGAACTGCGGGTGTAACTGCAGCAGGCTACGTATTGCTTCAGCGGTTTCCGGTTGCTGGAGAGGCGCGAAGCCGAGGCGGGTTAAGCGGTGCTGCCAGGCCTGGTTGCGCTCGTGGCGTTCTACCCGTGCACTGCCTTCACAGGAAATCACGTTAATAATCTCTCGTCCGAAAAACTCCTGCTCAATTATCTGGCGCTCCGGCATTTGCTTTGGCAGCAGCGTGTCCAGCACATCAAACACCGTGTGGTAATGCCGCAACGACTCCCGCAGGCGTGGCATGAACTCCAGCTTGTTGTGCTCCGAATCGGGCTCGGTGAGGGTAAACACCCGTGGCTGCAGTGCCAGTACCTGCTTTAGTATTTTGTCGCGCTCATCTGTTTGCGAAACCAGCATGTCCGCAATATGATGCAGGGCAAGCGCGGCATTCACCACAACAGCCTCTGTGGCGGAACGCTTCAGCTCCGGCAGGTTAACCTCTTCCAGTTTACTGGCGATGCCCGTGTAGGTAAATGAAATGCCAAGTTTCTGGGCGTATTGGGCCAGTCTGCTGCCCGTTTCCTGCAGGCGCTCATCCGGTTCCCCGATGGCGGCCGGCAGGTCGATGCCGGTAAGGTGTACCCTGGGCGCTCCGCCAGCTCTTGCCGCCAGCAGGTCCAGCAGGTGCATCCACTGCAGGCCACTGCCAATGCCGAGGTCCAGCAAATGAATTTCAGGTTCAGCTGCAACAGCTTCCGCGATGGAGAGGTTGGCGAACACATGCCCGAAGGTAACCAGCGGCGTTTCTTTTACCAGCACATTAAAAGCCGAGATCATATCCATCAGCCCGAAGGTGGAGCTGTAGAGGTTGCCGGCATTGGTGGTGGCATGCTGCATACGCGCAGCAAAGGCTCTTGCAAACGCAAGAGCAGTTCGTTCGGAGGCATTCCCGTTGCCTTTGGCTTTCTCTGAAAGGGCATCTACGCCGGCTAATGCCTTTGACGTGCCTGGCAGTAAAAACGCCTCACCGGTTTTCAGGACCTGGGCGAGTATGGGATCAGCTGTAAGGGCTTCCGGTTCGAGCATGTTCGATAAAGTCTGGATGAGTTGTTCCTGGTATTCTGGCCGCCCAATGGTGATGCGAAGGGCAAACCGGTCGTCGGTTAAGCGGACGTGGATGTGCTGTTGCTGCAGCTTCCGGTAAACAGGCTGCGCGGGCAAACCGGCATCCAGCAGCAGGAAGTTTCCTTCCGACGGCCAGTGCTGCACTCCGAGTTGTGTGAGTGCCTGCTGCAGCTGCTGTTTGCCCGCAGCTGTCTGCTGCAGGGTATAGTCAAGAAATTCTTTGTCGTGCAGCGCCGCCTGTGCTGCCAGCTGTGCCGGGTTGTTGACATTGAACGGTTGCTTTATCCGGAGAACAGGCGCTAAGGTTGTTTCCCGGGCCACCATGTAGCCAACCCGTAACGAGGCAAGCCCATAAGCTTTGGAGAAGGTCCGCAGGATGACCAGGTTGTGGCGTTGGTCCAGGTAATTGGTTGCATCTGCAAAATCGGGCGCGTTTACGTATTCCAGGTAAGCCTCGTCTATCACCAGCGTTACCCGGGGCGGCAGCTCCCGGATGAGCCGTTCGAGGTCTGGCTTGCGCAGGTATGAGCCTGTCGGGTTGTTGGGGTTGGAAAGAAAGCAAAGCCGGGTGGAATCTTCCACCTGCGCCAGCAGGCTCTCCACGTCCAGCTGATAGGCACTGTTGAGCGGTACAGCTTTAAAATTGGTGCCAACGGCTTCGGCCTCCTGCTGGTACAGCGGGTAAGAGGGCGTAACAGACAGCACCGACGACAGGTGGTAGGGCTTGCAACAGGCCCGCACCAGCAACGAGATCAGTTCGGCAGAGCCGCTGCCCGTTACAATGTTGGCAGGCTGAAGCCCCAGCTTCTGTGCAATAGCGTGGCGGAGCGGCGCGGCATCGGGTAAGGGGTAGCTGTGAAAGCCATCCAGCGCTTTTTGCAAGGCCGCGATAACTTTGGGAGAAGTGCCAAACAGGTTTTCGTTGGAATCAGCGCGATACAGTTTGTTCTTTTCTACTTCCATCACTACTTCTCACACTTTGCTGCCTGATGCTTGGCTAATGCGCTTCGGTTTGTTCTTTTAAAGTTCGTATTAATACGTAGCTAAAGCAAATATATAGATTGCGATCTAACAAAGCGAACGAATATTCGTAAAGTCATCTTAATTGTTTAATAGATCTAAAATTGTGAAGTGGCGGCTGCTGTTTCATTGTTTAAACATGGGTTAGGTATGAAACTGGAGCAACAGTTAAAGATGAGCAGCTTCCGCAGTCCTTTTCAGAAGGCGTACCTGAACATCCTGTATACCGGAAACTGGCTGGAGGCGCAGACGGAAAGCATACTTAAACTGCACGGCATATCGCCGGAGCAGTACAATGTGCTGCGGATTTTACGGGGACAGCAGGGGAAGCCGATCAACCTCTTCGAGATCCAGGAACGGATGCTGAGCCCGATGTCGAACGCTACCCGGCTGGTAGAAAAACTACGGCTGAAGGGGCTGGTAACACGCGAGGTATGCGAGCATAACCGGCGGAAAGTCGAGATTTTCATCACGGAAAAAGGAAAGAAGCTGCTCGAAGAGCTTGATCCGGAAGTGGAGGCGCAGGAAAAAAACTTGTTTCAGCAGGTTGATACAGAGGATATTGAAGTGCTGAATAAAATCCTGGACAGTATCCGGAATATATAGCGTTTTTGAAGTGAAAGCTGAATTGATTGCTGCCGTGCAGGAGCTGTTATCTGAAAACCTAAAGGGGCGAAAAGCAGAGCACCGCGTGCACACACACCACAAGGCTAAAGGTAATCAAAGGTTCTTGTCGTGAAAGCCTTTTAAAGCGTAGGAACGGTAAATGTATTTGCTGAACAGCAGCAGTGGCTGTGGTGGCAGGAGCAGCAGACTTTTTCTGGCCTGCGACAGCGAAATTTCCCCTTTAGCAGCTGCCACCATAGCCACTGCTGCTCAAGGGAAGGTTGGTTGTTCAGTCCGATTATAAGATTGTTAACCCGTAAATACGCTCCTGTCGAGTTTCGGCGGGAAAAGCAAACTGTCGAGGCTGTATTTGCCCGGGCCGATAAAGATAAGCGAGAAGAAAAGGATGGCCGCTTCCAGCGCATGGGAGTAACCGCCAAAACCATCGCCAACCGAAATGTGGCGCATGGTGGCCACCAGCATGGTAAAGGTAAGCAGCGCACAGGCCGGACGGTACAGCAGCCCGAGCATCACCAGGGCACCACCGACTGCTTCGGCGGAACCGGCCATAAATCCCCAGAACTCATGCATAAAATTAATGCCCACCAGTTCCATGGTCTTTCCAACCTGCGCCCATTTCTCCGGTCCACCGGCGAGTTTGGGCCAGCCATGAAAGATAAACATGAGACCGATACCAATCCGGAGTATCAGTAATCCAACATCTGCGAAAGCGTAACGTGCACGAAGTATCCCCATAGGAGCAATATTAGGGATAATTACGAATACAGCAAAAATCTAATATATAAAAATCTGTTTTACGGGTGTATTTGCCGGAATATCGGCAGGTTTTAAACGGGAAAGTTTTTCGCGGGGTAGGGCGGCATTATCGAGTACAAACGAAATTCCGTCCTGTTCTGCTACAGCCACCAGTCCTGCTTCGGATAAACCCAGGAAGTTTATGCTATAATGTTGCCGCACCTGGCTGAAAGTAGCGCCGGCTCCCACGCCTGCTGCTGTTTTATAGCTGGGGCTGCTCACCCGGATGCGCCACACCTGGCAATCCGTTTCGCACTTTTGTTCTATTAGCAAACCGGTGCTGCTGCCTTCCTCACGCAGGCGGTAAGCCGTGTACGCCTGCCCTTCGAGGTGCAGCAAGGTGTCGGTCAGGATAAAGTGCTGCGGTACCTGGGTGCGCATTTCGGTTACAGGCATCCCAACCCGGATGTCGCCTACCCGTCCTTTTGCAATCGTAAAGGCCGCAGGATCGGGCGCATCTTCTTCCGGTGAACCGGTCATGGCCGCCTCCTCACCGGTAACCTCAGCTTCAGGCGGGTTTTTGTCGCGGTCAGCCAGGCAGGCAGCCATACCCACACCCAGCAGAATGGCGTATATTAAGTTTCTCAGCATACAACTCTTCAGGAATATTATTTTCGTTAAACCTTGAAGAGCAGGTGCAGGTTGTTGTATATTAGCACAAAATCGAATAATGTTTATTTAGTTATACATCTTCTGAAAAGAATAAAATGGCAAAACCATTAATACTGGTCTCGAACGACGATGGCATTACCTCCCCGGGCATCCGCACGCTGGTAGAGGTCGCTTTAAAAATAGGAGAGGTGGTGGTGGTCGCACCGGATAGTCCGCAGTCGGGCATGGGACACGCCATTACCATTGGCAACACGCTCCGGCTGGACAAATCGATTGCTTTTGCAGATATAAATGTAGAGGCATACGAATGTTCCGGCACCCCCGCCGATTGTGTGAAACTGGCAAAATTCTTTGTGCTGCGCGACCGCAAACCCGACCTGGTCATCAGCGGCATCAACCATGGCTCCAACTCCAGCATCAGTGTGCTGTATTCGGGCACGATGTCGGCAGCCATCGAGGCAGCCATCGAAGGTTTGCCGGCCATTGGCTTCTCGTTGTGCGATTACGGGCACGAAGCAGATTTTTCGCACACCACCGAATTTGTGGAGCAGATTATCCGGCAGGCGCTCGAAAGCCAGTTACCGGCCAACACAGCGCTGAATGTCAACATCCCCAAAAAGAGCGAAGATCCGATAAAAGGCATCAAAATCTGCCGGCAGGCGCATGCCAAGTGGCAGGAAGAATTCGACGAGCGTCTCGACCCCAACAACCGCCGCTACTTCTGGATGACAGGCAATTTTGTGAATTTCGACAAAGGCGAGGATACGGACGAGTGGGCGCTGGTAAATAACTACATTTCGGTAGTGCCCTGCCAGTACGACCTGACGGCCCACCATGTGATCCCGATCCTGAACAACGACTGGACTTTTTAGGCCGGAAATTACCTGGCTTTTAGCAGGGAGAGCTTCAGCAACGTAATGCTGGGGCTCTCCCTTTTTGTTGCGAATTGGGTTACTTTCTTCCAGGAAAATAAAGGAGCGTGCATGTTTCTGAAAAAAAATGCTGTTGCTCAGAAAAATTTTTTTGCTTCGTTCTAAAATACTGCCTGTAAGCGGTTTAGTATTTTTCTTCTGTGCTGGTGTCTGCAGATCCCGGGATCAGCGCATCCGGAGGCAAACGCTGCAGAACGATTCCGGTTGTACTCTTCTGTGTGCAGGACAGTGTGCTGAATTTTAATGAAAATCTAATCGGGAAAGGTTGTTTAGATTAAATAATTGATTATTAGCTACTAACCGTTTGTGTACTTCAGGAGACTGCCACAACTGAAAGCGCAGTGCAAGGCAGCAAAATAAAAGAAAATAACAGCAGATGTGCTGGTGTTGCAGGAGCGCTTCCTGGCGGGAAAAAGCAGGAAGGTTTGTACTATAGAAAGGGGCGTATAAAGGAAAGGTTTGTTGTGTTAATAATCAAGTAATCAATAGTTCAAGTATACCTACTTCTGAGTATTGTATTTAAAAATGCGAATACATACATTTACAGATGTGTTGATTAAGTTTTGTTATATATGGGAATAATTAAATTAATCAAACAGGTTGTAAAAAGGTCTGCTTGCTGTATGTCATTATGCTAATGTGAATTAGGGTAATGATGTACAGCATTTTTTTTAAAGGCCTGCTTTGTTTTCAATGGTGGATATAACTTCCTGCTCAGGGTTGTGCTTCTCCAGTGATGTTAAGTTTCTAACAAGTAATGTAATTGATAATACCTGTTATCAATCTAAAAACTATAGTGCTGTTTTAATAAATACCTTCCTTTATGCTAAAGCAAACCCTTACGTTGGTTTTAGCACTCTTTGCGTTTTTGCAAGTGAGTGCTCAGACGGTATCTGTTACCTCTCCGAATGGAGGTCAGACGTTTTATTCCGGTAAAAACTACAACATTACCTGGAGTAGCTCAGGCGCTTCTTCCTTTGTTAAACTGGAGTTCTCTACAGATAACGGAAGTAACTGGAGCCTTATTGCGGACGGTATAAATAATAATGGTTCTTATTCCTGGTTAATACCTGACAATGCTTCTGAAAATTGCCTGGTCCGGGTTAGTGACTTCAGTAATAGTGCTATAAGTGATGTCAGTGATGCCACGTTTACCATCAAACAACCTTTCATTACCATCACGTCGCCTAATGGTGGTGAAACATTTGAGGGTTGTTCGCAGCAAACAATCACCTGGATCTCTGGCGGGGTTAATTCTTATGCCAAAATCTTGTACTCAACCGACGGAGGGCTCATCTGGACACCGATTACGGATATCTATGTGGGCTCGGGAGGAAACCACTCCTACAACTGGAGTGTGCCAACCTACAATACAGGTAATTTTAAAATACGGATTGTTGATTACTACGACGAAAGCATTTCGGATGTAACGGATGCTGTTTTTTCAGTAACCAGGCCAGCCAGTTACCTGACATTAACTTCTCCAAACGGAGGGGAGTCCTGGTCCTCGAGTTCGGTAAAGACCATTACCTGGACTACTACAGGTACAGTTGGAAATGTGTCGCTGAAATATTCTACTGACAACGGGGCTTCCTGGGACTGGATACGCAACAGTGAGGGTGCAGCCGCAAATAACATTCCTAACACAGGCAGTTACCAATGGTTGCTGCCAGGCAGCCAGGCTGCAACTTCTTGTCTGGTACAGATTTATGAATACGCAAAGTCGTGTACTATTGACATGAGTAATAGTTTGTTCCTCATTGATAATAATCCGGCCATAACGGTAACAGCACCTGACGGCGGAGAACGTTGGTTCGTAGACAGGAATTATACCATCCGGTGGAGCGCCTCCAATTTACCCTCCAATTATGTGGCGATAGACTACTCCACCGACAACGGCGCTACCTGGAACGAGATCACCTCTTCGCAAGGCAACTATGGCAGCTACAACTGGACAATTCCTGACAACGTTTCCAGCCAATGCCTGGTCCGTGTAAAAGCAAGAGATAATGCAGCTATTTCAGATATATCCGGTACAAATTTCTCTATCCTTCAACCGTTTATCCGGCTCACGTCTCCGAACGGCGGAGAGGTTATCGCTGGTTGTTCTAACTACGAGGTCGCCTGGCAGCAGGAAGGCATCCAGGATTATGTGCGGATTCTTTACTCGGTAAACGGCGGGAATAACTGGACCTATTTGACAGATGTCTACACCGGGTCTGGCACCAGCGGGTCTTATAACTGGACAGTACCTGCAGTAGCCACAGACAAGTTCAGGGTAAAGGTTCAGTCCTACTACAATGCTGCCGTTAACGATTCGAGCGATGCCAACTTTACTGTGTCTCA
>NZ_QCZK02000014.1 GCF_003347595.2 Botryobacter ruber | reverse complement strand
TTAACCTCGGCTCAAGCAGCTACTGCTGCTACTGGCTTTGAACCTTCGCTTGCAGTAGCTCATTTTTTAAATTCTTATTTCAAATTTGCCACAACTTATTTATAAACCGAATAACTCCGTTTAGCCACCAAATACAGGAGTATAAACGGAATAATATTACTGAATTTACTGTCTCTTCACAAGACCCGGTTGCAGAATAACCTGACTTTAAGCAACAATTTCCCTGTGAGGACGAACCTAACAAAGCTGCTATCGTTTTTAGAAGCATGTCCTGCATTGCCGTAGATGGGCAATGCAGGCAAAACTGCTTCTAAACTTAACACACAAAAACGATGAAAAAAGAAATAACTTCTGTACTGGCTGCTCTCGGATTTTGCCTGTGCTTAGCCTCCTGTGGCGAACCGACCGGAGACCACACGCAGCCGGAAGCCACATCAGGCGACTATATCAGAAACGATGATATCGACACAATAGATATGGCAGGAACAGACACAGCCCGAATAGATAACACGAAAGTGGATAACGTAAAAACAGAGGAGTACTGATACGAATTTATTTACTGCAGCAGCCACCACAGCCACTGCTGCACGCCAAGGAGCAGTGGCTGTGGTGGCTGCTGCAGACGTATTTCAGAAACACAAAAGCCGCCGGCTCTTCTACAGAACCGGCGGCTTTTTTATGTTGCAGCACTTAGCGCGCTTCTTCCAGGGTAACTTTGGCCCATTTACAGATGCCTCCGAGCGGCGGGTTATATTTATACACACTCACCCGCACCTGCTTCACGAACGGAAAACGCTCATACACTTTGTCGATGATCCGGTGGCCCAGGTGCTCCAGCAAACGAGCCGGAATCTGCATTTCCGCCACCACCAGCGCATACAGCGTTTCGTAGTTTACCGTCTGGTGCAGATCATCGGAGGCAGCGGCACTGCGCAGATCTGTCTCGATGAGCAGGTCGAGGCCGTACTTGTTGCCGATCTTCTGCTCCTCGTCGTAATAGCCGTGGAAAGCGAAAAACTCCATGCCTTCCAGTGCAATTTGTCCCATGCGTCTGCCTTTCTTAGCCTATCTCGTCGAAGAATGACCCCGCTGTCTGTTTCACAGGCGCCTGCGCCAGGTTACGCGAAGGCTCTGTCATAGGAGGCTGTATTTCGGGCTGATCGGGCTGCACCGGTTTAATTTCGGGTACTGGCTGCTCGATATCCGGAGCCGGCACACGACCCGGGTAATCAGGGGCAATCGGGTCTACTTCCGGGGAAATAGGATTCGGCACAGGCGTTACCGGGTTCGGTATTTCAGGTTGCGGCGGCGTAACATCAGGGGCCGGATCGCCAAACGGATTTACTTCGCTTTTAGCCGGTAGGGCAATAGCTCCGCCAGCCTGTGCAGCCGAAGCAGGGTATAGTTCTTTGTTGGATGCGTTCATATCTTTCAGGTTTTTCAGCAGCTCCGGTGCGTGAACTTTCACGTCGGCTGCTCTTGAAAGAATACTTAATGTAGAGGTTTTTGGTTTTGCCTTTGTCTTCTCTACCTTGTCCAGCGCATCGTTGGCCATGTTTTGCAGGTCGCGTACCAGCGAATCGAGGTAACCTTCCAGGCGCTGGTAATCCTGCTCCAGCGCTTTTACTTCCTGCTGCATGGCGGTAATCACCTGTTCAGCTTTTTTAGAAGCGTCTTCGAGCAAGGTTCTGGACTGGTTACGCGCCTCGTTCAGCAGCTCTTCCGACTTCAGCTGAGCCTCGCGCACCTTCAGCTCAGCCGATTTGTTGGCCTGCTCCAGGATGTTGTTGCCCGTATCTTCGGCAGTTTTTAACGTTTTATACAGCGATGACTCCACCTCGCGCAGCTTCTGGGTTTCGCGGTTGGCGGCTTCCAGCTTCATGCGCAGGTCCTTGTTTTCATCCATCAACTTTTCCCACTGCTGCGAAAGGGTCAGCAAAAAAGCATTTACCTCGTCCTTGTCTAAACCTCTGAAAGCCTTCTCAAATGTTTTTTGTCTTATTTCTAATGGTGTGATCTTCATATCTCCAAAAATTTAATATCCCAAACCGATAGGGTGCGGTCATCGCTACACGAAACTAACTGATTATGATGAGCCGTCCAAAATAATTTGTTCACAGAAGTGCCGTGGCTTGCGTTTCGCACTTTATCAATCACTTTCAGCAATTTAAAGGTGCGGGCATCCCAGATTTTGATGGATTTGTCCATGCTGCAGGTGGCAAAATGGCGGCCGTCGGGGCTGTAGGTAAGGTGGTTGATGGTGTACATGTGCGCGATGGTGTAACCCCGCTCCCGGTACCCCTCCTGCACCTCCCACACCCGCAGATGCGCATCGCGCCCTGCCGTCAGCAGTTGGTCGCCCTCCGGCGAGTAAGCAACCGTAAAAACCGAGTTCGTATGCGACTTCAGTTCGTGCTTCAGTTCCAGGGTGGCCGCATCAAAAACACGTACCACGTTATCGCTGTAGCCGGCGGCCAGTTCCTGCGTGTGCGGGTTCAGCGCCAGCGACCGGGTACTCTGGTCCGATTTCCGGATGATGGTTTGCAGCTCAAACGTATCGGCAGCCAGCACCGCTATACCGCCATTTCCCAGGGCCACATACACTTTCTGCAGTTCCGCGCTGTACTTCATATCAAAGATCGGCACCTTCGGAAGCGGTATTGATTTCAGAATCGTTTTCTGCGCCAGGTCTATCACCTGCACCCCCTCGTTGTTCTGCCCGATAAGCAGCAGGTTCCGGAACGGAATGTAGCAGAGGGCATAGACGGAGGTGCTGACACGGGCAACTAATTCGCCGTTTTCGGGGTCGTTTAAGTTCCAGGCCACCACCAGGCCGTCACCGCCGGCCGAGTAGATCGTGGCGCTGTCGCCGGAAGGTTCGAGGGTATATACGCAGTCGCGGTGGCCGGTAAGGGTACTCACTTTTTGCACTTGAATGGGACTCGCCATAGCTGCTGATGTTGGTAAAATCTGATTTTTGTCTAAATTTACAATAAAAGAACGGAACCTGCGGGTTCTGCACCCGAAACAAACTACATTAACCGTATGCCTCTCCTCCACTCCCGGCTCCTGAACGAACACACCCTGCTGGGCGTTTGGCAGATAACGGAACAACCGCAGGAACTGCTGGCTGCCTTGCCTGCCCAGCTGTGCACGGAGGCCATTTCGGGCAATATCCATCCTAAACGGCAACTGGAGTGGCTGGCCAGCCGCACGCTGGTGTACGCGCTTCTCCCCCACTTCACCAGCGAGCCGCTCTGCCTGCTCCGCGACGAGAACGGGAAACCGGTTTTCGAGAATTCACCGTTGCAGGTTTCCATTACGCATGCACCTGAACTGGCTGCCGTAATTATATCCGACAAATACCATGTTGGCATAGATATTGAACGTATACACCCAAAAGCATTGCGTGTAGCCGGAAAATTCTTATCCGAAGCAGAGCAAGCGTATACAGCGGGCGAGGAGTTAAAAACATGCCTCTACTGGAGTGCAAAAGAAACCCTTTACAAGCTGTATAGCAAAAGGAAGCTGCTGTTTAAGGAAAACATCCTGCTCCGGCCTGACCAGAATTTACTGTCAGGATGTGTGCAGACAAATGGTTTTTCCAGGGATTACCAAGTTTACCACGAAGTTGTCCGGAACCATGTGCTCACGTATTGCTACGACCAGAACTATGATAAAAGCTTTTAAACAAAAACTGAAAAACATGAAATACTTCGCCTCTTTTGCTGTGGCAGCTATGGTAACTGCTGGTACCCTGGTATCGGTTGGGGCTTTTGCCCAGTCCGGCGGGTATAAGCTGAATGATAAGGTGAGCAACTTCTCGCTGAAAGACGGCAACAGCAAAGCGGTTTCGCTAAGCCAGTATGCCGGCAGCAAGGCGGTAGTCGTTGTGTTTACCAATAATAGCTGCCCGTATGCGCGGCTATATGAAAACAGGCTGGTAACACTGGCCAATACTTATGCCCGTCAAGGTGTGCAGTTCATCTTTGTAAATCCAAGTGTAGGCCCCGGCGAAGCGGATGAGAAAATACAGGAGTTAGCCGCCAAAAAATTCCCGTTCCCTTACCTGGCCGATGAGGGCCAGCAGGTAAGCTCCCAGTTTGGCGCCTCCAAAACACCGGAAGCGTTTGTGCTGCTCAACAACAAAGGCGACTTCACCCTGAAATACAAAGGAGCAATAGACGATAATCCACAGGCAGAAGCTAACGTGAAGAATTATTACCTGAAGCAGGTAATCGACGAGGTGCTCTCAAACAAAACCGTTACCTCCCTCGAAAACCGGGCAACGGGCTGTATGATCAAACGGAATTAAAAACTTTAGTGCTAAAAAAGCGAGAGCCGCTCCTTTGCCGGGGCGGCTCTCGCTTTTTTATATCGCCGGATCATCATCGGTAATAGCAGTCAGGAGTTTGGTTACTTCTCTTGCTTTTTCCGGATCATCCATTTTTTCGAATGAGAAGGCCAGGTTGCGCAGGGCGCGTTTAATGATGTCGAGGTTGGAGCAGGGCTCGTAGAAGGTATCGATCGGGTTGAGGTTGAGCTGCAGGATATAATTATCGATATCGGCTTTGGAAAGCACCAGCCCTTTGTTATATACATTGATGTAAAACTGCGTGCCATCCAGCTTGTAGGTCAGGATGAACAGGTTGGGCAGGTTGACGCCGTATACCGGCATCCCGAGTTGCTGCGCAATGGTCATGTAAATCACGCACAGCGTCAGCGGATTGCCACGTTTTGTTTCGAGCGCCAGGTGCAGCATGGAGTTCGCCGGCGAGTGGAAGTTCTTGGTGTTGGCAGAAAACCGCTTTTCCCGGAAAAGTACGTTATTGAGCGTTTTTACCTGGTCGTACGGATGCATCTCCTCCTTCATCTGCGCCCAGGCATCGTAATAGAGCTGCTGTATCTTCTGCTTCAGGGTAGCCAGTTCCACATCGGGGTACATGTACGAGTTCACGAGCCACATGCCTTCCAGCAGATCCTGGGTTTCGCTATGCTTCCACTCCTTCAGGCGGGCCAGCAGATCGTTGTATTGCAGACTGTGAATCAGGTCCTCGATCTTTTTCTGCAACTCCGAATCCAGGGTTTCTTCCCACTGCTCCTCCAGGTGCGGAACGATGCTAACGCCCATCGACACGATCTTCTGCTCCACATGGCTCGCCACCTGGTGATCGTCGTCGTCAAGCAGCGAAATAAGTGCTTTTATTTCCTTGTTGGTCACTGTACTTATTATTCTGTAAGTTAAAATTCGCGCAATTCAGCAGCGGCAGCACCGTGTAGGGGCGCTTCTGGCAAATTAGCAGAAAAGTTTCGCTTATTAAAAAGTTTTCACTCTCCCGCTTCGCTTTACCCGTTCCTGTTGCCCTACTTCGCTTGTGCAGAGGCTATGGTGACAGCAGCAGCAAAACAAATACCGCCTCAAAAGACTAAAAAACTCTGCTGCACCTGCCACCACAGCCGCTGCACATGCTGAATTATGTCTGAATCACGCCCACGTTATACGGTTTGGTGATCGGGGCATGATTCGCGGCCTCGATGCCCATCGAGATAACTTTGCGCGTTTCCAGCGGGTCGATGATGCCGTCTACCCAAAGCCGTGCTGCTGCATAGTAAGGCGACAGCTCTTCGTTGTATTTGGCTGTGATGCGCTCCAGCAGTTCCTGCTCTGCCTCGGGCGTTAGCACCTCGCCTTTTGCCTTCAGCGACGACACCTGTATCTGCAGCAGCGTTTTGGCCGCGGAAGCGCCGCTCATCACCGCCAGTTGCGCCGTGGGCCAGGCAAAGATCAGGCGCGGGTCGTAGGCTTTGCCGCACATGGCATAGTTTCCGGCCCCGTAGCTGTTTCCCAGGATAAACGTAAATTTGGGAACCACAGAGTTTGCCATGGCATTCACCATTTTAGCGCCGTCTTTGATGATGCCGCCATGTTCGGCTTTGCTGCCCACCATAAACCCGGAAACGTCCTGCAGAAACACCAGCGGTATTTTTTTCTGGTTGCAGTTCATGATAAAGCGGGCGGCTTTGTCGGCGGAGTCGGAGTAGATGACACCACCCATCTGCATTTCGCCTTTTTTGCTTTTCACGATTTTGCGCTGGTTGGCCACGATGCCCACCGACCAGCCGTCTACGCGGGCAAGGCCGCAGATAAGGGTCTGGCCGTAGTGGTCTTTGTAGGGTTCAAACTCCGAGTTGTCTACCAGCCGCAGGATGATGTCCATCATGTCGTAAGGCTTCACCCGGTCCGACGGCATAATACCGTATAGCTCCTGTTCTTCCAGCTTTGGTTTGGCAGGCTCCGAACGGTTAAAGCCAGCTTTATCGAAGTCGCCCATCTTGTCGAAGATGGTACGGATGTGGTCGAGGCATTCCTGGTCGTTCTTGCATTTGTAGTCGGTAACACCGGAAATTTCGGAGTGGGTGGTGGCGCCGCCAAGCGTTTCGTTGTCTATACTTTCGCCGATGGCTGCTTTTACAAGGTAAGAACCCGCCAGGAAAATAGAACCCGTTCCTTCCACAATCAGGGCTTCGTCGCTCATGATGGGCAGGTAAGCGCCGCCTGCCACGCAGCTGCCCATGATGGCGGCAATCTGCACGATGCCCATCGAGCTCATCACGGCATTGTTGCGGAAGATGCGGCCAAAATGCTCTTTATCAGGGAAAATCTCGTCCTGCATGGGCAAAAACACGCCGGCGCTGTCTACCAGGTACACGATGGGCAGGCGGTTTTCGATGGAAATTTCCTGGGCACGCAAATTCTTTTTGGCTGTGATGGGAAACCAGGCGCCAGCTTTTACGGTGGCATCGTTGGCTACCACCACACACTGTCGCCCTTTGATATAACCGATACCTGCCACCACACCTCCGCTCGGGCAGCCGCCTACTTCCTCGTACATACCGTCACCGGCAAAAGCGCCTATTTCCAGGAACTCCCGGTCCGGGTCGAGCAGGTACTGAATACGTTCGCGTGCCGTGAGCTTGCCTTTCTCGTGCTCTTTCTGAATCCGTTTCTCTCCCCCGCCCAGGTATACCTTTTTCAGCTTTTGCTTCAGCTGGTAGGTCAGCTGCTTCAGCGCATCTTCGTTTCTGTTGAATTCTATATCCATGCTTGTTGTAGCGTAGAAGTAACGTTATTATAGGCAGTAACGAAAAATCCGCTTCGGGAGCGGATTTTTAAGGTAAATATAAAAAAACTGTCAGTTCCGGGTAAGCGTATCGGCGGGCACAGGACGAACAGTATCGGTGGGCGCCGAACGTTTGAATTCATCCGGATGGTTTTCCTGCATCTCTTTTACTTCTTCCAGTGTGATCACCCGGCCTGTCGGCGTTACCTTGTATTTATCTTTCCGCCCGAAAAGCGAGAACTGTACATAGCGTTTGGGGTAAGCCTGTATATCGCGCAGCAACAGGTTCAGCGCCTCGGAAGAGCGGTTAAGGTTGGCATACAGCTCTTCGTCGTTCATCAGCTTTCCTAAGGAGCCCTGGTCGGAATTCAGTTTGGCGACGGTGGTTTCCATTTCCGTTACCATTTCGTTTGCATTATCAACGAGCTTGTTTATCTCCACCCGCTTCAGGGTATCTGTAATATCGTTCATGTTCGACACCAGGTAGTTCAGCTTACGTTCGGTTTCACGCAGGGCGGCGGTCATCTGGGCCATGTTTGCGGTAATAAGCGAAATGTTCCGCTGGTTTGCGCGCAGCATTTCGTTTAAAGCCTCGGTGGTTTGCCTGGTGTTGGCCAGTGTTCCCTGTATGTTATCTCGGGAGGTACTGTCGAGCAGCGTGTTCAGGCGGGCCAGGGTCGTATCTACCTTATCAATAACAGGCATAGACTTTTGCGACAACATATCCGTGATACTGGTTTCCTTAAAAGGTATCAGGCGTTCGCCGCCGTTATACATCTTCGTACTGTTGCCTAATGTCAGCTCAATGGCTTTACTACCGAGGATGTCGGAACTGGCCAGGCTGGCGATGGTAGAATCGCCGATATGTAATTTTTTGGTTATCTCAAGCTGCACCCGGATCTGGTTTCCTTCTTCGGTCAGCAGCTCCAGTTCCTGAACGGTACCCACCTGCACGCCATTCAGCATGACCGGGTTCGAAACGGTCAGTCCGCCCACATCCGGGTAAACTACATAAAAAGTCCGGGAACCTGAAAAAAAAGGGGCACCTTTCAGGTACAAAAATCCGAAGTACAGTATGATAAGTGCTGCTAATCCGAGCAGCGCGACTTTAATTTCTTTTGAAACTCTCACGTAGGGGTTTTCTTTAAGCTTAATTCATGGCTTCAAGTTCGTCTTTATACTCCCTGAAAGCACGGTATATACCTGATGCCATATACGATTGCCCCGACTTATCGTTAAGAAATTTTTCTTCGTTCGGATTTGTCAGGAAACCGCATTCAATGAGCACACTCGGCATAAAGGACTTCCATAACACCAGGAAAGGTGCCTGTTTTACGCCCCGGCTATTACGGCCCACCTTCTGTTTAAACTCCCGCTCCACTTTTCCGGCGAAGCGCAGGCTGTTATCGATATAGGCACTCTGGTGCAGGGCAAACAGGATGTGGCTCTGCGGCGAGTTCGGATCAAATCCGTTATAGTTTTCTTTATAGTTGTCTTCCTGCAGGATTACGGAGTTTTCGCGTTTGGCCACCAGCAGGTTCCCCTCCGACTTCTGCAGTCCCATGGTGTAGGTCTCGGTACCGTAAGCGGCAGCAGGACCTGAATTCAGGTGGATGGAGATGAACAGATCGGCATTGTTCTTATTGGCGATACCGGCCCGGTCTATCAGTTCGACAAAGTGATCGGTTTTGCGGGTATACACTACTTTTACATCGGGCAGATTCTTTTCGATCAGGTTTCCTACCTGCAGGGCCAGCTGCAACGCGATGTCCGCCTCATGCGAAACTTTCCCGTTACACCCTACATCTTTTCCTCCATGACCGGCATCAATCACCACCGTCCGGACCTTGTAAGCCTTGCGATACTCCAGTTTACCGGAAGTACATAATAAAAATAAGAGAACAAGAGACGAAACAGCAACAATATTTCTCACAACCTTCGTAGTTAAAAGCTAAAACAATAACTTTGTACAAATTAAGTAAAACTTTAGGGAAGTCAGAAGAAGTTGCGTTATAAAATAATCCGTCCCTGCCTGTTGCTGCTGCAATTCGTTCTCCTTTTTCCCCTGGCAACCCTGGGGCAAACGGCGCCTTTGCCTGTAACTACACCGCAGGATACCATTCCTGCTGCCACCACAGACTCTGTTGCACTGGCTGCTCCGAAAGGCGCCATTGCCACCACCATCAAATATTCTGCCACCGATTCCATTGTGCTGGAAGCCGATCAGAAAATTGCGCATTTATACGGAAAAGCCCAGATTGAATACGGCCAGATAAAACTGGAAGCAGCCTATATCCAGATCAACTACGAAACCAACGTGCTCTCTGCCAAACCGGTCATCGACTCTACCGGCAACGAGGTTGGCGTACCCGTGTTTACAGATGCCGGCCAGAGTTTCGCGGCAAAAGATATTGCCTACAACTTTAAAAGCAAACGGGGCCGGATTGCCAATGTAGTTACCCAGCAGGGCGAGGGCTACATTCATGCCGAAGTGGTGAAGCGGAACGAGCAGAATGAGTTCTTCGGCCTGCATGCCCGCTACACCACCTGCGACCTGGAGCATCCGCACTTCTTTATCAACGCCACCAAAATAAAAGCCATCCCGGATTCCAAAGTAATGTCGGGGCCGTTTAACCTGGTAATCGGAGATATTCCGTTGCCGGTGGGCTTCCTGTTTGGTTTGTTTCCTACACCAAAAGAAAAGCGGGCGTCGGGTGTAATCATTCCTACTTTTGGCGAGAACAGGGCGCGGGGCTTTTTCCTGAGCGGCGGCGGCTATTACTTTGCACTGAACGATTATGTAGATGCCAAAATAACCGGCGATGTTTACTCCCTTGGCGGCTACAAAGCAGACCTGAGCAGCACCTATTTTAAACGCTACTCCTACCAGGGCGGCTTTGGCTTCTCCTACGATTATTTCAAGAACGATGAAGCCGACATTGAGAGAACAAGAGAAGCAGGCGCCGGCATACCTTTACCTCCTACTACCCGCTCTATCTGGATAAACTGGCGACACAGCCCGGTACAGAAGCCCGGCAGGGGCCGGTTCTCCGCCAGCGTGAATGCAGGTAGTTCCTTATATAACCGTATTAACTATGTAAGCACGGCCCGCTACCAGGCGCCTACCCTGAACTCCAGTATTTCTTACCAGAAAGTTATACAGAATACGCCTTTCAGCTACAGCACCGCCCTTACCTTTGGCCAACAAAATGGTGGGAATGTATATAACTTTAATCCTACGGCCAACCTCTCCATGACCCAGATGAGCCTGTACGAGCTGCTGACAAACAATACACCGACCGGCAGATGGTATGAGAAATTTACGTTTGGCTATGGTGTCAACTTTCAGAACCAGATATCGAACATAGTTAATGCCAGACCAAATGTTGTAACGGCACGGCTACCGGATGGCAGGAGTATCCAGATAAATGTAGCTGGGGCTGCTGATACTTCCAGAACTATTCCGGTTGATTTTAATAACATCGGGGAGTTATGGCGCAACGGACGCTGGAGTGCGGCACATAACTTCAGCATTGGTCTGGGTAATTATAAGGTACTGCGCCACTTTAACCTGACGCCAAGTTTGAGCTATGCCGAAAACTGGTCAGGCCAGCGGTTTTCCTATACCTATAACCCGGATGCTAATACGGTTTCGGTTGACACTGCCGGATTTGGCCGCACCTATACCTACAGTGGCGGTGCCTCGCTTAGCACTACCATTTACGGAACGTTACCGATAAAGGGCAACAAGGTAGAAGCCATCCGGCACGTGATGCGCCCCACGATTGGCTACAGTTTCTCGCCGAACTATTTAGGCGATAGCTTTAATTATTTCCAGACCACCCAGGTAGGCGTAGTGGAAGGAACAAACCAGCCAATTATCGGCCGGTTACTGCGCTACCCCAATGCTCCGCAGGGCGGTCTGCAGAGCGCCATGACCTTTGGCGTTACCAACAACGTGGAGATGAAGGTAAAGTCTAAAACAGACACCACGGGCGCCAAAGCCTTTGAGAAGGTAAGCCTGATCGACAACCTGAGCGCCAGCAGTTCCTACAACTTTGCCGCCGACTCGTTCAAGCTGGCCAACATTAACCTGAACATGAACACGCGCCTGTTCAAGATCATCAACGTTAACTTTAACTCTACTCTAAACCCTTACCGGGTAAATGCCGAAGGCAGGCCGATTGACAGCTATACGTTTCCGCGTGTTGTCAGTGCCGGTTTGTCTGCAGGGTTAAGCCTAACGCCGGAGTCGTTTGGCAGTTCGGAGACGGCCGCCCCCACCAACATACCGGCACTCGAGCATGATCAAACGCCCATGCTGCCGTCTTATGTCGACTTTAAAATTCCGTGGACACTGAGCACCAACTTCTCCTTGTACTACACCCGGTTTTCGCCGCTGGTAGAAGGGCAGCTCGTAAAAGCGCTGGACATGAGCGGCTCGCTGAACCTGACCGATAAGTGGAAGATACAACTAAGCACCGGTTACGACTTTACGAACAAAAACATTTCGATGGGTAACATCAACATCCACCGCGACCTGCACTGCTGGGACATGAGCATTTCCTGGATACCGTTCGGGTTTGCACGGGGCTACAACCTTACCATCAACGCCCGCTCCTCGCTGCTCCAGGACCTGAAGCTGACGCGGAACCGAAGCGGCTGGAACCGCTAAAAATAAAACAGCCACATGCGTGCATGTGGCTGTTTTATTTTTAGTTTTTTATACTTTTACAGCACATTTAAAGCATACCCCATGTCAGTACATAAAAGCGATATTAAAAGAGTAACCACGCACCAGCTCCAGAACATGAAAGAGCGGGGCGAAAAAATTTCGATGCTTACCGCCTACGATTATTCCATGGCCTCGATCCTGGATGCCGCCGGAATTGATGTGCTGCTGGTAGGCGACTCTGCTTCTAATGTAATGGCTGGCCACGAGACTACCCTGCCCATCACGCTGGACCAGATGATCTACCATGCCGCTTCTGTGATAAGAGGCGTGGATCGAGCCTTTGTGGTGGTAGACCTTCCTTTTGGCTCCTACCAGGGCAACTCCTCCGAAGCGCTCCGCTCCGCTATCCGCATCATGAAAGAATCGGGCGCACATGGCATAAAGCTGGAAGGTGGCCAGGAAATAAAAGAATCTGTTACGCGTATTCTAAGTGCCGGGGTACCAGTGATGGGACACCTGGGGCTCACGCCGCAGTCTATTTATAAATTTGGCACGTACTCGGTTCGGGCAAAAGAAGAAGCCGAAGCCCAGAAACTGATCGACGACGCCAAGCTGCTCGAAGACCTGGGCTGTTTTGCCATCGTACTGGAAAAAATCCCTTCTAACCTGGCCAAACAGGTAGCCGACACCCTGAATATCCCGGTCATCGGCATCGGGGCCGGTCCGCACGTAGACGGGCAGGTGCTGGTGGTACACGACATGCTGGGCATCAACAAAGAATTCAAGCCCCGTTTCCTGCGCCGCTACGCCGACCTGCACGGCATCATGACCGAAGCAGTAACCAACTACATCGCCGACGTAAAAAGCCAGGATTTCCCCAACGAGAAAGAAGCGTATTGAAGTTTGGGAGTTTGGGAGTTTAAGAGGTAGAGAGGTAGAGAGGTGGTGAACATGTAGGGGTTAAAATCTTCAACCCTGTAACAGAGAGGTATAGCGGTTAACGGTACGGCTGTAGAGACGCGGTACCCGCATCTCCTGCACGAACTACAGGAAAATCCAACCAATCCTACTATTCCTTAAATCTTCTTAATCTTGTTCAGACAGATTGCTCAGACAATCTAATCCTGTAAATCCAAAAATTCTTTAAATCCTGATTCAGACAAACAGAAAATCAAAGAAATCAAAATAATCACCGTAAATCAAAGGTTCAGACAAAACAGCAGAGGCAATGGTGGCAGGCGCAGAAAGAAATTTGTTTGTCTGAACCAGGATTAATCAGATTAGTGGATTAATAGGATTAGGATGTGTAATTTCTGGTTTGTCTGTGGATCGTGAAAGGGTTGAAAATCTTCACCCCCTACAAAATTTCTACCTCTCTACCTCTCTACCTCTCAAACTCCCAAACTCCCAAACTATGCTCGACGTTCTCTTCGAAGACAACCACCTGCTTGTAGTAAACAAACCTGCCGGTATGCTGGTGCACGGAGACGAAACGGGCGACAAGCCGCTGGCGGAGGTGGCCAAAGAATATATCAAACATAAATACAACAAGCCGGGAAACGTTTTCATTGGGGTGGTGCACCGCCTCGACCGGCCGGTGAGCGGTGTGGTGGTGCTGGCGAAAACGTCCAAAGCGCTTGCCCGCCTCAATGAGCTGTTCAAGAGCCGCAAAACGCATAAAACCTATTGGGCACTGGTGCAGCAGCGGCCACCTGCCGAGCAGCAGACACTGGTGCACTGGCTGGTAAAAGACACTGCCCGAAACGTGACCAAGGCATTTGCCAAAGCGAACCCACAGGGGCTGCGGTCCGAGCTCAGTTACCGCCTGCTGAGCCACCAGAACGAGAAATATTTACTCGAAGTGAACCCCGTAACCGGAAGGCCGCATCAGATACGGGTACAATTGGCCTCCATGCGCTGCCCGATCATCGGCGACCTGAAATATGGCGCCAAACAACCGCTGCCAGACAAAAGTATCGCGCTGCATGCCCGGCAACTGGAGTTCGAACATCCCACGCTTAAAACACCCATACAAGTAACTGCTCCCCCTCCTGAAACTGCCGTCTGGGCTGCCTTCCGGAAACAGATCTGAACAAGCATATATAGCAGTAAAAAAAATGATTTTCGTCACTTTCTGAACTTTTGTAGGGGCCAATCTACTTTACTATTAAAACGTATTGTAATTTTGCAGCCTGAACAGCATTCCATGTTGAACATGCTGCCATGAAATTACTGTTAAAAAATCTTTATTATTTATTAAATGGCCATTCTAGTATTCTTTGTAGTGCATTGGTACCTCTCGCTGTTCGTTCAGACGTTTTACCTGCACCGGTATGCAGCACATAAAATGTTCACCATGAACCCGTTTTGGGAGAAGGCATTTTTCCTGCTCACTTACCTTGCCCAAGGTTCCTCCTTCTTATCACCAAGGGCCTATGCCGTCCTGCACCGCATGCACCACGCGTTCTCCGATACCGAACGCGATCCGCACTCACCGCATTTCTCGAACAACGCGTTTACGATGATGTGGAAGACAAAAGAAATTTATAACAACGTGCTGCACAACCGCGTGGAGCCCGAGCGCCGGTTCGATGGCGACTACCCGGTGTGGCGTTTTATCGAAAACATCGGCGACTCCTGGTATTCCCGTATTTTCTGGGGTACCTTTTACGTGCTGTTCTACATCAACTTTGCTACAGCCTGGTGGATGTACCTGTTGCTGCCCCTCCACTTCCTGATGGGTCCGGTACACGGCGCAATCGTAAACTGGAGCGGCCACAAGTACGGCTATCAAAACTTCGACAACAACGATAAATCCAGAAACTCGCTTTTCTTCGACTTCCTGACCGGTGGCGAGCTTTTCCAGAACAACCACCACAAGCTGCCTAACCGCGTTAACTTTGGTGTAAGATGGTGGGAAGTAGATCCGACCTGGCCTGTTATCTGGACGTTGGATAAGCTGAATATTATCAAGCTGAAGAAAGCAAAAATAGCTGCCGTACCGGAGCAACAGTCACAACAGGCTGCCTAAACATTTGAAAAGCCCTCCCCGCGAGGGCTTTTTTATTTGCTGCACCTGCCACCACAGCCTCTGCTGTTGAGTGCGTTTCTCATTTAACACCTGAAACTGAAATTGCAATTGGAGATAAGTAATTACACTTCATGTTGTCTATTATTTTTGTATATTTAAATAAAGCGCACTACCTTTGCGGTTCTAAAAAATGGCGGACGGGTTCCGCCGACTTATTTATTTAAATAACAAAATGGCAGTTAAAATCAGACTGGCCCGCAGAGGCCGCAAAAAAGCAGCTAAATACGATATCGTTGTAGCTGACGCCAGAGCACCACGTGATGGTCGCTTTATTGAAAAACTGGGTACTTACGACCCAAATACAAACCCTGCTTCTATTAACTTCGACGAGGACAAAGCCTTCCAGTGGTTAATGAACGGTGCACAGCCTACCGACACGGTAAAAGCAATGCTTTCTTACACCGGCGTACTTTACAGAAGACACCTGCAGATTGGTGTAATCAAAGGCGCTATCGATCAGGCTACTGCTGATTCCCGTCTGGACCAGTGGAAACAAGAGAAACAAGCTAAAATCGAAAGCAAGCGTACTGCTTTAGGTTCTGCTAAAGAGGCTGCCCGTAAAGCTGCGTTCGATGCTGAAACCAAAGTAAAAGAAGCACGTGCTGAAGCTATCCGTCAGCGTGAAGCTGAGAAAGCGGCCGCTAACGCTCCTGCTCCTGCAGCAACCGAAGGTGAGGCTTCTGCCGAAGGCGAAACTGCTTCTGAAGAACAAGCATAAATTACAGCGCCATGAACATTGATGACTGCTTTCAGTTAGGCTATATCGTCAAAACCCATGGCACCAAGGGGCAAGTAGTTGCGTTTTTTGACGTAGACTATCCCGAAGATTACGATGATCTGGAATCAGTCTTTCTCGAACAGGGAGGAAGGCTGATTCCTTTTTTTATTGACCGTCTGGAGCCGCAGCAGAAAGGCCGTTGTATCATCCAGTTCGAAGACATTAAGACCATCGAACAGGCCGAGAAACTGCGCAATACTGCCCTGTACCTCCCCCTCGACGAACTTCCGGAACTCGACGAGGACCAGTTTTACTTCCATGAAGTAATCGGATACCAGGTAGTAGACGAAAATCATGGCAAGCTGGGCACGGTAAAAGAATTTTACGACATGCCCCAGCAACAGCTGATGGCCATGGATTACCTGGACCAGGAAATGCTGGTACCGGTGATTGACGACATTAACATGCGCGCCGACCACGAAGCCAAAATACTGTATGTAACGCTTCCGGAAGGTCTGCTGGAAGTATACACCCAACCGGGCACCCCCGACGACCAGGACGAGGAAGAGGAGACGGAATAGCACATGCGTTTTGATATTATTACCTGCCAACCCGACCTGCTTGAAAGTCCTTTCAGCCATTCCATCGTAAAACGGGCGCAGCAAAAGAACCTGGTGGAGATTCACCTCCACGACCTCCGCAAATTTGCCATTAACAAATACGGCCAGATAGACGACTACGCTTTTGGCGGCGGCGCCGGCATGGTGATGATGATTGAGCCCATCGATAAATGCATCTCTGCCCTCAAGGCCGAACGCAACTATGATGCCGTCATCTACATGACCCCGGACGGGCAGACACTGAACCAGCAGTTGGTAAACCAGTTCTCGCTCCTGAACAACGTCATCATCCTCTGCGGCCACTACAAAGGCGTAGATGAGCGCGTGCGCCAGCAATTTGTTACCCACGAAATCAGCATCGGCGACTACGTACTCTCCGGCGGCGAATTAGGTGCAGCCGTACTGGCAGACGCCATCATCCGCATCATCCCCGGCGTACTCAACGACGAATCCTCCGCCCTCACCGACTCCTTTCAGGACGGCCTGCTGGCCCCTCCTGTCTACACCCGCCCCGCAGACTACAAAGGCCTGAAAGTACCCGACATCCTCCTCTCCGGCGACCAGCCGAAAATAGAAGAATGGCGCTTTGAGCAAGCCATCCAGCGCACCAAACAACGCCGCCCCGATTTGCTGGGGGAGTAAAATACGCTTGTTTAGCTTCTCTGCAGCTGCCACCATTGTCTCTGCACCTCCCCCACCCTACACCACAGGATAGCTTTCTCAAAAAAATGTATTATACTGCTGCTGTTAACAAATATTAGTTCATTACCCAATCAGCAGAAATGATAAACAAATCCTTACATCAATTTTTCATGGCTGCCTTTGCCGCTGTGTTGTTTGCTACAGGCTTCACAGTGCCGGCACAGTCGCAGCAAAGCTCTACTGCCGAAGACGAGCAGGTAATCCGCAAGGTAGCCGATTACATTCTGAAAGAAGCTACGTTTCAGTTTGTAGACGAAGAGAACGGGAAACTATATGCCACAACAGGAGACATTCCTAAAAACCGTGAAGCAAAATTCAGCAGCAAGTACGGGGAGTGGCACTATACCAATGGCGTTGTAAACATGGCCATGCTCCATCTGGCCGATTTCCTGAACGAGAAAAAATATGCCGATTATGCCAAGAAGCATGTCGCCTTTGGGTTTGATAACTACAAGTTCTTCCAGAAGCGTTTCAAAGGCGACCGCAAACACCACCAGTACCCTTTCGGGCAGCTCTGGACAATGCAGGAGCTCGACGATTGCGGAGCCATGGGCGCCAGTGTGATAGAAGTGTATAAACGTGAGAAGCGGAAGGAGTACAAAGAATACATCGACCTGACCGCCCGCCACATCACCGAACGGCAGGACCGCCTCCAGGACAAAACGCTGGTGCGCAAGTTTCCGCAGGAGATGACGCTGTGGGCCGATGACCTTTACATGAGTGTGCCCTTCCTGGCGCGCATGGGTAACCTGACCGGCGACCGGAAGTATTTCGACGATGCCGTGCACCAAATCCTGAGCTTCGACAAGTACCTCTGGCACCCCGACAAAGGCATCTATTACCACTGCTACTACAGCGACAACCAAAAGAACGGTGTGGCGCACTGGGGCCGCAGCAACGGCTGGATTATCCTGGCCCAGACGCACCTCCTCTCCTACCTGCCCAAAGACCACCCCAAGCGCCAGGACGTTATCAACAACCTGCAGAAGCAGCTGATTAACCTCTCCCGCTACCAGGATGAGAAAGGGCTGTGGCACCAGTTGATTGATAAACCCGACTCCTACGCCGAAACTTCTTTCTCCGCCATGGTGGTGCAGGGCATTGCCAAAGCTATTAACGAAGGCTGGCTCGACAAGCGCTACGCTTCCGTTGCCCTTACCGGTTGGGATGCCCTGAAAAAGGAAATGATTGAAGCCGACGGCCAGGTAAAAGATATCTGCGTAGGCACCGGCATCCGCAACGACCTTGTTTTCTACTACACCCGCCCTGCCCGTCCGAACGAAAAGCATGGCGTGGGCTCTGTGATTGATGCAGGCGTGGAGGTAATTAAGCTGAAGAAGATGCTGGAGGAGAAGAAGAGTTAATGCTCGTGTAGCTAAGGCAGACAGCTATTATATGCTGTGCAAGTCACCATTGCCTTTGCCCTTATTATTTCTGGTTTGGTACCAGAAGGTCTGATTTGGAACAATTGTCGGTGCACGATTGGGCAGGTGCAAGACCTGCCCGTACGAATGGCTGGTGCAAATGTAGTAACGTGTGAGGCTATGGAGGGAGGTGCAGCATAACAAAGTGCCCGATATTAATCCTGCAACAGGATTAATATCGGGCACTTTTGCTTTGTGGGTATAGGAAAGTTACTTCTGAGCAGCTTTCCTGTTTTTACTCTTCTCAATCTCCACAGCATACACCTGTGACTCGCCTTCGAAGTTTGCCCGGAAGATAATCCATTTGCCGTCCGGCGAAAAGTGCACGTTTGGCTCCAGTTTATAACCGTGGTTTTTCATGTTCACCAGGCGTGTGGGCTTCAGGCGGTCGCCTTCAGGACGAAGCAGGTAAATCCACATGCCGTCCGGGGCTTTGGCTACCTGGCCCGGATCGCCGCCGTCGCCGGCGAAGAGTTTCTGGTCGGGCGAGATGTTGAAGTGTATGGACCAGGCGTTTCGGTCGAGCTTGTACGTTGTCTGCTTGCCGGTGGCTATGTCGGTACCGGTCAGGAAGAAGGTTTCGCCTTTGGGCTTTTGCTGGTCGAACCAGATGGTTTTTCCGTCACGGCTGAAGAATTCGTGGCCGGCAATTTCCATGTCCATGGTGCGGGTGTGCATCTTTTTCACCTCGTTGTTTTTCAGGTTGATGGTCCAGATGCGGTCTACCTTGTGCCAGGGGCCTTCGTGGCAGAACATGAGCAGGTTAGGGTCGGTGGGCGAGAACTGGATGTGGCCAAGCCAGGTATTTTCCTGGTGGATGTCCTTCATCTCCCCCGTCTTCAGGTTAACAGTAAAGAGCGTGTGTGGTATTTTAGCTTCGAAGATGCGTGAGAAGTAATCGCTCTTCTCAGGATACTTGGCATAGATTTCTGCTTTCTCCGGTCCGGCATAGCTACCACCTAAAACGGTTTCATCGGCGTTGATGGTCGAAATGCTGGCACCTTTACCTGCCGGCAACACGAATACTAAACGTGTGTTTTTATTATCAACATGCGTGGCGAAGATGCTGTCGTTGCGTTGGTAAAAGACTTCCCTGTGTTTTGGTGCCAGAATCTCGCCTTTCGCTCCCGTAGCATCTTTGGTCAGCTGCTCCGTTTTCAACGTCTTCAGGTTGACGGCGTACAGGTTGGTTTTGCCGCTGGCATCGGTGTTGTAGTACACCATCTTATCCCCCTCCTGCTTCTGTTGCTTCAGGAAAGGATTGTTATGGAAGTAGAAGCTGCGGTTGCTGCCGGGATTGCGGGTAAGTTTGATGACTTTGTGCCCCGTGTCCTTGTCTATCCACTCGTTGGGCATGTTTTTGCCCGTTTCCAGTTGTTGCTGCGCCTGGGCGGTGTAGACACCGAAGGCGAAAATAGCTGCCGCTAAAAGAGTTAAGGCCTGTTTCATAATAGTTGAAAAATAAACCCCTGCCTCTCCGGATGCTTATGGTTCAGAAAAGACAGGGGTGGTTAAAAATCTATACGTCACTGCTTCAGGTTTAGCGTAGCGTAACCTGGAGCTTTCATCCGGAAAGCTTTCAGCTTTCGTGGCTAAATCTTTCTGTTTTCATTTTCACGCAAGTTGAAAACTTGCTTTATTAATAAGCTCCAAGTTACGCTGCGCTAAACTTGAAGTAGTTTTTTTAAATATTAAAACATGATGCTCACATTAGCTTCTTCGTTGGCTGCCTTGCGAGTTTTCACCCACAGCACCTTGGCCTCCTGGTCGTAGTACCAGCCGGTGGTGCTGACATCTGCAAATTTGGCTGCGGTGGTCGTGGCGACTTTGCTGCTGCCCATCTGCACGCTGGCAGGCGCTTTCTCCTGGTGCACTTTCAGGATGTAGTTTCTTTCCGGTACCTGGTAGTTGCCTTTGGCAGCGCCTATCTTCACGTTTGTACCTTGTGCAGAGGCTGTGGAGGCTACTGCAGTAATACTGTAGCCGCCTTCTTTGTACTTTTCACTTATACCATCGTCTTCAAATAAATCAAAGAAGGAGGTACCGGAGGGGTAAATATCGAAAGTGATGTCGCCATACGGTTTGCGGTTGTCGTACTGCACTTCTTCCTGCATCGGGATAATGGCGCCTGCTTTTACGAAGATCGGCAGCTGGTCGAGTGGCGACACGATGTTGTAGTGCTTTTTGCCTTGGTAGGTTTTGCCGGTCCAGTACTCTACCCACTCCCCTTCCGGCAGGTATACCACGCGGGTCTGGGCTTCTTTCGTCGTAACAGGAGCCACCAGGATGTTGTCGCCGAACATGTACTGGTCATCCACGGCGTAAGTGTTCACGTCTTTCTGATGCTCCATCACCAGCGCCCGCATGATGGGCACACCTGTTTTATAGGTCTGGAAGGCGCTGCTGTAAATGTAAGGGATGAGACGGTAGCGCAGCAGGTCGTATTTCCTGAAGTTAGCCAGCGCTTCTTCGCCGTAGTTCCAGGGCTCTTTGTAGCCGGGGTGGTCCATGCCGAACACGTGGGCAACGGGGCTGAACATACCGAACTGCACCCAGCGGATGTAGAGTTCCGGGTCTGCTTTGTGCTCGAAGCCGCCCATGTTGTGTGTCCAGTAGCTCACGCCGGAGAGGCCCATGTTGATGCCTGCTTTAATAACCGGTGCAAAATACTGCCACTCGCTCGGCCAATCGCCTGCCCAGATAAACGGGTAGCGCTGGATGCCGGCATAGCCCTCGCGGGTGTGGTTCATGCCGCGCATGTTGTTGTACTTGCTGAACTTCTCGTAAGGTGCTTTGGCATAGGCAATCGGGAAGATGTTGTGCAGCTTTTGTGCTTCGGGGCTGGTCGGGCCTACTTTCTTGCTTTCGTTCGCTTCGCGGCCAAAGGCGCTGCCTTCGTCTGTTTTCAGGAATTTGGCACCAATAGAAGCAATCTTCATCACGGCGTTGTCCCACCACCAGTCTACCGCCTTTTCATCAAAGAAATTCACGAACTCGCCCGGGTTGGTTTCTTCCGGGTAAACCATTCCTTTGGCACGTGCCTGGTCAAGCAAATCAGTTTGCATGCCATTATCATAACGGCCGCGGATGTGGAGGCCCACCATGTTCAGGTTCATGGCGTAGAGCTGCTCGAACATACGCTCAGGCTGCTTCATGTTCTCGCGCCACTCATAAGAAGTAGCGCCATTACCTCCGCTTTTACCGAACATGCGCCAGGTGGAGTCGAGGTGCAGGATGTCGATGGGAATGCCCATGGCTTTGTACTTGCGGGCCAGCTCCACCACGTATTCGGTCGAAGCATTTTCGGTGTGGCCCCAGGTGCCGCCGCTGTAAGTACCCACATGCAGGCCGTGCGCAAAACGTGGCAGCAGCGGCGCTTTCCCGGTAAGGGATGTGTAGTGGCCGAGGATAGTCGAAAAGTCAGGACCGTAAATGAAATAGTAATCCAACTCGCCGTCTTTAGCTTCGAAGGCGTAGGAGCGGTTGTCGGAGTTGCCGAGGTCCCAGCGGGTGGCATAGGAATTGTGCAGAAAGATGCCGTATCCTCGTGTGCTCATGAAGAAGGGCACCGGGGCGTAGTTGGCTTCCATGATGTTGTAGGCGCCAATGATGTGCGGCTTTAACTTGCCTCTGCCCACATTCAGGTTCACTTCTTTGCCAAGCTGGTCAGTAAAATCCATGCGCTCGCCAAAGCCGAAGAAGTGCTCGTCGGGCATCAGCTGTTTACGGGCTCCAACTGCCTTTCCGTTTTTATAGGCACCACCGTTTGCGAAAGATTCCGTCGTCAGGATGTCGCCTTCTTTATTGGCTATTTCGATGGTGAAGGGCGAACCGTTTACCCGTACGTCCAACCTGTCGGTGCTGAGGGTGTAGTTTCCTTTTTTGCTTTTCACATCTACCTTCAGCGGTCCCCAGGTATAGTTAACCACCATGTATTTTTCGTTCGGCTCAAACTGCCTGTCCCAGCTCGTGCGGATGCGGACCATTTCCGGCGTACAGAACTCGAGCTGCACCTCGGCTTTGTCGGTAGAAAATGTAAAAACATTCTGCTGCTGCTTCACCTTCGCGTTCAGCTTCCCGACATCAGACTGCTGCGCCTGGCTCAGAACCGGCAGCGCGAAGAGCACCAGAAAAAAAGTAAACCTGTTTAATTTCATAATAAATTTTTACTGTGTTAGGAGTGCCTGGTTTAATTCAGGCGATAATGGATTCTTATTCTTGATTACCTCAAGTTAACTTACATATTTTGTCATTTCGACCGCAGGGAGAAATCAGGAATAACAGCAGGTAATGGTATAAACCAGATTTCTCCCTGCGGTCGAAATGACAGTACTTACTTTAGTTTGCTCTTTTTGCTCTTCCGGGCATCTTCTGTCCGGAAGTTTCCTGATGGGGACATCCGTGTCCCCTTTCAATTCAGCACTTCGATACGCACGCGGACACGGATGTCCGCACCAGATTTAGTTCAGGACACGGATGTCCTGAACAGCAATTATTAACTACCTACATCACCGCGCCATTGCCAACCAGGCTGTTCAGATACCTCTCCAGATTAGAGTAGCCGTCTTGGCCGATGATGCTGCCGTCTTTCGGGTCTTTCGGGTTGAGCTTGTTTTTCTTTTCCCACGCATCCGGCATGCCGTCGCGGTCGGTGTCTGCGAGCGCTTTGCCGCCTTTTACCACACCTGGCCCTTTGGTTGGCAGGCTCATTTCGTCGCTGATTGTTTTGCCTTTAGTGCCGAGCGAAGTCAGTTCGTCGATCAGGAACTTGTCAACTTCGTCGCGGCGAAGGGAGGCCCCTGCTTTGGCTACCACAAACTCGTAGGCCTGTTGCGGCGTAAGCAGTGTTACTTTTGGAAAATCAAAAGCCTGCTGCTTCCAGGTTACCGGGCCGTACTCGGCAATTGGTATTTCGGTTCCGTCCAGTTTGCCATTCAGGTTCGCGTCGAACAGGTTGTTCTGGGCGTACAGGTGGAACGTTTCGGTGGCCCTGGTGAAGGGTGGTGTTTCTTTTGAACCCGGTCCGGCAATAAAGTAATTATTCTCGATGTTGGCATCGGAACGACCGGCAGAACCACCCAGAATATAGGCGCCTACTTCCCAGTTGTAAATCACGTTGTTCACAAACTGGTTGATGCCTTTCACTTTTGGGTTACGGGTGTGGTTGTCGATGTACAGGTTGCGGAGCAACGAAACACCACCTGTTGACTGTACCAGTCCGCCCGTGGAGTGCGTGTGCAGGCCCTGGCTGATGATGGAATTCTGCAGCGTTACATTCTTCACGTCTCCGTTCAGGTCGAAGGTACCGTCTTTACCCCAGGAGATGGACATGTGGTCGAACATCATGTCGTTGCCTGTGGCAAGGGCTACCGCATCTTTGCCCTTCTCTCCTATTTTGCCCATCCGCACCCGGATATAGCGGGTGATGCTGTTGTTGGCGTTAGTATAAGAAAGGCCGTTGCCGTAAATCGTGATACCATCACCGGGAGCAGTCTGACCGGCAATCGTAACGTTCGGAGAAACGACGATGCGGGAATCAATCTTTATCACGCCACCCACATCGAATACCACCGTTCTGTTCGGCTTGCTCACCGCATCGCGAAACGAGCCGGGGCCGCTGTCGTTGAGGTTGGTGACGTGGTAGACTTCGCCGCCGCGGCCTCCGGTGGCAAAGCGGCCAAAGCCTTCCGCTCCCGGAAAAGCCAACTGCTGTGCCGCCAGTTGATTCGAGAAAAACAGGGAGGATGCCAGCAGGGCGGCACGGCCGAAGGTGGTTAGTTTTTTCATTTGGTTATCTTTTATAGCGTTGCTATTCGTTATGTTGCTGCAGCCAGACACTCGCAGGAGCTGCGCACACTGCGAGGTCTTTTGATACCTGGTTGCTTGTCCTCCGGCAAATCTGGAATTTTATTACCTTCGCTGGTGCGAGCTTGTAGCTCGTACTTTTTTAAGTAATCGCAACATCGGTACGGGCTGCAAGCTCGCACCAGCGACTCCGGAACTGAAGCAGAGGCTATGGTGACAGCTGCAGCAAAGCTTTTTAAGGCTGAGTGGTAGCCGTTACGTTGTTGGAGTCGTAGGTTTTGCCGTTGATTTTGGTGTTGATGAGCTTCATGTCCTTTACGTGGTCGATGCTCAGGGCTTGCTCCACGCCGTTGATGGTGCAGTTCACCAGGCGCAGGTTTTCTACCGGCGACTCTTCGTAAGCGCGTACCATCACGGCATATTTGCCGCCGTTCTCCACCACCATATTCTCTACCAACACGTTGCGGATAACCGGCATGTGCTGGCCGGGCTCTTCGTAGAACATGTTGCACTTCACGGCGGCTTCTTTGTAGGTGCCTACTTTCACGTTGCGCATGTAAATGTTTTCGATGGTGCCGCCGCGCTGCGAGCTGGTTTTAATGCGGAGCACGCGGTCGAGTTGTGGGCTGTCCATCACCAGGTTTTGGGACCAGATATTACGGGCACCGCCGGAGATTTCGCTGCCGATTACCACGCCGCCGTGGCCTTCTTTCATTTCGCAGCCTTCGATAATGTGGTTTTCTGCCGGACGGGCTATGCGTCGGCCGTCGTTGTTACGGCCTGATTTGATGGCGATGCAGTCGTCGCCGGTGTCGAAGTAGCAGTCTTTTATGAGCACGTTTTTGCAGGACTCGGGGTCGCACCCGTCGTTATTCGGGCCGAGGGAGATGATGCGCACTTTTTCAATAGTCACATTCTCGCACAGCACCGGGTTGAGATTCCACATAGGCGAGTTTATCATCTTGATGCCGCTGATAACCACATTCTTGCAGTCGTAGGGCTGCACAAACTGCGGACGCAGGTAATAGCCGGGACCGTAAATGCGTTCACGCGGAGGAACATCGTCCAGGTTCTGCTTCTGCAGCTGCGCACGGGCGGGAGTTTGTTTAGGCATACCTTCTTTCCAGCCGTAGCGGGGGGCGCCGTTCCAGTTCCACCAGGCGTTGTTGTTGGAGCCGCCGTCGAGGGTGCCGTTGCCGGTGATGCCGATGTTCTCCTGCTTGTAGGCGTAGATAAACGGCGAGTAATTCATCAGTTCCATGCCTTCCCAGCGGGTAAACACCATGGGCAGGTAATCTTCGGCATCGGGGCTGAAGAGGATGGTGGCGTTGTCCTGCAGGTGCAGGTTCACGTTGCTTTTCAGGTGAATGGCGCCTGTCAGGAAGGTGCCGTTTGGCACCACCACACGTCCGCCGCCGCTGTCGTGGCAGGCCTGGATGGCTTTTTTGAAGGCTTCGGTGTTCTTTACTTTACCGCCTTCTACGGCACCGTAACTGGTAATCAGGAAGTCGCGGTTCGGAAAGGTGGGCGCTTTGATGAGTTTGCGCACCTGCTCCATTTCTTTCCAGGGGTCTTCTTCGGTGGCTTTCTGGGCGGTTTTGCTTGTGCAACTGCCTGTCAGTACCAGCAGCGCCAGCAGGGCTGCCAGGAAATTGGTGTTTTTGTTCAGTGTGAACTTTCGTTTCATGCTTGGAAAAGCTATCGGTTTAATTCTAGACTTGCTAAGATAAAAGGACCCGTGCCTTTGGGGTCGTCGGTGAGGATTTTCTCGTTCACGTAGTATTCAAAAGAGCCATCGCGGCCGGCTCCCAACCCCGCCACGGCGCATACCTGTGTCAGGTTTACTTCGCCATCGGCTTTGTTTACTTTCACGAGGTTATCCACCAGGCCTTTGTAGCCTTTCTCGGCCACCTGGCGGAAGCTCTTGTCGAGGTAGCCTTTGTTGGCTCCTTTCGCCAGGGCATAGACAAACATGCTGGAGGCGGAGGCTTCGAGGTAGTTGCCCTGGCGGTTGCCCTGGTCTACCACCTGGTACCACAGCCCTGTTTTGGGGTCCTGGTACTTTTGCAAGGCCGGCGCGAGGCGCTGCAGGATGGCAATGATGTCGTTGCGCTTCGGATGGTCCTGCGGGAAGTAGTCGAGCGCATCTACCAGTGCCATGGCATACCAGCCCATGGCGCGGCCCCAGAAGTTCGGTGAAGTGCCTGTCTGTCGATTCGCCCAGGGCTGCAGCCGGCTTTCGTCCCAGCCGTGGTAGAGCAGGCCGGTTTTGGCATCGCGGGTGTGCTTCTCGAGCAGGATAAGCTGGTTGGCTACATCGTCGAAGGCTTCTTTGTCGCCGAATGTCTGCCCGTACTGCGCCAGGAAAGGCGAGCTCATGTAAGCGCCGTCGAGCCACATCTGCCAGGGGTAACGCAGTTTGTGCCAGAAGCCGCCTTCGGTGGTGCGTGGCTGCCAGCGCATCTGGTTGCGGAGCGTTTCGATGGCTTTGCGGTACTTTTCGTCCTTCGTTTTCTCGTACAGGTTGAACAGGATTTTGCCGGAATTGGCCATGTCGATGTTGAAGGTATAGACGTCGTAGGTTTTGATGTTACCGTCCTGCTCAATCATCAAATCAGCGTACTGTTTTATATAATCGTAGTACTGCTGCTTCTTATTCTCGCGCCACATCTTCTCGAAGGACAGCAGCACCAGCCCCTGCGGATAACTCCACACCGGTTTCTTGGAAAACTCTATCATCCAGGGCTCGGGGTTGTTCTTCATGATAGACAGCGCCATCCGCTCCGACCATTTCAGGTTTGCCGGGATTTTAGCGGGCACGTTGGCTGTCTGCGCTCCGGCTGCCAGCGTGAGCAGCAGCGCCAGGAGGAAGAGAGGGATATGTTGTAGTGTTTTTTTGTTCATGTTGCTTTGCCACTACTGGAGTGGCTGGTGTTGTTTTTCTATTTAGTGCTGATTCGGATTTGTAATCCGAATCTTTGGGGCCATCGGATTTGTAATCCGATGCAGCTGCTTATTTAGGAGCTTTCCTGCTTAGCTTCTGCCTTCGCAGGCGGATTACAAATCCGCAACTCCTGAAATTCGGATTGCAAATCCGAATTAGCGAAATTTTATTTTCTGCTCCTGCCACCATTGCCTCTGCTGCTTTGTAGCAGGTAAGACACTCGCAGGTCTTGAAGACGCTGCGAGGTCTGGTTCGCTACGGCATCTTATGCAGGCCTTCCCATCTTACTTTCCAGGTGCCGTCGGCGGGGAAGCCGGGGGCATGGCGGTTGGGAGCGCCGTCCCATCCTGCTGCCATCATGGCTACTGCGGTGAGTACGCCGCCGTTACCGGGCAGGTAGAGGCGCAGGCGCTTGTCCTGGTAGTTGTGGCCATTGGGCAGGTACGTGTTTTTCTGGGCGTCCTGGAAGAGGGCGTCAACTGCTTTTTCAGGGGCGTTCAGGCGGGCGGCGCTCATGGCTATCATGGGGTAATCCCAGCCCCAGGTTGTTTGCCACTGCCACTTGTTCTGAATCTCGTTGTAAGTATTCATCATGATGGTGGTGTCGATGCCGTGCGTGTTCGGCAGCAAACCAAAGGCACCTAACACCACCGGATGGTCGCGGCGGTAGAAGTCGTTCGTATAAGCCTGCGGGTGCGTGGCGCTTGGGAGGTAGAGGCCGTCTTTTACAGCCAGCGGTGCCAGGTTATCGATGACATCCTGCCACTTTTTGTCTGCAGGCAGCCCAAGGCGTTTGCGCCAGTCCTGTGCTACCGACAGCGCATAGTGCCAGTAGGCCAGCTCATACGGTGGGTCGTTTGTTTCGCGGGCCGGGAAGAGTTCCTGTGCCGGGATAACAGGCGAAGCCAGGTGATACTTTTTATCTATTGGATTATAGGTAGCAAAAGAAGCCATGAAATTGGCGGTTTCGAACACCCGCTCTTTGTACTTATCGAGCGTTTCTTTTGTCGGTTTCTGGCGGTAAACGAGTTCTGTGAAATAAATAAAGTGCGGCTGCTGCCAGATGAGGTAAGGCGCTACATTCGACGGACTTTCGTTGCCCTGATGGTCGCTCATTTTCTGCCAGCGGATGCCTTCGAAGCCCTGTAATTTGGCTGTTTCACGGGCTTTGTCCATTACCTTGTTGTACCACGGCAGGCTGTTCTCCAGCAGCTCGATGCGGTCCCAGAGCGCGAAGTGTGCGCCGTGCCACCAGTGCATTTCCAGGTGGGGTTTGCCGTACCAGCTGTTCATGGTGAGGCCGGTCTCCTGTGGCGGCACATCGCCGGATGTCTGTATTTTAGTCAGGTACTGCGACAGCACTACCCTGCGCTCCAGTTCGTGCGCACGCGGGTCAGTGGAGCCGGAGAAGTCTACAGCAGCGCCTTCGGTCCAGAAGCGTTTCCAGTTGCTTTCGCTGTTGCTTTGGGTCGCTTTGTAATCAGCTATTTTTTTACCCGGCCTGGCGTTGAAAAGCACGCTGAACTCGATGCTCTTTTCGCTGGCGGCAGGCACCAGTTCGTAGTGGTGGCGTTCTTTTTCGGTGAACTTTCCATTTTTATCCCACTGCACATTCGTGTAATAAACGGTCGTATCCAGCTGCCGCTTCAGTTGCACCTGGTTGGCGCCTGACTCTGACACGGATAAGGCAGTCGTATGCTTCTCCGGTTCGTCCCAGTTGTAGCCGGGGCAAACATGGCAGTTGGCGCCATACGGAAACTTGAAGAAGACCTTGATACGGTTTTGCGCAATAAGCGGCGAGGTCACTTTGGCTGAAATCTGGTCCTGGTCCTGGTGACTATACAGCTCTACCGTTACAGGTACGCCCTCTACTTCATATTTGCTTTCGATTTTGCCGGTCCAGAGGTTGAGCTGCTGGTTTACGTTCTGCAGTTCATGCACCAATGCCTGCTGCCCGTTTTCTTTCAGCAACACTAAGCCAATTACGCCCAGGTGCAGGCGGTGCGGGTTGGTGCGCAGGAATTCGGTTGCATCAACTTTGCGGCCTGTGCCTTTGTGCTGTACCGGGAAGGCAATTACTTTTCCGGTGGCGGTGGTGTCGTAGCGGTACACATCTTTCAGCGTAAAGTTCTCCACATTCGGCCGCGCATGCCAGCCCCACTGCGACTGCGTACCCAGCGCTATACCGTTCTCGTAGTATTCCGGGAAACTCTGCAGCCCCGACACATCCACGGTATAGGCAAACATGCCATTGCCCACCGACAGCGAAGCCAGCGTATCGGGTGTGGTCAGGGTAACGTTGTGGCGTGTAACGAGCGCGTGCCGGTCTATTTTTTCAGTATTGTTGCTGCTGGTGCTGTCGGACACGCTGCAGCTAAAAAACAGGCCTAACGCTGCAACCAGGGCACCTGCCGCTGTTTTGGTAAAAGCTACTTTCATGCTGGGTATACTCATGTTCAATCGTTTGTACTAAGAAGGAAAATTGTTTCCTCATTTTTTCATTTCTGGTTGACCTCTTTTGTAAAATCTTAATGTCATTTCGAACGCAGTGAGAAATCTGGCTACTAGATTTGATTTGTATCTGTCCCAGATTTCTCACTGCGTTCGAAATGATACAAATCAGAAGTAAAAATATTTCAACTACACCTTGTCATTTATCTTAAACACAAAGGCACTGGACGTCATATATTTCCCGCCCTGCGATGCCAGGAACAGGTGTGTCGGTTTCCCGTTTTGCAGCAGCAACTGTGGCCGCTCAAACCGGCCGTACTTCGAGAGGTGGCCGGGCGCAGGCGGCTGCTCAAAATAGTGGTCGGTGTTGTAGTAGGCTATTTTCGGTTCACTCCAGTGAATGCCGTCTTTCGACTCCAGGTAAAGGCCGTATTGGTGATTAAAGATGCCCATATCGCGCATAATCATCTTAAACTTCCCTTTCTCGTGCCACACATAGCCGTCTTCTGCCTGTATGTTGTTGCCGCGACCGGAGTAGTCGATAATGGGGTTGCCCTCGTATTTGGTGTAAGGCCCCATCAGGTTATCAGCAATGGCTAAACCGTACTTGCGGTTGCCTCTAATCTTGGGGTCTGTGTAGTTTTCGTATTCTGCCGTATTCCAGGATTTGTAGTAGAGCCAGTACTGCCCGTTCGGGTGCTTGATAAAGCTGGGGTTAGAAGTCACGTGGTTGTCCCAGGCGTCTTCTGCGGTGCTTGCCTCGAGCAGCGGCTTGTCAGGGCGCTGCCAAGGTCCGTACGGGGAATCGGCGATAGCAAGACCTACGCGCTTGGTGTCGGTTTTGCGGTTGGAGTTGCCCATGTAGAAGAGGCAGTACTTGCCGTCCACGAACTTGATGTGCGGGTTATGGCAGGTAGTGCCGTCCCAGTAGCCTTCACCCCGCGGCGCCAGCACCACTGACTGAAACACAAACGGCGACTCAGGCGTGTCGGCTACGGCATGCGCAATTTCGGAACTGTTTATCCAGCCGCCCATTTTCTTTGCCGCGTCCCAGCGGGAGTAAAACACATGCACTTTGCCATCCGGCCCGATAATAGGACTGGTGCCCCACACGTAATAGCCTTCGGTTTCGAGGATGCGGCCAAGCGGCTTCAGTCTTTTACTGAAGTCGGAGACTTTGTCGTCTGACGCACTACTTCCGGAGGCACTGCTCAGCAGTCCCGAACACGAAAATAGAAGAGGCGCCCCGGCAGCTATACCTAAAAATCTGCGTCTGTCCATTTATGTACCCTGTGCGAAAGAAGTTTAAACGTTGGTTTTATAATACCTTAAAGATGCGCTTTTTATCCTTAACAAACACTCGTTAAGCTACAGGTTTTAAAGATAAATACCAACGTTGGAATAAGTGTCCTGCTGTATCCGGTATGTGCAGAGGGTGTGGTGGCAGATGCAGTGGGGGAATTTGAACTGGTGGTGGAGGCGGTAGTGGAGTAACCTCGCAGCGTCTTTCAGACCTGCGAGCGTTTTAGGTGGCAAGATTATGCTCTGCTCCTGCCACCATAGCCACTGCACCTTGTCTGAACCTTTGATTTACTAAAAAGACCTCGCAGTGTGCGCAGCTCCTGCAAGTGTCTGGTGGTAGAAGGTTTTGGAATAGCTCAGTTTTGCTTTGCACCCGCCACATTCCTTTTCCTCCTAAAAGGTAAGCTAAGTTGCCTGGTTCAGACACTCGCAGGAGCTGCGCACACTGCGAGGTCTTTGTGAACAATATTTTAGGTGTAGCTGCAAACTACACTTTGGTAGCTGTTACTGTAGAATGAAGGCACAGGTTGCAAGCTCGCGCCAGCGTAGGGTATATTAACCTCTAACTGTTTGATTTATTTTATCAATTTCTTTAGAGGAGTGAGAGTAATGTTTTTTAGGCGTACAAAATGCATCTTTCCTACCTATACAGGGCACTAAATCACCATCTATAATATTTGTATTAATTACCCACAGTTTTTCCAGATGTTTTAAATTTTTAACAGGTTTAATAGAGTCTATATCCTTACAATTATTGATCTCTAGACTCCTTAATTTCTCCAACTTTATTACAGGATCTATATTACTAATCTTTGAACAAGTAGTAATAGTTAAGTCTAATAAATTAGTAAGACTTTCTATACCTTCCAGAGAAGCTAGTTT
>NZ_QCZK02000013.1 GCF_003347595.2 Botryobacter ruber | reverse complement strand
GATATTATCAGAGATATTGTAATTCTTTGCAAAGGAAATCCTAAACTACTCGACCAGCTTATTCTTTCTGGCTAAGGTTTCGGACAACAATGTTTTGGAAACCTGCCCGGTTTAGCCCGAAAATATGCAGCATTTTACATACGATTACTTAACTTCGCGTTTTAACCTCGAACCAGCTTTTTAAGATAACGATGTCAGAGTATAGTTTTAGTCAGATTGAGAAAAAGTGGCAGCGCTACTGGGAACAAAACCAGACGTTTAAAGCCAAAGCACTGGATTCCAAACCAAAGTATTACTCCCTCGATATGTTCCCCTACCCTTCCGGGGCGGGACTGCACGTAGGGCACCCGCTGGGGTACATTGCCTCTGACATCGTGAGCCGCTACAAGCGCTCCAAAGGATACAACGTGCTGCACCCGATGGGCTTCGATGCCTTCGGTCTGCCGGCAGAACAATACGCCATCCAGACCGGGCAGCATCCTGCTATCACTACCGAGCAAAACATCAAGCGTTATGTAGAGCAGCTCAAAAACCTGGGCTTCTCCTTCGACTGGGAACGCGAAGTGCGCACCTCCGATCCCGGCTACTATAAGTGGACGCAGTGGATTTTCATGCAGCTGTTCAACAGCTACTACAACACCACCACCGACAAAGCAGAACCCATCTCCCGGCTTATCGCTACGTTCGAAAAAGAAGGAAACGGCGCCGTAAAAGCCGCTTGTGATGAAGACGTGCCCTTTTTTACAGCCGAAGAATGGCAGGACATGAACGAGCACCGCAAAGCGGAAATCCTGCTCCAGTACCGACTCACTTACGTGGCCGAAGCCATCGTAAACTGGTGTCCGCAGCTGGGCACGGTGCTGGCGAACGACGAGGTGAAGGACGGTGTATCGGAGCGTGGCGGATACCCGGTGGAGCGCAAGCGCATGCGCCAGTGGATGATGCGCATCACGGCCTATGCCGACCGCCTGCTGCAGGGGCTGGAGGAGATCGACTGGCCGGAGCCGATCAAGGAAATGCAGCGCAACTGGATTGGCATGTCGGTTGGCGCCGAAATGGAATTTGCCCTGGAAAACTCCGATGCAAAAATAAAAGTCTTCACCACCCGCCTCGACACCATCTACGGCGTGTCGTTCCTGGTGCTGGCCCCGGAGCATGAGCTGGTAAATAAAATTACGACACAAGAGCAGGCGTTTGAGGTAGAAACCTACGTGGCGGTGGCGAAAAACCGCTCCGAGCGCGAGCGTATGGCGGATGTAAAAACCATCTCAGGCGCCTTTACCGGTGCCTATGCCATCAATCCGTTTGACGGCGCCCGCGTGCCGGTGTTCATTGCCGATTATGTGCTGGCCGGATACGGAACAGGCGCTGTGATGGCCGTACCATCCGGTGACCAGCGCGACTGGAATTTCGCCAAACACTTCGACCTGCCGATCATCCAGATACTGGATGCGCAGAAAGACATCGAGCACCAGGCCGATGCCACCAAAGAAGGCCGCTACATCAACTCCGACCTCATCAATGGGATGACCTACCAGGAGGCGCTGCCGGTACTGGTGAAGTTCCTCGAAGACAAGGGCATTGGCAAGGGCAAGATCAACTACCGCATGCGCGATGCCGTGTTCAGCCGCCAGCGCTACTGGGGCGAACCGGTTCCGGTTTACTTTAAAGACGGCATTCCGCACCTGCTGCAGGAGAGCGAGCTGCCGCTGGAGCTGCCGAAGATCGACGCCTACCTGCCCACCGAAACCGGTGAGCCGCCGCTGGGCCGCGCTGTTGACTGGAAATATCAGGGCGAGCACCCTTACGAGCTTAGCACCATGCCGGGCTGGGCCGGCTCCAGCTGGTACTGGTACCGCTATATGGACCCAAAAAACGAGCAGGCTTTTGTAGACCAGGAAGTCGTAAACTACTGGCGCAGCGTGGACCTCTACATCGGCGGTTCCGAGCACGCGACCGGGCACCTGCTCTACTCCCGCTTCTGGAACAAGTTCCTCTTCGACCTGGGGCTGGTACCGGAGCACGAGCCGTTTAAAAAGCTCATCAACCAGGGCATGATCCAAGGGCGCTCAAACTTTGTGTACCGCGTAAAAGACAGCAACACCTTCGTCTCCCACGGACTGAAAGATCAGTACGAAACAACGGCGCTCCACGTGGACGTGAACATTGTGGAGAACGACGTGCTGGACCTGGAAGCTTTCAAAAAATGGCGTGCCGAATATGCCAATGCCGAGTTCATCCTCGAAAACGGCAAGTACGTTTGCGGTGTGGAGATTGAAAAAATGTCGAAGTCGAAGTACAACGTGGTGAATCCGGATGACCTTGTGGAGCGATTGGGAGCCGACACGCTGCGCATGTACGAGATGTTCCTGGGGCCGCTGGAGCAGTTCAAGCCCTGGAATACAAACGGCATGGACGGCGTTAACAAGTTCCTGCGCCGCTTCTGGAAGCTCTTCCACGACAACGCGGGCAACTTTGCCGTGTCGGAGGAAGCGCCATCTCCTGCTGAGTTGAAGTCGCTGCACAAGACCATCAAAAAGGTGGAAGAAGATATCGAGCGCTTCTCGTTCAACACGTCCGTGTCCACGTTTATGATTTGCGTGAACGAACTGACGCAGCTGAAGACAAACAAGCGCACGATCCTGGAGCCGCTTACGGTAGTGCTGGCGCCTTATGCCCCGCACATTGCCGAGGAGCTATGGGAGAAGCTGGGCCACTCCGACAGCATCAGCTACGCCTCCTTCCCTGCCTGGGATGAAAACTATCTGGTTGAAAATACGTTTGAGTACCCGGTTTCGATCAACGGTAAGATGCGCGCCAAGATCAACTTCGCGCTCGACACGCCAAAAGAGGAAATAGAGAAAGCCGTGGTGGCCGATGAGCAGGTAGCCAAATTCCTGGAAGGCAAAACACCAAAGAAAATCATTATTGTGCCAAACAAAATAATCAACCTGGTGGTATAATACCTACCATCTTACCAATTAACTTTCAGAAGCCGCCAGCACTCAACCTGGCGGCTTCTGCTTTTATATACCGGCTGTTGTTTCTGCGGAAGAAAGGTACTTTGATGGAAGAAAAAATGAACAGCAGTGGCTGTGGTGGCTGGTGCAGCAAACTATTTTAAGAAAATTCACCTCTTGGGCAGCGCAAAGAGCAGACAATAAGATCCTAGTCGCTGCCGCGCATATGTATGGCAGAGACAGGAAGCACAGCGCTGTAATTACAGGTTCATTTTTCGCACCGAGGCACGGGCTTTGTCCAGTAGGTTGCTGAGCTGGATTACTTCTTCTTCTGTTAAATCCTGGAACATGGAGTCCAGTACGTGCAACTCCTTGTCTATTTCTGCCAGCAGCCTGAGGCCTTTATCTGAGATAACAATGTTCACCAGTCGCTTATCAACAGGATTAGGCGAAACAGTTAAGAAGCCTTTGGCTTCAAGGCGGCTTACCAGGCGCGACACATCAGACATTTTATCGAGCATTACCTCGCGCAGCACAGACGTAGATACCGGTTCGGGATGTTTGTTTCGTAAAATGCGCAGGATGTTGTACTGCTGAAAGGTAAGCTCATAGCGCTTAAAAAAACGCTCGTAAAAATTAAAAACAAAACCGGAGGTATAAACAACATTTATACATCCTTTCTGAAATTCGTTTCTAAATGTGTAATTGGGTCCTAACTCGGTTTCAATCTGCATGTTCAATAAAAGCTGGTTTCAATAATGACCAAAAATAATAGAAATAATTACTAACACAAGATATTCAGCCATTTAAATATCTTAAAATTTCTATTACTTACTTCTACGACACCGGAAGGAATAATGGACAAAAAGAACAGCCTAAAGATGCAGCGCCTGCTGCTGTGATTTGGGAAGGCCTTGAACGACCAGCTGATAAGATGCATCTATCCATTGCCGCAGGAGCACATCTGTTACGCTGCCACCTGGCAACACTGTGTTCCAGTGTTTTTTGTTCATGTGGTAACCGGGCAGTACAGCCGGGTATTTTTCACGCAGCTCTACTGCCAGTTCCGGATCACATTTCAGGTTAATGCCTGCTTCGAAATTACTGATACTGGTGAGTGCGAAAATTTTTCCGCACACTTTAAACACCAGCGTATCCTCGCCAAAGGGGGTTTCTTCTGTTACACCTGCCTTGGCCAGGCAATAATCTCTGAAGTCTTCTATGTTCAAGGTTACAGGTGTTTTATTACAAAGTAAATTACGCCAAGTAAAAACATTACCATCGATACTTTATTGATGGTGTGCATAGCCCGAAGGTTAAAGTTGGTCTTGCGGTTCGGGTCTTTTTTGCGAAAAAAGTAGGTAGATACCTCTGTAAAATCAAATAATCCCTTCATAACAGCTGTCGTAAATCCAAAAATAAAAAAAAACACCGGCGCCTGTGGCGGTTTGCCTGCACCGGCTACTATAGTAACACCCGAAGTGAAAAAAAGATTTTTCCGGGGATAAAATTTTTAGACCAGGTCCGCTGCCTTACTTGGAGAGCCGGCGCAGCCTGAGCCACTGCTGGGCAATAATGGTTTTGGCATCGGGCGTTTGCAATTGCTCAAATTCTTCCGGTGTGTAGGCAGTAACTGCAATATGTTCATGCTCGTGGTCGTTTCCCCCGCCTGCCGCATGTTGTTCCGATACTTCCGCAAAATACAAGTACACCTTTTCGGTGGCGCCTCCGGGCGATGAATAAAAGGTATGAATGTGCTCGAGGTGGTTTACATGGTAGCCGATTTCTTCCTCTATTTCGCGCACAATACTTTCCTCCGGCGATTCCCCTTTGTCTACCATGCCTGCCACTACTTCAATAAGCTCCGATTCAGAGCCAATCCGGTACTGGCGGGTCAGGATATATTTATCCTGCACCGTGTCGTGCACCAGGGCAGCTGCCGCATCGCCCCGGTCAAACTGCTCGCGCGTAAAAATATGGCCGTGTTGTTCAACGGTCAGCTTTTTTATTTTAAAGAAGCCGTCGTAGGCAGTTTCTCTTTTTAGTATGTCCATGTGTGCTTGTGGCAGGTGTTGATGTTGAAATTTAAGTATATTTTAACAGGTTCCAAAACAGCACCGCCCGGAGCAGGGTCAGACCTCGTTATTTTTTTGTGCCGCTTTATCGGTCGGCTTTGTAAAAAAGGACTCGGATAAACTTGATTCGCTCTCGTAGCCCTTCTTCCTGTTTTTGCCAATGCCACCTTCCCCGGGTAGCAGACTGTTTACCAGCGCAAAAGCCTGCGTTACCAGTTCCGGCGACAGCCCATGCACGAGCGCGCCAAATTTTGCGGGCAGCGTAGTTACCACCTCGGCATCGCCGTGGCGCAGGGCATTCAGCACTTCTTTGGCCGATTCTTCAGCACTGATGGAGGTTAACGGACTGGAATCCATCAATTTAAACAGGGCATATTCTTTTTCATGATGTCCTTTTACAAAAGCATTCCGCGGGCTGCCGGTCCGCATGAGCCCGGGAGCCGCCGTGGTGACAATGATGTTGTACTTTTTCAGCTCCGCCCGCAGCCCTTCCGACAAGCCTGTGAGCGCAAATTTACCGGCACTGTAGGGCACCAGGTGCGGCACGCTTATCTTTCCACCAATCGAAGAAATATTCAGAATACGTCCTCCGCCCCTTGCTTTCATGGAATCGAGCACGGCCAGGGTGGTATAAATGGGGGCCCAGTAATGTATGTTAATGGATTCCTCAAAATCCTCGATCGTCATTTCAGCGACAGGACCGACCTGTATGATGCCCGCATTGTTGATGAGCACATCTATTGGACCAAAGTTGTTCTGCACCTGGCTTACCATCTCCTCCACCTGCTCCTGCTTGGTCACATCACACCTTACCACCATCACATCAGCCCCTTTGCCGGCCAGTTCGATGTGGGCATCTTCAAGTTCCAGTTCATTACGTGCGCACAGCACCAGCCTGGCGCCTTCCGCTGCCAGCTGGCGTGCCATTACCAGCCCGAACCCGCGCGATCCGCCTGTTATCAATACAACTTTGCCGCTGAAATCGTACGCTGTCAGTTTCCGGCTGATGGCTCTGATAGCGAGCAGTGCTCCGGCTCCTGCGGCCAGCCACCATAATTTTCTCTTTTCCTCTGTTTTCATGTTTGGTCTTTTATTAAAAAAACAGGTGCAAAGAAAAACTCCCTGCGCCTACCGGTAAACTTACGGCAGATGCAGGGAGTGGTTAGCTTCGGAGGAATGTTATAACTTATCTTATCTAAACTTGGAGAAAATTTTATTTTTAAGCGACGGCGTGTACAGCACCTTTACGGCAGCCACCCCATAATGGTCCGTAGATGAACCATCTCCTAGCCGCGGGCCAATGTTATCGAGATAATCGGTGGACGTGATGTAGTAAACCAGCTCCGGCGCCACACTGATCTTATCCGAAAAGCGGAAGCGCAGCCCCCCGCCCAGTGGTACGAGCAGGGCCACGGCAGGGTAATTACGCTCACTGTCGTAGGTGTACTGCGAGTCGTTCAGGTTGCCCTGCCCCGGGTAGGACGTGGGCGTGTAGTAAACGAGGCCTGCGCCAACCTTAACATACGGCACAACAAAACGTTTGCGCAACGAGCGGTAATTACCCGAGCCACTGTAACTGTCTTTCAGGTTAACTACCACAGCCCCGGAAAGCCCGATGACTTCACTTCGAAACGATACATTGAGCGGTCGCCTTGGGTTGTCTTCTGTGGCCCCCAAGCGTACATAATCTAACTCAGAACTGATGGCCAGGTTCGGGCTCAGTTTATAAAGGGCGCCCAGGCTGATGCTTGGGCCCAGCCGGTTACAGTCAGGGGTTTTACAGATATCGCTGTTTACGGCAGCTACGCCACCACCCACCTGCAGCACCAGGCCATGTTCCGCCACTTTACTGGTCGGGTCAATTTTCAGAAAACCTGGCTGCGCAGCTGCGCAAAAAGGCAGTAGTAGCGGCAGCAAAAGGGAAAAGCAGAAGTTCCTGTTCATTACAGGTAAAAGTACGCGTAAAAGAGTTAAAGATAGCGTTGTATCATCAAAACGTTGAAATGCAACAAAGCTTGTTCCTGAAATGTCATTCAAACATTCTGCCTGCAACACCCGCTGCCTGATGAAGCTGCAAAGGTAGTTCCCGGATCACACAATCCAAAACTTCCATTTTATAATTATACATACTACCAGATAGTATTTACTCAGTTCCACAAAACTATTCCTCCTTTGTCATCCCTGTAGGGTATCTTGTGGGCGAACTGCACTTTGGTTAACTAAAAGGGGCTTCCATTTTAAACTTTCTTGTAGCTGGTCTAAGTGCAGCTTGCTCACAAGATCCCCTACGGGGATGACAAAAGGAGTGTTATTTGATGGAATAGGTTATTTATTATCTGGTATAATTTCATGTAAAAACCTGCAGCAGGCGCTTCAGGGAAAGGAAGATCGGAACACAATAGGAATTACGGTAGCACTATTTATGCTTTAAATTACCGGCCTGCGCATCTATGGCTGCTATAAAATCAATAACCAGTGCAGCTGCATCGGCATAAAAGTCCGGGTGGATGTTGGCAAAATCGTCGGTGGGTTTGTGGTAATGGGCGTGGTCTTCTACCCCGAAATAAACGAAAGGAATGTTGCGCCTATGAAATTGAAAATGATCGGATTGCTCTGTCCAGTCGTCGTGCCCCTGCTCCGGGAGGTCGTGGCCCACTACCAGCCGGGCATGCGGACGCGCTGCCACTTGCTGCAGGAAAGGCTTCAGAGCGGGCGTATGATAGCTGCCGCTGGCGTAGAGTTCGCCTTTGCTGTTGATGCTCAGCATATCCATGTTCACGTTCAGGAGGATGTGCTGCCGAGGGAATGGTGGGTGCTGCAGAAAGGCCGCAGCGCCCTGCAAGCCGGCTTCTTCGGCATCGAAAGCCACAAACACCAGCGTATGCGCAGGCTTATGGGTTTTAAACCAGGCTGCCGCTGCAAGCAAAGCGCCTACACCGGAGGCATTGTCGTCGGCGCCATTGTAGATGCTGCCGTTGCGCTTGCCCACATGGTCGTAATGCGCAGAAACGACAATTACTTTTTCGGATTTGCCGGGGATGTACCCCACCAGGTTAGCCCCCGGAGCGGCCCCGGCAGGTGCCTGCTGTAATTTGAAGGAATGCCGGTAACGGGGCTTATAGGATTTGAGGCCGATCTGCCGGAAGCGCCTGGCGATATACGCCTGCGCCTTTCTGTTCCCGGCAGTGCCACTCCGCCTCCCCTCCATCGAGTCGGCGGACAGGATGCTGACATCCTCCAGCAGTTGTTCCTTGTCCAGCACCACCCCTTGTGCAAAGCCCAGGGCAGGCAGGCAAACAGCTAAAAGGAAAATCAGCAGGTATTTCATGTTTCTTAAAACTCAAAGAAAGGAGTTTTAAAGAAGAATAGCTACTACTTCAGTAAGCTGCGGAGAGTTGGCCAGGGCACCCAGCTTTGCTGTTGCAGCACAAAGCCAGGCTCTTTTTCCTGCCCGGTTTTATGGGCTTCGCTGCTGGAAACAATCTGTGCGAAATCTCTCAGGTAGTTTCGCTTCACCCATCCGTCTTGTGTATAGGCCTGCGTTGCTCTTTTCTGGTCGGTCTGATATCTGTCTTTGTACATTTCGTTGGCTACAGTAAAGTTGAAAATCAGCTGTATCAAAAATGTAACAAGGAGAAGGCCCTGCGGGTTCCTAAACGTTTTTTTTAATCAAATAATACAATTATCCCTCAAACATTAACAACAAACTACACTCAACCAAACACACCCTAACCACCTGACCATAAAAAGCTTACTGCACCTGCCTCCACAGCCTCTGCTCTTGCTTTTCAGAATAATAACCCTGCTGAAAGTGCATAAAAAAAGGCCAGCGCTGCTGACCTTCCTTTTTACTTTTTGATGTTGATAAATGCCGGCGATTCAAACGGACCGATGGAGGTTTGAATGGTAGGTTTTATCTGCAGAACCACCTCCGGGCGTTTGCTTTTATCTTCCTGTGCCAGCAGCGTGGCCAGCCGGATCAGGTTGTTTAAGTTCGGTTGCCCGTTTTCGGAGGCAAGGGTAATGGGGGTACTGACCGAAACGGTATTCAAACCATTTCGCAGCTCCACCGCTTCGCTTACCAGCCCCTGCGCCGCATGCTGCCCGTCCACCAGCAGTTGCCACTTGAGCTGCGTTACCTTCATGGTGCGTTCTTCGCTCCCTTCCGGCAGATCGACATTCAGGTTGAGTGTAGAAAAAGCAGAGAGTTTATTGGAGGAGAAAGCAGAAAACAACACCGCCGCATCCTGAAAGGAAAAATCTTCTGCTCTTCTTTTTTCGAGCAGGTTTATGCCATTCAGCTGCACGGCATCTACGCTCACCAGGTTATAAGATGCTTCCTTAAAGGCATCTACATCGCTTTTGGTACCGCAGGCAAAGCCCAGCCATACCAGGGCCAGCAGCAAGCTGTAATTAACGTATCTTAGGAATATCATGTTATTTTTCATGTTCATGCTTAGCTTTTCACCACTTTGCCAGACCCGGAAATATTGGAGTTTACGGTGGGGCTGCCTTTGTAAGACACTTTCCCGCTGCCGCTGATACTTGCATCCAGTGTCTGGCTGGTTCTTACCTCAACATCGCCCGAGCCCGAAATGTTCACCGTAGTGTTTTCGGCCGGAAAATCAAAGGCTTTCACCTTTCCTGATCCAGAAAGCGAGACATTCTGCGTTCGCGAAAGGCCGTTCAGGTAAATTTCCCCGGAGCCGGTCAGGCGCGTGATGGCCCGCTCTGTTTCAAAAGCAGCACTTATTTTTCCGGAACCATCCAGGACACATTGAATCTCGGGCTCCTCAAACGAATCCCGCATCTCGATACGCCCCGATCCGTTCAACGCTACATAATTCACCGAGGGGAGTGTAATAAATACTTCCACGGTCTTGTGCCGCCGCAGGCAACGGTCGAATTCTACCGTCCAGGTGCCATTGTCCACGCTGGTGCTCATCACATCGAGCACGTTTGGCTGCCCTTTCACTTCTACGTGCTGCTGCGCCCCGTAATTAATGTACACTTTGGTGCTACCGTTAACCTTAACACCATTGATCGGGCTTAACTGCAAAACCCGGGTTTCGGTATTTCCTTCGCCTTTCAGGCAAAAGCCATCTTTGTCGCAGGAAGATAATAAAATAACTGCCAGCAGGGGCAGCATAAAAGTGGAAAGCAGGCGATTAATCATCATAGCTTTATATTGGTTTAGGTTGAGTTGCATGGTAACCGGTACTAGGAGCAACAAAACTGCTGCTTCTGCACAGCCTCCTCCCGGTCAGCTGCCCGCATAGCCGCCGCAAATTAGGAAATTAAGTGCTTATCTGGCTCAGGTAACCTACTTTTTGCCCTTTCTGATTTACCAGGGTACCATTCACCGTCAGGAAGATGGTTTTCAGGTAATCGCTCTCGACTAAATAAGGGAAGCTCCTGTTGGTGGTGCGGGTAAGTTTGCCGATAACTTTTATGCCATCGTCGGTAACGTGCACCAGGTTTAAGCGGTTGGTCAGGTAAAACTGCTCCTGGGGTGCCTGTGCAAAATTTACTTTCCGGAACACATACTGCTTATCCAGCGAAGAACCGGATGGTTCCTCAGCTGCCTGTGCTATGGCAGCACGGTCCGGTCGTGGTGTAGGCGTTCTCGGCTGTTCGTGCGGCTGCACGTTGTTGCTGGCCAGTATCTGCTCCTCGGCATTGCGCCACCCTCTGCTGATGGCCGCCAACCGGTAGCTGCGCCCCGGGTGCGTGGCGGAGGTTCTTTCCTCGGAAAGCACACGCATCGCTGCCTGCGCCTCGTCGAGACTGGCCCCCATTTTACGGAGCACAAACCCCGAGAACTCATCCGCCTCCAGTTCGTCGCCAGGATTACTGCCGGCACGCGACAAGGTGTGGCCGTTCAGGTGATGGCCGATTTCATGCGCCAGGATACTTACCCCCGCCCAGTCGGTGCGAACGGCATTGTTGACAGCCGCCAGGAAACGCTCATTATACAAAATATACCGCTTGCCATTGTAGATGACGGCAGCAGCATTTTCGATATTTGCTGCTCTTAACTCGAAACGGGGCTTCAGGCCCACCACATCGATAATTTCGGTAACAATGTCGCGGGCTCCAACAACGCTGGCTGCAGCGGCTGTTTCCATTGTTTCTGCAGTAGCTGCGCTGCCGTTTACAAAAGGAGCGAATACCAGGCCCAGCAGCAGGGTAGCTATTTTCAGTTTCTTCATGTTTGTATATTTTGAGACCACACTTAGCATATCAACGCATGATCAGCAACAGGTTGTATATAAGGTGTAGCAACTATTTTGCCAGATTTGTCTGTTTATTTATGCTTATTTTCGCGGCAAATATTACCGGGAATGCTGATATCATTTGTACTGCTCTACCTGCTCCTGAACATTGGCATTGGGTTCTGGGCTTCCAGACGTGTAAAAAATACGACAGACTTTTTACTGGCGGGCAGGCAGCTCCCCTTTTACATTTCCACGGCGGTGGTTTTTGCCACCTGGTTCGGCTCCGAAACGTTGCTGGGAGCCTCGTCGGAGTTTGCCTCGCATGGCCTGCTTGGCGTTATTGAAGACCCGTTTGGAGCGGCCCTGTGCCTGGTGCTGGTCGGGCTGTTCTTTGCCCGCAAACTCTACCGCCTCCACCTGCTCACCATCGGCGACTACTACCGTGTCCGGTACAACCGCACTACCGAACTGATCGCTGCTTTCTTTATGGTAATCTCCTACTTTGGCTGGATAGCGGCACAAATGGTGGCACTGGGCATTGTCATGAACCAGGTGTTTGGTATCTCCACCCCCGCCGGCATTGTCTGCGGAAGCCTGGTTGTGGTCGCCTACACGTTTTTGGGCGGGATGTGGTCGGTGTCGATTACCGATTTCATCCAGACGGTCATGATCATCGCTGGTTTGATTTTCATCACCTTCACCCTCACCCGCGAAGCCGACCTGAGCGCCGTCACCAGTCAGCTGCCTCCCAACTTTTTCCGGATGGTGCCGCAGGAGCGGGACCTTGGCTCCTGGCTCAACTACCTGGCCCTGTGGATGACGATCGGGCTGGGTTCCATTCCGCAGCAGGATGTTTTCCAGCGGGTGATGTCGGCACGGACGGAGCGGGTGGCGGTGTTCTCCTCTATCTTTGCAGGTTTTTTGTACCTGACGGTTGCCTTCATGCCCTTGCTGCTCGCCCTCTATGCCAGGGTGCTGCACCCCGACCTGCTGCAGCAGGACGCACAGCTGCTGGTACCGGGACTGGTGCTGCGGTCGGCTTCTCTGTGGGTGAAGGTGCTGTTTTTCGGGGCGCTGCTTTCTGCCATTATCTCCACGGCCAGCGGTGCTATCCTGGCGCCCGCCTCTGTCCTGAGCGAAAACATGCTGCGCCCCCTGCTGGGCGAACTAAACGACAGGCAGCTGCTGGCTTTGTCCAGGATGAGCGTGCTGGCGGTAGCTGCCGTTTCGCTGGGAATGGCCCTGCTACGCAGCAACATCTATGAGCTTGTTAGTGAATCGTCGGCGCTGAGCCTGGTGTCGCTGTTTGTGCCGCTGGTGGCGGGGATGTACTGGAAAAAAGCAAACACGGGCGGCGCCATCGGCTCGATGCTGGCAGGCATGGCCGTCTGGCTTTGCTGCATCGTCCTGGACACTGCCCTTAACCCGCTGCTGTACGGACTGGCAGCCAGTTTTGCAGGTTTAGTGGCAGGGAATTTCTTTGTAAAAAAGACAGGTACTGCTATTCAGTTAAACGACGAAGCGGCTACAGGCGCGGCAGGCTGAGCTACTTTTATGTATTCAGGCAGTTCCACATTGCCCAGTGGCGTCCGGATAGTTGGCTTGATCAGGAAGGTCAGGTGCCGCCGCATGTCCTGGCGCTTTCCCAGCAGGGTTACGAGCTTCGAGAGCCCTTCATAATTCGGCAAACCGTCCTTTTCGGCCATAAGGATGGTGGTGCTGACCGGCAACTCATTTGCACCGTCGGTTAACTTCATTGGCTCCTTTACTTCACCTAAAAGCGCTTCGCTGCCATCCACCCACAATTTCCATTTCAGGCTGGTCATCGTCATTTCCCGCGCTACTCCCGGCTCCTGCATTTGCACATCCAGGTAAAGCGTGGCAGAAAAACACAGCTTGTTTGTGTAAATGGCTGCCAGCAGGCTGTCGCCCTGGCCTGGGGTAAAGTCGTCGGGACCATATTTGTCCATCAGGTCAATGCCGTTTACGGTGGCATTGCTTACTCCCTGCAAGGCGTAACTTGCTTCTGAAAATGCTTTCAGATCACTCACCCGCTTGCAGGACAGCAACAGCAGGACCACCACCAATCCCAGCAGGAAAGGGATTCTTTTCCTGTTCTTCATCCTTAAAAATTTTGATGAGCCAAATCATTAGCGGCAGTAGTCATTTTAATACCATTCCTTAAAATCAGCAGAATTACAGGTCAGAAAGTCTGCTGCAGCTGCCACCACTGCCTCTGCTGCTGTAAAAAGCTGCGCCCGCCTGCAAAACAAAAGCCAGTTACAAAGGGGTTGTAGCTGGCTTTTCATGCGTTGCAGCTGACAGGAGCCGTTTATTCACTGCAATTAGTTGCTCTCTGTTAAACACTCACTTTTTCCTGTTCCGGCCTGGCAGGCGGCTGGCTGGTTTCCAGCAATCTTTTCAGGCGTCGCATGTCTTCCACCACGATGTTCTTGAACATCGGGTTCAGGAGTTTTGCTGCCAGTCCTCCGACCGAACCGGCAGGCGGGCTGTACGAAATCGTTGCCTGTACCACCGTTTCCTTTTCATCGGGCGAATCTGAGAAACGTACCTCGCCGGCATTGTTTATATCGGCAGCAGGTAACGAGCGCCAGGCAATCAGTTCATTTTCCACTTCTTTTTCGATATCGGCATCCCATTCTATCGTACCCACGCCGCCCGGTATGCGCGCCGTCCAGTGCGACCGCTTGGGTCCCAGTTGCTTCACCGTTTCCAGGTGCTTCATAAACTGTGGCAGGTTCTCCAGTTGCCGCCAGAACTTGTATACTTCGGCACGGGGCCTGTTGATGGTTACACTCCGGGTAATTTCGAAGGAAAGGCCTTTGGAATGGGCCGTATCGCGGCCAATGGCTTCGTTTACAGGACAATAACCCGTAGTACCTCTGAATAACATAATGCCTCCAACAGCAGCCATGGTCAGTCCGGCAATATTTGGCTTCCGGAGCCCGTAATAGGCTAACAAGGCGCCTCCTAACACCGAGGCGATCCGCTCTGTATTTCCGACATTTATCTGGCTCGACCCGTTGATTGGCGGCGTTATATGCATGGTGTGCATTAACTCTGACAGGTATGAATTTGATGTATCCATAGATTTATTTTTCTTAATGGATACGTGCAGAGACAGTTATTGTGTTTCTTCTGTTTAAATTTTCTGGCGGATAAAATGGAAAGGAAACATCTTGCAAAGGGATGGCTTCAGCCTTTCCGGCAGGTGCAGCGGGAATGGAGGCAGGTGCAGCAAAGTAATACAGGCCAGCATTACCGTCATAAAAAAGCCCCTGGCTATACGATAACCGGGGGCTGCTGCTTTTTCAGCTAAAATTTTGCGATTACTTAAACTTGCCTTTCAGCATGGCCAGTTTTGCCTGGAAGTCATTAAGTTCTTCAACTTTTTCTTTTTTAGCGCCGCCTGCTTTTTTGCCGCCACCTGCTGGTTTTGCCGCATTCGGGTCGCTCTTCATAGAAAGGGAGATGCGTTTGCGGGGTACATCCACTTCCAGCACCGTTACCTCTACCTTCTGCCCTACTTTCACGGCATCGTGCGGGTTAGAGATGAAACGATCTGACAAATGGCTGACGTGAACGAGGCCGTCCTGGTGCACACCCACATCCACAAAAGCGCCAAAGGCCGTGATGTTGGTGACGATGCCCGGTAGCTTCATGCCTTCGCGCAGGTCCTTGATCTCGTTTACGCCCTCGGTAAAGCTGAACGCTTCGAAGGTTTGGCGCGGGTCGCGGCCGGGCTTGGAGAGTTCGCTCAGGATGTCCTGCAGTGTAGGCAGACCAACGGTGTCGGTTACATACTTTTTCAGGTCTATCTGCTTGCGCAGCTCTTCGCGCTCCATCAGGTCTTTTACCGTCACGCCCAGGTCTTTGGCCATCTGCTCTACTATCGGGTAGCTTTCCGGGTGTACAGCCGAAGCATCGAGCGGGTTGGCGGCATCGCGGATGCGCAGGAAGCCGGCGGCCTGTTCAAAAGCTTTATCACCCAGGCGCGCTACTTTTTTCAGCTCGGTGCGGGTGCGGAAAGGTCCGTTCTGGTTCCGGAATTCCACGATGTTCTGCGCCAGCGACGGCCCCAGTCCCGATACATAGGTAAGCAGTTGCTTGCTGGCGGTGTTTACTTCCACACCTACGGCGTTCACGCAGCTCATCACCACATCATCCAGCGAGTGCTTCAAAGCCGACTGGTCCACGTCGTGCTGGTACTGGCCAACGCCAATGGATTTCGGGTCAATTTTTACCAGCTCCGCCAGCGGGTCCATCAACCGGCGACCAATCGAAACGGCACCACGCACCGTAACATCCTGGTCGGGAAACTCTTCGCGGGCAACATCGGAGGCAGAGTAAATCGAAGCTCCGCTTTCGTTCACCATCACCACCAGCACCGATGCCGGCAGCTTCAGGCTATTAATAAAGGCTTCGGTTTCACGACTTGCTGTTCCGTTTCCGATGGCAATGGCCTCTACCTCGAAACGGGTAACCATATAGCGCACCGCCTGTGCCGCCTCCTGCTCCTTGTGCTGACCGGTATGCGGGTAAATGGTTTCGTTGTGCAGCAGCTTGCCCTGCTTGTCCAGCACCACCGACTTCACACCTGTCCGGAAGCCAGGGTCGAGGGCGAGCACTGTTTTCTGGCCCAGTGGCGAAGAAAGCAGCAACTGGCGCAGGTTATCGGCAAACACACGGATGGCTTCTTCGTCGGCACGTTTCTTGGAACTGAGGCGCACTTCGGTTTCCATGCTCAGCTTGAGCAGGCGCTTGTAACAGTCTTTTACCGCCAGGCGCACCTGTTCGGCTGCTGCATTGTGGCCCTTCACAAACATACGCTCCAGTTTATCCAGCGCCTCTTCCTCTTCCGGTTGCGCATTCAGCATCAGCACCATTTCCGATTCGCCGCGGCGCATCGCCAGGATGCGGTGCGAAGGCGCTTTTTCAATCGGCTCTTCCCACTCAAAGTAATCTTTATACTTCTGGCCTTCATCCTCTTTTCCGGAAATTACACGGCTCTTGAACACGCCTTTCTTCTCGAAAAGCTGGCGCATGGTGGCACGGGCATCTGCATTCTCGTTCATCCACTCGGCCATGATGTCGCGGGCGCCGGCCAAGGCTTCTTCGACATCTTTCACCTCTTTTTCTTCGGAGATAAACTGGGCAGCTTCTGCCGCAACATCAAAATTCTCCTGCTCAAACAGGCGCTGGGCCAGCGGCTCCAGGCCTTTTTCGCGGGCGATGGTGGCGCGGGTGCGGCGCTTGGGCTTGTAGGGCAGGTAAATATCTTCGAGGGCAGCCATGGTTTCGGCAGCCAGCAATTGGGCTTCCAGTTCCGGCGTCAGCTTTTCCTGGTCACGGATGGACTTCAGGATGCTTTCGCGGCGCTTGTCCAGTTCGCGGAGTTGTTCGATGCGGTCGCGGATGGCAGCTACGGCTACTTCGTCGAGGGAGCCAGTTGCTTCTTTACGGTAGCGGGAAATGAAAGGGACAGTTGCTCCTTCGTCCAGTAATTCTGTTGTAGCCTGTACCTGTTTAATGGTCAGGCCCAGCTCTTTGGCCACTTTTAATAAATGGTCAATATTTGGTTCCATATAAATGATTGATGAATATTATAAGTGAATGGCAGGCAACGCTGACTATACGCTTCTGTTCCTGCCGCTCTTTTCTAAATCTTCTGCCAGGTTTGAACGTCAAATTTAAGATTTATCTCCAGAACCCGGAAGTATTGAAGCGGAATTAGTAGGAAGATCTACCTGAAGCTTTGTAAATCAGGCATTTGGTATCCCAACAGGACTTGCCTGAAAAAAATAAAAGCCCTTGCCTGTGGCTCAGGCAAGGGCTTCTCTAAATACATCTTTTGCGATGGTTTATGCTTCTACTTTTTGTTTCTCCTGCAGCGACTTCAGGACCTCCAGCGCCTTGTTGACATGCTCCAGCGGTTTGGTCAGGGAATTGAAGATATACTGCACAATCCCCTTTTTATCAATAATATAGGTAACACGCCCCGGAATAAGCCCCAGGGTGCGGGGGACTTTAAACAAACTCCTGACCGTGCCGCCTTTATCGCTTAACAGCACGAAGGGCAGGTGATGCGAGTCCCCAAAACGCTGGTGCGAATCCGTACTGTCGCCACTGATACCCACTACCTCAGCGCCATGTTCCCGGAAAACTTCATACTGGTCGCGGAACTCGCACGCCTGTTTGGTACATCCGCGGGTATTGTCTTTCGGGTAAAAGTATAAAACGACATTATTTTCCTTCAGCGCATCATACAAACGGAAAATACTGCCATCAGGCTTATATAATTCAAAATCAGGAGCTTTATCACCAACTTTCACAGCTTCTCTGCTCATTTTCGTTATAATTTTATATAGAATAACCGATACCGGGCCGAAAGGTTTTTTCTCCGGCACTATTCCTAACAATTTATAAATTAAACAAGTGCCGGACAGGCCAGGAAAAATCCCGCAGAACGTCCTGAAAAACTTCTCTCCTGCTGCCACCACTCCCGCTGCTGCTGACATGCAGCTGTACGACCAGGAATTTACGGCACAAACTACTCCCCTACATCCTGCAGCGGCCGCTTCAGGAAATCGTTGAAAGGCTTCACGGCCCGGAAGGCATCCAGCACTACCTGCATAAAATCCTTGCGCAGCACGACTTCATCGGAAATGGGCTTCACCGCGTTCCAGCTTTTAAAGCGCAGGTATTCAATGGCCGGGTTGTCTTTGTCATAACCTTTTGGCGTGGTTTTCAGCTGCTCGCCCGAGATCTGGTTGAAGTGCTTCTTAAATTCCGGCGCTTCCACAAGGGCCTTAAACTCGTCGAGGTTGTAATCAATTTCCTGGCGCACTCCCTTGAGTTCGTTTGCAGGAGGCATCCACAAGCCGCCGGCTACAAACGAATTATTATTCCCGGCCAGGTGCAGGTAGTAACCGGGCAGAATGGACTTGCGCCCGCCTTCGGCAATGTAGGCGCCGAAATGGTCTTTGTAGGGTCTTTTGTCGTTGGAGAAGCGCACATCGCGGTAAATCCGGAACACGAGGTCTTTGCCCTGTTGCCCGTAGGCTACCGGCTCAAAGGCCTGCATCTGTTGGAGCAGCTCCTCCAGGAAGGCGATGTAATTTTTCCGGGCAGCGTCGTAGCGGCTTTTGTGCTGCGCAAACCACTCGCGGGTATTATTTTCCGCCAGGTCCTTCAGAAAATTTAGCGTATTTTTATCTATCGTTGTAGCCATCAGAAATTAACGTATAAATCGAACTATAAAGGTAGCCATGGAAAGGCAGTACTTTGTAAAATTGCCTGTAAATTCTGCTTTCTACGGTATTTTGGCGGCAGGTTAATAAATTTGGCGCAGAAACAGCAGCCATTTTTTAAGTGCAGCGCCGTATAATCAAACCACAAAACACAAAATAAAACGATGGCCATACAAACCCTGAACCCGGCAACGAACAAAGTTATTCAGACCTTCGCCCCACACAGCGCTGAAGAAGTAAAAGCAAAGCTACAAGCGGCAGACAAAGCGTTCAGAAGCTGGCGCACAACCAGTTTTGAGGAGCGAAAGCAACTGATGCAGGCTTGTGCTGCTATCCTGGAAGCGGAGGCCGAAAAATACGGGCGGATCATTTCCCTTGAAATGGGCAAACCCCTGAAAGACGCCATAGCCGAAGTAAAAAAATGCGCCGGCTGCTGCACCTATTACGCAGACAATGCCGCTGCTTTCCTGCAGGACGAGGAACTGGAAACCTCCGCCTCCCGCACCCTGATCTCGTACGAACCGCTGGGCGTGGTCCTGGCAGTGATGCCCTGGAACTTCCCCTTCTGGCAGGTTTTCCGCTTCCTGGCCCCGGCCCTGATGGCAGGCAATGTGGGGGTGCTGAAACATGCCTCCAACGTGCCGCAGTGTGCCCTGGCGATAGAGGAAATTATCCGGAAAGCAGGCTTCCCGGAGCATGTGTTCCAGGCGCTGCTGATCGAATCCGGTGAGGTGGGTGCTGTGATTGCCAGTGATGTGGTAAAGGCTGTTACGCTTACCGGGAGTGAGGCAGCAGGCGCCAGGGTGGCTGAACAGGCCGGCCGCGAAATCAAGAAAACGGTGCTGGAACTGGGCGGCAGCGATCCGTTTATTGTACTCGAAGACGCCGACCTGGAGCATACCGCCGCCATCGCCGTGAAGTCGCGCATGATCAACACCGGGCAAAGCTGTATTGCCGCCAAGCGGTTTATTGTAGTGGAAAGTATTGCACCGGCTTTCCTGGAAGCCTTCAAAAATAAAATGGCCGCCCTGCGCAGCGGCAACCCCCTCACCGACGACTGCGACTATGGCCCCATGGCGCGGGTCGACCTGGCCGAAGAGCTGGACAAGCAGGTGCAGGACTCTATTGCCAAAGGCGCTACCGTGGTGCTGGACGGAGGTTTGTCAGAGAAAGGAAGTGCCTATTTTAAGCCCATGATTCTGAAAGACGTACAGCCGGGCATGCCGGCTTACGAAGAAGAAATGTTTGGTCCTGTTGCGAGTGTAATGGTGGTAAAAGACGAAGCAGAAGCCATCCGGGTAGCCAATGACCACCGCTACGGCCTGGGAGGCTCCGTCTGGACCAAAGATAAGGAACGGGGACTGCGCGTGGCGCGCCAGGTGGAGGTTGGGGCCATGTACGTAAATGCGCTCGTGCACTCCGACCCTGCCGTGCCGTTTGGCGGCGTTAAGAAATCCGGTTACGGGCGTGAGCTCTCCTACATCGGCATCAGGGAGTTTGTAAACCAGAAAAGCATCTGGATCGATTAAAAATGTTTGCTGCACCAGCCACCACAGCCACTGCTGCTCCTGAAATAACGATAAGTCCGGAGCCGGATCAGCTGTAGCCGGCGATTTTATACACAATATAACCGGCAATCTCGTGCAGGAGCAGTTGCCAGTGCGTAAAGACTACCGCACTTGGAACGATGGTTTCATCGGGCGTAAATTGCCTGTTGGTGGCATAAAAGTCGGTGCTGAAAACATCCGGATGGAGACCGACTTTGTTGAAACAGGCTTCGGAACGGCGCATGTGAAACGCAGAGGTCACGAGCAGCACCTTCCGGAGCTCCGGGTGGTTTCGTAATATAGCGGCGGTGTTTTCGGCATTCTGCCTTGTATTGCGGCTGTTCGACTCTGTGATAATATCTTCTGCGGGCACACCTGCCATCACCAGGACCTTTTTTAGCTGCTCCGCCTCCGGCATACCTGCTCCTAACAGATTGCCATGGCCGCCCGAAAGAATAAACTTCTTTATCTTACCCAGCCGGTACAAGTGCAGCGGATGCAGGAAACGGTCAGCGCCTTTGTTTGTATGCACCCTGTCCGTGCCGTCTTTCCCGGTAGTGGTTACGCCCCCCAGGATTACGGCTACATCATACTGCCCCAGCTCCTTCAGCGGAACGGCATCCACTTCCCAGGCACGCCAGGCTTCGTTTGCCAGGAAAGGGTTAGACAGGAGCAGCAACAAGGCCACAGCCGTAACCAGGCTTAATCTGCGCCACTTCTGCGACTTCAGAAACAACGCCAGCAAGAGCAGCGCCAGAATCCACAGAAAGGGCATCAGGAAATAATGAAGCAGTTTAGACAGTACGTAGAACATGAAGCTAAAAGTGACGTGGGCGATGCAACGGGCTTTAGGTGTGAGTTTAAAAAGCAAAATTAATAATTATGACGGCAATCCTGCCCGTTTCTGCCCAGCTGAAAATTCTTTACAAGCAAAAAGCCACTTCCCCGTGCAGGAAAGTGGCTTTTGCTGTTTTGTAAAGGACTACTGGTTTTTAACCATCACCGGGAGGTCCTCCAGCTGGGCGTAGTGCAGTTTCCACTCGCCGTTCTCTCCTTTTTTCCAGAGCAGCATAAAGTTTCCTTCGCCGACGGCATGTGGCTCGTTAGGTCCGGCCGGCAGCACATCCACCGAAAAAGTACCAGCTTCGTAGGCAATCGTTTTATCGGTTCCCGAACTCACGGTATTGGTCTTTAAGTCGGTGATGGTACCAATTGTTTCGCGTACCCACTTGTCCGATACTTCCGTTTTTCCGTTGTAGTGTACCTCGCCCTGCAGAAAATGAACATCGTCTGCAAGCATCGAGATAAGCTTATCGGAGTCTTTATTATTCCAGGCACTGATAAATTGCTGATTGAGTTCCTGTACATTTACGGCCGCTTCGTTGCCCGAACAGGATGCGAGCGTTACCGCGATTATCAAACTTAAAAGGAATGATCTCATAATCTTGTTTTTTAGTTTAAGTAATCCATTCAGCCTTCCTAAAAAGATTAAGGCTGCGGTGATAAATGAAAAACCCAGGCACCAGGGCCTGGGCTTCTACTTATATTGCTGATTTATTACCAGCTTTTTCTCCTGTATTCAGAAGTTGAATAAGGCTTGGTACGGTCGCCGTAATCATAGTTTGGCAGGTACATCGTGTTGATGGCATACGGCACTGCGTTTTCGTTTGCAGCATACACCCCGTTTCCATTCGATGCGGCCAGTGTGTTATAGGCAGGTGCGGCAGGGGCCTTTCGGGTAGTTGCAGCTTCTTTGGCAGGAGCCGATTCTTTTTTAGCGATGGCTGCTCTGTAGGCAGCTTCGCGTTCGGCTGCAGCCCTGTTAGCTGCTGCTATTCTGGCCTCTTCAGCCGCTTCTTTTTTCTGTTTGTTGTCGATTACCTTACCAACGGCATAACCGGCACCACCGCCAACCACACCACCTACAACACCACCAACCACACGGTTGCGTTTATGTATAATGGCGCCAGCCGCTGCACCGGCACCGGCACCAATCACGGCACCTTTCGCCTGCGGACTCCAGCCGCCGCGCTTCGTATCCTGCGCCTGAACCGCACTTGTAAAGGCAACAGCCAATATTACTATTAAGCTCAATACACTGTTCAATCCCTTTTTCATAACAACATCTTTTAGTTAAAAAAACATTACAGGTGTGGCAATTACAACTTGTGTGCCAGTTTTCATTTCATCCTTAACGGGAAGCCTGCAGCCGTAATTATATGATACTGAGAAATTTTGATGTGTTACGCACCTGTTTCAGGCAATACCTGAACAGGAAAAAGAATCTTTTGAACTGTTCCAATAGCAACCGGCTTGTTCCTTTGAAATTTACAACTGAAGAGGCTCAGAAAAAAATTAGAGAAAACAACTAAGCAGGAAAAACCGGTCTGAAAACTTTTCTGCAGCAGCCACCACACCCTCTCCTCCTGTCCCGTTTTTCAGGAGGCGCCTTGGCTGTTCCGCATGAAGTTATCGATGATAATGGCGGTGGCGGTAGCTACGTTCAGCGATTCGGCTTTGCCAAAGGCTGGAATTTTGATAAGGGTATTGATGTGCGCTGCTACTTCGGGCCGGATGCCGTTGGCTTCGTTGCCCAGCACTACGATGCCCTGCGGCTGCAGCTGGAGCGCGTGCAGGTTATCGCCGGCGAGCGAGGCGCCGTATACCTTCTGCGTAACCGACTGCTCCCGGAGCCATGCCGCCAGGTCCAGGTAGTGCGCCTGCACGCGCGTAAAGGAGCCCATGGTGGCTGCAATCACTTTCGGATTATAAAAATCGGCACACGTTTCGGAGCACACAATCGTTTTAATGCCGTACCAGTCAGCTATCCGTATAATGGTTCCGAGATTGCCGGGATCGCGTACATCGTCGAGAGCAATCACAAAATCGGTCGGACCGAGTTTCAGAGGCGCCTCGGGTCGCATCCTGGCAACCGCCAGCGCTGCGTTGTTCGAGGCATAGGTGCCCGCTTTTACCAGGTCCTGCTCCGGCACCACCTCGTAGCGGAAGCCGCTGTCGAGGGTACGGGCATGCGCCTTGTAAAACTCTTCGGTTACAAAGAGGTGTTGCAGTTCGAAGTCGGAGTGCAGCAGTTCGGATACACTTTTGCCGCCTTCCACCACAAATGTTTGATGTTGGTTGCGGTATTTTTTTATTTGCAGGGAATTGATATACTTTACTACTGCTTTCGACATCATAGCTGATAGACTTTTGAGATCACGATTTTACATATTCGCGCTGGTAATAACAATTTTTTGTTTTTTCGGCTGTGTGCCTACCAAACAACTGGCCGAAGATGAACAGCTCCTGCTGGGCATCAAAACCAAGGGCATCAAAGATGTTGATCCGGCAGCTATTGCCAGCCTTTACCAGCAACAGCCTAACCGCACCATTTTCGGAACAGCCCCTTACTTAGCGCTTTACTACTTCGGCAAAAAGTTCTACAGCCCCGAACGGCTGGACAAACGCATCGCCAAGCAGGAAGCGAAACAGGAAGAGAAACTGCAAAAAGCGGGTGCCGATACGGTCCGGATCAGGAAGGTCGAAAACAAGTACGATGCCCGCATTGCCCGCCTGGAGAAAAGAAAAGAAGAAGGCAATTTTTTTATGCGCATCGGCGAGCCGCCTGCCATTTACGATTCAACCCTGATGGAAGCCACCATCGACCAGATTGACATCTTTATGAACTCCCGGGGCTATTTCGATCATAAATCGGGGTATGAGAAGGAAGTGGACGGCAAAAAGGTGTATGTTACCATCCGGATAGAGGAAAACAAGCCCTACCGCTACACCCTGCTCGACTACAACATTCCGGACTCTACGGTGCTGGCCATTGTGCAGGCTACCTCCACGCGGTCGCTGCTGCACGTCGGCGACATTTACGATGAGCAGGTACTGTCGGACGAGCGGGACAGGCTGTACAATACCCTGCGCAACAACGGGTTCTACGATTTTGCAAAAGCCTACATCTTTTTTGAGCCCGACACCAGTTATGGCGATTATTCCGTTAGGCTGCGCACCGTTATTCAAAACCCGGAGAACCAGCCCGGCCACCGCCAGTACACCATCCGGAATGTGTACTTCAAGACCGACAACGACCGCTTTGGCATTCCACGGGATACGCTGGAATACAACAACATCAAATTCCTGGCCTACGACCTGAAGTACTCGCCCAAGGTGCTGGACAAAAAAGTAAATGTGTACCCCGGGCAACTCTACAGCCAGGTGCGGACAACGGTCACGCAGCGGCGCCTGTCGGAGCTGGATGTGTTCCAGTTCAACAACATGGCTTATACCAAGGTGGTATCGCCGGTAGATACGGGCAAGTACGAACTGAATGCTTTTATTAATGCGATTCCGTCCAAAAAATTCCAGGAAACAGCCGAACTGGGCATGAACTTTACTGAGCGGCGGCCAGGCCCATTTTCGAGCATCAGGCTGCGCGTGCGCAATGTGTTCGGCGGAGCCGAGAACCTGGACTTTGGCTTGCGGGGTGGCTTAGAGGGGCAGGTAAATATTGCGGATGACAAGCAAACGGTTATGATCCGGGAGTTGGGCGGCGATGTGGGCTTATCGGTACCAACTTTTCTGCTGCCTTTCGCCGGAAAACATCTCCTGAGCAGCTACAATCCGCGCACCCGTATTTATGCCGGTTATACCAGCGAAGACCGCCAGGAGTACCAGCGTTCAACTACTGAAATGGCCCTTTCCTATATTTGGCAAAAGTATAGAACTCCTTCACAACCTCCTTATATTCAATACATATTGTCCCCAGTCAACCTGCAGGTAGTACAGGCAGACAGCAGCAGCTATTCGGACGAATTTCAAAAACTGATACGAGATAGCCAACAGGCAGGCACCTTCTCTTTCCTGCAAAGTTTCAGGAGCGCTTTTATTTCGTTCATTTCCATGAACATCACCTACAACACCAACGACTTTACCCAGACCCGGAACGCCCGTTTTTTCCGGACACAGGTTGAAGTAGGTGGCCTGACGCAACGACTTGGGCTTTTGCCGGATGTTGGTGGGTTGCCCAATTTCCAGTACGCCAAAATTAACCCCGACTACAGGCGCTACATTCCGCTTGGCAACAAACGCTATTTTGTGTACCGGGTAAATGCCGGCGTGGGCACACCCCTTTTCGGCACGCAACTGCTGCCTTACGACAAGTACTTCTTTGTTGGCGGCGGTACCAGCGTACGGGCCTGGCAGGCCCGCCGCCTGGGCCCCGGCTCCTACGCCACCACCCGAACCGAAACGCTCGACAACGGCGATACCGTCATAACCCGCGATTACAGGCCGGAGCAACCGGGCGAGGTGATGCTGGAGGGCAGCGTGGAGTACAGGTTCAATATTTTCAGTTTCCTGAACGGGGCTGTGTTTATGGATGCAGGCAATGTGTGGTACCTGCGCAAGGACCCGGCAAAGCCCGGCGCCAATTTCGCCTTCGACCGCTTTTATAAAGAACTGGGGGTAGGCACAGGTTTCGGCTTCCGCTTCGACCTCTCGGTGCTGATTCTCCGTTTCGATATTGCCACCAAAGTCTACGATCCGGCAGGCGTAGAGGGCAACAAGTTCCTGCTGCACGATTTCTCCCTCTCCAACCTGTTCTCCAACAACAACCAAAGCAACCTCTCTATCGGCATTGGTTATCCATTTTAGGAGTTTGGGAGTTTGGGAGTTTAGGAGTTTGGGAGGTAGAAAGGTAGAAATTTGTAGAGGTCTAATTTTCAACCCTTTACTGAAGCGGAGAAAATCTTTTGCTCCTGCCACCAATGCCTCTCATCCTGTTAATCTGGTAATCTTCTTAATCGTGTTCAGACAAAAAATCCGTGCCATCCTTAAATCTATTTAATCCGTGATTCAGACAAATAATCACAGAAATCAAAATAATCACCGTAAATCAAAGGTTCAGACAAAAAAGCCTGGAAGTCCGCAGGAGCAGCCAGTGCGTACGTATTAACAGCACCAACTGGAAACACATGCAACATTTACACATTTTAATTGCCCTGGCCGTAGTCCTGCTGCTGAGCTGCCGCAGCAAAACGGAGCCTGCAACCGGCAGCCAGGAATCCGTGACCACCGCGCAACAACCCGCTAACCCCTACTACTCCCGCACCGACACCACCAAACTAACCCTGCCGGATAGTGTCTGGAAGCAGGTGCTGCCGAAGGCGGTTTACCAGATCGCCCGCCAGAAAGGCACCGAGCGCGCCTTCAGCGGCAAGTTCTGGAACCACACCGGCATCGGCACCTACTACTGCGCTGCCTGCGGCAACGCCCTGTTCCGGTCCGACCTGAAGTTTGAAAGCGACTGCGGCTGGCCCAGCTTTTTTGAGCCGCTCCGGAAAAACAGCGTCGTCTACAAACCCGACTACTCCTATGGCATGAACAGGATTGAAGTGCTGTGCGGCCGCTGCGATGCCCACCTGGGGCATGTATTCGACGATGGTCCGCCGCCGACCGGCAAACGCTTCTGCATAAATTCACTCGTGCTGCACTTCGAGCCGGAAAACAATTTTCCACGCTAAACTTATTTCTACCGTAGGCCACGATCTCCTTTCCAAAGCCTGTGGCCCCTGTCATTTTAGGGGCGGTGCTGCTACCCTTCTGCCCGATAACATCTGGCACCGGTGTCCGTACTATCAATGGGAAAAAGTTTTTCCTCCTGCAGAGGCTGCTGCTACATCGTTTAATTCACTACAATGGAAATGGGAAAAGATAAATCGCTGAAAAAGGAATTTGAAGAAAAATTCGAAGAACAAAACCGTACACCAAGACCGCATAACACTTCAGAGCCGATCCGAGAAATTGATATTGAAAGGGATAGAGGTGATGCTGACTACAGAAGAGAAACATCCGAAACGATTCCGGTGATAGAGGAATATGCCCATGTGGGTAAGAAAGTAATTGAGAAAGCAAAAGTGCGCATCTCCAAAACCGTACAGGAAGAAGAAGTAACCATTGACCTTCCTTCGGTTGACGAGGAAGTAGATGTGGAGCGTGTACCGATAAACGAATACGTCCGGGATATGCCTCCTCCGGTGCGTTACGAAGGCGATATCACCATTATACCCGTTCTCAAAGAAGTACCGGTCATTGAAAAACGCATCCTGCTCGTGGAGGAAATCCACATCCGGAAACGCCAGACCCGTACCCACGAATCGCAACCGGTCAGGCTCCGCAAAGAAGAGATAAATATAAAAAGGGAAAACCCTGACGCCCCGAACCAGGTATAATAGAACCCTGACAAGATTCAGGCTGGAGCCGCAAAATTACCAAACAGCATAAAAACACAGGCTCCTGACTAAATTTCTTATTTTTAATATAAATACCAAAGCTATGAATCGACAAACAGTAATAGGAATATTTGATTATGGAGTTGATGCACAACGAGCCGTACAGGAACTCAGGAGCAACGGCTTCAGTAACGATAAAATTGATCTCTCTGTAAATGGCGCAAGAGACCATAATGATACTTTTGAACATCGCCATGAAAGCACTACCAGTAAAGTAGGAAACTTCTTTAACTCCCTGTTCGACAGCAACGAAGACTCCGACCGCTACACCAACGTGGCACAACGCGGCTCTGTAGTAACCGTGCATGCTACCTCAGCTGAAGAGGCTACGCGTGCAGCCAGGCTGCTTGATACCTGTGGCGCTATAGACGTTAACGAGCGTGCGCAGAACATTTCCGGCACTACCGGTATGGGCTCCAGCAATAAAGGTAGCTGGACAAATAAAACCATCCCGGTGGTAGAAGAGAACCTGAATGTGGGAAAACGGGAAGTGGAGACCGGTGGTGCTCATATCCGAAGCCGCATTATCGAGCGTCCGGTAGAGGAAACCATGCGCTTGCGCGAGGAGCACGTTCACATTGAACGTAATGCCGTAAACCGTCCGGCCAACGAACGGGACCTGCGTAATTTCCGGGAAGGAGAAACCGAGATCACGGAACATGCCGAGGTGCCTGTAGTAGAAAAAGAGGCTCGCGTAGTGGAAGAAATCAAGCTCAGCAAAGATGTTACCGAGCATGATGAAACCATACACGGTACCGTACGCAAGCAGGACGTGGACATAGACCGCCTCGACTCAGATAAAGACCGGGACCTGAACAGGAACCGCAACCGTACAGACGACAGAATCTAAATAAAATAATTTGAAAACAAGCAAAAGGGCAGCTGAACATTCGGCTGCCCTTTTGCTTGTTGTACTCTGCTTAAAAATAAAACCCGGAATTTGCGAACAATTAGTAATTTTAGCGCCTCTAACATGCAATAACAGTTTACCGAATGGCTTCTCATGTACTTTTGATTAACTGCCCCGACCAGCCCGGGCTTGTTTATAAAATTACCAGTGTGCTCTACAATTACAACCTGAATGTTATCAGCAACGGCGAGTTTGTGGAACGGGAGTTCAGTTACTTTTTTATGCGCACCGCATTTTCAGGTGAGTTCGACCGGGAGCAACTCCTTAGCGACCTGCATGCTGCCCTGCCCGCAGGCGTGGACATTAAGCTCACTGACCAGAAGAAGAAGGATATTGTGTTACTGGCTACCAAAGAGCACCACTGCCTCAGCGACCTCCTCATCCGCCACGAGTTTAACGAGCTGAATGCCAACATCCTGGCCGTAATCAGCAACTATGATGTGCTGGAGGAGCTTACGCAGAAGTTTAACATTCCTTTCCACCACATCAGCCACGAAGGCAAAAGCCGCGAAGCACACGAGGAAGCGGTGGCAGCAGCCATACAACGCTACAACCCGGACCTTGTGGTGCTGGCCAAGTACATGCGCATTCTCTCCCCTGTTTTCGTCAGCCAGTTTTCCAACCGGATCATCAACATCCACCACTCCTTCTTACCTGCTTTTGTGGGAGCCAGTCCGTATGCCCAGGCGTACGCCCGCGGTGTAAAAATCATAGGCGCCACCGCCCACTTCGTAAACGACCAGTTGGACCAAGGTCCGATCATTGCCCAGAGCGTCATCCCGGTAGACCACACCCACAGCGCCCGCGAAATGGCCCAGGCCGGCCGCGACGTAGAGAAAATAGTGCTTGCCAAATCGCTGAAGCTGGTGCTCAATGAGCAGGTGTTCGTGTTCAGGAACAAGACGATTATTTTTGAATAGACGGGTGCTGCAGAGGCTGTGGTGGCAGGTGCAGAAAAGAAAAAGAGCGTATAAAGCCCGCGCCAGCTGGGGCTTTAATGTTCCTACTTTGTGTCATCTGCAAACCAAGCCAATAAACCATTATCTGCTTTTTTCAGATCTTTAGACAGATTCTCCCTGTCCCAATCAATATTGCTGTACCTTGAATTTTCAAATAGTAGGTTATATGCAGATTGGTGAAAACCAAGCTTTTTTAGTAGTTCAATATCTTGTAAGGCAAGTTGTGACGTTAAGTCATCGTTCCTGTACTCTATGTTTATTAATTGATATAAGGTGTCATTTACCAATGCACTATCTGCCTGCATTCGAAGTACAGAAGAAGTAAATTTCGTTTTATATGAAAATTTTATGTCCTTGATTATCTGAAAGACTATACTATCATTGTTTTCTTTTTTGCGCCTTGCCCAAAATTCACGATAATACTTATCATCAATTTGTTCATTATTATAAGTCAACAAAAGACTATCAATTAGGTTATAGGGATTTTTCTTGATGTATATCTCCTGAATAATAAGTGGATTGTCAGAGAGGTATGGAGTAATAATATTTGCGTACCCAACTTTTTTAAATGTTTCATGAACCATTAATAGGTTAGCAGGCTTTCGAATCCAGCTACTCTTGGTCCAGTCGCCATGCCTTAATTCAAAGAAAGAAGGATGAGTTTCTGTAAAGCTATAGTATTCTTCTTTTGATAAATCTTTACAACTTGCCAATGCGACTAAAAAAGCAACCAATATGATTATTGTTTCTTTCATTTTCATTCTATATCCTACAACATTAGTGTCCAAACGTTGCTTTTTTATATCTATATAATCTACTGTAATTAAAGATGTTATACCTTGTTTTTGGATTTTTCGATTTGAAATGGGT
>NZ_QCZK02000012.1 GCF_003347595.2 Botryobacter ruber | reverse complement strand
CCATTGTAAGAATACTCTTTAAGCTACCCGAAAGCAGCCAATGTGTCTGTCTGTCCCGACCCGTTTTCCTTTTCCTTAGAATTGACGCAGGTAATAATTACCCGCGCGGATTTTAATTTCGTCTCTTTCAATCTCTCAAAGAACTCACAGAAGGACTTCCTCCTTCTCCTGTGCTACTGCTGTAGCTCGTGTTATTTTTTTCAGTTTCAGAACCTTCTGTTCTGATTGGGGTTGCAAAGGTAAGCAGAATTTCTTAACCTGCAATAAAAATGAAAAACTTTTTTTATTTCTTTCGCTGCCCTGCCGGCTGCTGTGCTTTTTTCAGGAAGCGGAGGCAAAGGTAAGCAGCTTTTTCCGTCCTGCCAAAAGAAATTTAAATTCTTTTTTTTACCTCTTTCTGCTTCTGCTTTAGCTACTTACAGCTGTTAGCGAAGCTTCTTCCTGGCCGTCTCCTACTGAAACGGGTTGCAAAGGTAAGTATCTTTTTTCTGGCTGCAAGCAAAAAGGGATATTTATTTTCCTGCTGTTGCTTTCACTACTCCGGCAACCTGTGCTGCCTCTCCCCTGCCTGCTGCGTTGGGGTTGCAAAAGTAGAAATTGTTTCCCGCTTTCCAATAGCTGTAGCCAAACTTTTTACTCCTTTTCGGTAACTGGCTGCAGGTCAGCAGAATTATTATTACGATGTATTTAAAGAAAGGTAAGAGAAATATCTGCTAAATCTTGTTCTCCAGAACCAGCTTAATGTTTATTTTTTTACCGTCGCGGAGTATCCTCATGTGAACCGTACTTCCCGGTTTCTTCTCCAGGTAGCCCAGAATATCCGGAAGCTCAACCTCTTTGCAATCCCTGCTGTTGATCGCAATAAGCTGATCGCCTGATTTAATACCAGCTGTTTCAGCTGTAGAACCACTGTTGACGTGGGAAATTACATATACATTCATTCCTGGCAGGGGTGTACTTACTTCCAGGCCTGTGCCATTAAAATAAAAGGGTTCTTTAAATTTATGATTGGGAATTAAAGCCATCCGGTTGTGCGGGTAATCAAAAATGACAGTAAAGCGGCGTAAAATATCAGCACCAAGGCTGCCATTTCTGTTCGAAAGGTTTAATGCCAGTTTGATATCGTCTTCATCAGGATAAGCAGCCGGTAAGTTGGATAACTCATGTCTGCCAAGTGCAAAGCCATGCAGGCGGCCAATTTTACCATTGATATCACCACCCAGGCCGCGCCCCAGGTAAGCTTCCATGTAGTTCGGCGGCAGTAGCAATTGCTGGTTGCTTGGCAGGTACAACGACATGGTGTTGCTGGCTCCGGTATCTACCACGAGCTTCACATTTATAATATCCCCGTTATGCTGCCGTACATCGGCATATATGTAGGCTCTTTCGCCTTCCAGGTGCAGCGGATAAATCTCCCCTTTCTTTTTGATCTTTATTTCTGTGTCAGGCCTGTAAAAGGTGATTCGCTTGCTGCTGTAATTTATTTTAACAATAAAATTCTTTAATAAGTCGTAGCCGATGAGGCCGTGAATGGGCATTCCCATGCGTGTGGAGATATCCAGTACATCTTCCATCAACACGTAAACATCATGGTCGCGGCCACTAATCCTTTTCAGGCTCATGTTGTTGCCCTTCGAATACAGGGCTTTGATAGAATGCCCGGTTCCGAGTCCTTTGATCTCTATTTCATTTGCTGTATGAAGATTCAGTGAATCGCTGTAATAAAGGCGGGTGATAAGGATATTTTTTACGCCGGAATCTAAAATAAAATTTAGTGGCGGGGAATTGTTTATCTGAACCGGGATCACGATAAGATTATGTACGAGCTTAAAAGGCAGGGTTACCTTTTTATGCCTCCCGCTAAGCTCAACGGTGCTGCCGGAGGACTTTTGTGCCTGTGCCTGAACAAAGAGCAGAATGGTCAGACACAGGCAAAGAAAAGTAAAGCTACCTGACTTTGCCATAATCCATAAATTAAAGGGTACTTAACTGCTTACGTATCAGTATACATAAGGGTGCCTGTTATTGCAAGATCCAAACATATTTTTAAATATGTAACTATTGCCTGGCCGGTAAATAATAGAACATCAGCAAGAGAGATCCTATATTATATAAAGCCCGGATAAGCTCTATAAAGTTCCGGGTAGTGCAGGTAGGGGTAGTATTTATTACTTGAGGCCTTGTTTTTTTCGAAGATCTTTAACAGCGGACAGGTTTTTACCTGTTTCGCGCCCGTAGAACAGATGCTTCGGGCTGCCAATTACCTGGGAGCCGTAAATGCCGGAATGGCCCGAAAAGATATAAGCGGCTACACAGGCCAAAGCCATAAAGACACTGCTTTCGGCTCCGAATAGTTCTATACCCATGACGGTACAGGAAAGTGGGGTGTTGGAAGCACCGGAAAACACGCCCACAAAGCCCATTCCTGCCAGTAGCGCCATGGGCAAGGGGATGGCCTGCGAGAGTGCGTTGCCTAAGGTCGCTCCTGTAAAAAACAGCGGGGTCACCTCCCCTCCTTTAAATCCAGCGCCCAGTGTAAAAGAGGTTAACAGAATCTTCAGGAAGGAATCGTACACCGGAAGCGGTGTTTCAAATGCTTCGAGTATGGTCGGGATTCCTAAGCCGATGTACTTGGTGGTGCCCATGGCAAACACAACCGCTGCTATCACAGCACCTCCTGCCAGGGGCCGGAACGGGGCATAGCTAATGCGCTGCTTAAACTGCACGCTCCAGAGGTGGGTTGCGTTTGCAAACAGCATTCCTGCCAGTCCGAAGGCTGCTCCGGCAAGCAAGGCGTACCCAAAACCGGCCGGCGACATGTCCGGCACAAACGGTATATGGTAGTGTGTGTGCCCCACGCCCCATGCATTACAGGCATAATTGGCCACTACAGCCGCCAGGAAACTCGGTACCAGCGCATCGTAACGCAACCTGCCAATCACAAAAACTTCCAATCCGAACAGAGCACCTGCTAGTGGTGTACCGAAAAGGGACGAGAAACCGGCACTGATGCCCATGATGATGAGGATCTTCCGGTCGCGCGGACGCAGTTTAAACGGCCGGGTAAACTGATCGGCAATGGCGCCCCCCATTTGCACGGCAGTACCTTCGCGTCCTGCCGAACCTCCAAACAGGTGTGTGACCAAAGTGCCAAAGAGCACCAGCGGCGCCATCCGGAAAGGGATTATCTTTTTAGGCGCATGAATTTCTTCCAGCAGCAGGTTATTTCCTTTTACCACACTTTCGCCATAATAATAGTAGAGCAGCCCGACCAATAAGCCCCCCAACGGCAGCAGGGCAATAATCCAGGTATGGGCTTCGCGGTAGTTGGTTACCCAATCAAGCGAAACCAGGAAAAAAGCAGAGGCAGAACCTACCGGTACCCCGACCAGCAGGGCGATGACTGACCATTTAAGCGTAAAAAGAAGGGCCTTGGCTTGTTCGCCTGTAGATAAGAGCTTCTGTAGAAAAGAACTGAAAGCAGATCTGGAAGTAGGTGTAGGTGCCATATTGAAAGCTGATACCACAAATATAACCAATAGCAGCAAACATTGCCCTGCTTCACCAGCAACAGGATAGGCTGTGTCTCGTCACTGGCTTTATAAAAGGAGCAGAGGCTGTGGTGGCTGGAGCAGCAAAACATTTGATCAAGCATTTTCAACCTGCGCCTGCTTAACTAAACCTTGTATCTCCCTTTATTAGTTAATAAACTGTTCTGCTCCAGCCACCACAGCCACTGCTCCTTGTTTTTTGGGTGAAATCAGAAGCAAGAAAACTTATCCTGCAATTTCACTCCGGTCGTTTCTACTCTTCGGTTAAAAGCGCATCCAGCAGGCCGGTTTCCTCCTTCTCATTTTTGAACACGGTTAACGGAATATCATTGTCGTGGCGCAGGATTTTTTCGGTTACACTTCCTACCATAAACACGGCTGCTGCCGACTTTCCTTTGGCGCCAATTACCAGCATGTCGGCCCGGTCGCGTTTTGCGTGCAGCACGATCAGTTCGCCAATATCGTCTTCGCTTTCCCGCTTCACCAGCTTCAGGCTGGTGCGGGAGCCCAGTTCGGGGAACTTGGCCAGCACCTGGTCAAATTTTTCGGTGGCAAATCCTTTCATGCGATCTTCGAAATCGGCATAGCTTTCGCCGAGCGTAATGTAGCCGGTGGGCACCTCGTACACATGCAGGCACGACACCTCCACATCCGGACGGGTAAGGGCGGAGTGCAGCACCCGGTCGAGGGCCATGAGGGAGCAGTCGGAGAAATCGATGCTGACAAGTATTTTTTTAAGTACCGGCTCGGCATTTTCGGGTAAGAACAGGATACTTGTTTTGCCCGACCGCAGCAGTTTCTGGGGCAGCACGCCACTGCCGCGCAGGTGCAGCTTGCGCCCTACCAGCATCAGGTCCGGGTGATACTGTTTGGCACCGCGCAGCAAACCCTTCAGCGGCTTGCCTTCCACTACCTGTATTTCTGTCTGCACCTGTGGCAACTGCGCAAAGTACTGGCTTACTTTCGTTTCGAGGTCGCTGGTGATGGAGCGCTCCAACGGAACATTCTGCTGCCGGTAATCCTGTTTCAGTTCTTCAGGAATTTCAACTTCCTGAATAATGTGAACAAAAAGCACCTGCCGGATAGAGGACTGGCTACAGAGAAAGGCAGCATAACGGATCAGGGTTTCATCCATTTTTGTCAGGTCCAGCCCCACCATCAGTTTTTTTAACGTGTACATAGTTTTATTTTTTTGTCGTGTTCTGGTTATATGAAACTCATGAAAATCCTGCGGATTTCCCTTTCTGAGCTACTGAATTTGAAACTTAATGCGCGCAGGCGGGTAATGTACTGTGTAAGTTCTTTCAGTATTTTCCTCAATTATTTTTTCAATTTTTAAAGTTCATGGTCATTCTTATACTTGCAGGTATCTTGCTGGCGTTTGCGGCACCGCAGCTCTACCACTGGCTGGGCAAGTATACTTATTTACCATTTACATTGTTTGCAGCTGCTGTTTTTGTTTACCTGAGTACCTATGTACCGGGTATCCTGCAGGGCCACACCTACAGCTACGGCTACACCTGGACTCCCAGCCTGAATATAAACATAGATTTTTATTTTGATGGCTTAAGCTTACTTTTTTCATTGCTCATATCCGGTTTTGGTGTCCTGATTATGCTATACGCCGGCGGTTACCTGAAAGGTGACCCGCTCCTGGGACGCTTTTACCTTTACCTGACGCTGTTCATGGTGGCGATGCTGGGCGTCGTGCTTTCCGCGAACATCTTCAGCCTGTTTATTTTCTGGGAACTCACCAGCGTGAGCTCGTACCTGCTTATTGGGTATAAAAACGAAAAAAAAGAGGCTAGGGATGCTGCATTACAAGCTTTACTCGTAACGGGCAGCGGCGGACTGGCCCTGATGGCGGGCTTGCTGCTGCTGGGAATCGCCGGCGGCAGCTACAGCCTGACAGAACTGCTAACCCGGGGCGACCTGGTGCGGGCCAGCGAGCTTTACATACCTGCGCTGGTGCTTGTGCTAGCAGGCGCGTTTACCAAGTCTGCCCAGTTCCCCTTCCATTTCTGGTTGCCCAATGCCATGGAAGCCCCAACGCCGGTTAGCGCCTTTCTGCATTCGGCCACCATGGTGAAGGCCGGTATTTACCTGCTGGCACGCTTAAGCCCGGTAATGGGCGGCACCGAGGCCTGGCAGTACAGCTTAATGGCGGCAGGTGGCATTACGGCCGTGTTTGGTGTTTTCATGGCCATGCAGCACACCGACCTGAAAGCCCTGCTTGCTTACACCACCATCAGCGCGCTTGGCCTGCTGGTAACCCTGACCGGCATTGGCGCTGCCCCTGCCCTGCAGGCCATGCTGGTGTTCCTGCTGGCCCACGCCCTGTACAAAGGCACGCTGTTTTTAGTAGCCGGAAACGTTGACCATGCCACCGGCACCCGCGACCTGAACCAGCTGCAGGGATTGGGAAAAAAAATGTGGCGCACAGGTGCTGCGGCTACCATGGCGGCGCTGTCTATGGCGGGTGTGCTGCCCTTTTTTGGGTTTATCGGGAAAGAACTGCTCTACCAGGCTGCTCTGGAGGCCGAAGTGTTTGGTTTCCTGCTGCTGGCAGTTTTTTTCATCACGGGTATGGTGTTTGTCACGGTTGCCTTTGTGCTGGGCTATGGCCTGTTCTGGAAGAAAAGCGAAAATACTACGCCGGTGCAGCACCACCTGCCACCTTCCCTGTATCTGCCGCCGTTGGTACTGGCTACGGCAGGCCTTGCGTTCGGACTCCTGCCCGGTATCATGGCGACCCCACTGCTGCAAAGGGCGGCCCAGGCAGTGCTGGTGGAGGAGCAGTCGTTTAAGCTGGTCCTGTGGCATGGCTTTAACCTGGTGCTGGGGCTAAGCCTCCTGACGCTGGTAGCGGGCTATGTGGTGTTCCTGTACTCCATCCGCCTCCGCTCCTTTGCGCCGTTTATCGACAAAGTGCACCGCTTCGGACCAAATTACCTGTACAAACTGTCCATCGTAGGGCTGCTTTACGGCGCTACCCGCATCACTGCGGTCATCCAGAACGGGTACCTGCGCAACTACATCCTGGTCATCATCCTGACCCTGATGACACTGGTAACCATGGCGCTCTGGAACGGCGAACCGGCCCTGGAATTCGGCAGCCGGATGTACCAGCTGCGCGATGTCCGGATTCATGAACTGATACTGGTGCTGCTGATTTTTCCGGCGCTGGCCTTCCTGCTGCTCACCGGGTCGCGTTTAACGTCTATTGCCATCATGGGGATGATCGGATACACGGCAGCGCTTTTTTACATTCTTTTTGGCGCCCCGGATGTAGCTGCCACGCAGCTACTTATCGAAACGCTCACCGTCGTGCTGTTTGTCCTGATCCTCCATAAGCTGCCGGCTTTCCGTAAACTAGTAACCAGTTACCAGCGCATCCGGTACATAATTGTTTCTGCCGTTTTTGGCGGCATGATGACCTATGTGATGCTGCTGGTAAAGCAGTTCCCGATAAAGTCAGAATTAAAGCGCTACTATGGCGAAAACGGTTACCTGCTTGGCAAAGGGCACAACATCGTAAACGTTATCCTGGTTGATTTCAGGGCACTGGACACGCTGGGAGAAATTACCGTATTAGCCGTAGCAGCCATTGGTATTTTTGCCGTTCTGAAGCTGCAACTGGGGAAAGGAGATAACTCATGAAAACACTTATCCTGGCCGTTGCAATCCGCATCCTGCTCCCCCTGTTCATTCTTTTTTCACTCTACATCCTGCTCAGGGGGCACAATCACCCGGGCGGGGGCTTTATCGGCGGGCTTATCTGTGCCATTGGCTTTATTTTTCATACCATGGCCCACGGCCCCGGGCATACAATTGCTTCTTTTTTCTGTATATGCATTTATGTGCAACCCCGGCAAACCGGTCAAAACAAACTTTCTCACTTGCTCCGCCTTCTTTCAGCAAACGTAGTTAACCGAAAAAAACTGAAGGGGAATGCCACGTATACCCTGAAGCTGCTCCAGGTAGACCCCTTGTTTATTATTGCCAGCGGCTTGTTTTTTGCCGCATCCAGTGGCGTTGCGGGGCTGCTGCTGCAGCAACCCTACATGACAGCCTATTGGGCTGATTTTTACTTGCCGGTGTTTGGCAAACCCGGAACCCCCATCCTGTTTGACTTTGGCGTATACCTGCTGGTGCTGGGGGTGATCCTGAAAATAACATTTGTAATGGCAGAAGAATAATCCCATGAACCTTATAATTCCAGTTCTGATAGGTGCTTTTTTTGGGGTAGGGCTGTACCTCATCCTGCACCGCCACTTTTTTAAGCTGATCCTGGGTCTTATCCTGTTCGGTCTGGCAACCAATATGTTCATTTTTGTGATTGTAGACTTGTCCAGGGGCAGCACGGCCATCATTAAAAGAGAAAACGAGGTAGCCGTGGAGCCCTTTGCCGACCCGGTGCCACAGGCGCTGCTGCTCACAGCCATCGTTATCGGTTTTGCCATACAGGCCTTTGCCATCGTGCTTATTAAAAGAGTGTTCCAGGCCATCGGAACCAACGACCTGGACGATCTGGATAAGACGGACAGAATTGACCAATACTACAAGTAACCGCTCCCGCCATGATCCAACTGCTGCTCGTTTTGCCGCTGCTGGTGCCCCTGTACGGTGCTATCCTCTGCCTCTTTTGCTGGCGGAAGCTGCAGGTGCAGATGGCTATCGGGGTGGTGACACAGCTGGGCCTGCTGACCTCCTCGATCTTTTTACTGCAGGTGGTAAACAAACAGGGAATCGTGACGACCCAGGTCGGCAACTGGCCGGCACCGTTTGGCATCACGCTGGTTGCCGATTTATTTAGTTGCCTCATGCTGGTAGTAAGCGCCGTGGTAGGGGTTTCGGTTTTCCTCTTTTCGCTGCGCGGCCTCGATGTTAAACGGATGGATTTTGGCTATTACCCGCTGCTGCTGCTCCTGCAGCTTGGCGTAAGCGGCGTGTGCCTGACAGGCGATATTTTCAATTTGTTTGTCTGGTTCGAAGTGCTGCTCATCTGCTGCTTTGTGCTCATCGCCCTGGGCGGTAAAAAGAACCAGCTGGAGGGGGCGATTAAATACGTAACCATTAATTTCCTGGCTTCCGGTTTCCTGCTCACCGGCACCGGCATTGTGTATGGCTTGCTGGGTTCGCTTAACCTGGCAGAGCTGGCCCTGCTGGTGCGGTCGGCTGAGGCACACCCCAGCCTCGTGACATTGGCCGCCATGTTTTTCCTGGTGGCACTGGGCATTAAAGCAGCCATTTTTCCCTTGTTCTTCTGGCTGCCTGCCTCCTACCACACCCCACCCATTCCCATCTCCGCGTTTATAGCCGGACTTATTACAAAGGTGGGGGTGTACGCCCTGGTGCGGCTGTTTACGCTGGTGTTTGTGCTGGAACTGGAGCTGATGCTGCCTATCCTGACCTATGTGGCTGGTTTCACCATGGTCATCGGGGTGCTGGGGGCCGCCTCGCAGGTCGATTTCCGACGCATCCTGGCTTTCCACATCATCAGCCAGATCGGGTACATGATCATGGGCCTGGCGCTGTACACGCCGCTTGCCCTGGCCGGCTGCATTTATTTTGTGGTACACAACATCCTGGTAAAAACCAACCTGTTCCTGATAAGCGGGGTGGTAGCACACCGGCACCGCACCTTTGCCCTTCGCAAACTGGGCGGCATTTACCTGAAGCAACCCACGCTGGCGCTGCTGTTTATCATTTCGGCGTTCTCGCTGGCCGGCATCCCGCCGCTCTCCGGTTTCTGGGGAAAGTTTATGCTGGCAAAAGCCGGTTTCGAAACCGGGAGTTATGGCATTGTAGCCACCTCGCTGGGCGTCAGCCTGCTCACGATCTTCTCGATGACCAAGATCTGGAACGAGGTTTTCTGGAAGAAAAAGCCGGAAACGACGGAGGATGAGATCGAAACGAAAGTAGAAAAATATGAGAACAGGCTCCTGCACCTGCCCGTTGTGTTCCTGGTGCTGTTTATCCTGGTGCTGGGGCTTGGTGCGGAATCCTTTATTCAGTTCACCCTGAAAGCCGCAGACCAGCTGCTCAACACCGATATTTACATAAATGCCGTATTAAAGGATGTAAAATGAAAACTTTCCTGCTCCATATCATCATCGCTTTTGTAGCGGCTTACCAGTTCTTTCTGCACCTGCAGGTGCTGCCCTACAATGCGACCACGGCTTCGGGTGTTTTTTTCACTGTTTTTTTTCTCCTGTGGCCTACCAGCCTGCTGTACCATCCCTCCTATTTCCGGAAACTACCCAAAGCCATCAACCTGTTTTTTTTCTTTGTGAAAGAAGTATTGCTGGCCAATCTGAAAATAGCGTACGATATCATCACGCCGAATTATATCATGCGACCTGCTTTCCTGGCGCTGCCGCTTACCTTAAAAGATGATGTGGGCATTACGCTGCTGGCCTGTATGATCTCGCTTACACCCGGGTCGCTGAGTGTTGATTTACGGGAAGACAAAGGAGTGCTGTATGTGCACACGCTCTATGTAAAAAACAACGAACTGGAGCAGATGAAAAAGTTTATCAAGCACGGCTTTGAACGAAGAATTATTGAACTAATAACCTGACTATGTTCCATTACACGTTAATGATAGCCATTGCGGCTTTAAGTGCCTGCCTGGTGATGACAGCGATCCGTTTTGCCATTGGCCCGACGCTGCCCGACCGGGTAACTTCTTTCGATTTGTTTGTAGCCAATGTGATCGGCATTATTGCCATTTATGCCGAGCTCACCGATAATGCGAATTACATTGATGTAGCCATCATTTTATCGCTTTTCGGCTTCCTGGGCTCCATCTCTTTTGCGTATTACCTCATGAAAACATCCCGTTGAATATGCTGGAAAACATTGATATGTTGCTTGTGAAGGAAATTATCAGTTCCGTTTTTATACTGGCAGGCGTGGCCTTTATGCTGATCGCCTCGATCGGCCTGCTCCGCTTTCCTGATTTTTACATTCGCATGTCGGCTATTACCAAAGGCGCGACGCTGGGGGTGGGACTGATTTTGTGCGGGATGGGGATCTATTTTAACCAGCCTTCGATGCTGCTGAAAGTGATTGCTATAATCTCTTTTACCTTTATCACGGCCCCGGTAGCGGCACACGTAATCGGGCGCACCGCCGTCCAGAACAGGATTCCTTTCTGGCATAAAACCAATACCACCGAACTGCAGGATTACCTGAAACATACGCTCCTGGAAGAAAAAGTAAGCCCCGATGAGGCCGCCGACAACAACCACCATACTCCTGAATAATGGAGCAGCAGTGGCTGTGGTGGCAGGTGCAGCAGCATTTTTAGCCTATTTGTCGGGCAGGAAATTACCCACCGAAAACACATTTTCCAGGCCGGCAGGCAGTTCCATCCGGATGCGCCATTCTTTCGGGTAGTAGTTGTTGATGCGGTTGCCGATCTGCTTTGCCCACCCCAGCGGCAGCTGCCGGTACTGCAACAGCACCCAGTCGTTGCCGTGGCTGCCCAGGCTGATGTCTTCTTTGCGCAGGTAACGCAGGGCCTGTTCCAGTTCCAGTTCTGCCTGTGCAAATTCCGGTTTATTCAGGTACCGCGACAGCGCCAGGGCATGCTGCGGCTTCAGCTTTTTGCCTTTTACTTCTGCTACCTCTGTGCCGGCATACAGCACATACAGTTTCTGGTACACCTCGTCCGCAGCTTCGAACAGCGCAGCCGGAATAGCCGAAATATTTTCCCCGTATTGCAGCCACTCGAACTGCTCCGGCTCCAGGAGCCAGTTTTCGACCAGTGCTTTCTCTTTTTTCCCGGCGGTAGTCAGCTTGAATTTTTTCTTTTTGCCACTACCGCTACTCCTTTCTTCGCCCGACGTTTTGCGCAGAACGGCCATAAAGAAGCCTTCGCCCTGCAGGCGGTGCGGGTAAAAACGGTAGCCGTTAATCCCGTTCAGTTGGGTTGGTGTAACTCCCCAGGCCGGGTCCAGTTCCAGCGGCATGCTTTCGGCCGCCTGCTGCCCGGCGAGCCAGGCCATGTTGCATTCGTTTTCGGCTTCGTTCCAGGTGCAGGTGCTGTAAATTAAAATGCCGCCCGGTTTCAGGGCATCCCACACATCGGTCAGGATGCGCTGCTGCCGTTGTGCGCAGAGGTTCACATGCTCTTCGGACCATTCCTGAATCGCCTGCGGGTCTTTGCGGAACATGCCTTCGCCGCTGCAGGGCGCATCTACTACCAACACATCAAAAAATGACGGTAATTTGCTGAAATCGCGCGGATCGCTGTTGGTAACCAGCACATTGCCACTCCCCCACTTTACCACATTCTCTGCCAGGATGTTGGCCCGGCTGCGGATCACCTCGTTCGAGACCAGCAGGCTGTCCGGCGAAAGCAGGCTGGCCAGGTGCGTGGATTTGCCACCTGGCGCCCCGCACAGGTCCAGCACCTGCAGCCGTTGCGACAGGTCGGTTGCCTGGCGCATGGCCTGCTCCAGGAACATGGAGCTTGCCTCCTGCACATAGTAGGCGCCCGCATGCAGCAGAGGGTCCAGCGTAAACAGGGGGCGCTCGGGCAGGTAATAGCCGGCAGCAGCCCAGGGAACTGGTGAAAGGTTTGCCGCTGCAGACCCGATCTTTGTGCGGTTTAAGCGGATGCTGACCGGTGGCGCCGCCTGAAAGGCCTGCTCAAACAAGTGATATTCTGAGCCCAGCAGTTGCTGCATCCGTTCGGCAAAGGAAAGTGGTAATGCGATCATACGGGCAAAGTTAAAATTAAATCAGCAGCATCAGGCAAAGGCCCCGGGATAATAAAGAGGAGCTAAATTTCTTTACTGCAGCCGCCACCACAGCCACTGCTCCTTTACTTGCTGCCCGACCTGAGCTGCAGGTATTCCTCCACCACCGGCACATCGGCCGGGCACCAGTCAAAGTTTTTCAGTCCGGAAAGTGGCACCCACGCGTGCGCCTGATGCTCCGCCAGCGTTATGTTGCCGCCCCGGTAGCGGCACGTGTACGGAATCAGTTCGATCTTAAAGGAGCCGTAATCGTAAACGACCGGCGTCAGGCGGGAAACCGGTTCAATGTCCAGCTGCAACTTTTCCCTTATTTCCCGCACCAGCGACACCTGCTCGGCTTCGCCTTCCTCTATTTTTCCTCCCGGAAACTCCCACAGGAGCGGCTGCGCCATTTCCGGACTACGCTGCGTCACCAACACCCGCCCCTCCGCTTCGAGAATGGCGCAAACAACTTTAATGACAGGCAGATCAGGCATAAACACCGTAACGTTGAAGTCCAGCCACAGGAGCAGTCGCTTTCCCATCAGCTCCGGGAGAATATGAATTTACTTTAGGCATCGATTATGGTTTTAGGATAGCCAGGCCCTGTTTTAATTTTACAGGATGGAAACATGCATCCCGGCACATCCGCTTCCTGGTGAGGCCATGAAAAAAGAAAATGAACGTTCGCTCTTGCTGTTTTACATAATGATAAAGAAATTCTTCTTAATTTACCCGTCATTTTTGGAGTAGTTTGAGAAAAACTTTTTTGTCAGGCTTTCTCTTTCTTTTATGCAACAGCAGGACCTTATGCTATTAAGCAGGAACTATAACTTTTTGGCCAAAACCAGTATCCGGATGGGCCTGGCCAATATTTCGTTTTTCGGATTAGTAACCTGGCTACTCTGGAAAGATACACCGGTTGTTCCGCTGTGGGGAGTAAAAAGTATGGCAACGCACATTATGTTCCTTAGCTTCGCCTGTGGTTTTATCTTTTGTTTTGCAGCTACTAAATCTACACGTGCCGCCTTAAGAACAAACAGGATACGGCCGCTGAACTGGCACCTGAAAAGCCAGACAATGATAGACCAGTTGCCGCGGCATAGCCTGCACCGCGCCTTTTTTGTAAGCCTGATGGGGTGTTTCCTGGGTATACTGGTGCTGTTCCTGTTTCACCTGTACCAGGTGCAGCAGCTGCTCCTTACGGAATTCATAATTTTCAATATGATTTACGCGGCTCATTTTGCGGCCGGCGCAGCCACCATTTCGGTGTACCGGGCCATGGGCGACTTTACCATAAAATAAACCCGCAGCAGCTTTTGCAGGCAAGCGCCTGTGGTGCAGTGGCTGTGGTGGCAGGTGCTGCAGAATTTGGGGCAACCTGCAAAGCAGGAAAACGATAAATTCCATCTCCCACTCCGCCGCCGCTACCTCAATTTGTCTTTCAGAATTTCAAACTCGACTGCCGGCGAGATGCGCTCGTACAGGATGTGGTACACGGCCGTGGTAATGGGCATATCTACTTTGAGGTGATTGTTCAGCTCGTAAATACTTTCGACGGCATAATATCCTTCTGCCACCATGTTCATCTCGACCTGTGCCGATTTTACGGAGTAGCCGCGGCCAATCATGCTGCCAAAGGTACGGTTGCGGCTGAATTGCGAATAGGCTGTCACGAGCAAATCGCCCAGGTAGGCCGAACCGCTCAGGTCGCGGTGCATGGGCAGGATGCTGTGCAGGAAACGTTCAATCTCCAGCATCGCATTCGATACCAGCACCGCCTGGAAATTGTCGCCATAGTTCAGGCCGTGGGCAATGCCGCAGGCCAGGGCAATGATGTTTTTGATGACAGCGCAATACTCAATTCCGTCCAGGTCGTCGAGCGGATTGGCCTTCACGTAACGGTTGCGCAGCAGTTCGCAGAACTGTTCAGCCGTAGCAATATCATGAGACCCGATGGTGAGGTAAGATTGTTTTTCGAGGGCAACTTCCTCGGCATGGCAAGGTCCCGCGACAACCAGCTGGTGGCTGTTCGGCACTTTGTAATGGCGTTCCAGGTAATCGGAAACCAAAATGTTTTCGTTCGGGATCATCCCTTTGATCGCCGAAATCAGGACTTTATCCTTGAAGGCATTTTTGTGCAAAGGCGCGAGGGCCTGTTGCACAAAAGCTGCCGGAACTGCCAAAATAACCCAGTCTGCTACGGCCACCGCATCCGCTATGTCGGTTGTCGGTTTTACGTAGTTCAGGTCCATGGTAACGCCGCTCAGGTAGCGCGGGTTGTGCCGGTAGTTGACCAGGTGCTGCACATCGTTCTCGTTGCGCATCCACCAGTGGATTTGCGATTTATTTTCAGAAAGTATTTTTACAAGCGCTGTGGCCCAGCTTCCGCCGCCAATTACTGCTATCTTTTCCAAATTCAAGCTGCTATTAATTTAGTTACCGGCGGCTATTGTGCCGCCTCCTGCTGCATTCTCCTGTTTTACGACTACGCTGGCACCGTCTTTAAGCGTTCTGGCTACCGCTCCGAAAGGCCCCGAAACCACTTTCTGTCCTTCGGTTAAGCCTTTTTTAATTTCGATGTTTTCGAAGTCGCTGATGCCTGTTTCTACGTTTACTTTTTTTACCGTGTTGGTGGCGGCATCGTATAAAAAAACGATTTCGGCAACAGGGCCATCCGGGGTCTGCTGCTGCTGCGGTGCGGCTTCAGGTGCATTTTCTGCTTCCGGTTCCGGCTGCTTTACGCCGGTGCGGGTCGTTACGGCCGACAAAGGTACAGATAAAACATTTGATTTGCGTTCGGTCAGGATATCGACAGAAGCAGTCATGCCGGGCCGGAACGGTCGGCTGGATTTGGCTGCCAGGTGGGCATAGGAGGAGTTGAGCAGCCGGATACGTACCTCAAATTCCGTTACGGCTTCCAGCGAGGCCGCGTCTTTGGCGGTATTGGCAATAGCCGTTACCACGCCTTTAAACTTTTCGTCGTTGCTGGCATAGGAGTCTACTTCCACGATTACAGAGTCGCCCAATGCTACCCGGATAATGTCGTTCTCGTTCACGTTTACCCGTACCTCCATGTTGTTCAGGTTGGCGATCCGCATGATTTCGGTACCGGCCATCTGCGAGGTACCTACCACCCGTTCCCCCTGCTCTACATTGAGTTTGGAAACGGTGCCGCTAACCGGGGCATAAATCGTTGTTTTGTTCAGGTTCTCACGGGCATCTTTCAGCGAAGCCAGCGCATTCTGCACACTGAATTCGGCCGCACGCACGCTTTGCACCAACGACTGCACTTCCTGCTCGCTGACTTCGTAATTTGCCTTTATCTGTTGAAATTCGGATTCGGAAATAACTTTCTGCTGGTAAAGCGTTTTATTCCGTTCGTAGTTCTCGGTAATCTGCCTGTTGTTGGCCCTGGCCTGTGCCAGCCGCGCCTTTGCCTGTGCCAAATTAGCCCGTGCCTGGTTTACCCCCGCCTGCTGCGCATCCACCATCGACTGGTAGTTGTCGGGCCGGATGCGCAGCAACAGCTGCCCCTTCTTTACAGAATCGCCTTCCTGCACATGCAGTTCTATGATCTCGCCCGACACATCGGGACTTATTTTTACTTCAGTTTCGGGTTGAATTTTACCGGAAGCACTTACTTTCTCTACGATGGTTGTTCGTTTTACTTCAGCCAGCACGACCTCCTCTCCTTTAGGTCCGCCAATCCAGCCTTTTTTCTTTGCAACGAGTAAACCGATCGTTAACAGGACTAGTGTTCCGAGCAGAAAATAAATTAATTTATTTGATTTCTTAGCAGCCATAAATTTCTAAAGAGATAGTTTTTTGCCCTGGTAGAAATCCAGGATTTTGAGCTTGAAAGTGTATTCGTACTTAGCCTGAAGTAAACTGGATTGAGCAGAACGTAAGGTGCTGGCAATGAGGTTGAAGTCGATGGTATTGATGACGCCGCTGTTTAACCGCAGCTCCGCATTGCGGTAGTTTTTTTCGGCTGCCACTACCTGTTGCTTGGCAGCAACGTACCGTCGTTGCGAGGCAACGGCGTCCACGTAAGCCTGCTCTATGGTTTGCCGCAGGTTGTTGCGGGCAATGTCAGCATTCAGTTTCGCATTCTGCTCCGATATCCGGGCCCGCTGCACATTGTTACGCACCTGGAACCCGTTAAATATGGGAATCTGCAACGATAAGCCGACACTCTTGGCAATGTTGTCTTTTAGCTGGTCGAAGTAAGGATAGTCCCTGTTTAAGCTTCTTACCCCATACACTTTTACATAGGGGTTTCCAATCGGCTGATTTCCCTCCGGATCCAGGAATAACTCCTGCCGTAAAAAGGAAACCGTGGTTTCACGGCCATACACGAACCGGCTGTTGTTGGAGTACCTGGAGCTGATGCCCGCTGACAGGCTTAAACGGGGATAATAAGCGCCCTGCGCCACTTCGATGGCTGTGGCGGCACTCAGCACACGCAGGTCGGCTGCTTTGATAGCAGGCAGCGTTTGTACCGCTATGTCGTACACCTCGTTCCCGTTCACTAACACAGGATTCTGGTCCGGTTCCGGGATCTCGGGCACCTCGATCCGGAAGTCCTGGGAATAAGGCAGGTTGAGCAGTTGCATAAGCGAGAGGCGTGCTACATCGAGTTGGTTCTGCGCATTGATGTAGTTCAGCTCATCCGTTGCCAGCTGCGACTGCAGGTCGAGCACGGCATTTTCGGCCACGCTCCCGGCTTTAAACAGCACGTTGGTCCGCTCGAGTTGCTGTTGCGTGAGGGTTCGCTGCAGGTCGGTGGTTTTGATCAGTTCGGTTGCAAACAGGATGTTCAGGTAAGCCGTTACTATCTGTATGCTGATGTCGTTCTGCACCGAAAGGGCCTCCTGCTCGCTTGCCTGCAGCTCCAGCTCATTCTGTTTGATCTGATTTAGTTGCTGAAAGCCCATAAACAAGGGCACCGAAAGCCCTGCCTGCACACTGCTGGTCCGGGCATCCTGTGTCTCCAGGCTAAACGTTACCGGGTCCTGGAACGAACCTGCGTTATAGGAATAATTGCCACCTGCATTTATGCTGGGCAGGCGGTTTAACTTTGCCTGTCTTACGTCTACAGCTTCAAAAGACTTATTTAACTGGCTTTGCTGCACCCGCAGGTTGTTGCGCATGGCATAGTCGATAGCTTCCTCCAGCGACCAGGTATTGTCGGTTCCGGCACCAGTTTGCTGTGCGAGCGCCCCGGCGGCGCCTGCCACCGATAAACAGGCTGCCAGCAATAGCCTTTTTGATAATATGTGCATAGTTTACAGGGATACGCGCTAGTACTTCGTTTTAGAAACGGCTACATACCGTCCTAAAACAGTTTCTGTACTTCGCAGATGCTCTACCTTATTTCTTCCCGCTGCCCCTCAGATCAGCCCTCGCTACCGAAGTAACCGGAAAATATCTTAAAAATCAAATTTAACAAATTACCGGCAGTAATTGCGGTAAGAGAAGGTGCAGCACATTTTTTCTAGACCAACGCCATCATTCTATCGACCAACGCTTTTCACGTTCCGCTTTAACAGGTTAACCAGCCTCACAAGTCTTGTTTGTGGTGCTCCTACCTCCTGAAAAGTGGGCATACAAGCTCTTTTTTTTCAGGAAAAACTAAAAAACAACCCTAAAAGGTGAAGCATATTCGGTCGGTGTATTTCAGAAAGCAACAGAATTAAGTACTTTGCGCTGTTTTTTGCAGCTACTTACCAAAAATTAAAGTTTATGGAGCCCGCTAATCATCCTGAAGTGCTCGAGCAGTTAAAGCGTTTGCAGGAAAAGTATGTGCCACTTGGCCAGGACCTTGCCTCCTACCTGGAAGGGTTGTACCATACCGATTTTCTTAACTACTGGGATTACATTCATCTCGATACGCTGCTCAGCCTGCAGGTACCGCGTACCACCATACCGGACGAGAAGATTTTTATCATGTACCACCAGATAACGGAGCTGTACTTCAAGCTTTGCCTGGAAGAGTACCGGCAAATAGGTGACGACAAGGCGCTTACGGTTGAGATGCTCATGAAACGCCTGAAGCGCATTAACCGGTATTTCGACAACCTGATCGATTCGTTTGATGTGATGGTGGACGGCATGGACCAGAAGCAGTTCCTGCAGTTCAGGATGGCGCTCATGCCGGCCAGCGGTTTCCAGTCGGTGCAGTACCGCATGATCGAAATTGCCTCAACGGACCTGCGCAACCTGACCAATAAAGAAAAACGGCTGGCGCTGGGGCAGCACGTGACGCACGAAGACCTGATCGGCTGCATCTACTGGAAAGAAGGCGCTACCGAAGTTTCGTCCGGTTCCAAGACGCTGACGCTTATCCGTTTCGAGGAAAAATATACCGACCAGCTGATCCTGTTTGCAAAGAACTACGAGCATAAAAATGTATGGGCTGTTTATCAAAAGCTTTCGCCCGAAGACCAGCAGAACCCGCGCCTCCTGCGCCTGATGCGCGAGCTCGACAGCAACGTAAACGTAAACTGGCCGCTGATGCACTACAAATCGGCTGTGCGTTACCTGCAGCGCGACCCCGAAGTGATAGCCGCTACAGGAGGCACCAACTGGCAAAAATACCTTCCTCCAAAGTTTCAGAAACGCATTTTCTACCCCGAGCTCTGGAGCGAACAGGAACTGGAAGAATGGGGCAAAGGCTGGGTTGAAAAAATCCTGAATGGAGATGTTTAATATTGTGCTAATTTTTTAATGTGCTGATGTGTTAATACCAGATAGTATGTACTCAGTTCCATAAAACTATTCCTCCTTTGTCATCCCCGCAGGGGATCTTGTGGGCGAGCTGCAGAAACATCTGCTAAAAGCCTATTCGTAATGTAAGGTTCTTTTTACTATTTGGTATAATTTGCTCATGTGTCCATAAAAGCTGTGAAAGACGGTGGATGGAAAACTTACTGGTGCTTGAAAATGAATTCTAATGGAACTGTCGGTGTTCTGGTTCTAAGCTGCATATAAAACTAATGAATCATTAGCACATTAACACATCACCCCATTAGCACATTAATCAATTAACCCATTAACCCATTAACACATTAACACATCAGTACATTAATTTAAAGTTTAAGGTTAACTACCTTACCTGCTAGTAATGAAGAAGAAAGAAATTGAAGTAGTGTTATCGCCGGAGGTGGCGTATGACAATGAGCTGCTGGAACGGGAGCTGATACGGCAGGCAAAAGTAAAGCCCGAAGAGGTGGCTTTTATACACCGCCTGAAACGTTCCATCGATGCGCGTGGGCGCGAGGTACAGCTACGGGTGCGCGCTGATGTTTACCTGGAACAGCCTCCTGCCGATGTACTGGGCACGCCATTTACCTACCCGGATGTAAGCCGTGCAAAGAAAGTAGTTATTGTGGGCGCCGGTCCTGCCGGTCTTTTTGCTGCCTTGCGCTGCATTGAATTAGGCCTGAAGCCCGTGGTGCTGGAGCGCGGAAAGGATGTCCGCACCCGCCGCCGCGACCTGGCTGCCATCAACAAAGAACACGTAGTAAACCCCGACTCCAATTACTGTTTCGGGGAAGGCGGCGCCGGTACCTACTCCGATGGCAAGCTCTATACCCGATCCAAAAAACGGGGCGATGTGCAGCGCGTCCTGCAGGCACTGGTGCAGCATGGCGCCACCCCCGACATTCTCTTTGATGCGCATCCGCACATCGGCACAAACAAACTTCCTGTTATTATCGCCAACATTCGAGAAGCTATAAATGCTGCCGGTGGCGCGGTACTTTTTAACCAGCGGGTAACGGACTTTATCCTGGAGCAGGGCGAGATGAAGGGCGTGGTGACGCAGGACGGGCAGGAACATACCGGCGAAGCCGTTATCCTGGCAACTGGCCACAGCGCCCGCGATATTTTTGAGTTGCTGCACCAGAAAGACATCACGATCGAGGCCAAGCCTTTTGCCATGGGCGTGCGGGTAGAGCACCAGCAGCGCCTGATCGACAGCATCCAGTACAAGTGCGAAGACCGGGGCTGCTATTTACCGGCCTCGTCTTATTCGCTGGTACAACAGACGGTGTACAACAACAGGCAGCGCGGCGTGTTTTCGTTCTGCATGTGTCCGGGCGGCTTTATTGTGCCGTCTGCTACAGCGCCCGGCGAGGTGGTGGTAAACGGCATGTCGCCGAGTCGCCGCGATTCGCGCTTTGCCAATTCCGGCATTGTAGTAGCCATTGAGCTGGAAGACATGGACCTGGAAACGCATGGTGTACTGGCCGGGCTACGGATGCAGCAGGCACTGGAGCAGAAGGCCTGCGAAATGGCAGGCGGAACGCAGAAGGCCCCGGCCCAATTGCTGGCCGATTTTGTAAACCGAAAAACAGGCGGCACGCTTTTAGAAACCTCTTACCAGCCCGGCCTGACACCCGTGGACATGAATACGCTTTTTTCACCGGACATGGCTTACCGCCTGCGCGAAGGCTTTAAAGCTTTTGGCAGCAAAATGCGCGGCTACCTGAGCAACAACGCCCAGATCATCGGGGTGGAAAGCCGGACCTCCTCTCCTGTCCGCATCCCACGCGACAGGGAGACGCTGGAGCATGTGCAGGTAAAGAACCTGTATCCCTGCGGGGAAGGTGCCGGGTATGCCGGCGGGATTGTTTCGGCTGCCATGGATGGCGAACGTTGCGCCGAAATGATTGCGGCAAAGGTGTTTCGGGTGGTGTAGACATTGGTGTTGCAACAACCCGGATATGATTTTTACAACCTATCCAATAAATCGGAGTTTAATACCTAAGACTATGTTTTGATTCAAAATATTGTAGATATGAAAAAGACACTGGTATTAGGCGCTACCGACAACCCCAGCCGCTTTGCCTATAAAGCCGTTCACAAACTGCAGCAACACGGGCATGAGGTGGTGCCGGTAGGCATTCGCAAAGGGGAGGTTGGCGGAAAACAGATTATTACGGACAAGGCGCAACCCATCGAAAATATAGACACCGTCACGCTGTATGTTGGTCCGCAGAACCAGCCTTCGTGGTACGATTACATTATTTCGCTCAAGCCAAAGCGGATCATCTTTAACCCGGGTACCGAAAACTACGAACTCGAACGGATGGCCGAAGCCGCGAACATCGAAACGCTTCATCACTGCACCCTGATCATGCTCGCCACAAACAGCTATTAAATTTTTTTATTTTTTTCGCAATAGCTGTAACCTTCCTGTTTAGGGGGCGTTAAAGACAATATAAAACATTAAGCAGATGGCATTGTTGTCTATGCTTTGAAGAAGGGATCTTTCACAAGGTCCCTTTTTTTATTTTATGCCGGCCTGTACCAGCCCAAAACAAAACCTGAAGCGCAACAGAGGCTGTGGTGACAGCTGCAGCAGAATGGCAACAAGCGCGCTGCAGGAATAAACGCCTACCTTTTCAGGCTGTAAAACGCTGCTGCACCGGCCACCACAGCCTTTGCTCCTGCTTATGCGTGCAACTGCAGAAAAACTACGCAAGGGCCTGCGGTACAGGCGCCGCCAGAGCTGCTTTGGGCATAGCAACAGAAAAAGTACTGCCTGCCCCCTCTTTACTCGCGACACTTAAGGTGCCGTTGAAATTTTCGACAAGCTCCCTGCAAAGCTTTAAGCCCAGGCCGGTGCCTCTCTCGCCGGAAGTACCCGGCGTAGTAAAGCGTCCACCTGTAAACAAGCGGGCCAGATTTGCAGCCGAAATTCCTTTTCCTTTATCACTGACCATAACAACCGTTTTTTCATCCTGGTCAATGGCCTGTATTACGATTTCCCCGCCCGGATAAGAAAATTTTATGGCATTCATCAGCAGGTTTCGCAGCACAAAGTTGAGCCTTTCTTTATCTGCCAGAGCAACAGCATCTGCCGCAATCGCATTCCGGAACGTTATATTTTTTTTCTCTGCATGAAACCCCGCCAACTGTATATTTTCTTCAGCCAGCTGATGCAGCTGAACTGCCTCTATCTCCACTCCTGACTCTTCGAGTTGTGCTTTGGCCCAAACGAGCACATTGTCCAGCATCCCCACCACAACAGCCATATTTTTACTCAGCAACCCGAAAATATGCTGTACATCACTCTCCGACAAGGCATTACGTTGCGAAAGATCCAGAATAGCTTTAATGGAACCAAAGGGGCCTCTCAGGTCATGGGAGATAATGGACAATACCTTGTCTTTGAACAGGCTGTGGTTTTCCAGCTTTTTATTTTGCTCACGCAGCACCGCCGACTGCAGCGATATCTCGTTTTTCTGCTTGATAATTTCACTTTGCTGGACCTGCATCAGGTGATGTGCCTCCTGCATGTTTACATAGGCTGTTTTAACGCGCCGCCTGTTCAGGTACAGCACCACAAGCAGCACCAGCATCAATAAAATCACGACAGCAGCCAGCGCAAGCGTTACTTGCTGGTGCCGTATTTCGGCAGCCTGATTTGCCCTATCTTTTTTCAGGTGCTGGTTTTCAAGCTCCTTCTGCTCCGTTTCGTATTTTGCCGTTAATTCAGACTCAATCCTCGTCCGGCTTTCGGTATTCAGCAACCTGTTATGCTCCGTAAAAACAGAAAGGTATTTATAGGCCTGCTCATACGACTGCATGGAAGCGTATACAGCATGTAACAACCGCGAAGCTTCTGCTATTTTTTTACTTGACTCTACTTTAACCGCCATGTCAAAGCTTTGCTGCGCGTATTTCAGGGCTTCCTCCTGTTTACCGATTGCCTGGTAAATTTCAGCTATTTTTCCCAGCGAAGTCATCCTGATCATGTCGTTATGTATTTCTTCATTTAAGCGGACAGATCTGAATAAATAAGGCAATCCTTTTTCGGGTTGTCCCAGCAACAAATGTACATTCCCTATGTTATGCAGGCTGATGGCCAGGCTGTTTTTGTTTCCAATCTGCTCCTGCAACACAGCTGCACGGCTGAAAAAGCTCAGGGCCTGCCGGTACTTTCCTTTCTCTTCGTATACATTGCCGATGTTGTTGTAAACTTTGCTTAAGCCCAGCTGGTCGTTTACTTTTTTAGCCAACTGCGAGGCCCGGTGATAGTTTTTTATGGCTCTGTCCGCATCATTTATTTTGTAATAGACGATGCCCAGGTTTATGTAGGAAGCAATCAGGCTGGAGGTATCTTGAACCTGCTCACTTAATTTCAGGGCGCTATAATGGCAACGCATGGCCTCGTCATACTCCCCCATAACCAGGTGCGAATTTCCCAGCAGGTTCAGGGCTTTGGCTCTTCCCTGCACAAACCCCACTGACTCAGCCAGTTTCTCAGCAGTGTGTCCATAGAACCTGGCTTTTTTGGCATCGAACAGGATATAGTGCTTGCCAAGCTTGTAGTTTAGCATAACACGTGCGGAGTCGGTTTTGGCTTTCGGAAGCTCTGCCAGCAAACTATCTGCAAGCTTATCCTTCGCCTGCAGGGTACCTGAAAAAAATAGCAGCAGCAATAAAATTATCTTCATCAATCAGCAACAAACATAAGTACAGCAAAGCAGCAGGAAATTTTTGCAGCTGTACCCGTGGTTTCAGCCTGGCAAAACACTAGCGTTAATTCTCCAACTGGCAGATAAACACAAATTTAGCAAAATGAATACAATTTTAGGTTTCTTGTTAAATTAAATTTATAAAACTGATTTTCAGTAGAATATAGCCTGTTGACTACTTTTTTTAATATTGTTATCTCTCACTGCTCATGTAGCCTTTCTATATATAATTAAAAAACAAATAATTTATAACTTATCTGGTAACCGGGTGTTATTACGACATGGTGCAGGCCCTGTTTTTTTTACGCCTCGCTGCGCAGCACCTCCAATGGCGGACGGTTCAGCACACCGCGACTATTGAGCAGGCCAACTGTGAGCGTTAAAAGGGCTACTATCACAAAAATGACCAGCAGCGGCCATACCACGGGCACAAACTCCACCTCGAAACTAAACACTGCCAGCGCCCAGGCAGCGCCAAAAGCAATTACGCAGCCCGTAGCTGCCGCCAGTATGCCCAGCAGCAGGTATTCCAGCGCAGAAATGGAAAAGATCTGCTGTTTGCTGGCTCCCAGGGTCCGCAGCAGCACGCTTTCCTGCACCCGCTGAAACTTGCTGACATTAACTGAACCGACCAGCACCAGCAAGCCGGTAAAAATGCTGAACAAGGCCATAAACTGAATCACGAAGGAGATCTGGCTCACGACCTCTTCCAGCGTTCGCAGGATCAGGTCCAGGCCGATGGCCGAAACGTTCGGAAACTGCTCCACCACCTTCCGCTGAAACCGCGCCGACTGCTGCTCGTTCTCGCTCCTCGACATCAGCACATGAAACTGCGGCGCATCTTCCAGTACCCCTTCCGGGAAAACCACCAGGAAATTGCTCTGCACCCGGTTCCAGTCCACCTTCCGCAGGTGCGCGACACGGGTCGTAATGGGCGCTCCCTGTACATTAAAAATCAGTGTATCGCCCAAGCCAACTTTCAGCCGCTCTGCCATCCGTTCCTCCAGCGATACGGGCACCAGCTCCTGGTTTTCGGCCTGGTTTTCGGTCCAGGTGCCTTCCAGTGTTTTTTCAGCGTCGTTTAAGTGGTCGCGGTAGGTGACGCGGTACTCGCGGGTAAAGGAGCGTGGAGAAATTTCAAGGGTCGTGTCTTTCCGCACATCGTTCAGCGTGTACTGCTTTACCTGCTCCAGGCGCATGGTCACGATCGGGTCGAAGTACAGGATGGGTAAGCCTTCCTGCCGGGTGAGCGCTGCCACCTTTTCGCGCTGTGCATTCTGGATGTCGAACAGCACCAGGTTGGGCTGGTCTTTGGTGCCGGCAATGGAAACTTCACTTAAGAGCGTGCGCTGCACCATGAACAAGGTGCCGATGAGGGCCGTACCCAACCCGATGGACACAGTGAGCAACAGCGTCTGGTTGTTGGGCCGGTACAGGTTCGCCAGCCCCTGCCGCCACACATAACCCCAACCCGTCGGAAAATATTTACGGATAGTCCAGGAAAGTCCCGTCGCCAGCGCCGCCAGCACCAGGAAAGCGGCAATTACGCCACCGGTAAAGTAAAGCGCCTGCCACCACGTCCCGATCTGCCACCGCGAAAACAGCAGGATGAAAAACAGAATCAGCGCATACACCGCCCAGCGCAGCGGGTCCCGCTGGCTGGTAAGGTGCTCTACCGAGGCCCGCAGGGTAATGAGCGGCGACACCCGCCGGATAGTCAGCAGTGGCAGCAACGCGAACAGCACCGAAACCACCGCCCCCAGCAGCACTCCCTGTACCGTAGCACTCAACGAAAAGTAAGCATCGACCTCCACCGGCAGAAACGCCTTGAACAGCACGGGCAGCACCAGTTGCAACACACTGCCAATAGCAGCACCTGCCAGTCCGCCCACCAATCCCATACCCGTTACCTGGAACAGGTACACCAGGAAAGCCTGTTTAGAGCTCATGCCCAGGCACCGCAATATGCCAATGGTAGACAGCTTGTCCCGCATGTACACGTGCACGGCGCTGGCAATGCCCACACACCCCAGCAGCAGCGCAATAAAGCCGACCAGCGCCAGGAAACCGGCTAACTCGTCATAGGCCTTGCCCATCCCTTCCTTGCGGGTTTGCACCGTGTCGTAAAACATGCCGTATTCTTCCATGCGCGGCTCCAGTCGCTTTGCCAGCGTGTCGGGTTGTACGGAGGGCGGTAAATCGATGTAATAGTAATACGAAACACGGCTGCCGCGCTGGATGAGACCAGTCTCCGACAGGTATTGCCGCGGAATGTATACAACGGGTGCAATGGCCGCTGTCATGGCGGTCTGGCCCGGTATGCGGTGCAGGGCGCCTTCAATCAGAAAAGACTGGTTCCCTACCCGGATCGAGTCGCCGGGCCTGGCTTCGTATTGCAGCATCAGGTTGTAATCGACCAAAGCACGCCTGGCCTGCCGGAAGGTGCGGCTGGCATTGTCCGGATCTGTTTCGATGGTACCGAAATAAGGAAAATCTCCTTCCAGTGCCCGTACCTGCACCAGGCGGGTGGCATTGCTGTTGACAAAATACACCATCGAGAGCAGGCGGTTTTCGTTGGATACGCGGCCCAGGTTGGAAACAGAATCTACCAGCATGGCTGCCAACGAGTCGGGTTCCTTGTTCATCGCCATGACCAGGTCTGCGCCTATCAGCGATCGTGCCTTTTCGTCAATAGCCTGCTGCAGGCTGTTCCGGAAAGAATTGATGGCGACCAGTGCCGCAATACCCAACACGATAGACGATAAAAAAAGCAATAACTTGCCGCGGCTACGGCGTGTATCGCGCCAGGCCATTCGGAGCAGCCAGGGAATGTTCAGCTTCTGCTTATCTGGAAAATGTTCTTTAAAATCAGGCACAGTTTTACTTTAGTTAGAGTAGGCTAAACAGCGGTAAATAAATGATATATACCGGAATCAGGCCTCCTGGTCAGGCGAAGGAATGGCGGCAGGAGCGCCGGTATCGGAAACGATATGACCACCTTTGATGCGGATGATGCGCTGCGTTTTTTCGGCCAGCTCCATGTCGTGCGTTACCAGTACCAGTGTCGTGCCTGCTTCCCGGTTCAGGTCGAAGAGCAAACGCTCCACCCGCTCCCCCGTTTCCTCGTCCAGGTTACCGGTGGGTTCGTCTGCAAAAAGAATGCTGGGCCTGTTGGAAAAAGCCCGCGCCAGCGACACCCGCTGCTGCTCGCCACCCGACAGCTGCGTGGGGTAATGGTCGTGCCGCTCGGCCAGTCCTACCCTGCCCAGCAGCTCCATCGCCTGCTTCTGCACATTGCGCTCGCCCCGCAGTTCCAGCGGCACCATTACGTTTTCGAGTGCGGTAAGCGTAGGAATCAGCTGAAAATTCTGGAAGATAAAGCCCACATACTGGTTCCGTACCTGCGCCCGCTCATCCTCCGACAGCTCATCGAGCCGGATACCATTCAGGATAACCGAACCGGAAGTAGAGCGATCGAGCCCGGCACAAAGCCCCAGCAGGGTAGTTTTACCGCTTCCGGATGGCCCCACGATAGAGAACGTATCGCCGGCCTGTAACGAAAAGTTTACGCCCTCCAGCACTGTCAGGTGATGTTGGCCGCTATGATAAGTTTTGCTTAGATTCTGAACATCTAGAATAGTTGACACGATTGAAGAAGTTTAAGAGTTAGAAAGTTTGGGAGTTAGAGAGTTTAAAGGTTTTTGTAAGAGTGATATAGCATCTGAATTCAAGGAGTTGAAGTAAACGGTTTCTGATAACATAATTTCTATCTTCATACCTGGCGTTTTCGAGTTCTTAGGTTAAATGAATTTGAATAAAACAATTTAACCTGATCGGCTCGTTATAGGTTTTTAGAACCTTACGTTTAAATTTAGGAAACAAAATATTCTACACGTGAAAAAGATGAAATTATTCCCGCTTTACTTCCTGTTTTTACTGTTTCTGCTTGGTTGCGGACAGGCAGCACAGGAAAACAGCGTTGAAACAGCAGGTGAAACACAAACCACAGCATCAAACGAGAAGCAGGCCAGGTCGGAAAGAACCAAAACCATCCTCTTTTTCGGCAACAGCCTGACAGCAGGCTACGGACTGGAACCAGACCAGGCTTTTCCGGCGCTGATACAGGAGCGGATTGATTCGCTGGGGCTGCCTTACAAAGCTGTTAATGCCGGTGTAAGCGGCGAAACTTCAGCTGGTGGTAAAAGCCGTATAGACTGGCTGCTCAAACAACCCATTGATATTTTTGTGCTGGAGCTTGGCGCTAACGACGGCTTGCGGGGTATTAATCCGAGCGATACCTACAAAAACCTGGCAACCATTATCGACAAGGTACGCGCCAAAAACCCGAAGGTGCAGGTCGTGCTGGCAGGCATGCAGATGCCGCCCAGCATGGGCCAGAACTTTACCACTGAATTTAAAGAAGTGTACACACGCATGGCTCAGGAAAAAGGAACGGTCCTGATTCCCTTTTTACTTGAAGGGGTGGCTGGTAACCGGGAGCTGAACCAGGGCGATGGTATTCATCCGACCATAGAAGGACAGAAAATACTGGCGGAGAATGTCTGGAATGTGCTGGCGCCGCTGGTGCTGGTAAAGGAAAGCTGACACAAAAACTTTTTTTTCACTTTTGTAACCCTGCCACCGCCTGTTTCCGTATAAAAGAACGGCTAAAAGTTGAAGAAATTCATAAAACAGGAAAGGCTCCACTGGAAACAGAAGGAGCCTTTCCTGTTTTTAATTGTGCCGCATTGTGCCGCAGGTAGCAAAATTTGATCTACTGCTTTCACAAGACAAGTTCTTAAAAAGAAGGAGCAGTGGGTATGGTGGCAGCTGCAGAAATATTTCAACGATTTTCTCAAAAACTGCAACCATTACTATACAAGGCTCCGTATAAAAGAATGGCTAAAAGTTGAAGAGATTCAACGAAATAACGGCTCCACAAAAAAATGTGGAGCCGTCGTTTTTTTATAGCATGTTGATTTTCTGTCTATTCTTCCAGCCTCACCGGCTCCAGCCACCGGTCATCTTCCCGGATCAGCTCGATCAGTTCATCTACAGCCCGGTCAGCTGGTACAGACTTTTTTACCACCGTCTGACCGCGGTAAAGCGCTATTTTATCTTTGCCTACCCCCACATAACCATAATCAGCATCCGCCATTTCGCCCGGACCGTTTACAATGCAGCCCATAATCCCGATTTTCACTCCTTTCAGGTGGTCGGTGCGTTTGCGGATCATGGCGGTGGTTTCCTGCAGGTCGAACAGGGTGCGGCCACAGCTGGGGCAGCTGATGTACTCGGTCTTGCTCATGCGCGTGCGGGCTGCCTGCAGAATACCAAAGCTCAGGTTGTTCAGCCTGTCGATGGTTTGCAGCCACTCCCCTTTTTCCCGCTCCGGCAGCAGTTCTGTGCCGAGCATCACACCATCACCAAGTCCGTCAATCAACAACCCGCCCACATCCGTGGCGGCATAAAGCTGCACCTGGTCGGGAGTCAGTTCACTGTAGGAGCGCTGGATGATGCAGGGGGTGCTAACCCCGTTGTTCATCAACCGGAAAAAGCATTTGCGAAGTTCCGGCATGGCATGCTCATTACTCGTCTGCAGCAGGAGAACCACTGTTCTATCGTTATTAAGATGCTCTAAAAGAACTGACGTTAAATCACTTATCTCTGCCTGTATAAAGTTAAGCTTCGGGTGTAGTTGAACAGCTTCGGAATACTGATTTGCTGTAAGCAGCGGGTGCCGGTTTTCCTGATCCTCCAAATTTTGCCACTGTGCATAGTTCACAATTTCTTTCAGGCCATTGGGCAGCATAAAGGTGATTGGATGATCGCCAGTGTAAATATAATCGGCGCCCAGGTCGTTCATATTAAACTTGTCGAGCAGCATGGAGTACAGGTGGCCTACTGCTTTCAGGTCGGCATAGCTGATGTCGCGGAGGCGGCTGAGGTCTGCTACCACACGCGGAACATTCTGCGCCCCGATATTTTCCACTTCCGAAGTTTCGCGGCGGTGGTACTGGAACGGGTCGATGGGAACATTGCAAAGCGGTTTGATTGGTTTGGCTTTTTCGGCCCGGTGGGTATAGCGGTCGATAAGCGCTTTGGCCACAGGCGCCTCCGCCTCGGGTGCTTCCGTTAAGGATACCCGTACCGTATCGCCCAATCCGTCTTCCAGCAGCGTACCGATACCCACAGCCGATTTAATGCGGCCATCTTCCGCTTCGCCGGCTTCGGTTACGCCCAGGTGCAGCGGGTAAGGCTGTAGCCCTTCTTCGTCCAGCTTTTGCACCAGCAACCGGTAGGCCTGCACCATCACCTGCGTGTTGGAAGCTTTCATCGACAGCACCACCTCGTAATATTGCTCCTCTTCGCAGATGCGCAGAAACTCAAGCGCACTCTCCACCATGCCCAGCGGCGTATCGCCGTAGCGGCTCAGGATGCGGTCCGACAGCGAGCCGTGGTTCGTACCGATCCGCATGGCTGTTCCGTGTTCTTTACAGATGCGCACCAGCGGCACAAAGCGCTCCCGAATCCGGTCGAGCTCCGCCTGGTACGAAGCATCATCGTATTCAATTGCTTCAAATTTCTTTTTATCGGCGTAGTTGCCTGGGTTGATGCGTACTTTTTCTACTATCCGGGCAGCCACTTCGGCAGCATTCGGTGTGAAGTGAATATCGGCAATCAGCGGTACACTGTAGCCACGCTTCCGCAGTTCTTCTTTGATATTCCTAAGGTTTTCGGCTTCCTTGATGCTGGGAGCTGTAATGCGAATGTACTCGCAGCCGGCCTCTATCATGCGGATACACTGCTCTACCGACCCCTGCGTGTCCATGGTATCAACAGTGGTCATCGACTGCACCCGTATCGGGTAATCGCCTCCCATGGGCAGGCCGCCAATAGTTACTACACGTGATTTCCTGCGTTCGTATGCCGTGAGGCTCGGGCAATAGTTCTTATTCATATCAATAGGTTCGTCTCGTTCCATTAACTATCCGGAAGCGGGCTTTGTTCAAAATCCGGCAATTGTCTGTTTGCTGCACCGTTTACGGCACTATCCCGTAAAATTACCTATAAATTTCTTTGTCCGGGCAAAGCGCCAGGCTAATTCTAATCAAAATATAAACATGATACAGATACCATTATCCCTGCCAAGAACTTCGAAACAAAAACTGGATATGCTCCTGCAATGGGGAAAGTTGCGGCAAGAGCAGTTAAGCGAGGCTGCCAGCATCACTAAAGATACGATTGTGGATTTTATCAGGCGACAGGCGGCACGGGGCGAGTGGCAGGAAATACAGCAGGTGCTGCGCGGAAAGCCTATGACCAAAGCTGCCCGGTTTATGATGAAAGAGCTGCGCGACAAGGTGGTGCAGAAACTCATCATGCGCCTGGGCCTGCGTCCAATTATTGCTGTGGCTATTGCGGCCGTCCTGCTCCCACTGATCCTGGCAAAATTTGGCGGCAGCCTGCTGAACAGGGTGCGTAATGGACAGGAAAATCCGTAAAGAAACTTTTCTGCTCCTGCCACCACTGCCTCTGCTGCTAAAACAAAGAAGGCATCCCTTTGGAGGATGCCTTCTTTGTTACTATGGTACAGAACTGAATTATCTGTTGAACATCAGTTCGCGGTATTTCACTAATGGCCAGTCTTCGTCGTCTACCATCAGTTCCAGTTTATCAACGCTGTAACGGATCACATCGAAGTACTGGAACACTTTTTCCTGGTACATGATGGCACGCTCGCGGGCATCTTCAATTTTGTTAGCCACTTTACGTGCATCTACCATCGCTTCTACATTTTTCTGGATAGTGCTGATGTGGTGAGACATCTTCTTGATAGACTCCAGCATAGACTGGGTGTAATCATCTTCCAGGCCAAGTTCTTTCAGGCCACGGTAGTTGTTGATCATCTTGTTCTGATAAGCAACAGCAGTAGGCACTACGTGGTTGATGGCCAGGTCGCCCAGCACACGCGCTTCGATCTGAATCTTCTTGATGTACTCTTCCAGAAGGATTTCGTGACGGGCTTTCAGCTCGATTTCAGTGAAGATTTCGTTGCGAACGAACAGGTCTACTACTTCAGAACGGTGGTAAACGTCAAGTGCTCTAGGCGTAGTTTTAACGTTTGATAAACCACGACGCTCAGCTTCCTGTGCCCACTCTTCGGAATAACCGTTTCCTTCGAAGCGGATTGCTTTAGATTCGGCAACGTAACGACGAAGTACCTGGATGATCGCCAGTTCTTTCTTCATCTCGTCGTTGTCGATCAGGGCGTCAACTGTCTGACGGAACTCTTTTAACTGGTCAGCTACGATAGTGTTCAGCACCGTCATCGGGTTAGACACGTTTGCAGAAGAACCAACAGCACGGAACTCGAATTTGTTACCAGTAAAGGCAAACGGAGAAGTACGGTTACGGTCGGTGTTGTCGCGCAGGATTTCAGGGATTTTATCGATACCCAGTTTCAGGTACATGTTATCGCCTTTCTCCATTGGCACTTTCTCGGTACGCTCTAGTTCGTCGAGTAAGGCAGTCAGCTGCTGACCAACGAACACAGACATGATAGCAGGAGGCGCTTCGTTGGCACCTAAACGGTGGTCGTTGCTGGCAGATGCGATGCTGGCACGCAGCAGGTCAGCATTCTTGTAAACGGCACGGATGGTGTTTACAAAGAAGGTAAGGAACTGCAGGTTTTCTTTTGGCTTTTTGCCCGGTGCAAGCAGGTTAACACCCGTGTTGGTGCTCATTGCCCAGTTATTGTGCTTACCGCTACCGTTTACGCCTTTGAATGGCTTCTCGTGCAGCAACACTTTAAAGTTATGACGATCCGCTACGCGGTCCATGATGTCGCAAAGCAACTGGTTGTGGTCGGCAGCAATGCTGGCATCCTCAAACGTTGGAGCACACTCGAACTGCGCAGGCGCCACCTCGTTGTGACGTGTGCGAAGCGGAATACCCAGTCTGTGAGCCGTTTTCTCGAAGTCTACCATGAAGGCATGCACACGCGTAGGAATAGAACCGAAATAGTGGTCTTCCAGCTGCTGACCTTTGGCAGGAGAATGTCCGAACAGTGTACGACCGGTCATCACCAGGTCAGGACGTGCCTGATACAGGGCTTTGTCCACGATAAAGTATTCCTGCTCGATACCCAGCGTAGTGCTTACTTTGGTAACATCTTTATCAAAGTACTGGCAAACAGGCACGGCAGCCTCGTTTAACAGGTGAATAGACTTAAGCAATGGAGTTTTGTAGTCCAGCGCCTCGCCTGTATAAGAAACGAAGATAGTAGGAATACAAAGTGTTTTCGTATTAGTGGTTTCGATGATGAAAGCCGGAGAAGAAGGATCCCAGGCAGTATAACCACGCGCTTCGAACGTGTTACGGATACCGCCGCTTGGGAAAGAAGAAGCATCAGGCTCCTGCTGTACCAGTGCACTACCTTTAAAAACTTCGATCGCATCACCATCAGAAGCAAGATCAAAGAAAGAGTCGTGCTTCTCGGCTGTAGCGCCGGTTAATGGCTGGAACCAGTGCGTGTAGTGCGTGGCTCCTTTGCTCATTGCCCATGATTTCATGGCAGCAGCAACAGCATCAGCCAGGTTACGTTCTACCTTTTCGCCCGATTCAATAGCTCTTTTCAGCTTCTTGAAAACATCAGACGACAAAGTCGCACGCATGGCATCCATGCTGAATACGTTCTCACCGTAATAGTCGGAGATTTTTTGTGAAGAAAAGTTTACTTCACCAGGTTGACGCTGGCTAACTAGCTCGAGCGCTTTGAATCTAAGTGTGGCCATGTGTTATTGTTCGTATTTACAAGGTATCGCAAATATAATCAGAAAAATCTTTTTGCAAGAGGAATGGTTGAAATTTTACAGGGTATTTGCCCGTTTTTTTTATTTTTTTCTCAAATCGAGGTTTATTTTTTTAGTATTTCACACAAAAACAGCGGCGAATCGTAAAAAACACGTTTCAAAAAAAGGGGTTATAACATCAGCTGACAATATATGCTTCTGCCTATAGAGCGGCAACCAGCTAGCGAAAAGCCTCTTACAGCAGGTGAGGGAATGGTGGCAGGTGCAGCAGTATTTTTTTATTTGCCTGCCCCCGTCCGGCAATTTAACCAATGAACAAATTAGCACATTTACACATTAAGGAGTAAATTGCAGACTGATTATGAAAAAAGTAGCATTTTATACGTTAGGTTGTAAACTCAATTATTCCGAGACCAGCACCATCGGGAGGATATTCCAGGAGCGTGGGTTCGAAAAAGTGGAGTTTACCGACAAGCCGGACATCTTTGTCATCAACACGTGTTCTGTAACCGATAACGCTGACAAGAAATGCCGCAAAATTGTAAAGGAGGCGCTAAAGTACTCCCCTGACGCATTTATTACCATAGTAGGCTGTTATGCGCAGCTCAAACCGAAAGAGATAAGCGAGATACCGGGTGTAGACGCTGTGCTGGGTGCTGCAGAAAAGTTTCAGCTGGTGGATATCCTCGATGGCTTTGAGAAAAAAGAGAAGCCGCAGGTACATGCCAGCCAGATCAGCGAAGCCAACACCTTTCATAACTCCTACTCCTTCGGCGACCGCACCCGCACCTTTTTAAAAGTACAGGACGGCTGCGATTACTCCTGCTCCTTCTGCACCATTCCGCTGGCCCGCGGCAGCAGCCGCTCCGACAGCATTGCCAACGTGGTAACTTCTGCCCGCGAAATAGCCGGAACAGGCGTGAAAGAAATCGTGCTGACAGGCGTGAACACCGGCGACTTTGGTTTGCAGGATGGCAAACGGGTAGAAACATTTTACCAACTGGTACAGGAACTGGAGACGGTGGAAGGCATTGAGCGCTTCCGGATTTCGTCGATAGAACCCAACCTGCTCAGCAACGACATCATTTCGGTTGTAGCGCAGAGCAAACGTTTTATGCCGCACTTCCATGTGCCGCTGCAGTCGGGCTCGAATAAGATACTAAAACTGATGCGCCGCCGTTACCAGCGGGAGTTGTATGCCGACCGGGTGGCTACCATCAAAGCCCTGATGCCGCACTGCTGCATTGGCGTGGATGTGATTGTGGGTTTCCCGGGCGAAACGGAAGAAGACTTCCTGGAATCCTATAATTTCCTGAACGAACTGGACGTAAGCTACCTGCATGTGTTCCCTTACTCCGAACGCGAAAATACGCTGGCGCCGGGTATGGGGGGCAAAGTCAGCATCAAAGACCGGAACCGCCGGGCCGATATGCTGCGCATTTTGTCGGAGAAAAAGAAACGCCATTTTTACGAGCAGAACATAGGCCGGGAGTTTACGGTGCTGTTTGAAGATGATGTAAAAGACGGCCTGATGGAAGGCTTTACCGAAAATTATGTGCGTGTAGTCGCAAAATACGACCCGGTGCTGGTAAACGAAACAAAGCACGTACGCCTGACCAGCATCAACCCAGGCGGCCTGATGGAAGCAGAAGAAACGTTTGCCGAAATACTTAAGCATTAACTGAATTAAATTCCAACCATAAAGAAATCTAAACCAACAAACCAGTGAAAGTAACCAAAATAGCCGTAGGCATGCTGGCTGCCACCCTGCTGTTCAGCGCCTGCAAACAAGACAAAAATTCACAGGCAGATGCCGTTGTAACAGGTTCTGATGCCGCAACCAGCGATGCAGAAACACCGGCTCCCATACCTGTAGAAAGCATTGTTTACATCAATTCCGATACACTGCTTACCAAATACGAATACTTTAAGGATGTAAACGAGCGTCTGAAAGCAAAAGCCGAAAAAACTGAAAAAGGACTGCGCAACGAAGCAGAAGCGTTCCAGAAAGAAGTAGCCAGGTACCAGCAGACAGGAGGTGGCATGACAAACGAGCAGCGTGCCAACACCGAAGAAAGACTGGCGCAGAAGCAACAAATGCTCCAGATGAAGAGCCAGAATGCGGGCAACCAGATGGCCAAGGAAGAATCTGAGGAAATGAAGAAGCTGTACGACCGCGTTGAGGATTACCTGAAAAAGTACAGCGATGAGAAAGGCTACAAAATGGTGCTTACCTACTCCCGTGGCAACAGCGCCATCCTCTACAGCGACAGCACGCTGGATGTTACCTCAGATGTTGTAAAAGGACTGAATGAAGAGTACACTGCAGAAAAAACTGCCGAAGCCGAAAAGAAAGAAACAAAGAAGAAGTAGCGAAGTCCGGACTGGGTTAAATTTTTTTTACATACACTAACCTTCTGCTACCGGACCCCGTATAAATAATCAAAGGGCTGAGAATTATATCTGAAAAGATAAAGTTTTCGGCCCTTTGTTTTTTTGTGCCTGCTGCAATTACTCGTACCGCAGTGCCTCAATCGGGTCGAGCTGCGAGGCTTTATAGGCCGGGTAAAAACCAGACACAACCCCTACGGCCACACAGATCGAAAGTCCCACCAGCACCCAAACCCAGGGCACCACAAAGCCGCCATCACTGATCAGGGCAGCAATGCCGTTTCCCATCAGCAGCCCCAGTAAGATACCTACTATTCCGCCCAGCACACAGATCACGATCGCTTCAATCAGAAACTGCTGCCGTATCTGCAGCGCGGTTGCTCCCAGCGCCTTCCGCACCCCGATTTCCTGCGTACGCTCGTTCACCGACACCATCATGATGTTCATCAACCCGACAGAAGCTCCCAGCAGGGTGATAAAACCAATTACAAAACCACCGGTTTTTAGGTAGCCCGAAATTTCGTTCAGCTTTTCGAGCGCGGTATCGCTGCGGCTGATCTCAAAGGAGTCCGGCTGGCCCAGCGGGTCCTGGCGCAGGGTACGCATAATGCCGGTGGCCTCCCCCATCACCCAGTCCAGTTCTTGCGGCTGGCTGATGCTCGTTTTAATGCCATACGCCAAGGTGTTGCCACCCAATGGGATGTGCCGCCCGGTTTCCAGGGGAATGATAATGGTGCGGTCGCCGCTGTTGCCCCCCATGGTGCTCCCCTGCTTCTCCAGCTGACCGATTATTTTAAAGCGCCTGCCCAGGAAGGTAATCATCTGCCCCACCGGGTCCTGTTTCGGAAAAAGCTTGTCTGTTATTTCGGCTCCCACAATGGCTACATTAGGACCATTTTCCAGCTCAAACACAGAAAAACTCCTTCCGCTTGCCAGGTTCAGGTGCTGGTTCTGCAGGTAGTGCTCGTTTGCAGCCACAACATTAATGTTCGGATTAGTTTTGTCCTGGTTGCTCTTCACCACGGTCGCCCCGGAAACATGGGCAGAGATGCTTACAAGGCCCATGTCCTGCATCAGCTCTTTAAAACGGGTGGCCTGCCTGTAAGTGATTTCCGGATATACTTTCGCTACCCGTCCGCCGCGGCTGCCCCTGGAGTCGTAGCCTTTGCGGCGGATATCAAAGGAGTTTGCTCCCAGGCTGGAGAAGGTCTGTTCGAGCGAATGTTTCATGCTGTCGATAGCCGTCAGGATTCCGACCAGCGACATGATGCCGATGGAAATGATAAGCCCGGTCAGGATGGTGCGAAGCAGGTTGCTCCTGATCGCACGGAGGCCCTCCCGTATATTTTCTAGCAGATTCATGGAACAGAATTATGCGCTCGACAGCTTTTTTACGTTAAATTACATGGAAACTGGTTTTGTCCGTACGCAGGTCAGAAACAGCTATCCATTTAACTTCTATAGCTAAGATAAGCTCATTTACTGATTTAAAGAACCTTTTTGATACTTTTGTTTAAATTACCAAAGACTTTACAATGTTATTCCGCTATACCGCTTCCTTGCTGCTCACGCTGTTGCTCATCACCAACAGCTTTGCCTCTACCATACTTATTCCCATGGATGAATCGCAGAAAGACCACCTTAAATCGTATGGGGTGGCGTACTGGGTATTGAATAAAAACATCCCGGTCGACTGGCTGCTCAACTACCGGGGCGGCAGCTTTGCATTTGAGTATCACCAGCAAATTGAAAACGAGCTGGTGGTGCGGGGTATCAGCTACCAGGTTATTTCCGATGCGCAGTATACCGGTGTGTTGTCCGAGATCAGCAGCCCCGAGGCCAATATGGATGTGATGAAACTGGAAAAGGTCCCGAAGGTGGCAGTGTATTCTCCCAAATCAAAACTGCCCTGGGACGATGCCGTAACGCTGGTGCTGACCTATGCCGAGATCCCGTATGATGTGATCTACGACGAAGAAATTATGCGCGGCGACCTGCCCAAGTACGACTGGCTGCACCTGCACCACGAAGACTTTACCGGCCAGTACGGGAAGTTTTATGCCAGCTACCGCCACTACCCCTGGTACCAGCAGCAACAGCGCGAGGCAGAAGAATCAGCAGAAAAGCTGGGCTTTGCCAAAGTGTCGCAGCTGAAGCTGGCGGTAGTGAACCGCATCAAGGAATTCTGTGCGGGCGGCGGTTTCCTGTTTGCCATGTGCTCCGCTACTGATACGTATGACATCGCCCTCGCAGCCGAGGGTGTGGACATCGTAGAAGCCATGTACGACGGCGACCGTGCCGACCCGAATGCCCAGCAGAAACTCGACTTCGGCAAAACCTTCGCTTTCCAGGATTTCCGGCTGGTGCGCAACCCGCTGGAGTACGAATACTCCAACATCGACATGCAGCCGCAGGAGCGTGCCGTATCCGAAAACAACGACTTTTTCCAGCTGTTCACCTTCTCGGCCAAGTGGGACCCGATTCCGACCATGCTCTCGCAGAACCATACCAAAACCATCAAAGGTTTCATGGGCCAGACAACCGCTTTCCGCAAGAGCCTGGTAAAGCCGGAGGTGATTATTATGGGCGAGAACCCGGAGCTCGGTGAAATCCGCTACATGCACGGCACCTACGCCCGCGGCACCTGGACCTTTTACGGCGGCCACGACCCCGAAGACTACCAGCACCTGGTAGGCGAAGACCCCACCGACCTGGCACTACACCCGAACTCGCCCGGCTACCGCCTTATCCTGAACAACATCCTGTTTCCGGCGGCCAAAAAGAAAAAGCAGAAGACCTGATTTTAATGTGCTGATTATTTAATGTGTTAATGTGCTAATGAAGGAGCAGCGGTTGTGGTGGCAGGTGCAGCAGAATATTTCTGAACCGGGATTGAAGCAGATTAATGGATTTAGCAGAATGTACCTTTTACAGGGTTGTTTCATTCTAAAATCTCTGGCGCGATCGTCTATGTTCGTGTCTACTACTCGCGCCCTCACGCCGGTGTGAATCATGCTACAGTCAACTTCCTGCGGCCAGAGGCCGCGCCATGGCCATGAATTATGGGTCCTGCTTTTAATGAAATCTGATAAATCCATTAATCAGTTTAATCCAAGTTCAGACAATTAATCTGTAATATTCCGGGTTCAGACAAAATACATTTCAATAATTATATATAAATTAGCTGCACCAGACCGGTTACTTCTTTGTGGTGACCAGTTGTAAAAGCCACTTCAAACTTCGTGTGTAGCATGATCAACAAACTTCCTGTACTACCATTTGCTGTTTTTCTTTCCGTTGCCTTTTCCTGTACACCTGCCCATGAAACCAGGCAGGCTTCCACCAACCAGCGTGCTGTATCGTCAACTGTTACTACAACGGCACCGGCGGCTACTGCACCCATTTCGTTAAACTATAAAAAAGGCAGGTTGCTGTTCGAAGACGATTTCGATAAGGACCTTTCGAATTACATAATTGAAACACCCGCTTCTCCAAATTCAAGCATCGGCATCGAAGACAACAAGCTGGTGATTGACGTGGACGGAGGCGCTACCGTATGGCTGAATAAAAAGCTTTCGGGGAATTACATGATCGAGTACACCCGGAAAGTGCTTGTGGATGGCGGCAAAAACGACCGCTTGTCGGACCTGAACCAGTTCTGGATGGCTTCCGACCCGAACAACCCGAACCTGTTTACGCGTACCGGTGTGTTTAAAGAATACGACCCGCTGCTGATGTATTACGTGGGCTTCGGCGGCAACACCAACTCCACTACCCGCTTCCGGAAATATGCCGGCACAGGCGAACGCGTGCTTTACCACGACCTGAAGGATAAGGAGCACCTGCTGGAGCCGAACAAAGCATACAAGATCAAAACCATCGTGTACAACGGCGTGACCAAGTTCTTTGTCGACGGCAAAGAGTTTTTCTCCTTCCAGGACCCGGAACCGCTGCGCGAAGGATACTTCGGTTTCAGAACCACCGAGTCGCGGCACGTGATCGACGACCTGGAGATACACGCGCTGGAGTAGAGACGCGAGGGAGCGTTTCTCTACAAACTGCTATAATGTCTTTTGCGTCACCTTCCGGATCTCGCTGTTTTTCAGGTTGAGGCTTTCGTGCAGTTTCAGGTTCTCCACGTTCTTTAGCACCATGGTCGAAATGCCTGTTTCAACCTGCGCCTTCACGTGGTTAAATTCCGCTCCTTTTACATCGTCGAGCACAAACGGCGGACGCTGGTCTTCCGCCATCAACCGTATATCCACGTTGTTGAGTTCAATCCCTTTCACGTGCCGTATAAAAAAGCCATAGGCCGGCATAGGACCCATTTTGGCAGGTTCGGGATACTGTTTTTCGTTTTCAGGCGGATGGATGGCCGCCATTTCTTTGGTACCGCCACCGGTATAATGAATCTGGATGTTGCTCAGTTTCACATCCTCAATTTCGTGCCCGGGCAGACCTGAAATAATCGAAGCAAACTCCGAATTGGCATTGTACACGACAAAGTTGCTGATGTTGATGCGCCGTAGTTTGCCTACCGGCGTTCCTTCGGGACCACGCATGCGGGCGCCCAGGCGCAGGAAGAGCGGTGCGTTAATGATGTCGCGCATGGTGATGTTGGTGATCGTCACATCCTCCAGCAGCCCACCATCTACTGTTTCCAGGGCCAGGCCGCGGCAGTACTCAAACACGCAGTTGCTGATGGTGATGTTCTTAAAGCCCCCGTTCGATTCGGTGCCGAACTTGATCCTGCCCGTTACCCCTTCCTTATCCGGAACCGTATGATACTCGTTGCGCTGGTAAGTGCCGTTGATGAAGGTGCCGCGGTCGTAGCCTGTTACCTGGCAGTTGGTGATGGTCACGTTTTCGGTGGCGCGGGCATAGCCCAGGGCATAAGAGCTTTTCAGGCAGATGGCATCGTCCCAGGGCGAGTTGATGGTGCAGTTGGAGATACGTACGTTGCGGCAGCAGTCCACATCGATGCCGTCGCGGTTAGTGTCCATCTTAACATTATCAATGGTAAAGTTATCGACGCCGGTTGCCAGGATGCCGAAGTGCCCGCCGTAGAGGATGGTGATGTCGCGGATGATGACGTTGCGGCAGAGCTTGAGCGCGATGGCTTTGTTGCCCAGGCCAGGTGTTTGCCGCCCCCCACGGGTGAGGCCCTTGCCATAGATGGTGCCGGTTCCGAGGACAGAAACATTTTCCAGGTTCTCGCCCCAGATCAGGCTGTTCTGCCAATGGCTGTGGCCCCAGTCCTGGTACTTGTCGTGCGGATTTGGTTCGCCCGGGTCGTATCCTGCACCACCCTCCACAGGCGCTGCTCCTTCCAGCACCGCCCCCTGGTCCAGGTACAGCGCGATATTGCTTTTGAGGCGGATGGAAAAGCTCAGGTAGGTGCCGGCCGGGAAATAGACCGTGCCTCCCCCCGCTTCGGCGGCTGCCAGAATGGCTTTGTTTATCGCATCGGTGTCGAGGGTGGTGCCGTCGCCTTTGGCTCCGAAATCGCGGATGTTATAAACACCATTTGCGGGCTGATTTACCTGGCTGACAGCAGCAGAGGGTGTGGTGGCAGGTGCAGCAGTATTTTTTGGCGTTGAACAGGCCATTGGTACGGCTACTCCCATACAAAGCAGAAAGAAATTATGTTTGAAGCGGTTACGCTGTTTGCCGCCTGTTTGCTGGACCATAATACTTAATGAGTGTGAAGGTTTACCCGGTTAATATAGCTCAATTTGAATAAATAATCAGGCAATACCAAATGCAGCGAACATTTCCGGAATGAATTGGTCTTGAAATAGTTTTTCGTAGGCAGGTTACAGCGTGCAGCGCATTCAGCAACAAGGCAGTAGCCGTACCGGCACAAAAAGATTAACCATCCTGCGAAAAATTGCGTAAAAAATATTTGCAAATTCAAAACAGGCTGCTACCTTTGCACCCGCAATCCAGCAACAAAATGGTCCGTTCGTCTAGGGGTTAGGACTTCAGATTTTCATTCTGGCAACAGGGGTTCGATTCCCCTACGGACTACAGGTTATCATACCAAACTTAGCTAAAAGCCTGCAAATAAAGCATTTGCAGGCTTTTTCTTTTTCCACCACCACCGATTTGTTCGGTTTTTCCCAAAGAATAGGAGCGTAATTCGGTGCGTCATTTTTTACACGCTCCCTGACTCACCGAATTTTGCTGAACTCACTGACACGCAAGCTGTACAGCCTTTGTACATCTTGATTCTGTTTTGCTGCTAGGCTAACTTGTTCAACCGTTAAGCAGCAAAGCCATGCGCCAACGTATCAAAATCATCTTCTACCTCAAAAAGCCACGGCACTACCAGGCAGGCCCGGTACCTGTTTATCTTCGCATCACCATTGCCGGAAAAAGAGCAGAAATCTCCACCGGAAGAAACTGCGAGCCCCGCCGCTGGAACTCCTCTGCCGGGAGAGCTTCCGGCACGAAAGAAGCCGT
>NZ_QCZK02000011.1 GCF_003347595.2 Botryobacter ruber | reverse complement strand
AAATAATGGTAATCAAACAATATATTATCATAACAGTAATAATCCTGACGATTTAGATTTAATAGTTGCGAAATACTTATATGGTCAGGAAAACTTAGTAATAGAACCAGAGAGTATATATGTTCAATTTCGTGAGGGTCATGAATCAGCTTCTTCAATTGACTTTATGAGGATAATTTCTATTGTCAATTATTTTAGATTTATTGACATTCATAGTATAAGTAAAGACAAAGTAAGAGAGATGCAGGTTTCAGATCATGAATTACCTCCGAAAATAATTAACAGTATCAGGACCCTTGAAAGCAAAATATACAAGCAGATAAATATTGTAAGATTTGGCCCTGATTCTAAGCCATCCATATACCTACATGATATTTATTACATTAATTTTGATCACCACAACTTTAGTATATTGCTCAATAATAATCATAAACTTGAAGAAGTAACCTTAGAAATATATTTTATAGCTCTTCTTAAATTAGACTTACTATGTACTTCTCTATTTTCATAAATGTTGAGAAACCACTTTGGCGCTGGCTTGTTACAGCACGAGTGCTAGTACGAGCTACAAGCTCGCACTAGCACAATGCCCGCCGGCGCTTGTAACCTTATCCTGTTCTATATACAAAACAGCTATCAGAAGGGCAAAGGAATGGAAGCGAGTCGGCATATCGGTAAATGGAAGCTGGAGAGAATCGTAGCGAAAGCCAGCATGGGAGCCACCATCCACTACACCGAACCAAACACATGTACTGGTTTTCGGCAGGTGGTAGCGGTTACCCGATGGCAGCAAAACTCTTACTCTTCCCCCCCGCTGGCGCGAGCTTGTAGCTCGTGCCTTTTCTTTTCCACAAAGCTATACATCCAGCAAAAGTAACAGTACGAGCTACAAGCTCGCACTAGCGAAGTAACTGGAGACCAGAAAGGTTAAACCCGCTGCTTTATAACCGGCCATTTTCCTTTGCTTTCAGATAATCTTCTCTCATGAAAATTTTGATGCCGTAGTAGTTAGGCTGCACATATTTCAAAAGGCGCATTACGTGTTTATCATCAGCGTAGTCTGAGAAAGTCCCCAGAAACTGTCCCGCGTCCTGCTGCTGGCCTTCCTCCCATACACTCATTTTTCGCTTTTCGATTTTCTTCTGAATCTTTTGAATGGCCTTACCGCCGGAGATATTGTAGAGAATGCGGGATGGGCTGGTGTGGTTGTAGTAGATAATACACCAGGCTGTTGAACTTTCACCCATTGGATGGTATGCCCAAATAGCCTTTCCCATTGTGGCGTCAGTGGGTTTGCTATCTGATACAAACTGCCACCCTTTCCCGGAAAGCTTTCTGTTTATTTGCGCAAGCTCCAATTTTCTTAATTTGAGCAGGTTCCGCAGCGAAAGTTCTTGAGCCAACACAGAAGTGGAAAGAATTAACGCACAGAGACAGAGGAGCAGCTTCATGAAACATAACAGTTGTTTGATTAAATATAGGACATTATTGTCGGATAATAAAAGTTCCTTTACCCCCCCCCCCCCCGCTGGCGCGAGCTTGTAGCTCGTGTTTTTTCTTTTCCCACGCAGCTATACAATCAGCAAATCCAACAGTACGAGCTACAAGCTCGCACTAGCAAAACCTGCTGGCGCTAGGTGGTAGTAGCGGTTAACCAACGGCAGTAAAAGCCATCTTCTTCCCTAAAAGCCCTCCCCCCCACTGGCGCGAGCTTGTAGCTCGTGCCTTTTCTTTGCCACGCAGCTAAACATTCAGCAAAAGTAACAGTACGAGCTACAAGCTCGCACTAGCACAGCACCTGCTGACCCCGCTGGCGCGAGCTTGCAGCTCGTGCTTTGCTTTGCCACCTAGTTTTACCTCCGGCACGGCTGTTCCTGCTTACCAGCAGCATGCAGAAACATCTGAGAAAAACATGGCTGCTGTTCCAGGCAGTCAGCTTCCGTTTCTGCCAGTAGCGCGGTACGAGCTGCAAGCTCGCGCCAGCCAATAGCCTGCAAAGGCCAGCAAACGTTTAGGGCGTTTAGGTTGCCGCCGAACCTGAAGCGCTACCAGGGCAGTATAAGCTTTACATGAGCAGGAAATATAAATTCTATAACAAGGAAGGGCTGTACTTTGTCAGCTTTGCGGTGGTGTACTGGCTCGATGTGTTTACGCGGGAGGACTATTTTGCCATCATGCGCGACAGCCTGGCCTATTGCCGCCAACACAAAGGCATGGAAATTTACGCCTGGTGCATCATGCCCAGCCACGTGCACCTGGTATTCCGGGCAAAAGAAAACAACCCAAGCGTGCTGCTCAAGGAGCTGAAGACCTTTACTTCCAAAGCCATTCAAAAAGCCATTGCCGAACATCCGCAGGAAAGCCGGAAGGCCTGGCTGCTCTGGCTCATGGAGCGGGCGGGCCTGAAGAACAGCAATGTAAAGCACCGGCAGTTCTGGCAGCAGCACAACCAGCCAATCGAGCTATGGAGCACTGCCGTTATCGACCAGAAAATCGACTACATCCACCAGAACCCGGTAGAAGCTGGCTTTGTGTCAGAAGCGCACCATTGGAAGTACAGCAGCGCCATCGACTACAGCGGCGGAAAAGGTTTGCTGGAACTGGATATCGCTTGAAAAATGGAGGCACGAGCTGCAAGCTCGCGCCAGCGTGTGTACCTAGATGGTGCTGGAAAGAAGCAAAAGCCACTAATCCTTGCGTTTTTCTATCACAATGTCTGGTCTATAAATTTTTTCCTGGACCCGGACCAGTTTCCCCTTCTCAAAGAAGACGTATAAATCCCTATCTTCACTTTGTGGTAGTCGGTACACGGTATATTCCTCCGTCTTTTCCGACAAAAATACACCGACGTTTTTTTTCATAAACTCACTTTCGGTCATGCCAATATCAACGGTATTCCGGACAAGTGCGCAGGCCGTCATGAGAAAGGTCAAAAGGAGCGTAACAACTATTTTCATATGCAAGTGATTTTACCTGGTCCTGCTTCAAGTACAGTTTTAAAGCTAATTTATCAGCTTACAAATAACATACCTATTTTCTAATATTTTATTTTCTCCTGCGAAAAACAAGAGTTGCTTTACAATTTTGTTCTACTGATTCGGTAACATTTTGTAACACCTCTTCATAAATTAATACAAATTTACACAACCAGGTTAATATAGTTTTTTCCCCGCTGGCGCAAGTGCAATGTTCTTAAGTTGAGAAACTAATGAAGCCTTTGTGGCCTTGTTCCCAGCTCGTGCTGACCTGGACTTGTAAACTTATCAGGTTAAGCTCGTATGTATTGACATGCAAGTGGGGCAGGAAGAAGCGACCGGTAAAAAAATTTTAAATTGTATTTAGTAACAGAAGCTATGAAGAAAGATATGCAAGCCGCTACGTATAAGGAATTTGGCGGGGCAGATAAAATAGAAGTAACTACCGTTACTCTACCCGAGGTAAAGGAAGGAGAAGTGCTGGTCCGGATAAAAGCGGCAGGAGTAAACCCCGTGGACGCAGCTGTACGGGAAGGCTACCTGAAAGATTTCCTGCCTTACAAGTTCCCGATTATTCCGGGTTGGGACATGGCAGGCGTTATAGAGGAACGGGGTTTCAGCGCCAGGCGGTTCGAGGTGGGCGATGCCGTGTATGCTTATGCCCGTCGGCCCGTGGTGCAGCATGGCACCTTTGCCGAGTATATCGTTATTCCGGAAAGCTACCTGTCGGCAAAGCCGGAAAACATCTCGTTTGAAGAAGCAGCCGGCATTCCGCTGGTGGGGCTTACAGCGTACCAGTCGTTGTTTGATGCAGGCCAGCTGCAGCAGGGCCAGACGGTGCTGATATTGGGTGGCTCCGGTGGTGTGGGCAGCCTGGGCATACAGCTCGCGAAGGCAAAAGGCGCTACTGTAATTGGGGTAGCCAGCCAAAAGAACCACACCTTTATGAAAGAGCTGGGTGCTGATTTCACGATAGACTACAAAGACCAGGATGTAGGCGCTGCTACTAAAAAAATAGCCCCTGACGGGGTAGACCTTATTTTCGATTGCGCGAGCGGGGAAACCCTGCAGCAGAGCCTGTCTGCTTTAAAGCCATCGGGCAAGCTGGTTTCCATCCTGAACCAAGGCCAGGACCTGGATAAATCCATTGATTTCGAGTATGTATTTGTTGAGCCAAACTCCAGCCAGTTAGATAAACTGAGAGCTTTTACCGAGGCCGGCCAGCTGAAGGTGCATGTGAGCCACACCTATTCCCTCCAACAAACTGCAGAGGCACTGACTCAGATCCAGACGCTGCACACCAAAGGTAAAATCGTGATTACTCCTTGATGCGGGAAAGTGGGGAAACCGCTGCGACAGGCCAGGGAAAAGATTGTTTACGGTTTCCCCCACTTTCCCCCGCTGGCGCGAGCTTGTAGCTCGTGCCTTTGCTTTTCCACGCAGCTAAACAATCATAAAATAGTAACAGTACGAGCTACAAACTCGCACTAGCACAGCACCTGCCGATTCCCGCTGGCGCGAGCTTGTAGCTCGTGCCTTTCCTTTCCACGCAGCTACACATTCACCAAAAGTAACAGTACGAGCTACAAGCTCGCACTAGCACAACACCTGCTGACCCCGCTGGCGCGAGCTTGTAGCCCGTGCCTTTCCTTTCCACGCAGCTACACATTCAGCAAAAGTAACAGTACGAGCTACAAACTCGCACTAGCAAAGCACCTGCCGATCCCCGCTGGCGCGAGCTTGTAGCTCGTGCCTTTTCTTGTTACCAAATTTCCATAAGGCCACCCGCCTTCCCCCGCTGGCGCGAGCTTGTAGCTCGTGCTTTTTCTTGTTACCCAATTTCCATAAGGCCACCCGCCTTCCCTAAAACCCCTCGCGCAAATCTTTCAGGTGCGCATAGCAAACCGGGCTGCTGTTTTCTTTTCGTTCGGCCTTTTCCTGCACCAGTTCCTCGTAGTTGGCGGGGGTAGCCAGTAGCTTGCATTTTGGATAAAGCACGACGCCCCGCCGGATTATTTTGGTATTCGGTACTACCTCCTGCGCCTGCACTCCTTCGGCACTGTAAACATGAATGGTGAAGAAGTGGTAATTTGTTTTCCTGGCATACCCTTCTGCCGTAATCCGCCCGGTTATCGTGCGCTCCCCGATAAAGTCCGACACCTCCCCTGGCCTGTACGGCGTGTAAACCGATTCCGTCCAGGCTACTTTACATCCTACTGTTAGATTCATAACCTATACTATGTGATTTTAGCGCGGAAGGTTTCGATGTTTGCCTACGGCTGCAGTTCCTTTCCTTTTCTCCCTCCGCCGCCGGCCTGAATGTTTTCACCACCTAGCGATGCACGGTCGTGCGTCGCTACAAGTTTGCTGCACCTGCCACCATTCCCACTGCTGCTTGTCTGAAGCAGGATTTACAGAATTTTAGAATTGTCAGGATTGGCTTTCGCTTTTAAACTCAGGTAATGCGCAAACTCCAGTTCTTAGTTTGATAGCAGCAAGCATATTAGAATTTAGAGTTAAATAATTTAGCGTCCTGCATCCTGTTAATTCTTTAATCCTGCAAATCCTGATTCAGACAAAAAGACGCGCGCAGGTCTTAAAGACGCTGCGAGGTCACAACTTCACGCTCCCTGCACAACCCTTCCTCCCGTTGCGGCCTGCTGGCCCAGCAATTGCCTCAGCGTAGCCAGGTGTGAAAACAGGACCACCGGAACAATAAACCCGGGAAGTGCTACATACGGGAAATACAGCAGTGCAATGTTCGGCTGCTCAAAGCCAAACTGCTGAAACGGCGTAGGTACCGACAAAATGCCGTGTATAACGATGTTGAACAGCAGCCCCAGGCAAAGCAGGTTCCAGCCCACCAGCACATACTTCGGTAGCTTGCCTTTTACATAACCAAAATAGTATACAACGGGAGCAGACAGGCCGGTCAGTATGTCAAAGTTGCGGCCTTCGAAGGTCATCAGTTCCGGCACCGCGCCGCGAACAAATAACCAGAACAGCACCAGCTCCACCGGCACCCTGACAACATGGAGCAGCGTCAGGATAGCAGGGTTCAGCCGGTTGACAAAGTACCTGCCCTTGCTGCTGCCAAATAAACCTGTTATGAGCAAGAGCGGTGGCAGAATCAGCAGCAACATCCGGGGTGGCAAGGAATCGGTAATCAGATAGAAACCGGACAGGGCCAGGGCGCTCTGCCCCACCAGCCACACTGCCGCTACCAACACCACTGCCTTTGATCGTAGCGTGGCCTGGTACAGCAGCCAGAGGGCCAGTAAGGTAGTCAGGCTAAAAACGATGGGAACGAAAACAGGTAACTTTTCCATAGCATTATTTTTTTATTCTAACGCAAAGGAAATGTATCCTGCCATCATTCCACTTGCCAAATGACAAGAAACACCGGACCGGCTACTTTTTTGAAAATTCTTTCCGGATGCGGCTCAGGGAGCTGTCGGTTACCCCGAGGTACGAAGCAATGTGCTTTAGCTGCGCATACTGGAACAGCTCCGGCTTTGTTTCCAGGAGATGCGCATAGCGCGCTTCGGCCGTTTCGGTAATCATCGCCAGCATGCTGCTTTTCAGGGCGGCATAGCCTTTTACCAGCACCGACCGCCCAAACTCGCGGAACGCCGGCAAGGCATGAAACAGGTGGTTCAGTTGCTCAAAGGTGATGCTCCAGCCGCTGCACTGCACCATGGCCTGTATGTTCTCTCTGGAGGGGGTTCTGTTGAAGAAGGAAGAAACCTCGAACACCACCTGGTTGCCCGTGTAAAAATTGGTTGTCACTTCGTTGCCGTCGGTGTCATAAGCAAAAGCACGCATAAACCCTTTTTCCAGGAAGAGGTACTCCTGGCTTACCTTTCCCGCCTTCAGGAAAAATTCATGCCTGGCGAGTTCCCTGGGCATGAAGTGGCCGGCGATTTGATGGGCCGCCGGTTCGCTCACCAAACCATTGTGCTGCAGAAACTGCAGGAAACGTTCGTTGTTCATGGTGTTTAAGTTGCAATTGGTGCTTTATCTCAGGCTTCTTTCGGCGGCATAAGCTCCGCCAGATCAAACACCGCCACCTCCAGCTCCCCCTGCACCTGCAACCGAAGCGAAAGCCCGTCAGGCTTTGGTAAAATATCCTGCACCCCTACCGCGGCTACAGCGCCTTTCAGTTTCAGCCCTTTCAGCTCCATCCCCTCCGCCAGCTGGCTGTTTACTTTTGCCAGTTCTGCCGCAATAATGGTCTTCAGATCGACCCGCGTTTTTTTGATGATCTGGTTGTAGGCCACCTTGTTGACCAGCACCTCCAGGGCCGTATTGTAAAAACCGCTCGAGGTGGCAGCCTCCATCGAGAAGTGCTGCACATAGAGTTGCTGTGTGGCGTTGTCGTAGGCTAAGGCAACGGAGGCATACAGGTCTACTTTGTCGCGCCTGAGCACCGTCCGCAGAATTTTCAGCTGTACCCGGAGCAGGAGGTTGTAGGGGCCGGCGCTGCTGCCTGCCAGGCCAACGTCCAACACCTGGGCATACGGTTGTTCGGCTACGCCTTCTTCGGGTTTGGGAATGTAGGTGCCCACCAGTTGCTGTTGCAGCACGCTTTCCAGGGCGGCATACGAAACAAAGACGGGCACATGGAGTTGTATAGGGTTTTCCATAGGTTCGGGTTTAGGTAGAGGCTACCGGGTAGCAGCAGCCTTTTCAGGAACAGTTCAGCGCCCATACTGTTCAATTTTTTTTTGCGCTGCCTGCTCCTCCGGTAGTAAGCTGCCTAAAGGTAAGCAGAGAAGGGCGGGCGGACAAATCAAAATGGGATGAGCCGGTACTGCTGCCGGCATTTGTTCCGGTAGTAACGTGTGCGCAGGCACAGGCCCCGACACAATCCGTTTAGCGGTTTAAGCAGCAGCAGAGGCTGTGGTGGCTGGTGCAGCAAAACCCGGAACAGCAAATTGCCTTTTGCCGTATACAAAGTACTTTTCCAACAATATCAAGCACCTGCAAATTTTAATATACAATTATTTCATATTTATTTCTTATTATTACACCTCCTTATATCAACTTGATCTTATGAAGACTTACAAAAATTTACTCCTGGTGGCAGTGCTCCTGTTTTTTGCCTGCACCAAAGAAAACATAGAACCCGGCCTTTCGCTGGAACAGGTTTCGGAGGCGAAGCCTGCGCCCGGAAATGGTTGTACTTCCTACTATTTTTATGACGGGGAGGTAAAGGTCGAACTCGGGAATGTGTCTGCTTCGTCTATTGTCGTCGGCTTTGTATCCGGGATGCGGGGTGCGGAAAAGAAACGTTTTCTGAAGGAGTACGAAACCTACGTGGTGGTAAACAACACCTACCCCACGCACGCCACCTCCACACCGGAAGTTATCAACCTGCAACCCGGGTTAAGCTGCCAGCAGGTAGAAAGCCTGTTAAAACAGCTCGCCACAAGCGATTATGTGCGGTATGCCAACCCCACGTTTGTTTATAACGGCTTGTTTAAACCAGTCTACAGCACCTTTTTTGTCATCCTGAACCCGAAAGCCACTTTTTCGAAGCTGGAAGCGCTGTGCCAGCAAACCAATACCCGGATTGTAGATGCCAGCGGGGCCGACTGGGGGTTTTATATCATCGAAGCCGATAAATATTCTGCCGGCAACGCGCTGGAAATGGCCAACTATTTTCATGAGCAACGCATAATCGATGCTGCGGAACTGGAAGCTCCTATCTTTCCTGTTTCAGAATAAGGAAAATTTTGCTGCTCCTGCCTCCTTAGCCACTGCACAGGCATTGTGCCGGCGAAACTGCTAAAATCAGTTACGAATCAGTTGCATTATAACCGGATGCAGCTTAATTTCGACAAAATTTAAAAATTCCATTTTCTCCAGATCCCGGACCAGGAAAAGAGATTCTTTGTCGTGAACCATATGCAAAAAGCCAGGCGCCTTTTTTTCCTGCTTCCTGTTTTGCTGGGTGTCTGCGCAGCCCTGCCCGCTGTGGCGCAGGCACCCGCTGCTAACCAGGCCATCCAGGTATATAGTATAGTGGAAGCTGTTCCGGACTGGGCCAGGGTGATCGATACCCTGACCATCAGCAACACTGCCTTTAAGGATTACTGCAGCTATGAGGTGGTGCTGGAGCACGCACGGGTTGTGGCACGCAAAGCGGGCGGGAATGCCATTAAAATACTGCAGCATGAGCGGCCGGAGCTGCCGGGCACCTGCCACGGGTTGGTGGCTGCTGTCCTGTACCTCCCCCCTTACCACGAACGCCCCCGCGACCCCGCCCTGGCTGACCCGGATTATGACATCCCCTACCCTGCTTTAAGGATAGCCCTGGATGCTGGCTGGAGCACCCGTACCGGCAAAATTTCGGGCGCCGTACCGCCTGAGTTCCATGATTACATCAAAAAGCTGAAAAGAGGCTTCCATCTAGGACTGGATGCTGCTTATTATACTGAAAGCCAGGTTGGTTTCGGGTTGAAATACCGGTTTTACAATGCTTCCAACTCCGAGCAGGTTTATGTTTCGGGTGCCGGAGGTACATCCCAAATGGAGTTGAGCGACCAGATTTTCATTAACTTCCTGGGCCCGACCGTAAACACCCGCCTCTGGGATTCGGACGATAAAAACGCCCTTTACATGGGCATGGGGCTGGGCTACCTGGGCTACCGCAACAACAGCAGCTTAGGGACTTATAAAGCGAACTACAGCGGAAGCACCGTGGGGCTAAGCTGCGACCTTGGCTATGATTTTGGCCTGGACCGGAACAATGCTTTCGGCATACAGGTGTCTTATACCATTGGCGCCCTTACCAGGTACAAAGAAACGATTGGAAATACGAGCCGGCTTGTGGAGCTGGAAAAGGACAAGTACGAAGACTTATCCCGGATCGACCTGACGATAGGCATGCGGTTTAACAAGTAAGTTCCGGTACAGCGTCGGGGCGGTGGTACCGGTGCTACAGCAAACTACCAGGAACGCCAACAGACGCTGCTGCAAGGCAAAGGCTGTTGGCGTTTTATCTCTGAACTAATTTTCTGCACGGTCAGTACCGACGGTCCGGGTTATAGGCATTGTCGCCGGTGATGTTGCCCCGGTCGCGGCCAAACGTGTTGCCTCCCATGGTTCCGTAATCTTCGAAGGAGGTGCCCCTGCCGGTGCCGTATTCATCGTTAAAAACAAAGTGCCTGAAGCCTGAGTCGGTAAAGCGGCTGTGAGCGCCCGAAAACGAATCATCGCGGTAATTGCGGGGGCCAAAACGGCTGTACCGGTCGCGGTCGGAATTCCTGTCATACGCCAGGTGGTAGTCGCGGTCGCGCCAGTGTTCGCCGGCGTTTCTGCTGAAGTTGTTGTCGTCACGTCGCATGCGCTCACTGGAATGGTGCTTCGCAGCCTCCTGGTATCCGCGCTGCGGCTGGAAACGTTCCTGCTCGTTGTGCCACTGTTCCCTGTTCCGTATGTAGTCACGTTCGAATGCGTTCGATAAATTTGGGTCACGGTGGTACCGGGCTCCCTCCCGGCTGTAGTCCTCGTACCTGTCATGGTCGTCCCCGTAGGGGTGGCGGTTATAGCGATTGTTGTTCCTTCTGTCCATCATCTTATAAAAATTTAATAGCCTGCATATATTAAAGAGTAACGAGTATTAAGCTGTCTGGTTTGATGCACCGCCAGCTGGAATGGCTACCGGTGCAGCCATTGCCCAGGCAAAACCTATCCCACAAACGCCCGCAGTTCCCGGTACACCTCGACCAGCCGGCGGGGCGGGAAGTGGGCGTTGAGGCCACTCGGGTTGGGCAGCACCCAGATCTGGGTATCGCCCAGCTGCAGCTCCTGCAGCCCCACACCGCTTCCCTTCCGGCCAAAGGCAGTTTCGAAAACGGAAATACCCAGCAGCGCCAGTACCTGCGGGTTATAAGTCTGCACCTTGGCCACCAGTTGCGCCCCTCCCTGCCGCAGCTCGGTCTTGCTCAGGTCGGCAGCAGCTACGGTGGCACGGGCTACAACATTGGTGATGCCGTACCCTAAAGGCAGCAACTCCTGCTGTTCTTCGGGCAGGAACAAGCGGGGTGTAAAGCCGGAAGCGAACAAAGTCGGCCAGAAACGGTTGCCGGGCCGTGCAAAATTGTAGCCTACTACCGCCGTAACACACTCGGGTTGATCCCGCAAAACAGCACCTTCAGCCCCGGTGCAATAACATCGGGCACCCTGCGGCCTACAGCCGCCGCCAGTTCCTCTTTTGTAGGTTTTGTTGCCATTGGTTTTGATGATACTGCAGCCCCGCAAACGCAAAACAGCCGCAGCTGAATAGCAACGGCTGTTTTGTATCCCGACACTCAGGTTTCAGAAGCTACCTGTCCCAGTAACTGCGGGGGGCATTGTAGCCGCTGTCTCGGTCTCTGTCTCTGTCTCTGTCTCGGTCCCTGTCGCGCTCGCGGTCAAAGGGGCTGCCGCCGGTTAAGCCGTAGCCACTAAAATTGTCTGAAGTTCTGCCCGACGTTCTGCCGGAAGTTGTGCCGTAGGAGCTGCCTCTTTGGCCGCTTGTGAAGCCGGAGCTGCTGCCAAAGCTCCTGTTGCCAGAAGAGCTGCTGCTACCGCTACCGTATGTATCATTATAATCGCGGGTACCAAAACCGGTGTTCAAATCGCCGCGGTTCATGCTGGAGAAAGAATCGCCCCTGTCGCTGCTGTAGCGGTTGTCGCCGTAACCGGAAGAGTCGCCCAGCATTTCACTTGGCCTTCTGTTCTCATCGCCGGTATAAACATCGTAGCGGGCAGTGCGACCATCGAAAGTAGCAACACCATGTATCTGCTGCCTGTTGTTGCGCAGGTCCTGGCCTCTGTCGCGGTTTCGCCAGTTCATGTCGCGCTCGTGGCGGTCGTTATCCCAGTTGCTGCTGAACCGGTCGCGGTCACGGTCGCGGCTGAAATTATCGCTGTCCCAGTCGCGGTTGCGGCTTCTGTCACGGTCCCGGCTCAAGCTGCCGGCAGTGCCCCAGCTTTGGTGGCGGTCGCTGTCGCGGTTAAAATCGTTTCCGGAATCCCAGCTGCTGCGGTTGCGGCCGGTCCACTGGTTGCTGGCATTGCCGCGGGAGTAGCTGTCTTCGCGGCTGCGGCGTTCGTAGGCGTCGCCCATACTGCCCTCGTGGTAGCTGCGGTGCATGCGGTCCCGGTCATCGTCGCGGTGCCCCCTGTCGTGCTGGTAATCCTGTTCGAACTCGTTTGTTAAGTTCCTGGCACTGTGATAATGGTCATCATCCCGGTTATAACCTTCGTACCGGTCGTAATCACGTGCGTAGTCGTTGTTTTCGTAGCGATCTCTGTCTCGTCTTTCCATAGTATAAATGAAGTTTGTTTAAAATTGATTTTCTTATAAACGATTGTTCGGCTATCCGGTTTTGTGGCGGACGAACTGTTTCGGTTACAAGAGCTTGTTTGAACAGCTGTTTCCGGTTTTCTGCAGCCGCCACCACAGCCTCTCCACCTGATCAAAAAGTAGCAGCGAAGGAATGGCAGTGGCTATGGTGGCAGGAGCAGCCATATCTTTTAACGCCCCGTCACCAGAAAAAATAACCTGTTCACGGTCAGCAGCTTCCACAGCCTAAAGAAACAGGCAGCAGGCTTACCTTTTCAATTTTCCGGCGTACTAATCCATAGTACGCTTTCCATCAGCCAACACACCAAACCGTTAGCTTTAATCCAATGAAACTGTTAAGCACCATCGCCACTTTACTTGCAGGCACCTGCCTCCTGGCAAACTGCTCTGAGGCAAGCCACGATACAGACGGGCAGCAAGCCGCCACCTCCCCGCAGGCGGAAACGCCGGGGAATAAGACAACCGATCCTGAAAAGCTGGCGAAGCTTGGGGAGCACCTGGCCCTGATAGCCGGTTGCCACGATTGCCATACCCCTAAAAAAATGACGGAGAACGGACCGGAACCTGATTTTTCGCGGGCCCTCTCCGGGCACCCGGCCCAGATGCCGCCGCCTCCTATCGACCAAAAGGAAGTTGAAAAGAAAGGGCTGGCCGTATCGCAAACCTTAACCGCCTGGGTTGGCCCCTGGGGAATATCGTACGCGGCAAACTTAACGCCGCACAAAACCGGCATCGGCGAATGGACGGAAGAAAACTTTTTCAGAGCCATGCGGGAAGGCAGGTACAAAGGCCTGGAATCCGGGCGCATGCTGCTGCCGCCCATGCCCTGGCCCATGTACAGGCACATGACCGAAGAAGAACTGAAAGCTTTATTCGCCTACCTGAAATCCATTAAACCAATCGACAACGTGGTGCCACCCCCACAACCGCCTGTTGCAGCAGCCGGCAAATAAGCATCGGGGTCTGAGGTATTTTTTGTGTGTACAGGAGGAGAAACGCCCTGCTTTGCTACATTTCAGGACAGGATGCGTATACTACTTAGCCGCAACTGAAACAGCTGTGACTTATTACATCTTTTGTTTCTGATGTAAGATGGACACTCCAAAAGAAATCATGTATAACCAGAACAGTATTTTAATTGTAGCTATTCTGTTTGTATTAATCCTGGTAGCAAATGAGGCAGGATACCGCCTGGGGCACTACTACCAGGCCAGGACAGACGAAGACGTAAAAGCACACACCAATACCATACAGGCCGGTACCCTGGGTTTGTTGGCCCTTATCCTGGGCTTCACGTTTAACATGGCGCTGCAACGCTACAACAACAGAAGCCAGGCGGTTATCCTCGAAGCAAATGCCATTGGCACCACCCTGCTCCGGACACAGTTACTGCCAACTCCCTACGATAGCATCACGCACAGCCTGCTGCAGAAGTACGTAAACCTGCGCCTGCAGGTGAGCAATACCGAGTATGGGATGATAACGGAGCGCGAGCGCCTGGGCAAGGAAACAAAGCAGTTGCAGCACGAAATCTGGGTGAATGCGGTAAAGGCTGCCCGCCTCGACCCGCGGCAGGTTACGACCGGCTACTTTATCAGCGCCCTCAATAACATGATTGATGCCCACGGCGAGCGGAATGCCCTGCTCCTGCTGCATGTGCCCGAGGTGATCCTGTTTCTGCTGTTTATCGTTTTTATAATGGCCGGTGCCCTCATGGGCTATGCCAGCGGCCTGGGCAGGAAAAGAACGTCGGTTCCTGCCATGATGATGACTTTCCTGATCTGCCTGGTCGTTTTCATCATCATCGACCTCGACAGGCCCAAACGTGGCGTTATCAAGATTAACCAGGAAAGCATGTGGCAACTTAAAGATGCATAAAGCTTTCTGCTCCTGCCACCACAGCCGCTGCTCCTCGTTTGCTGCACTAAGTTCCGGAACTGAAGCAGCTTCCGTGGCCCTGCCTTCCTTGCTTCTTACAGCACCTCCTGTTTTTTAACTTTAGCAGACAAGCGTTTGATGAATGGCTCGATGGTAAGCCCCTGTACCAGCAGCGAGAGCAACACCACCACAAACGTAACAGGCACGACCACGTCGCGGTGCATTTCGGGCGTAAGCGCCAGCGCCAGCGCTATGGAAATACCGCCGCGCAGGCCGCCCCAGGTCATAATCACCAGCGTGTTTGGTGCAAAAGTTCTATTAAGGCGCAGGGTGTAAGACGGTATCGCCAGCGACAGGTAACGGACCAGCAAAACAATAACAGTCGCAACTACCCCGATAATAATGAAGTGACTGTAAAATCGCACGATCATCAGCTCCAGCCCGATGAGCACAAACAACACGGCATTAAAGATCTCATCCACCATCTCCCAGAACTTTGTCAGGTAGTCGGCGGTCAGTTCGCTCATGGCCAGCTTGGTGCCCTGGTTGCCAATTAACAGACCGGCAGCCACCATCGCCAACGGACCGGACAGGTGGAAAAGCTGCGCAATGCTGTATCCTCCCATTACCACAGCCAGCGAAATAATGACTTCGGTCTGGTAATGGTCGATGCGCCGCATAAAGAAAAAAGCAATATAACCTAACAGCAGCCCCAGGCCAATGCCTCCGCCCACTTCTTTCAGGAACAACTCTGCCACAAAAGAACCTTCCACGTTGCCAAAGCCTTTGGAAGCAATTTCAAAAATAGAGATAAACACCACTACGCCTACCCCATCGTTAAACAACGACTCGCCGGTAATGGCCACTTCCAGCTGTTTGGGGATGTTGGCTTTTTTCAGGATGCCCAGCACCGCGATCGGGTCTGTGGGCGAGATAAGCGCGCCAAACAGCAGGCAATAGATATACCCGATCGGTTGACCGGCCAGCTGCAGCAGGTAATAAAAAGCCGTGCCCGTGACGAAGGTGGAAATAAGCACCCCGATGGTAGCAAAAATAAGAATAGGCCACTTCGACTGCGCCAGCTTCTCGATATCGGTGTGGAGCGCTCCGGCAAAAAGGAGAAAACTCAGCATGAAGTCGAGCAGTATTTCAGAGAAATCGACGGTACCCAACTGCCGCTCTACCATGGCCTCGAAGGCCGGTGACAAGGCTCCCGCCGCCTGCACCAGCACCGAGATCAGCACCCCCGCCAGCAGCAGTCCGATGGCGCCCGGCAGCTTTATAAATTTCTGGTTGATGTAAGCAAAGATGGCAGAGATAACAAGAATGGCCGAGAAGATATGAAAAAGCTCCATGTAACAGTTTTTTTTTGATCCACATTAACGTACACCAGGCCCGGCAACCAGAGCCCGGTAAGCTGTGTATGGTACGTAGTTTGGTGCAATGCTGGTTCGTTTTGTACCTGCTAATGGCCCTGCAGCGCCAGATTTCTGCCTTCGCGCATTTGTTTGCGGTGCAGCAGCACGCTGTGAGACTGCTGCTTTTTGCTTATTTGAGAAAATTATTCCAGCTTTAGCACCCGATGCCCATGAACCGATTTATAGCAACAGAAAAAGCGGCAGCACTGCTGCACACCCTCCAGGACTCCGGCGCTCGCCTGGCGTATGAATATGAGAAACACCGGGTAGTGCTGCTCGACGAAGCCGGAAACGAGCAGGTGTATTTCAGGCTGCCGCTGGTACTGCCGCCTCCGGGCACACCACCAGCCGAAGAAACACCGGTAAACTATATCGTGCTGCTGATACAGTCGGGCAGCTGTGCCCTGGGCTATTTCGAGAATGGTGTGAACCGGGACCATAAGGTGTTCCGTTCCTACATGGTGCGTAAGAAGCAGGGCAAAAGCCAGCTCAAATACCTGAAAACGAAAGGCAAATCCAGGGCAGGGTCGCGGGTGCGGCTGGGCGAAACGGTGGAGTTTTTCGAAAACATAAACGAGCGGCTGCAGGCGTATTTCGAAGCGCACGAGGTGCACCGCATTGCCATCAGCTGTTCCAAAACGCTGATTCCCTATCTCTACGGTTCAAAAGTCGCCACGCCCTTCGACAAAAACGATCCGCGCCTGTACAAAATCCCGAAACACATCCACACGCCCATTTACGAAGTACTGCTGGATGCCAACAGGTTCCTGCAACGCGGCGAATTGATTTACGAAGAAAACCGGCAGGCCCTGGTAGAGGAGCTTTTGGGTGCGGCAGAAGATGAATTTGAAGACGAGGAGGACGAGGACGTGTACGGGGAAGAGGATGAAGATGAATGGTAGAATAACCTAAAGGGAATGTGCGTAGCAGAGGCTGTGGTGGCAGGAGCAGCAGACCCGTAAATGGAAACAAGCCACCGGTTTGCGGCCCTTTGACGAAGAAGTTTTGACTGCAAGGAAACCTGCATGCCTGCCGGAGCAAAAACAGCGGGAAGCGCGCCTAAAACATCAGGCCGGCTTTTGCGTTTCATCACTTCAAGGATGAACACAAAACTAACCAATCTTACCCGTTTCAATAAAGGCTTGCTTTCGGTATTGCTGGTAACCATCCTGCTGTACCTGGGCAAGTCGTTTCTGGTCCCGATTACCATTGCTACCTTTTTCGCGATGCTGCTCTTCCCGCTGGTGCAGAAACTGCAACAATACCGTCTGAAAAAGTCGGTGGCGGCGCTGGTGGCTATCCTGTGTTTGTTAGCGGTACTGGTGGCGTTGGGCACACTGGTATACTACCAAGTCAGCACCCTGGAAGCAGACCTGCCTAATATTGAACAAAAAATAGAGGAGAAAACGAACCGGCTGCAATGGCTGCTCTACGAAACAACCGACCTGTCGCATTACGAGCAGGAAGAAATAATAAAACAGAAAAAGCCCGACATTGCAAAGGCGATCTTCAAAAGTGTGCGGGATTTTATGCTGCAGGGGCTTTTCGTTCTGCTCTTTGTCTTTATTGTGCTCACCTACACGTTCTTCTTCCTGGTCTACCAGCAACACATTCAGAACTTCCTGGTCCGGCTCCACCTGTTTGATGGTACCCGGGAATCGAAAGTTATCGTAGCCCGGATTTCCCGCATCATCCACAACTACCTGAAAGGCATTCTTTCGGTTATTTCTATACTGGCCGTAGTTTATGCGCTGGGCTTCTGGGCCATCGGGATTGAGCACGCCATTTTGTTTGCCATGCTTACGGCCCTGCTCCGCATCATTCCTTATTTCGGCTCGTTCCTGGGCATTGCTTTTCCTATTGCCTTTGCCTTTCTTACAAAAGACTCGCTGTGGCCCCCGGTCCTGCTGCTCGTATTTTTTATGCTAACCCAGCTCCTGGAAGCGAACCTGCTGACGCCCTACATTACCGGCTCCAGGGTGAAGTTAAACCCACTGGCTACGATTATGATCATTCTGCTGGGCAACCTGCTCTGGGGAGTAGCCGGCATGATCCTGTTCGTACCCCTGTTTGCCAGCTTGAAAGTAGTCTTTGACCGGGTGCCGCGGCTGCACCCCTATGGCTATGTTCTGGGGAAGGAGGAGGCAGTTAAGCAGGGGTAATTTTATGCTGAAAGCTGCCAGGTTTCGGGTGTTTGTACGCAACTATTCTCCAGATCCCGAAACCACGGGCAGCCCTAAACAGAAAAGCAGGAGGCGCCGGAAACTGATGACCCGGCACCTCCTGCTTTAGATCAGGAAAAATTTCGCTTACGACTTATTCATTTTTCTTGAGCAGCTTAATTGTCTTAACGCCTTTCCCGTTCTCTATCCGGATAAAGTACATTCCTTCAGACAAGTTTCTGCCATCCACTTCCACCTTACTTACTTCGCCTGCTTTTGCAGTGCCTGTGTTCAGTTTCTTAATCAGGTTGCCGGTTATATCGTAAAGGTTTACCTCGTACGTTCCGTTCTTCTCTGCCTTAAATTCAATGGTAGCCTTGTCAGAAAAAGGAACCGGATAGGCTGTTACTTTTTCTGTTTTATCAATGCTTTGAAGAGAACTGGAGGAAGAAGTACCATTTATTATCTGGCCACTAGCAGATGCTCCACTTGTGCACTCAGCAACAATTGAACTTGTACTATCACAATTAATTTCGATTACGCAGTTTTCTATCGTTCCAATTTCAACTTTAAGATTGAAATTTTTACCAGCAACCAATCCTGTAAAAGATAATGTGCCACTTTCATATGAAACAGGAGTAAAAGTACCTCCACCAGTGTCTTGAGTTAGGGTATAGGTGGCGCCTACGTGTGGGTTACATACAGTCAGCGTACCTGTACCATCGCCGCAAATAGTTGGCTCTGTTATGGTCACAATTGGGACTTGTAAAGGACATGGAATAGGTGGAGGATTTATGGCTCCTGCCTGTATTTGGTTATCCTGGTTACCCAGACTTGCGCCGTTCAGTGTTTCAAGTTTAAAGTGATAAGGGCCACCACTGATACTGGATGAACCTTTTTTTGTTCCATAACTTAAAAAACGATAAGGTCCTGTGTTAATTTCACCAACAGATAGGTGTCCAGCCATTAAGATAAGTACATTATCAGAAGGTGAATTCCAGGTTAGCGTATAATTACCATAAGTATCTGATCCTGACTTGGTAAATCCATCGAAGGATAAGCTTGCAGACGAAATGGCTTCACTTCCGTAAAGTTCAACAGCACGTTTATTAGGCATATCTCCCGGATAACCTGAGCCATCATAAAAATCTATTACGTCTTTTACAGCAGCATCACCAAAAGCCGGGCCAGGAGGATTTGCAGAATACTGGCTACTAGCCGCTTGGGCCAACGCCTTGTTACCCCCACCATATAGACCTGATATCATCGCTGATGTGGCAGGATTTGGAACATTTATATAAGCAACAAGCTCAGCTTTGGAGAGCCCCATGTACAAACTGTCAGTTGACCCAACAATGGTTTGGTAATCAACAAATGCCTGATCAAAGCCGGTTACGTAATCATAGGCATAAACATCTGCCTTCTTGGCCAGAACCTTAAATTTCAGGGTTTGCGTGCCATTAGTCGGTATGCCGACAAGTACTAATCTCTGCAGGGTTGATGTACCTTCATAATATTGAGAGTTATTTGGATTCAAAATACCTGGTACCCATTGCTTACCCTCATTTGCCCATTGTGAGAAGGAAACCCCCTGCCCAAAGGATGAAGCGCTAATAAATAACAATCCAGCAAACATGAACACAGAAATGCTGTTCAGTTTTTGCAGTAGCTTCGTTAGTGCACTCGTTTTTCTGACTGAGTAATTATTAAAAATTTCCATAAAAAATAACTATTAAGTTTGTTTGATAAGTATAAAAGAGATGGTAAAAACGCACAGAAAACACTTTAAAAAGAGCAGTTTCTGTTCATCACGGGGAGAAAATTCAAATAAATTATTAAATAGTACCATACACTCACCGATCTATTGATGGCTTGTCAGTTTCTACACAAAACAGCTTACAAATCCCCTACTTTCACCAGTTTACATGAAAGCAATGCAGGATTTACCACAGAATCACACTAAAAAACACAGCTATATTTCCAAAAATTTAATTTATTGCACAGAAGTACACCATACATGTTGTTATACATGCAGAACCAAAGCACACTATATAGCTAAAATTATATTTAAAAAAGTTTTTTTTCAGAAAAAACAAGAAACCTTTTCTTCCAAATAATCAAAACCCGCAATACTGCCAGCCACATCAATCCCTATTGATATTAGTTATAAAAGTTACGTCCAGGAAAATAACGAATCTATAATCCACTGTTTTGCAGTACATTAAATAACGAAGAACCCTCTACCAGGTTTAACAGAGGGTATTAATTTATTGTTAAAATATTGAAATCAAGGGGCAACAACTATAATTTACATGTAAAGGAAATCCATATATTTATATTAATAATCAAAACACCAACATTCCTGAACTTTTACTAATATCCTAAATTTTCACCACCTCAAAAAACCACCTCTGCGCCTTAACAAACATTATTCTGCACCCTTCCGGCAAGTATTTCTCACAGAACAGCCTGCAAAAAAAGATGGTAGCAGAGGCTCTCCTCCGCTACCATCTTTTTTTGCAGCTACTTAAGTACTACTTGTTCTTCTTGAGCAACTTTACTGTTTTTACACCAGCACCGTTTACCATCCGGGCCAGGTACATACCTTCAGGCAGGGTTTTACCATCTACTTCCAGCAGGGTTGTCTCGCCTGCTTTAACAGTGCCGGTTTTCAGTTGTTTCACAAGCGTTCCCTTCATGTCGTACAGGTTAATAACAAAGCTTCCTTCACGTTCTGCGGTAAACTCCAGCGTAGCCATGTCGGAGAAAGGAACCGGGTAAGTGCTTAACTGGTCTGATTTTTCAACGCCCTGGAGCGACTCCACTGCTGGTTCAGAAGAAATAACCGTTACTTTTTTCTCGGCATCACAAGACACAGAAGCAACACAGGAAACATCGTTTACTCTTCTTACACTGATACTATAACCTTCTCCGGCAACAAAACTGAAGGTGGGAGTGGGAGTCCAGTTTTTGCCACCGTCGTTACTGAATTCATAGTCTTCCCCGTACTCTTCTTCGTTAATAGTTTCAGTTTTCGCTACTTTCAGTACTTTCAGGGTACCGGTGGATGAAGAGCAATCCGGATAAGCTGTAATGACAACCACAGGTGTAGCAGGCGCATCGGGCACGGAATTTACGGTAAGAGCGGTACTTGTTGCGGAAGTACACTGCCCCAGGGTAGCTGTAACAGCATAGGTGCCGGGTTGCAGGCCGGTAAAGACACCTGTATTGTTGGGCGACTTTGCAGTTGGTCCGGACAAGGTGTAGGTGTAGTTGGAATTGGCACCCGATACGGCAATAGTACCACTTGTTACGGCACAGGTTGGTTGCACAGTAACAGTTGCTACCGGTACAGGCGGAGTAGCATTCATTGTAAGGGTTACAGCAGTTCGGGTAAGACTTAAGCAATCTGTCAGGTTATTTTTAGAAGCTGCATAATAAGTTACTGTACCCACTGCACTAAGCGAAGGATCATTAACCACCGTGGCTCCGGAAGCACTGGTATACCACACAATGCTGGAACCAGCCGGAGCAGTTGCGGTGGCCGTTAGTTTCTGCACCGGGCTTAAGGCACAGAAAGTCTGATTACCACCACTGGTGGGCGCTGCCGGCGCAGCATTGATTGTCAGGGTAACAGGCGTACGCGTAACACTGTTACAGCCATCTTTTACAGCTTCGGCATAATAGGTAACAGTACCTACACTCGTGAGAACCGGATTTTGCACGACAGTTCCGCCACTCGAAGCAGTATACCAGACTACACTTGTTCCCTGGGGTACAGTAACAGAGGCCGTGAGCGTCTGGGCCTGGGTGGTCTGACATACCGTTTGATTGCCGGCATTTGTTGGCGCCGCAGGTATTGCATTTACAGCCAGGGTAGCCGCCTCGCTGACAGCCGGATCGCAGACATCACTGCGGAGCACAGCGCGATACTTGTTGCCGCTCATTGCCGTTGTCACAGCACTAAGTGTAAGCGTTGCGTTGTTTGCTCCAGGTAAATCGCTCCAGTCTGCCCCAATGCTTGGTAACAATACCTGCCACTGTACGGCTGGTTCCGGACTGCCACCTTCCGATGCTACAGAAAAAACGGCTGTCTCTCCCGCACATTTAACCTGAGGTTCCGGCTGCAATGTAATGACAGGTGTTGTGCAGCAGGTCTTCGCATCAACATCCTGTGTATAGGATTGACTTTTCTTCGGAGATGAGCTGTCCGTAATTGTCAACTTAAACTCAAGTTTGTTTTTGCTTGTGGGGGTATACTTAAAGACAGTATTGGTTGAACTGGAAGTAGTGGACGCCAGTAACCCGATCTGATCTTTCTCACGTACCTCCCACTGGTAAGAATAAGGAGCTGTGCCACCTTCGCCTGATGCTGTAAGTGTAATCGACTCATAGCCGGTATTGCCGGCGCATCCGGAAGTATATGTAATACCACCCTGTACAGGTGTAATTACCTTTATTGCATCTTTCGATTCTGAACCATAGTAGTAGCATTTCGGCCTGATGGAGGCGCAGTCCGTTATCTCGTCATTAGCGCTCAACCGGGTGCATATGCTGGGGTTTTTGGTGGAGGGTGCCGAATTTTCCCAGGCCGTAAATACGTTGCGAAGTTCCAGTACACTTCCGCAGGTCCAGTTTACAGGATCGCTGATGATATAGGTTCTGGTACCCTGCTGGTAGGTGGAGCCGGAACAATCAGCAACCCTTCCTACTTTTTCGCCATTGATAATCACATCAGCGGTAACCAGGAAACCATAGCGGGTCTGGGAGGTCACGTTAAAGGTCAGTTTCAGTTTTACCTGCACCGGGACTCCCTGGTCACAGACAGTAGGCAACGGATTTCCTTTCGTATCTACGAGCTCAACTTTCGTAATTCTGATATCGCCGGATGTACAGTTGCCGGCGCAATAGATATCCTGCCCGTAGGCAACGTTGGATGGCAACAGCAGGCACATCAGGAAAAGGTACATCATAAAAAGCGCGAATGGCAGGGTTTTGAAGTCGGCCAGCCGTTTAATTGCAGCACTGTGGGTGTGGTGCAGCGGAAGTGAGCTGTTACTCCTTCCATTTAAGGTTTGTAACTCTTTCATAATTATTTCTTAAGGGTTTATTGGAATGGTTTAACATGTAGGATTGTATTACCTTTTTAGCGCGGCTGATACTTTAAGCCAGCGCGCACAAAGCAATCTGCGCTGGCAGGCATCAGGACGAATATTAAAATCGGGGGCAGCTGTAAGAAAAGGAGTCGGTGTATTTTGCTTGTGTAAATGTTTAAGTTTTGCATAAGGCAGTTGGTTTTTGATGGATGAAAAGAAAAGAGTCAGGTATAAAATGCCAAAGCTGCACACGTGCTACAGACAGCGCATTACCGGTTGGTGGCAGCCCATACACACCTGTGCCAGCTGCCGGGGCTTTGCCGGCAGTCTTATGAAGTGTATGCTGCTGTAAATTATTTAAGCAATAAGGTGCCAGGGCAACCCGTTGGCGGCTGCCTTTGCTTCCTTGAAAAAGAATCCGGGATCACTTTTGTCGTACAAGCCAGTAGTGGCTTCAGAAAAAGAGAGCATCCGAAACACACGTTTACCTCCTGTTATATGTGCACACAGAGGTTGCGCGTTACTGAAGAGCGGTTAACCTTTTACAATTTTTTCAATAAACTCAAAACAAAATAGGTTAAATTTTTATTAGAATTTTCACATTAAAATCATAACATGGTCAAACTTCACCTATTCAGACAAAAGCTGTACTTCCTGCTTTTTACCGGTTAAAAGCATTCTGTAGCGGTAATCAACTTAAACTGCTGAAAAAGTATGAAAAAAAGCCTGCGAAGCGGAAGCTAAATCAGGTTACTGCCATCTGTTCATTAGGCTGGTCCTGCTCATTTCAGGTAAAATTCTTTTTTTATGATTTTTAATATCTAACGAATCAGCTATATTAAGTTTCGTCTATATGATTAAAATGTACTTAGAGGATAAAGAATTTAAGTAAACGAATATTTTTAACCAGTGAACGCATAGTTTGGATAAGTCAAGAAAAACTAATTTCATTCTTCCGTTAAAAAAAGCTGGCAGTATCAAGTTTAAACTTTGAATTTTCCTTATACCCCCTCAACTAATTCACTGCACCTGCCACCACACCCGCTGCTGCTAAGAAAAGCAGGTTTAGGGCAACCATCCGCATTCAATAAAGGTAGTAGGAGATTACAAGACATAACGCTAACCCCATGGGACTTTTCGACAACCGACTGGACAAAACATCACCCTTCATTTATGTTCCCCGAAACGAGCAGGAAGCCTGGATCGCCATCATGCATGCCTGTATTGCTGTAGACGAAGATGTGGCCGACGAGGAACTGGAGGAAGTCGCCGACACCCTGGCCAGTAACAAAATGTACAAGGGCCACGATGTCAGGGAGTATTACCGGACGGTGTTACTGGCGCATGCCAAAATCGGCAGCAAACAGCTCATCGACGACAGCGTAGATTATATATCCGCCGAAAATTGTTACCCCCTGTTTGCCCTGACCATTGAGCTGCTGCTTGCCGATGGCATTTTAGCCGAAAAGGAAAAAGAGCTTATCGGCTACATCACCTCCGCCCTGGACCTGGAAGAAGAGCAGGCCAACAGCATTGTGCAAAACAAACTGAACCGGCACAAGCACAACCCCGCCGGCTGACCCGGCCCGGACTTTCCTGCAACCCGGCACTGGTTCAATCAGGCCGAGCCCCATGCAACGTCCTCAAAACCAACTGCCTGCAGGGTTAACATTCTGCCGCTATATCCGTTTTCAAAGAAAATGGTATTACTGTTATGGCTGATAAAACTTTAAAGGTAACCAGTACTGCTTTTGCGCATAATGCTCCTATTCCGGTGCGCTATACCTGCGATGGCGAAAACGTAAACCCGCCGCTTAAAATTGAAGGTATCCCCGATGATACCAAAAGCCTGGTCCTGATCGTAGACGACCCCGATGCACCCTCCGGCACCTTTACGCACTGGGTGATCTGGGATATCCCGCCGACAGCTGCTATCGCAGAAAACGCCTCGCCCGGAGGCGTGGAAGGCATGAACAACTTCGGCAAGCACAACTACATGGGGCCCTGCCCCCCGCGTGGTGAAACACATCGTTACTTTATTAAAGTTTTTGCGCTGGATAACCTGGTGGGCCTTCCGGCCAGCGGTACGGAAGAAGCGCTGGAGATGGTGCTGAAAGGAAAAGCCATTGCCTATGGCGAATTGATGGGACTCTATAAACGACCTTAAACCGATGCTAAAAGAATTTACGCCTGTTGATACAGCTGCTGTTGCAAAAGAAAGTTACCGGCTGCAAACCCGCAACGACCTGGACCCGCTGATGGAACGTATTGGCGATGCCCGGTATGTGCTTTTGGGCGAGGCCACGCACGGCACGCACGAATACTACACCTGGCGGGCCGAAATCTCCAAACGGCTTATCCGGGAAAAAGGCTTCTCCTTTATTGCCGTGGAAGGCGACTGGCCCGATTGTTTCGAGATCAACCGTTGGGTAAAGGAATATCCCGGAGCAGGCGGCACCATAAAAGACGTACTGCACCAGTTCGACCGATGGCCGACCTGGATGTGGGCTAACTGGGAAATTGCCGCCCTCGCCCAATGGCTGCAGCAACACAACAGCAACCTCGCTCCCAACAGGAAAGTTGGTTTCTACGGGCTCGATGTCTACAGTCTCTGGGAATCGATCGAGATTATTGTGGATTACCTGGAAAAAGAAGATCCGGCAACAGCGGCCTATGCCCGGAAAGCGGTAGACTGTTTCGAGCCCTACGGCGAGGAGGAATCCTATGCTTCTGCCATCAGCGCCATGGCCCCGAGTTGCAAGGAAGAGGTACTGAAACTGCTGCAGGAAGTACGGCTGAAGGCGCCACGCTACGACTCCGACCCGGAAGCGGGCCTGAATGCCGAAATGAATGCACTGGTTACCGCCAACGCCGAAAAATACTACCGAACCATGGCCTCCTTCCACGGTAACTCCTGGAACGTGCGGGACCTGCACATGGTAGAAACGCTGAACGCGCTGATGCAATACCATGGTCCGGATGCCAAAGTGATCGTATGGGAACACAACACCCACATCGGCGACGCCCGCGCCACCAGCATGCCCGACCGGGGTCTCCTGAACGTGGGCCAGCTGGTACGGGAACAGCATAAGCCGGAAGAAGTAGTGCTGGTGGGCTTTGGCTCTTACCAAGGCTCCGTGATAGCGGGCAGAAGTTGGGGCGCGCCCATGAAAAAAATGGAAGTTCCGGCAGCCAAAGAACACAGCGTGGAGGAAATCCTGCATGCCGCTTCGCCCGAAAACAAACTGCTGATTTTCGATAACAAGCCTACCTTACAGGATGTTTTCGGCAGCTGGTTAGGTCACCGTGCCATCGGGGTAGTCTATAACCCGGAAAGCGAACGAGGCAACTACGTCCCCACCAAATTAACCTCCCGCTACGATGCTTTCCTCTACCTCGATAAAACCCAGGCCTTACACCCGCTGCGCCTGCACCCCGACAGCCACCTGACCCCGGAAACATTTCCGTTTGGGATATAGGTTCGTTCCCGCTCCTACTTCAGCGCATCCAGCACCTGGTACATTTTCCGGGTAAGGGAGGCCGATGAGCCGGAGTAGTTGTTTACCAGGAACGCAAACACATAGTCATTTCCTGCTTTGTCGCGGTAGTAGCCACAGTAGCCTTTCACGCCCTGCATGGTGCCGCTTTTCATTTTCATGCCGTTGTAGAGCGGCAGCGAATCGTAGAAACTGTTGAACCAGGGCTGTTTCCGGCTGTGTTGTAACGCCCGCACCAGCGCGTGCGCCGTTACGCGGTTCACCGGCGACAAGCCCGATCCGTCCACCAGGTTCAGCTCCTCCTCCGGGATACCCTGCTGTTTCCAGAAATTCCGGATAATGCCTGTTCCTTCTTTTGTTGCGCCAACGCCTGCATATTTAACGGCCATTGTTTTGACCAACGCTTCGGCATACAGGTTCACGCTTTTCCGGTTAAGCCAGTACACAATGCTGTCCAGGGGCGGGGACGTGACGGTGTGAAAAGGGGTAAAACCAGCTTCGGAAAGGTTTACTGCTGCTGTCACCACAGCCTTACCTGAACTTCGGATACCTGCACCTGCTTTCTGCAGCGTGCCGGCAAACTGGGCCGCAGGATCGGGCATGGCTCCCGAAATTTCAAAAGCATTCCGGTTTAACGGAATGGTGCCCCGGATGGTGCCGGTTGTTCCGTGCAGCGGGAAATAAATATAGGCACTGTCGCCGGAGCCTGCAGCAGCCGAAGTCACTTCAGAAGTCAGGTTATAGCCAGCCATTTCAGGAACCGTCTTCACAATTGACACCGGGTCGCCGATGCGTTTTCCGGATCTCAGGATGACATCGTACTGGTTTTCCCGCCAGTTGAATCTGGCTGCGCCCGCCCCGTAATAATTCCCGATGTCCTGCCAGAGCCAGCCGGCCGGTATGGTTCCGCTGCTCCACCCCTTGTTGTCGACCAGGATGTTGTCAAAAGTGTTGACAGGCAACTTACTTATGGCCTGCGCCAGCCCCTTCAGCACCACCTCCTCCCTGGTAGCAGGCCAGCGCCAGCTTCCGAACGTAGGGTCGCCGGAAGGACGGATCAGCAGCGTTGCCTCCTCCCCTTTTTTCTGCCAGGCAAAGGTTGTTTTGTACCGGAAGTCTTTTCCCAGAAGCTCCAGCGCACTGGCGGCCGTTATTACTTTCAGAGTCGAAGCCGGCACAAGACCCACCTTTCCGTTATGGTCAAAAAGCACCTTTCCTGATCTGGCGTCTGCTACATACAAAGCTGAAACGGCATGGCGAAGCTGCGCATCGTTCTGGAAAGCTTTAAAGGCAGCAGCCAATTGCTGGGGCACCGTTTGTGCGGGCACCAACACAGGCGCCAGCATGCACAGGAGCAGGAAAAAAACACGGGTCAAAGAAGTCAACATGCATCAAAGTTCGGGAAATTCAGGCAGACTATTGTTCAACTTGTTTCATCTGTACCAGGAATCCTTTACATGCCGACAGGCGTGAAAACTGTTTCCAGGGCTAAAAATCAGCTTCAAATTTCCGTTAACCGTATAAGCGAAGCATGAAACACATCTTTACTGCAGTTCTGATCTTATGGTCGGTGGTGCACCTCCGGGCGCAGGTAGTTCCGGCACCCGACACCATCAACCCTGCCAATGGCAACCGCAAGCAGCAACTGAAAGAAATAAAGGAGCGGAAGAAAGTCTTGTTTTCCGACCAGCCGGGCCATGCCCCCACCGATACCAGCCTGCTGGACCGCTCGCTGTACAACAAATACGGCGACCTGCTCAACGACGACCCGCTCTACAACAAGCGCCAGCCAATCTGGAAACCCGCCGTACAGGTAGTAGGCGTCAATGCCCTGTTCATGGGGTTTAACCGCTACGTTACCAAAGAAGACTATGCCTACGTAAGCCCGAGCACCTGGAAAACGAATTTAACATCCGAGCCTGAATGGGATACCGACAAGTTCAGGATCAACTTTATCGGCCACCCCTACCAGGGCACGCTCTACTTTAATGCTGCCCGCTCGCAGGGGTATACGTACTGGCAGTCGCTGCCCTTTGCCGTGGGCGGCAGCCTGCTATGGGAATACTTCGGCGAAACCACCCTCCCTTCTTACAACGACATGATTTATACGCCCCTGAACGGCGCAGCCCTCGGCGAAATCCTCTACCGCATCAGCTCCAACATCCTCGACGACCGCACCCAGGGCGGCGAACGGGCGATCAGGGAAATAGCGGCCGGGGTGATAAACCCGGTGCGGGGCCTCAACCGGCTGCTGCAGGGCAAAACCTTCCAGGTTACCAACAAGGAAGTGTATGAGCAGTCGCCCCTCAACGTTACGTTATTTGCAGGCATACACCGGCTGAACGAGCAGCAGAACGAGATATTTGGCGCAGGCGGAAACAACACCATGCTGAACATCCAGCTCGATTACGGCAATCCCTTTGAGCCCCGCAAGCGCAAACCGTTCGACTTTTTCAGGCTTCGTTCCGAATTCAGTTTTGGCTCGGCAGACACCGTGGGCGGTACCATCAACAACATCACGGGCTACGGCATCCTCTTTGGCCGCAACCTAGAGCTCGGCAGGCTGTCGCTGCTGACGGGGGCCTTCCAGTATTACGACTTCTGGGATACCCGCAATTTTAACTTAGGCGCCCTTGGCTTTGGCGGTGGCCTGTTCACGAAACTACCGCTAAGCAGGCAGATCTACTTCTACAATAATGCCAGCCTGGGTGTCGTGCCGCTGGCGGGCAACAGCAACCGTTCCGCCCCCGATTCGGTAGGCTTGCGGGATTACGTGTTCGCCCACGGCCTCCAGGCGAAAATAGAAAGCACCCTCAGCTTAGGAAAGTATGCCTCCGCCGCCTTCGTGTACTACCACTTCTGGCTCGACACTTTCGAAGGCCTGGAAGGCAACAATTCCATTGGCATACTGCGCCCACGCGTTACGGTGCGGCTGCTCAAAAACCTGAGCCTGGGCTACGAACATTTTGGCTACTCCACCAACCGCAGGTTACAGGATTATCCTGACCAGCACTCGATTATTACAGAACAGAAAATATTCCTGCAGCTCTTCCTGGAGGACCCGCAGCGGCGTGGGCGCTATAATTAGCCGGTTTGGTTTTGTTTTCAGATACGGGTGCGCTGGTGCGAGCTTGTAGCTCGTACCTTTACATGTGATACCATATAGTAAAAAGGATCTTCCATTACGGTTCTGCTTTTAGCAGATGTTTCTGCAACTTGCCCACAAGATCCCGAAAGGGATGACAAGAGGGAGAAATATTTATGGGGGAGCAAATAAAGACTTGTTGGTATAAGTACGAGCTACAAGCTCGCACTAGCAAAAATAACCTTTGCTACAGCACCTTTCCAGCAATCGTAATTTATGTGTAACATCAGCTATCTTGTCCAAATTAAGAAACAGCTTTTTTCTTTCAGAAGATAGGCTGTTTCTGCTTTCTTTCCTTTAAGTTGCAAAGGCAAAACAAGCTACAGCAGTGGCTGTGGTGGCAGGTGCAGCAGAATAGTTCAAAGAAAAAACGCAGCACCGGGGCAGCTGAAAGGGAATTAACAGAAGACGTAACAGGCAAACCAGGCATATGAGATTAACAGGAAACCTTCTCGACATCAAGACTAAAAGAGAAGACAAAAACCAGGACATTCAACTTGAAATCGACAAAATAGAATACATCACGCATAAGAAAGACGGCAAATATTTTCAGCCCTTCGAGTTTATCGACGAGCTGGAAACGCCGCTTGTTATTACCGGCGACTGCCTGGCCCGCAACACGACTCAGCCCCTGGAGGAAGGAGAATATGAGTTTAAGGTGTATGACAAAACCGACGATGCCTATGTGCTCAACCCGGACAAACAGCTGCACGTGACGCTGGAGCACGACTTTGATTCCGGCTTAACCATTTTAACCTTTGGCACTTATGTGGTTACGGTGTCGAACGAAGAATTCCAGCAACTGAAAAGCGAAAGAGCAAAGCAGAAGAAGCAAAAGAAGGGCAGAAAGAACCGTTAATATTCCTATTGATTTATTTGTTCGCATCTCTTTTACATCCAGGTGCTGTCCCCTGACTGCGCACGGAAAATCTGAACCACAGATTTACGGAATTAAAGGATAACACAGATTTTTCATTACTAATATCAGCGAGAATTTACTCAGTTCCACAAAACTATTCCTCCTTTGGCATCCCCGTAGGGGATCTTGTGAGCGAACTTCACTCAGGCCAGCTGCTACAGTTTATAGCATGCAAGGTAATTTTTTGTTGGGTACTAAATCCTCAGTGTCATCCTTTAATCCGGTAAATCTGTGGTTCAGACAATTCTGCTGCAGCTGCCACCACAGTCGCTGCTCCTGCTAAACCAGGGCAATTCTGAAAATCACTTCCCGGAAACCGTTATTCTGCAAACATTTTCCGGTCTTCCAGCACTTTAAAGTTCTCCACCATCTTCACCGACTCCGACACATCCTCGGTAAAAATGGCAATGATGGAACCTTCCACTGCGTGTTCCAGGGCATAGGCAATTGCCCGCATCTCCTCCGGAATCACCTGCACGTTTTTATCCGGCGCTACGTCTTCGATGCCCTGCAGCAGGGGCGCCATAATCTCGTCGGCGGTCTTCCCGCGCAGGTCGGAATCCAGGCGAATGATGATTTCGTCGAAGATCTGCCCTGCCGCTTTGCCCAGTTCGTAAATATCTTCTGCTCTGCGGTCGCCTACGCCTGCCACTATACCCACCTTCACGGTTGCATCCAGGTCATTCATAAACGCACCGACCGCTTTCATGCCGCCCACATTATGGGCATAATCCACCAGCACCTCGAAGTCCGGGAACTTGAACAGGTTCATGCGCCCTGGAGTTTTGGCCGGCGAAGGAATAAAGGTGCGCAAAGCAGTTTTAATGTCCTCGATATCGAAGCGTGAAATGTAGCCGGCCAGCGTAGCCGCCAGGATGTTCTCGATGTTAAACTTCGCTTTCCCGCCGAAGGTGAGCGGCACATCCGCCACCCGGTCCACGCGAATTTTGTAGCTGTTTTTAAAGATGGAGATAAAGCCGTTCTCAAACACTGCGGCAAGTCCGCCTTTGGCAATGTGCTTCAGGATGCGCGGGTTGTGCTCGTCCATACTGAAGAAGGCCACTTTACATTGCAGGTCGCTGGCCATGCCATACACCAGGTCATCGTCGGCGTTTAAAACCGCGTAGCCGTCTTTGCACACACTTTTCGGAATAACCGCTTTTACTTTCGCCAGTTCTTCCAGGGTATGGATGTCGCGCAGGCCTAGGTGGTCGGAGCTTACGTTGGTTACAATACCGATGTCGCAATGCTGAAAACCCAGCCCGGAGCGCAGCAAACCGCCCCGCGCACATTCCAGCACCGCGAAGTTTACGGTAGGATCTTTCAGCACAAACTCAGCACTGTAGGCGCCGGTGGTATCGCCTTTTTCGAGCATTTTATCCTGCACGTAAATGCCGTCGGTGGTGGTGTAGCCTACCTGGTAGCCGTTGTTTTTGACCATGTGCGCCACCAGGCGGGTGGTGGTGGTTTTCCCGTTGGTGCCGGTTACGGCAATAATCGGAATACGCGACGGCTTCCCGTGCGGGAACAGCATATCGATAACAGGCTCTGCTACGTTACGCGGCAGCCCGTAGGTTGGGGAAATGTGCATCCGGAAACCGGGCGCAGCATTTACTTCCAGTACAGCCCCGTTGGTCTGGTCCAGCGGGATCGCAATATCCGTCGTCATTACGTCGATGCCGCAAATATCGAGGCCGATCAGCCCGGCAATGCGTTCGGCCATCAGCACATTATACGGATCTACCAGGTCGGTTACGTCTGTAGCGGTACCGCCTGTACTGATGTTGGCCGTACTTTTTAAATACAGCACCTCCCCTTCCGGCAGCACGGTTTGCGGCGTAAAGCCTTTGCCTTTCAGGATGCGGCGGGTTTGTTTGTCGATGGAGATTTTGGTGAGCACTTTCTCGTGCCCCACGCCCCTCCTGGGATCTTTGTTCTCCTTGTCCACCAGCTGCTTGATGGTAGCGGTGCCATCGCCGGTCACCATGGCAGGCGTACGCAAAGCGGCAGCTACAAATTTACCGTTTATCACCAGCAACCTGAAATCAGCGCCCTGTACAAACTGCTCTACAATAACGCCGTTCGAAAACCGCTTCGCATCCGTAAAACCTTTCAGCGCATCTTTAAAGTTGGTGACGTTGATGGTGGCTCCCTTGCCATGGTTGCCGTCGAGGGGCTTGAGCACGACCGGATAGGAGAGCCAGTCCAGCGCTTTTTTCAGCTCCTCCTGCGTGTACACGGTGGTACCTTTGGGCACGGGCACGCCCGCCTCTTCCAGGAAAGCTTTCGTCATGTTTTTGTCGCCGGCAATTTCCACGGCAAAGCAGGAGGTGCCGGAGGTCATGGTGGCCTGAATACGCTTCTGATTGACGCCGTAGCCGAGTTGGATAAGCGAGTGGCGGTTCAGGCGGATATAAGGAATTCCACGACTCACGGCCTCCGAAATAATGGAATAAGTACTCGGGCCGAAATACTCTGCCTCCCGGATCTGGTGCAGGCGGTCAATATCAGGGGCGAGCTTGTATTTTTCATTCTTCAGCAGGGCATTGGCGATCCGGACGGCGGCAAAAGCGGCATGTTCCCCGGCCCGTTCTTCCTGGTAAGAAAACACCACGAAAACATTTCCGGCTTCGTGTGCCGGGTAGCAGCGCCCGTACCCGCACTCCATGCCGGCCATACTCTGCAGTTCCAGCGCAATGTGCTGCACCACATGCCCCAGCGTGGTCCCTTTTTCAACGGACCTGAAAAATCCGCCTTCTATGCCCTCGCGGGAGCGATGGCTGTACATGCCCGGAAACATTTTTTGCAGGCGCTTTACCAGGAACGGGAAATGGCTGGTGTCGGTAGCGGCAAATTCCTCCAGGTCCAGTTTAATCACAATAAGTTTGGGATGCGTAACAGACCAGTAGTTCGGTCCGCGCATAGTACGCAGATCTAAAATTTTCATAGGTTAATGGCGATATGTGTGCGGTTGCTTTATTTCCTGTTTCAGGGTTTTGTAATGGGCCAGGGCTTTGGGGCATACAGCACCTAGCAGCTGCTCATCCACCCCGGGGGGTTCTGTGCCTTTTGTTTTTCCTGCCACGTTTCCTGCAAAACTAGGCACTGGTTGTATCATGATTGACATGTGCTGGATTTGAACTTCGGATGAGGTTAGCTTATGTTTCAGTTAGCTTATGTTATAGGTAGTTTAGCAATACGGATGTTAGCTGCAAAAGATTGGCCGTGGTCAAAAATTCTGGGTTATATCATTGTAAAGCCGTATCGCTCAGCAGGAAACAGAAATGCTCTGCCCGGATCTATGAAAAGTGCTTTGCTGCAGCAGCCACCACAGGCGCTGCTCCCGCACAGGTTGCCACAACCGGCAGCACATGTACGCTGGTTGTATGAAGAAGAAGTAATACGGAAGGCTGTAAAACAAAAGCGCCGGCAGTATTAAACAGCCGGCGCTAAGGAAGAGGTAACGAGCGGATTCGAACCGCTGTAGCAGCTTTTGCAGAGCTGAGCCTAGCCACTCGGCCACGTTACCCTGATTTGGTGTGCAAATATACACAGACATTCATCTTAGTCAAACATAATCGGCGTTTTTTTGAAAAAAATAGCGTTTTCCGGCGCCCGGAACTACCGCCACCGCAGTTCCCCGGCAAGGCTCCCGCTGCTGTTTCCGGCTATACTCCTGACGCACTGGCTGTTAAATTCTACTTTCTTAAAAGGGCGCCTTGTACCTCCTGCAGTACCTGCCACCAAACCCTTTGCTCCTGTTCAGCCAACCTTGCCGGATGCAGCGCCTGTTCCTGGCGGATATGTGAGAATGCAACAACAACAGCAGAACCGGGTACGCTGAACTCCGAAGAACACATTTATTCAAATGCTTCAATATATATTTTCGCCGATTTAAACTATCTCAATAATAACCATAAATCTATATTCAACAGACAAAATATTAACTATTTACACTTTTTTAAAAAACCAACACCACTATAACACCTAATACCATCTGAATATAATTATAAAAATCTCATATTAAATAAATTATTATACATCACTTTAAAATACACATTTTACACTTTGTTGTTAAAACAACTAATTATACTTTCACACGTCAAAACCTTTATGCTGCAGTGTTAT
>NZ_QCZK02000010.1 GCF_003347595.2 Botryobacter ruber | reverse complement strand
TCAAAAGCCTCAAAATCAAATTTCTTTTCCATGGTGACTGTGCTTAAGCTAAGTTAATTATTTTCTTGCTTTGACACAGTTCCGTTTACAGCCTCCGTCGTGTAAACACAGAGTATATCTTTGCCCGCCATAATGCACCCAACAGAGCGGTAGAAGGCCACTTCTTACCGTCGAGCAGAGGCGGGGCACGTTATACTCAGCCTACGCAGAACCTGGTAGACGCCTTCCCGATGATAAACGGCAAGCCGATATCTGACCCGGCATCAGGTTATGATCCAAACAACCCCTACGTGAACCGCGATCCCCGTTTTGCAAACACCATCATCTACAACGAGTCGATGCTGTGGTGGGGGAACTTCAGCAGCATGCGTCCGGTATATACCTTTGATAACGTAGCACCACACTTTCCGACTTCTGCCCAGGATCAGTTTGGTGCAAATGGTACCACTACCGGCTACTACGGCAGAAAAATGGCCGAAGTAAACACCAGCTCCAATACCGAGCGCGGCTGGCCGCTAATCCGCTATGCCGAAATTCTGCTGAACTATGCCGAAGCCATTAACGAAACAGGGCAGCCAGAACTGGCAGTGCCGAAACTGATCGAAATTCGTAACAGGGCCGGAATAGAGCCAGGTGATAATGGGCGCTATGGTATTCCGGTAGGCGTAACAGTTGCTCAATTGCGTGAAATAATCCACAACGAACGAAGGATTGAACTGGCCTTTGAAGGCGGGCACCGTTACTTCGACCTGCGTCGCTGGAAAATGATGCAGGAAGGAGCCAGGCAGAACGAGGTTATGCGCATCACTAGAAATGCCGATGGCACTTATACTTACAACAGAGATCTGTCTATCCGGGTGCATAATTTCAGGCCAGCGCTGTACCTGTACCCGATCCCGCAATCAGAGATAAATAAAATGCCGTTGATGGTGCAGAACCCGGGTTATTAACAGTAAAAATTAGAATCATAAAGTGAGTTAGTTAAACATAAAAAATGCAGCCGGTTTATGCCGGCTGTTTTTTTTTCTCCTTGTCAATTCAATTGCGACACTTCGTATCCAGTTTCCTGCCAAATAAGCTAAAATCACAATTTAAGTTTCTTATCATTACTTTTTGTTCTGCTGTACCTGCCACCATTCCTTCTGCTCTTTGTCTGCATCAAATCTGTATTAATTATCCGGGGTTCAGAACCGCACTTTAAGAATAGATAAGTATCGGATCAAAAATCTCTTACTCCTGTCATTCTATCGTTGGGAGGTGATGCAAAGGCTACTAAACTTTATTTTAATGGTGCTTTGTTATTTTGAATTACGCTTTCAGCCAGCTATTCCGGACCTTTTCCACAAGATCCCTTCCCCATTACAATTAATGATTTGGTTAAGATTAGCATAATTTTGTTCTATACTACGGTACAAAATGAATAAGTGAGGCACACTAACTTGTTATAGAGTTGGACCAAAATGACAAGTCATGTACGCTCACTTATTGCAGAAATTTAAGGAATTAGTTCCAGACTGGAAAACCTCCCAGTTAAAGAATACGCTATTGATGGTTGCACTGTTGCTGGAAGAAAAGACGGTCAATCTGTGGAAACTCAAAGGTTCAGTTGGTAAAATACTTGGTAACACTTCCACTGCTCCTCAGTCACATTACAAGCGTCTGAAGCGTTGGCTCCAGCTGGGTGAATCAGACAAGGGTATTTGGGTTGGCATGCTGCAGGCTGCGGCAGGCCTGCTGAAGCAAAAGTGCCGTTACCTTATTTTGGACGGTAGCTCCTGGAAATGGGGAGGTAAGAAACATCACTTCCTCACGCTGAGCGTGCTTTACCAGGGAGTGAGTATTCCTATCTGGTGGCAGGATTTGAAGAAGCTGGGCATCTCCAGCCAATGGGAACGCAAACTGATGCTGTGGATGGCCAGGAAGGTACTCAACCTCAAAGGCAAGGTGCTGTTGGCAGACAGGGAGTATCTTGGCACTCAATGGTTTAAAACGTTGCGGGAGGCAGGAATAGGGTTTGTTATCCGCCTACGAAAAGGCACCTATAAGCAGGAGTTCGATGCCAGGGGAAAGCTGGTGAGCAAGCTGGAGAGCAAGGCCAAGTCCCAACTGGAAAAGCTGGTGTGGAAGACGTTTACGCTGGAGGGACAGGATTACTATTACGTGCTCATGGCCTATAGGAACAGGAGCGGCAAGATTGAGTTCCTTCGTCTTATTTCTACTGTGACACCTGCCCAGGCCATAGAAGGCTATGGGTACAGATACAGGATTGAGAGCATGTTTAAGCACTTGAAAAGTAACGGATTCGATGTCGAAAGCCTTAATATAAAAAGACCTTGCAGGGTGGAGATGATGATGGCAGCACTGGTACTGGCTTACACGCTTTCGGCCGTATATGGCCTTAAAAATTATAAACGTAAGGTAGGCATCCAAGTGCACGGCTCTCGGGAGATGAGTGTCTTCCGATATGGGCTAGACTTGTGGCAAAATCATTTGCAGAGTTTTGAACGATTCCTCAAACACCTCTCGCTTTATATCGGGAGTTGGAACAGACAACAAAATCAGCTCTTAAATAAAAATGTACCGTAGTATAATTTTGTTCTTATACTTATTCTTCTGTAATCTGTTTTTTTAGTATCAGCGACGGACATAAGTGTAGTGAAAATAGGTTCTTATGGGATTTTTCAAATTAGTTGCGCCCTTGCTGATGAATTCCTCCCCCTTTTAATGCGAATTTCCCCCCTTTTGTTGCCGGAGGAGAAGGCTAAATTTGATATTGCAATAACAATTGATAGTTAGTGTAAATCTTAATAATATGTTCCTGTTTTATAAATGGAGGTGAGCATTAAGGGGTAATTACATTAACCACAAAGATGAAAGGTCTTTTAACAGAATCGATAGAATTAATAATTATAAACCAACATTCCAATTAAAATGAATACTATGCAAAACAATTGTTACAAAGAGTTGAGATGCTTTATGCTTCTCGCCCTGTTTCTTTTTTCTGTGACCGGGGCAATAGCTCAGGGCATAACCGTGTCGGGTAAGGTAACTGATAAGGATGGTGCCGCTATGCCTGGAGTTACTGTACTGCTAAAAGGAACATCTAAGGCTGTTCCTACTGATGTTGATGGTAACTATACCATAAATGTGCCCTCCAGTAGTGGTACTCTGGTGTTCTCATTTATGGGATATGAGCCGCAGGAAGTACCTATAAGTAACAGAACAACTATAAACGTGCAGATGGGCTCTGAGTCCAAGGCACTGGAAGAAGTGGTTGTAGTTGGTTATGGCACACAGAAGCGCTCCGATATTACCGGTTCCGTAGCATCTGTGCCCAAAGACAGATTATCGAACCTGCCCGTAACCGACCTGACACAGGCTATTCAGGGTACCACCGCAGGTCTTAACATTACGCAAGGCTCTTCAGTGCCTGGTAGCTCCGGTGGTATGCGGATCAGAGGGGTTAACTCCATCAGTGCAAACACATCTCCTTTTATTGTACTTGATGGTACTCCATTCTTTGGCCAGATCAATGATATCAATGCAAACGACATCGAGTCAATTGAAATTCTGAAAGATGCTTCTGCGGTGGCTATATATGGTACCCGTGGATCAAACGGTGTAATCCTGGTTACAACAAAGAGAGGTAAGAGCGGCGAACCCAGGGTAAGCTACAATGGCTATTATGGCGTGGAAGGATTGGCCAATAAATTTGAACCCAGTTCTCCTGAAGCGTATGTACAGAAGTATAAAGACTATTTAATTGCCCAGGGGCTTGCGCAAACACAGGTATTGCCCAATACCTTTGAAGTGGACAACTATAATGCAGGACGTACAACAGACTGGCTCGACGCTGCGACGCAAACCGGTAAAATTACTGAGCATAACTTAAGCATTTCCGGTGGTACAGATAAGGTGCAATATTATCTTACCGGTGGGTATCTGAACCAGGAAGGTGTAATCAAAGGGTATCAGTTTGAGCGTGCAAGTGTACGTTCAAATTTGGATGCAACATTTACAGATTATCTGAAAGCGGGGGCTTCCCTGTATTTTGCTGACCATAACTCGGACGGTGGCCGGGCTAATATGCTGCTTGCTACTGCCATGAGCCCTTATGGCCAGGTTAACGATGATGCCGGTAACTTTGAAATTTATCCGATGTTCCCTGAACTGTTGTTTGCGAATCCGTTATTAGGTTTAACAACCGACAGGATTGACAGAAGGAAATACATAACGGGTACTGCTTATACAGAGTTAACCCCAGGATTTGCCAAAGGCCTGAAATATCGTTTAAATGCTTCTACTACCTATGAAATTGGCAGGCAATCGGGTTATGAAGGGCGTGCCGCCAATAACCTGGTTGGTTCTGCTTATGCCAATAACAATGAAACCAATAACTGGGTTCTTGAAAATATTCTGACTTATACAAAAGATTTTGGCAAACACCATTTTGATTTCACCGGACTTTACAGTGCTCAAAAGTCACAATATTTCAGGTCCGGAGCGGAAGCGAATACTTTTGTAAATGACCAGCTGTCGTTTTACAACCTTGGAGCTGCTGAGAACAGGACTTCTTCCTCGTATGGCGATAAATCTACGTTACTTTCCCAGATGGGAAGGCTGAACTACTCCTTTGATAGCCGTTATTTATTAACCTTAACGGCCAGGCGTGATGGGTATTCAGCGTTTGGAGCTAATACAAACAAGTATGGGCTTTTCCCAAGTATGGCGTTAGGCTGGAATATAGCCAACGAAAACTTTATGCAGGATGCTGAATTTGTGAATCAGCTTAAACTCAGGTTCTCTTACGGTCAGTCAGGGAATCAGGCAGTTGGCGTTAACCAGACCGCGACTTTATTCAACCCGGTACGTTTTCCGTTTGGGGGCACAAGCACAATTGGTGTTCTGGCGGGAAGTTTGGGTAATGCCGACCTGAACTGGGAAACAACTACCTCGACAAACTTTGGACTCGATTTCGGTTTCCTGCAAAACAGGATTAATGGTACTTTGGAATATTATCGCTCAAATACGGACGATCTTTTGCTTCGCAGGAACATTCCTAATATCACAGGTTATTCACAAGTTTGGTACAATCTGGGCTCAGTAAAGAACAACGGGCTTGAACTAACATTAAACACAGTTAATGTTGAGACTAACAAGTTTAAATGGGAAACAAGTTTAAATTTTTCCAGAAATAAAAATGTAATAGTAGACCTCTATGGCGATAAGCAGGATGATGTTGGTAACAGGTGGTTTATTGGAAAATCGTTGGGAGCTGTATATTCTTACATATGGCAGGGAGTATGGCAGGAAGGTGATGATATACCGACATCCCTGAATGCAAAACCCGGCGATCTTAAATTTGAGGACGTAAATGGGGATGGCAGAATTACCGGTGATGACAGAGTTTATTTAGGAACAACATTGCCCAAGTGGTATGGCGGTTTAACCAACACTTTTCACTATAGTAATTTCCACCTGAGTGTGTTCCTGCAAACTTCACAAGGGTCTATGAAAGGTAATGCGGATATCTTCTATGGCGATGAAGCCGGCAGAAGAAACATCCCGGCAGAAGTAGGCTACTGGACTCCTGAGAACCGTAGTAACGAGTTTCCGTCCCTGGCATACAGAAACCCCCACGGATACAATTTTGCCAGAGACAACAGCTATGTCAGAATAAAAGATATCAGGTTGAGTTATACCGTACCTCAGGCATTATTGAACAAATATGGCATAAACGGCCTGACACTTTACACTACCGGTAGAAACCTTTATACATTTACCGACTGGGTTGGATGGGACCCGGAAAGTAATCAGGATTCGAGAGGTTCAGGAAATTGGGTAAACAATTATCCTCTTGTAAGAACTGTTTCATTTGGACTTAATCTGACGCTATAATCTTCCATTCCATTTAAAATATACAGAAGTATGAAAAAATATATAAAAATAATTGTTTGCATGTGTATAGGCCTGCAAACCTTTACCGCATGTGAAAAGTCTTTCCTGGATGAAGAAGTTTTAAGTTCTTATTCTCCCACAACTTTGCGGGATAAAGCAGGCTTTGAAGCCTCTTTAATTGGCCTTTACAACCACAACAACAGGTTTTACTCGGTTAGCTGGGCACAAGGGTGGCCGGCAGTGTGGCAGGTAGGAACAGATATTACCTGGCCTACGCAACCGCAGGGTATCGAGAACCCTTATTATAACTATAACACCTTAACTCCTTTGGATGGGGCGGCAGATAATACCTGGAACTGGTCCTATACCATGATCAATAATACGAATGTTCTCATTCAAAATGTTGAAAGTCCTGATATTTCAGGTTTAACTGATGAAGAAAAAAATAAAATAAACGCAGAAGCCCGTTTCTTCAGGGGTTTGTCATATAACTTACTGGCGACTGCTTTTGGCGGTGTACCATTGGTTACGGAACCTCTTACTGCACCAAAGACGGACTTTGTGCGTGCTCCGCTCGCTGATGTAAACGAGGTAGTTATTACTGACCTGAAATTTGCTGCAAAACATCTTCCAAATATCAGTGCATTACCAGCTAGTAAACAGTCAAGAGCTAATAAGTATATGGCGCATCAGCTATTAGCCGAAGTGTACCTGCGGGTTAACCAGCCTGCTCTTGCCGAAGCTCATGCCGATTCTGTAATTACCAGTGGTCAGTTTGGTCTTATAAAAAACCGGTATGGGGTAAGATTTAATGCCGGTATACCAGGCGACCCATTCTCTGATATGTTTATCTATGGTAACCAGCGCAGGAGCCAGGGAAATACAGAGGCTATCTGGGTAATGGAGGCCGAAAACCCACGTGACGTGCCCGGTGGCTCGACCGATAATCCGCAGCAGCGTCGTGTATGGGGAGCTTCTTACCATAACAGAGCAGGTATGGTTCCTGCCGATTCACTTGGCGGTAGAGGAATTGCCAGGCTCAGGCTGAACAATTGGGTGCTGTATGACCTGTATGACGAGGGAGATATGCGTAATTCACGGCATAGTATCCGCCGGGAATTCTGGTATAATGATCCTGCTCCAAAATACAGCAATATTTATAAAACGAAAGTACCTTATCAAGGTCCCGATACACTTTTTATCATCAATCCCTATACCACAAAATGGGGCCATTTTGATCCGTTGGATGTATTCGGGTATGGTATGTGGAAAGATTTTATCTTGATGCGTTTGGGAGAAACCTACCTGCTTCGTGCTGAGGCGGAATTTAAGCAAGGTAAGCTTGATGAAGCAGCAGAATCTATTAATGAATTAAGAAGAAGAGCTAATGCTCCGCTTGTAAGCGCATCTGATATAACATTGGATTTTATTCTGGATGAAAGAGTAAGAGAACTGGTAGGAGAGGAAAACCGCAGGTTAACCCTTATGCGAACAGGTACCTTAGTAGAAAGAGCTACCAGGTTAAATAGCAATATAACAGGATTGCCGGCGAACAGGCAAATTACCGGCTTAACGCAAACAAATCTGTTACTGCCGATACCACAGAACGAGATTGATTTGAACAAAGATGCCATTCTGGAGCAAAATCCGGGGTATATTCAGTAATTCCGGTCAGAATTATTTACAGTGACTTTCTGAAAAGAAAGATACAACCTCCTGAGGATTGATTATTTGAAATTGACCTGTAGGGGAATACGTATTAAATTGGCATAAAAAGAGGCTGTCCCTACTTTCCGGACAGCCTCTTTTTTGTGCACCTGGTTTGTTAGTAATAAACTCTGTGATGCCGTAAGGAGGAGCAGAGGGTATGGTGGCAGCAGCTGTAACTATTATAAAGAGCTTGTAAATGTAAAGCCTTAAGTAATCGGGCGGAGACGGGTGTTGCTAAGGGACGAAAGCTACCGCAATAGCGCAGCAGGCAGTGAAACTGGAGTGGCTGCTTGTTGTGTTGCATGAATATCGCTCTTTTGAAAATAGTGGGAGGAGCTGGAGCGAAATGCCTGAAAAAACGGCATTTTATTAATATACCCCCTAAAAACAAAGGCAAATACCCCCCGGTAACTAATATAATTGTTGGAATTTTGGTGGAAAATAATCAGTCTGATGCGGCTGAATAAATCACAAATGTAAGTTTTGGAAATCAAGCAGGTGAGGCTCTCACCTGTAGGGGCAGGAGCTTAAAAGCCTGTCAGAAAAAAAAAGAAATGTATTAAATGTACTTAACAAAAAGATGAGTAATAAGATGTTCAAGCAAAGTTTGCTATTCCTGTGCTGCCTGTTCTGGACGCAGCTGGGGCTGGCCCAGCAGACAAAAAACGAGTGGGAGAATCCGGGGGTAATTGAGCGAAACAAAGAGGAATCGCATGTGCCTTTTATGCTCTATACCAATGTGCAGGACGCCCGGAAAGACGACTACAGCAAATCGCCGTATTTCAAGTCGCTGAATGGAACCTGGAAGTTTACGCTGGTTAACAAGCCGGCAGATAAACCAACGGGCTTCTACCGCACCGATTTCGACGACAGCAGCTGGAAAACCATTCCGGTGCCTTCCAACTGGGAAATAGAAGGCTACGACCTGCCCATTTACACCAACGTGCGCTATCCCTTCCCGGCCCGGCCTCCTTACGTAGACAATAACTACAACCCTGTAGGTACGTACCGCAGAACCTTTACCGTGCCCGAAGCCTGGGACGGGCAGCAGGTGATGCTGAACTTTGGCTCTATTTCGGGCTATGCGCAGGTGTATGTGAACGGCCGGGAAGTGGGCATGAGCAAAGTGGCCAAAACAGCAGCTGAATTTGATGTAACCAACTACCTGAAGAAAGGGGAGAACCAGCTGGCCGTGCAGGTAACGCGCTGGCACGACGGCAGCTACCTCGAAGACCAGGATTTCTGGCGTTTGAGCGGCATCGAGCGGGATGTGTACCTGCAGGCACTGCCCAAGCTGACCCTTTGGGATTATTTCATTAAGGCCGACCTCGACAACAGCTACAAAAACGGTGAATTCAGCGCTTCGGTAAACCTGCGTAAGTTCGAAGGTAAAGCTCCTGAAAAAGCAACCGTGCTGCTGGAGTTGTTTGATAAAGACAACAGCAAAGTGTTCGCCCAGGAAAAAAGCATTTCTGCCAAAACAGGAAAAAATAACCAGCTTACCTACAGCGGCACAGTAAACAATGTGCGCCAGTGGAGCGCAGAGCATCCGAACCTCTACGACCTTGTTATCACCCTTAAAGATAACAAGGGTAAGACACTTGCTGTTACAGGCGACAAAGTAGGTTTCCGTAAAGTAGAAATCAAAGATGCCCAGTTGCTGGTAAATGGTGTGCCCATCCTGATAAAAGGGGTGAACCGCCACGAGCACGACGATGTAAAAGGCCACGTACCTACAAGGGAGCTGATGCTGAAAGACATCAGGCTCATGAAGCAGTTCAACATCAACGCCGTACGCACCAGCCACTACCCCAACGACCCGGAATGGTACAAGCTCTGCGACGAGTATGGCCTTTACCTGGTAGACGAAGCCAACATCGAAACCCACGGTATGGGTGCTGAGTGGCAGGGACGTTTCGACAAGTCCAAGCATCCGGCTTACCTGCCCGAGTGGGCACCTGCGCACCTCGATCGCATTCAGCGCATGGTAGAACGCGACAAGAACCGTCCGTCCATCATCATCTGGAGCATGGGCAACGAGAGCGGGAATGGCGATGTTTTTCACGATGCTTACAAATGGATAAAGGAACGTGATAAAACACGGGTGGTGATGTTCGAACAGGCTGGCGAAGACTGGAATACCGACATCGTAGGGCCGATGTACCCGGGTATCGAAAGTATGAAAAAGTATGCCAATGCTAAAAAAGAGCGCCCCTATATCATGTGCGAATACTCCCATGCCATGGGTAACAGCAGCGGTAACTTTCAGGAGTACTGGGATATTATCCGCAGCAGCAAACATATGCAGGGCGGCTTTATCTGGGACTGGGTAGACCAGGGCCTGAAAACGCAGGACAAAGACGGCAACGTGTTCTGGGCTTACGGCGGTGATTTAGGTGCCGGCCATTTGCATAACGATGAAAACTTCCTTGCAAACGGGATCGTGTCGGCAGACAGAATGCCGCACCCGGCTATTTATGAAGTAAAGAAAGAATACGCCAACATTCAGTTCGATGCTAAAGATGCCGGCAAAGGCGTAATAACTGTAAAGAACGAACACAGTTTTACAGACTTAGACCAGTACAACTTTAAATGGGAGCTGTATAGAAATGGAAAGCTGGTAAAGCAGGAAAACTTTGCAGTAGCACTTGCACCTAAGCAGCAAAAAGTAGTAACCCTCCCGCTTCCGGCACTTACGGCCGATAAGGGTGAAGAATATTTTCTGAACGTTTATGCCTATACAAAAAAGGCATCTGAGCTGGTGCCGGCTGGTCATGAAGTAGCCCGGGAGCAGTTTGCAGTAGGCGATGGCCGGTATTTTGCAGACGCTGGTGTGCCGTCAGGTAAACTAAAGGTAAAGACCAGGGGCAATATCCTGAGATTCACTTCCGGGGAAGTATCCGGCGAATTTGACCTGAAAGAAGGAAAGCTGGTAGCCTACAGTCACGATGGTGGCAAGGTGCTGACTAAGTTTCCGGAGCCATACTTCTGGCGTGCGCCTACCGATAACGACTTTGGCAACAAAATGCCGGAGAAACTGGGGGTGTGGCGTGATACCCATAAAAAAATGCAGGTAAAGCATGTGCAGGCAGGAAAAAAACAGGCAGCCGGACAGCCTGTTACCGTGACCTACGAACTAACAGATAAGCAGATTCCTTACACTGTAGAATACCTCATCCGGAATGACGGTTCAATACAGGTAACAGCCGCAATCGACATGACGGGCAAAGAAATGCCGGAGCTGCCACGGTTTGGCATGCGCATGGAGCTGCCTAAGGCATACGACAACGTGGTATACTATGGCCGCGGCCCCTGGGAGAACTACTCCGACCGCAACACCGCTGCTTTTGTGGGCATTTATAAAGATGAAGTAGAGAACCTGTATCACGATAGGTACATCCGTCCGCAGGAAAGCGGCAACAGAACCGGTGTGCGTTGGGTGCAGCTCACAAATGATGCTGGTGCGGGTATTGTTGTGGAAGGTGAACAGCCGATAAATTTCACCGCGCTGCACCACCTGGCAGAGGACATGGACCCGGGCCTGAAGAAGAACAACATGCACCCGACCGATGTGAAAGAACGCGATCTGGTAAGTCTGCACATAGACCTGAAGCAGCGCGGACTGGGTGGTGACGACAGCTGGGGCCGTTTGCCACACAAGCCATACCTTTTGCTGGATAAAAAATATTCTTACAGCTATACGATCAGGCCTGTAAGCGGAAACAGCTCTACAGTATCTCAGAAATGAAAAAACATGTTAACTTTTTGATTCTGCTGTTGTTCCTGGGTGTACAGGTAATGGCGCAGGGAGTAAAAAAGAATACTTCCATCAGATCGGGTGAGTTATGGCCCGATACCGACGGGAAGCATATCAATGCCCACGGCGGAGGTGTTCTTTTTCACAAAGGCAAGTACTACTGGTTCGGAGAGCACAAGACGGCTGGCCGGGGCGGCAACAGTACATTGTTCGGGGTGGGAGCTTACGTTTCGGACGACCTGTACAACTGGAAAAACGCAGGTATTGTACTTAAAGTGGAGGAGGACGCATCTTCTGAAATTGTAAAAGGATGTGTGATTGAAAGGCCGAAGGTTGTTTACAACCAGAAGACCGGAAAGTTTGTCATGTGGTTTCACCTGGAACTGAAGGGAAAAGGATATGAGGCGGCCCGTACTGGCCTGGCCGTGAGCGACAGCCCTACAGGACCTTACACCTACGTTAAATCTTTTCGCCCTAACGCCGGGCAGTGGCCCATGAACCTGGACCCTGAACTGAAGCATAGAACCGTCGGCATGGAGCAACTAAAATGGTGGACGGATGAGTGGCGTCGGGAAGTGGAGAAGGGCCTGTTTATCCGGCGGGACCTGGAGCAGGGCCAGATGTCCCGCGACATGACCGTGTTTGTAGACGACGACGGCAAAGCCTACCACATCCATTCGTCCGAAGAAAACCTGACGCTCCACATCGCCGAACTGACCGACGATTACATGGATTTCACCGGGAAGTGGAGCGTGCTGGCTCCTGCCGGGCATAACGAGGCTCCTGCCATAGGAAAGCGCAACGGCAAGTACTTCATGATTACCTCCGGCTGCACCGGCTGGGAACCGAACGAAGCCCGTTCCTTTGTGGCAGAATCAATCTGGGGACCATGGAAGCCTTTGGGAAATCCTGCTGTAGGCGAAGGAGCTGATCGTACGTTCGAATCGCAGAGCACGTATATTCTCCCGGTTCAGGGCAAAAAAGATGCCTTCATTTTTATGGCCGACCGCTGGCGCCCCCGCAATCCCATCGACGGCAGGTATGTATGGCTGCCGCTGGAGTTTGAAGGCGACAAACCTGTGCTGAAGTGGCAGGACGAGTGGAGCCTGGATGTTTTCAATACTAAATACAAAAAGAAAAGCGCCCCTGCTGCAAAAGGTAAAGCGTCTGCAAAATAGAATACCCCGCACGGAATGCAGGTGACAGCAGGATAAGGAACTACCTGAAGCGGCCTATCTTTCGGGGGTATCCGGAAAAGACAGGCCGGCTTTTACTTTAAATTTCTGGTCACGGCTGTCATTTTTGCGTTGCGCTGCCTTGCTAAACAGGCGGGTTTAATCAAATCTATATTTTACCTTGTGCAGGTGGTGTACCAGGTGTGGTGGCTGCCGCTGCAAACAAAATAAAGCGTTTGCCAGGGCAGGGGGTTATCTGAAATAACTAAAAACTTAATGATGACGAAAAAAACGGTTTATTCTTCAATTCTTGTTCTTTTCCTGGGCGCATGTGCTTCGCCTAATGTAGGGCAGTCAAACAACGCAGAACAAGCTGGCAATGCCGTTGCAACTAAAAATGTAGTCCAGGTTAAGAATAATAATCCATTGCTTCCAGAATCTGCAAACGAGGTGCAGGCAGTAATAGAAAAGGTGAACAATTATTGGCAGGCAGAAAACCCCAATCATGGCTGGGCCTTCTGGGACATAGCCGCCTACCACACCGGTAATATGGAAGCCTTTAAGGTAACCGGAAATGAAAAATACAAAAACTACTCCGAAGCCTGGGCCGAGAAAAACCAGTGGATGGGCGCAAAATCTACGGATAAATCGAAGTGGAAATACACCTATGGCGAAAAAGACGACTACGTGTTGTTCGGCGACTGGCAGATAGCATTCCAGACCTACATCGACCTGTACAACCTGGATAAGAACAAGGACGGGAAAAAAATTGCCCGGGCCAAAGAAGTAATGGAGTACCAGATGAGTACGCCAAACAAGGATTACTGGTGGTGGGCCGACGGCCTTTACATGGTGATGCCTGTAATGACGAAGCTTTACAAAACAACCGGCAACAAACAGTACCTGGAAAAACTGTACGAGTATTTCAGCTATGCCGACTCCATCATGTACGACCCGGAAGTAAAGCTGTACTACCGCGATGTCAAGTATGTGTACCCGAAACACAAAAGCGCAAACGGCAAGAAAGATTTCTGGGCACGCGGCGACGGTTGGGTGTTTGCCGGTTTAGCCAAAGTGTTGCAGGACCTTCCGAAGAACGACCCGCACTATGCCTTTTTTGAAGGCAGGTACAAAGATATGGCCGTGGCCATAGCCAGAACACAACGGCCGGAAGGCTACTGGACCAGGAGTATCCTGGACCCGGAACACGCTCCGGGACCGGAAACAAGCGGCACCGCTTTCTTTACCTACGGGCTGCTGTGGGGCATCAACAACGGTTACCTGGATAAGGAAGCTTATTTGCCATTTGCAGCAAAGGGCTGGAACTATCTGACCACTACAGCCTTGCAGCCAACGGGCAAAGTAGGCTATGTACAACCCATCGGCGAGCGGGCTATTCCCGGGCAGGTGGTAGACGTTAATTCTACTTCAGCATTCGGGGTAGGCGCCTATTTGCTGGCGGCCTCCGAAATGTACCGTCTTGTAAAATAGCTTTTATCAACCCTACCGAATGATTTACCTCACAAACAGTAAACTTACATCCGGATTGCTGGCCGCTGCCTGGGGACTGTTGCTGCTCACGTTCTCCTGTACGCCCGAATTGCATTCTCCCAAAACAACCACCATTGCCGATGGCTGGGCGAATAACTCGGTAAATGTGGTCGTGTTTCGCAAGAACTCCCTTGTTACCCACCACAACACCCAGTATGCCGCCTGGTACGACCAGGACCGGTCGGTGGTGCTGGCAAAGCGGGAAGTCGGTTCTGAGAAATGGGAAATCCGGAGAACAGATTTCAAAGGCAACGCCAACGATGCGCACAACAGCATCAGCATCATGGTGGATGGCGATGGTTTTCTGCACCTTTCCTGGGACCACCACAACAACCGCCTCAAGTACGCCCGCAGCACCAGTCCCGGCTCGCTGGAACTGACCGATAAACTACCCATGACAGGCATCAACGACCTGAATGTATCTTACCCGGAGTTCTACCGGTTGCAGAACGGCAACCTGCTGTTTTTTTACCGCGATGGCGGCTCGGGCCGTGGCAACATGGTTCTTAACGCCTACGATACGCAGCAGAAGGAATGGAGGCAGCTGCATCAGAACTTAATTGACGGCGAAGGGCAGCGCAATGCCTACTGGCAGGCCTATATCGATGAACGCGGTACCATCCATGTGTCGTGGGTGTGGCGCGAAAGCCCGAACGTAGCCAGTAACCACGACCTCGGCTACGCCCGTTCCACCGACGGCGGCAGAACCTGGGAGAAGTCGAACGGTGAGAAATATAGCCTGCCCATCACGGCTGCCACCGCAGAATACGCCTGGAAAATTCCCCAGAACAGCGAGCTCATCAACCAGACCTCCATGGGCGCCGACAGCAAGGGGAACCCTTTCATTGCCACGTACTGGCGGGAGCAGGGCGAGACCGTGCCGCAATATCACATTGTGTACCAGGATGGAAACGAGTGGAAGGAGCTGGAACTGGATTTTCGCACCACCCCCTTCAGCCTGAGCGGCGCAGGCACCAAGCGCATTCCCATTGCCCGGCCGCAGATTATGGTGAAAACGAAGGGTGCTAAAACAGCTGCTCTGATGATATTCCGCGACGAAGAGCGGGGCAGCAAAGCATCTGTCGCGATTATCGACGATGTGAAAAGTGGAAAGTGGGAACTGAAAGACCTGACAGAAAAATCATTGGGTTCCTGGGAGCCCACCTACGATACCGAGCTCTGGAAAAACAAGGGCATCCTGAACCTCTTCGTGCAAAAGGTGGAGCAGGTGGATGGCGAAGGCCGTGCCAACATGCCGCCGCAAGCGGTAGAAGTAGTAGCCTGGAAGCCGAAGTTCTGAGCAGCAGCTACCTGAAAAAACTTTGCTGCACCAGCCACCACAGCCTCTGCTCCTGAAAACCTGCAGGGTGTGTGTGCCCATACACCGGTTTTTGATTTTTGAAGCCTGATCGATAGATAACTATACTTTTCTGACTTGAAAAAGCTATTCACTTTTCTGCTCCTGTTGGTATATGCTTTCGTTGCCCATGCACAGGCTCCTATGTGGCTGGATGAGCGCCGGAACGAGGAAAACCGCATGCCCATGCACAGCTCCTACTATGTGTATGAGTCGGAAGCTGCCCTGCAGCGGGCAGACTGGAAAACCTCCGCCAATTACCTGAACCTGAACGGCGACTGGAAATTTAATTGGGCCGAGAAACCCGCCGGACTGCCTGCCGATTTTGAGAAAACAGATTTCAACGACAGCAACTGGAGCACCTTTAAAGTGCCGGGCAACTGGGAGATAAACGGTTATGGCTTCCCTATCTACTCCAGCGCCGGCTTCGAATTTACCTACCTCATGCGTCCTGCCCCGCCTGTGGTGCCCATGGACGAGAACCCCACCGCCATCTACCGCCGCGAAATTACACTGCCCGAAAACTGGAACGGGAAGCAGGTGGTGCTGCACATCGGGGCCGCCAAATCAAACCTGGCAGTGTGGGTAAACGGCCGCTATGTGGGCTATGGCGAAGACGGCAAACTGCCTTCCGATTTCGATGTTACCTCGTTTGTGAAGCCGGGCAAAAACCTGGTCGTGCTGCGCATCATGCGCTGGTGCGACGGCACCTACCTCGAAGACCAGGACTTCTGGCGCCTCAGCGGCATCACCCGTGACTGCTACCTGCTGGCCCGCAACCCGGTGCACCTCTACGATGTGGAGCTGGTACCCGACCTGGACGAGCAGTACAAAAATGGCAGCCTGCAGGTAACGCTCAAGCTGAACCAGCAACCAACAGCACCCGTACAGGCCCACTTCCAGCTGCTCGACGGCGAGAAGGTAATAACGCAGCAGGCTGTGCAGTTTACCAACGAAGCTGTGGCAAACTTTAACCTGCCGGTAACCGCTCCAAAACTCTGGACGGCCGAAACCCCCAATTTATATAAGGCCGTTATCCGGATGAAGGATAGCAACGGTACACTGCTGGAGATTATCCCGCAGCGCGTGGGCTTCCGGGAAGTAGAAATAAAAGAAGGAAAACTGCTCGTGAACGGGAAGCCGGTGCTCATCAAAGGTGTAAACCGCCACGAAACCGATCCTGTTACCGGCCACGCGCTTTCAAAAGAGGCGATGCTGCGCGACATAAAAGTCATGAAGCAGTTCAACATCAACGCCGTGCGCACCAGCCACTATCCCAACGACGAATACTGGTACGAACTCTGCGACGAATACGGGCTGTACGTGGTAGACGAAGCTAACATCGAGTCGCACGGCATGGGCTACGACATCACCAAAACCATCGCCAACGTACCCTCCTGGGCCGATGCCCACCTGATGCGGGTGCAGCGCATGGTGGAGCGCGACAAAAACCACCCCTCCGTTATTACCTGGAGCATGGGCAACGAGGCGGGCAATGGCTACAACTTCTATACCTGCTACCTCTGGATGAAGGAGCGGGATAAGTCACGGCCCGTGCAGTACGAACGCGCCGTGGCCGAGTACCGCACCTTTACCTGGGAGTGGAACTCCGACATCATCGTGCCCATGTACCCGACAGTAGAGGGAATGGCAGCCTACGCCAAAGCAAACCCGAAGCCGGAGCGTCCTTTTATCATGTGCGAATACGCCCACGCCATGGGCAACTCGCTGGGCAACTTCACCGACTACTGGAACCTAATCCGCGGAAACAGGCATGCTTTCCAGGGGGGCTTTATCTGGGATTTCGTAGACCAGAATTTCAAAGATGTAAATGCCTCCGGCGATACCATCTACACCTACGGCGGCGACTACGGGCCCAAAGACCGGCGCATCCCCAACAGCCAGAACTTCCTGAGCAACGGCATCTTTTACGCCAACCGCAAGCCCTACCCGCATGCCTGGGAAATGAAAAAGGTGTACCAGGATTTCCACACAAAACTGATCAGTCCGAATACCATTGAAATCTTTAACGAAAAGCTCTTTACCGGCTCCGAAAACCTGGAACTGGCGTGGGAGCTGGTAGTTGATGGCGTGCGCAAAAAATCCGGTACGCTTGGCAAGCTGGCTGTTGGTCCGCAGCAGTCGGCACAGTATAAGCTGCCGGTAAAAGTACCCCCAACCGGGGAAGCTTTCCTGAACCTGGCCTACAAGCTGAAAGCGGCGGAGCCGCTGGTGCCGGCCGGCCATGTGGTGGCAACGGAGCAGCTGAAACTGGGCGGCGCTTATAATAACACGCTGGCGCTGAAAGGGCAGGGTGCCGTGCAGGTAAAAAACAATGCGGAAGCCCTGACTATTCAGTCTGCTGCTGCCACCATTGCCTTTGATAAGAAGACCGGCTGGCTGAAGCAGTACACGGTGCAGGGGGTAAACTACCTCGAAGAAAATGCCTTCCTGAAAACCAATTTCTGGCGCGCCCCCAACGACAACGACTTCGGCGCTAACCTGCAGGACAAGCTCAAAGTCTGGAAAACCGTATCGCAGCAGCCACAGCTCCAGGAAATGAAACATACAGTTGCAAACAACATTGCTACCGTGGACGCGCTGTACAAATTGCCCGAAGTGGCGGCGCAGCTACACCTGCAGTACCAGGTAAATGGCAAAGGCGAATTACTGGTTGAGCAAAAGCTGGTAGCCGATACTACAGCCAACGTCGCAATGATGCCCCGCTTCGGGATGCAGTTCGTTTTACCGGCAGGCTTCAACAGCATCGCCTACTACGGCCGCGGCCCGCACGAAAATTACCAGGACCGGAACTTCAGTGCGCACCTGGGGGTGTATAAGCAAACGGTAGACGAGCAGTACTTCCCGTATGTGCGTCCGCAGGAAACCGGCAACAAAACCGACATCCGCTGGTTCCGCATCCTCAACGGCTCGGGTAAAGGCCTGCAGGTAACCTCGGATAGACCGCTGAGCATGAGCGCCCTGCACTACTACGACAGCGACCTCGACGACGGCGACAAAAAAGACCAGCGCCACGCCGGCGACCTGAAGCCGCGCCCACAGACACAACTCAGCATCGATGCCAGCCAGATGGGCGTGGGCGGCACCGACAGCTGGCGTTCGTTACCTTTGGAGCAATACCGCCTGCCTTATAAGAATTACACCTATAAGTTTATGATAAAGCCGGTAAGCAAATAGGTAAAGTTTAGTGAAGAAAGAAGCGGTTTGGTTGCTCCAGGAGGTACAGCGGGAATGGTGGCAGGAGCAGCAGGCTGCGATAAAACAAATTAACCAGTCAGTATAACTCATGAAAGGACTTGTAGCGCTACTCCTCACCCTCGCCTGTGTACTCGGATGCTCCGGGCTCACCCATGCCCAAAAGAAAAAAGCCACTCCCGCCCCCAACGACCGGCAGCTGTGGCTCAGCCACCTCGATAAAGTGGCCCGACCGGTGCTTTCTAACCTGGCCGAAGACAAGCTGAAGCAGAACATGCCGGTGGTACTATCCGACAGGATTGACAACAAAGCAGGTCGTGCCAAGGTAACGTACCTGGAGGCTTTCGGGCGGGTAATGAGCGGCATCGGCCCCTGGCTGAACCTGGAAGGAGGCGCCAGAGAAGAAGTAGCGCTACGCAACCAGTACCGGCAGTGGGCGCTGAAGGCGGTGGCCAATGCCGTAAACCCGCAGGCAAAAGATTATATGCAGTGGCAGGGCGGGCAGCCGCTGGTAGATGCCTCGTTTTTTGCACTGGGCCTGGTGCGTTGTCCCTGGTTGTGGGAGCACCTGGAGCCGGCCGTACAGGAGCAGGTCGTTACAGCCTTGCGCAGCACACGCCCCACCATCCCGGTGTACACCAACTGGATATTGTTTAGTGGCATGATCGAAGCCTTCTTCTGCAAGTATGGGCTGGAGTACGACCCGGTTCGCATAGAGTATGCTGTGCGCGAGTTCAAGGAACACTGGTACGTTGGCGATGGTCTGTATTCCGATGGCATGCACTTCGCCCTCGACTACTACAACAGCTATGTGATTCAGCCTTACCTGGTTACCATTGTTGAGGTGGTTAACCAAAAGAATAACCTCTACAAATCGTACGTGCCGCAGCTCGACAAAATTACCAAACGCTATGCCGACATCCAGGAAAGACTGATTCATACCGACGGCTCCTTCCCGGTACTGGGCAGGTCTATTGTGTACAGGGGAGGCGCTTTCCACCACCTGGCAGACATGGCCCTGCGCCGGCAGCTGCCCGAAAACGTGAAGCCGGAGCAGGTAAGAGGAGCCTTAACGGCAGTGCTTAAGAAAACGCTGGAAGCGCCGGCTACCTACACCAAAGACGGCTGGCTCAGCATCGGCCTGTACGGCAGCCAGCCCAACCTGGCGGAGTTCTACATCACCACCGGCAGCCTCTACCTCTGCGCCACCGCTTTCCTGCCGCTGGGCCTGCCCGAAACCGACGACTTCTGGGCAAAGCCGGCAGCACCCTGGACAGCCGTGAAAGTATGGAGCGGCCAGGATATGCCAGCCGACCATGCCGTGCATTAAATCGAGTGCTGCCAACCAAACAAATTTGAGGAGATGACTACAAACACCCGTAAAGCAGCAGAGAGCATGGAGGGAGGTGCAGTTGCCTTTTGTAAAAGCCTGTGCCTGTTCCTGGTGTGCCTTTGTGGTGCTGCTACCCTGCAGGCGCAGGGCACTAAAGCAGATTACGACCGTGCGCAGGCCTTCGGCGCCAGTCTGAACGACAAGGTTTATTTTGCACCGGCTGCCTTCCACTGGCTGAAAGACGAAGCCAGGTTCTGGTACAGCCACACCACGCCCCGCGGAAAAGAATTTGTGCTGGTAGACGCGCAGCAACTGCAGAAAGCACCTGCGTTCGATCATGCAGCCCTTGCACAAGGTCTGTCACGGGCTGCGGGCAAAGAGGTGGAGGCTTACAAGCTGCCTTTTTACACCCTATCGTTTGCAGACGACGGCAAAACCATTGCGTTCGACGCCTACGGGAAAACCTGGCACTGCGACCTGGGCACCTACCACTGCCAGGAAAAACCAAAAAGCCGCGACAACGGCAGGGGTAACCGTTACTGGGGCGCCAACCGCGACGAACTGAGCAATGGCCCGGTCACTTCGCCTGACGGACAGTGGGTGGCTTTCATCAAAAACTTCAACGTGTACATCCACGCAGCCAACAACAAACAGGAGGAGTACCAGCTAAGTTTCGATGGTTCCGAAGGCGAGTTTTATTCTTCGCACCTGGAGTGGTCGCCCGATTCCAGGAAGCTGGCTACTAACAAGGTAAGAGCCAACAAGGAGCACCTGATGTACTTTGTAGAATCCTCGCCGGTCGACCAGCTGCAGCCCAAGCTGCACTCGCGCCCTTACCTGAAACCAGGCGACGCGCTGCCCCAGAAAAAGCCGCAGCTCTTTCTCATCGACTCAAAAAAGCAGGTGGAGGTAGATGCTTCGCTTGTGCCGGACCAGTACCATCTGACCAACCCCTCGTGGCGCAAAGACAGCCGTGCTTTTACCGTGGAGTACAACGGACGGGGCCACCAAATTTATAGAGTGGTAGAGGTAGATGCCGTAACCGGACAGGCAAGAGCATTGGTTGACGAGCAGGCCAAAACCTTCTTCAGCTACAGCGGCAAAAAATATCGCTACGATGTGGAAGATGGCAAGGAAATTATCTGGGCCTCGGAGCGCGACGGCTGGAACCACCTCTACCGCTACGACGGCAAAACCGGTAAAGTCAAAAACCAGATAACCAAAGGGGAGTGGGTGGTACGGAGCGTGGTAAAGGTGGATGAAGCCAGTCGTACCATCATCTTCGAAGCCAGCGGGCGCGAAAAAGGGCAGGACCCCTACCTGGTGCAGCTCTACCGCATCAACTTCGATGGCAAAGGCTTAACGCGCCTCACTTCCGAAGATGGAAACCACAAAGCTTCTTTCTCTCCGGACTTTACTTACTTTATAGACTCCTACTCCCGTGTGGATGCGCCGCAGATTATAGTACTCCGAAGCACTGCCGACGGCAAGGTGCTGCTGGAACTGGAAAAGGCCGATGTAACGGAACTGCTGAAGACCGGCTGGAAAGCACCGGAAGTATTTACAGCAAAAGGCCGTGATAACAAAACAGACATTTGGGGCATCATCATTCGGCCTTCCAATTTCGATGCCGCTAAAAAGTACCCCATTATCGAGTACATCTACGCCGGTCCGCACGACTCCTTTGTGCCCAAATCGTTCGGTACGCTCCGCTGGATGTATGAGCTGGCCGAGCTGGGTTTTGTGGTGGTGCAACTGGATGGCATGGGTACTTCTAACCGGTCGAAAGCCTTCCATGATGTGTGCTGGCAGAACCTGAAAGACGCCGGCTTCCCCGACCGTATGGCCTGGATAAAAGCAGCGGCTGCCAGGTACCCTTCCCTGGATACGGAGCGTGTGGGCATTTTCGGTACCTCCGCCGGCGGACAGAGCGCAGCAGGGGCACTGTTGTTTCACCCGGAGTTTTACAAGGTAGCGGTTTCATCGGCAGGCTGCCACGACAACCGCATGGACAAAATCTGGTGGAATGAGCAGTGGATGGGAAAACTGGGGCCGCATTATGCCGAATCGTCCAACGTAACCAACGCCCATAAACTCACCGGAAAACTGATGCTGATACTCGGGGAACTCGACGACAACGTGGATCCTGCCTCTACGCTGCAACTGGTAAATGCCCTGATCAAAGCAAACAAGAACTTCGACTTCCTGATGGTGCCGGGCATGGGCCACTCCGGTGGCGGCGACTACGGCGAACACAAGCGCCGCGATTTCTTTGTGAAGCACCTGTTGGGGGTAGAGCCCCCGGAGTGGGAGGGGCATCAGACCATTATACCACAGAAGGAAACCCAGCCGCAGGTATCGACACAGCAGCAGTAGGGGATAGCGACAACAGATTAAAACAAATACCATGAAGACGAGTGCCAGTGCCTTTCTTTTATTTCTTTTATTTCTGCTGTTTCTGCTCAGTTCCGGTATAAGCCCGCTGGCTGCCCAGCCGGCGAATCAGTACATTCCAGCCGCTAAAACAGAGGTGAGCGACCTGATAAAAAAGGTCAACAACTACTGGCAGTCCACAAACCCGACCCACGGAAATGCCTTCTGGCACAATGCATCCTACCACACAGGGAACCTGGAAGCCTACAAAATAACGGGTGTTGAAGCGTATAAAAACTATTCTGAAGCCTGGGCAAACCGGAACAACTGGATGGGCGCCACCCAATCCGACAAAACCAGGTGGCGCTATGCCTCCTACAGCGAGTCGAACGACTGGGTGATGTTTGGTGACTGGCAGATTGCCTTTCAGGTGTACATTGATTTATATAACCTGGATGCGGTAAAGGACCCTCAAAAGATAGCCCGTGCCAGAGAGGTGATGGAATACCAGATGAGCCTGCCGCACGTGGATTACTGGTGGTGGGCCGACGGACTTTACATGGTGATGCCCGTGATGACAAAGCTGTACAAGGTAACAGGAAACCAGCTTTACCTGGACAAACTGCATCAGTATTTAAGCTATTCCAATTCGATTATGTATGATGCGGAGGCGAAGCTCTACTACCGCGATGCCAAATATGTATTTCCGAACTGGAAGACCTCCAACGGGAAAAAAGATTTCTGGGCACGTGGCGATGGCTGGGTATTCGCCGGTTTTGCCAGGGTGCTACAGGATTTGCCTGGGACCGATGTGCACCGGAGCGAGTATGTCCAATCGTTTAAAGGGATGGCGCAGGCGATTGCTGCTTCACAGCAGTCGGAGGGATACTGGTCGAGAAGCATGCTCGATACGGCACACGCACCCGGCTACGAAACAAGTGGTACGGCTTTTTTTACCTTTGGCCTGCTGTGGGGGATAAATAACGGGATTCTGGACAAAGAAACTTACCTTCCTGTCGCAGCCAAAGCCTGGAATTATTTAACTACCATTGCGCTGCATGAAAACGGAAAAATAGGATACGTGCAACCCATAGGCGAGCAGGCAGTTCCCGGTATGGAAGTTGGCTACCAAAGTACGGAGCGTTTCGGGGTGGGGGCTTTTCTGTTGGCTGCCTCCGAAATGTACCGCTATGTGGAGAGCACCGAAAATATAACCGGTACCAAACCTGATACAGTAGCAGAACAGTTTTCCATATATCCAAATCCTGCTACTGCAACAGCCAACGTGCTGGTGCCGTCAGGTGTGCGATGCCAATGTATTGAAGTGAAAGACGCCCAGGGAAAGACAGTAGCAAATCGCAGAGGCGAACTGGCGGGGGAGGTAACGCTGGCGTTAGAGCATCTTCCGAAGGGGCTGTACCTTATTCAGTTACACACCGGCAAAGGCATCTATACCAAAAAGCTCGTGCTGAATTGAGAGGCACATCCTGTTCAGTTTGCTAGCTGAAGATAGAAATATTTTTTGCTCTTCTGGACATCTATGTCCAGAAGCCTTCTGTCGGGGACATCCTTGTCCCCGTACCTACTTCTGATTTGGAACGCGGACATTCATGTCCGCACCAGCTTAAAGTTCAGGACACAAATGTCCTGGATAGCTATAAAAATTGTACACTTTGTCATAAACCTTTTAATAGAGTGTCCTGGTAAATTCACTAATTTCGTTTAACAGAGTTTTTCTTTTCTATGTGCGTTACAGCAGAAATCAACATGCCAGCTAAAAATTTCAAAAGTAAATTCATCCTGAAAAGCCTGCTGCTCCTCTTCTCCGTGGCGGGCAGCTCGTGCCAGCAGCAGCTCTACACCAAAACCTTTACCGTAGAAAACAAACTGGCCATGGCCCGGAAGGCCGAGACCGTGAGCGTGCCGGTGAGCCAGGTAAGCAAAATGGTAGAAAAATTCGGAGCCGGGAACGTGGTCATCCGGGAGGCTGCTTCAAAACAGGCGCTGGTAACGCAGCCGCTGGATGTGGATATGGACGGGAAGGCAGACGAAATCCTGTTCCAGACCGACATCAACCCAAACGAAAAAAAGAAGTTTACCATTGAGGGCCTGGAAAATGGCGCGGCACTGCAACCCAAACCCAAGCTGACTACCTATTCGCGCTTCGTACCCGAACGCACCGACGATTACACCTGGGAAAACGACCGGGTCGCCTTTCGCACCTATGGGCCGGTAGCGCAGCAGCTGGCCGAAGCCGGTAAGCCGGACGGTACCCTCACCAGTGGCATGGATGCCTGGCTCAAGCGGGTAGAATATCCTGTTATAGACAAGTGGTACAAAAAGTATACAGATAAAACAGGCTCTTACCACAACGATACAGGCGAAGGCTACGACCCCTACCACGTTGGCCCGAGCCGCGGCCTGGGCGGCATTGGCATCTGGAAGCATGATAAGCTGTATGTGTCTAAAAACTTTACAGGCTACAAAACAATTGCAACAGGTCCCATCCGCACCGTCTTTGAGCTAACGTATGCCCCCTGGCAGGCCGATGGTGTTACCGTTACCGAAACCAAGCGCATCAGCCTGGACCTGGGCAGTAACCTGAGCCGGCATGAGGTTCGCCTGCAAAGCGCTGAACCGTTGCCTGATCTGACCATCGGCATCACCCTGCACGATAAAAAAGGAACCGTAAAGGCGAACCAGGAGCAGGGTTGGTTCCGGTATTGGGAGCCCATGGACAATTCAGAACTGGGTACTGGCATTGTAGCAGACCCGGCAGTAGTGAAGGGCTACACAGATTACCGGGTAAATGCCCCGGACCGGAGCCACTTGTTTGTGCATGTAAATCCCACCAACAACAAAGTGATTTACTATACCGGCTTCGGGTGGAAGCGGAGCGGGCAGTTCACATCACCGGAAGAATGGGATGCTTACCTGGCTGACTTTGCAGCACGGATAGCATCGCCATTGGAAGTTGAATTTTAGAGTAAAATCAGGTTCAGGATGCCGTAATAGGAGTATATTTACATTTTGTTTGTGGAACGCAGAAAAGGCCAGTTCTTAGGTACGAGCACCTTCCAAAATTAACTTTACAGCATAAAAACAATGAGAAACATCTTAACAGAGCGAGTAGCAGCAAACGGCTTTCTGGGTATTACAGCATTGGTGGTGCTGTTTCATCTATTGGTTATTTTCAGCATCATTCCACCCGACATGGTGTGGGGCGGACGAATTGGAAGCGCTACAGAAATGATGACATTAGAAGTATTTTCAATCGCATTAAACCTAGTCATGTTTGCAGTTGTCGCGGTTAAAGCCGGCGTTATTCGTGTAAAGGTACACCCAACGGTGGTGAAAGTTGCTTTATGGACAATGGCTGTACTGTTCCTGCTGAATACCGTTGGCAACCTTCTTTCGAACAACGAGCTGGAGAAGCTGCTGTTTACGCCCCTCACGCTGCTGCTGTCGGTTTTCTGTTTCCGGCTGGCTTTACCTGCAGCTCCTCAGAAAGCCTAGCCCTCGTTACCCCGGGATTTCGTCGTTAATTTCGAGCCAGTAGCCATCCGGGTCCTGGATGTACAGCTGCCGGATGCCATCGGGCCGTATGGTTTCTATGTCAGGCACGCCAACCTTGTTGTAGTACCGGATGTTGTGGCGGCTTAAGCTTTTCATAAACTCATCGAGGGAGTCTGCGCTGAAGCAAAGATGCCTTTTAATATCCTGCCGGATTTCTTTCGGAGCGCCCTGAATCAGGTGCAGCTGCAACGGAGCGCCTAAGCTGTACCAGGCATGCCGGTCGTCGTTAAACGGGTCCGGGATTTTTTGTAGCTGCATCACCTGCTCGTAAAAAGCTGTGCTTTGCTGCAGGTCATGCACGTGTAAGGCGATGTGGTTGAATGTAAGCATAGGTGTTTTATTGTTTTTTAGGAGCAGTGGGTATGGTGACAGCTGCAAAGTAGTCATTTTTTACCGTAGTCCCTTACGCCTGCGCACCTGCTTACTGCTTCCGTTCAGTTACCGGCTCATACACCTCCGCCTCAATAATGCTTAATGTCCCTTTTGCCTTGCTGTCGTCGCGGGCTACGCCGTCGTCGAGTTTTTTGCCCGACACCTCTACCTGCAGGTTCTCTTCAGCGGTTGCGGAGCCGGCCAGCCGGATGCGTACTTTTCTGCCCTGCTGTGGTGTAAAGGTGGCCGTCCAGTAGCCCAGGCTTCTGTCGGTGGTGCCGTTAAAGACTTCCTTGCCGTCCACGGTAATTACAAGCGGGTAAATACGGGTGCGGAAGTTGTTGAGCTTTAACGTTACCTCGCTTACCATTGCCTCCCGCTCCAGCTCGTACTCTATCCAGGCGGTAGATAACTTGCCGTCGTTGTACCAGTCGGTGAGCTCGTTGTCGTCGAAGGAATGCACTGCTTTCTCCTGGTTAGCTCCTGCTCTTGCTTTTACAATGGCTACCGGTGTGCGTGTCAGCTTGTACGAAGGCGTCAGCGGGGTAGGACCGCGCTCCAGGTACGAAGGCAGGTTCTCGCCCGGCAGCACCGTCGCCAGGCCATCGGTAACCTTTACCGGACTGGAGGAAAGTTCTACTGCAGCTGCCTCCAAACCCGCTGCTGCTGCTTTGATGCTGATTTTCCCGGCTTTGGTCGTTGACCGCACCAGCACCCGGTTCACACCGCCTTCTACCGGCAGGCTTTTGGCGAGGATGTAGTTGTCCGGTCCCTGGGCAATGCCGCCACGCCATTCAGCCGGTCCTTCGAGTGTGAAGTTCACCATGTTCAGAGCGGTGGGGCAGCGGTTGCCTTTGGCATCTACTACTTCCACTTCTACCAGTGCCAGGTCGTGGCCGTCGGCTTTCAGGCCTTCCGGATGCTGCATCACGGTCAGGCGCAGGGCAGCCGGTTTGCCAGCCGTAGTTTTTTGAGCAGCACTGATTTCTTTACCCGCCGTGTCGTAGCCGATGGCGCTGAGGGTGCCTGGCTGAAACGCCACGTTATCGAAGGTGAAGAGGAAGCGGTGGCTTTGGGTGCCGTAGCCCAGGGACTTGCTATTTACTTTCAGCTCCACTTTATCGGCAGACGATACGACGTAAATTGGTTTTTTTACACCAGGCTCGTAGTTCCAGTGCCCCATGATGTGCGTGCGCGGATTTTCCACATCCACCCAGCCATCCCACATCACCTGGTGGGCAAAGAAGCCGTCCTTGGGGATGCGCATCGGGTCCACTTCGCCGCTACGGCGGTAGTTCTCGGCGCCGCGGTAGTGGGTGTTGGTGTCGGAGAAGACGATGTTCACGCCCCCGGAACTGACACGCTTGCCTGTTCCCGGGCGTTCTTTCCAGTAGTCGAACCAACGGATAACATTCTCTTTGGCATGCGAATCCTGGTTACGGTTGTAGACGCCATAATCAGACCGCTTTACCATGGCATTGGCACTGGCTGACCAGTATTCCTGTGGCCCGTCGCCGTCTTTGTGGTAAGGAGGCGAGAACTCGTCCCAGTACTTGCGCAGGCCCTCGTCGCGGGAGTATTCCATGGCCCACATCGGGATGTCGGCGCTTTTGTTGATGTAGAGCATTTCGCCACCGTATTCGGCTATTTTGCTGTCGAGCATTTCGCGGGAGCCGGCGGCGCGGCCACCATGCGGGTCGTACTTGTCGCGGATGGTTTTCATCTCGGCCATGTGCGCCTCGCTGATGGACTCATTGCCTGACTCGTAAAAGATGATGCTGGGGTTGTTGCGGTTGTATATGATGGCATCGCGCATCACGGCCGTGCGCTGGTCCCAGCGTACGCCTTCCACATCTTTTTCGGCATCACCGGCGGGCATGGCCTGCAACAGGCCCACGCGGTCGCAGCTTTCCACATCCTGCTTCCAGGGGGTGATGTGCATCCAGCGCACCAGGTTGCCGTTGCTTTTCACCATCAGTCCATTGCTGTAGTCGCTGAGCCAGGCCGGCACCGACATTCCTACGGCAGGCCACTCGTTGCTCGTACGCTGGGCGTAGCCATGCACCATGAGTACGCGGTCGTTGAGGTAAATCATGCCGTTTTTAAACTCGGTTTTACGGAAGCCGGTACGGGTTTTTACCTGGTCTACGGGCTTGCCGTTTACTTTGAGCGTGGTGTAGACGTTGTAGAGGTAGCCGTAGCCCCAGCTCCAGAAGTTCAGGTTGTTTACCCTGGCGCTGGCTGTTATCGTTTTTGTTTCGCCGGGGGCAAGGGTTGTAGTGGCTCCTGCAAAAGACTTCACTTTCTTGCCCTGCATATCTTCCACCACTACTTCGTACTGCACTTTCCGGGCCCTGTTGTGCTCGTTCTTTACTTCTGAGGCTGCCGTTATGGTGGCTGCTTTGCCGGGAATGTCGAAGTCGCTGGCGTACACGTACACGCCGGTGGTGCCCAAGTTGGAGTAGAGGGGCAGGGTCTGGTAAAGTTTGTCGGTGAGGTGCAGGTACACGTTTTTCTGGATGCCGCCGTAGTTGGCGTTGAAGTTGCGGTCTTCCCACTGGTACTTGGTGCCGGTGGCTTTCTCTTTGTAGTCCCAGTCGTTGTCGATGCGGGCGGCCAGCACGTTTTCCCCGTTAAAATTCACCAGGTCCGTTACATCGAAGCCGAAGGCGGTGATGCCGTTTTCGTGCAGGCCGATGTGCTTGCCGTTCAGGTAAAAGTCGCCTGCCTGGCGGATGCCTTCAAACTCCAGAAATACCTTCTGGCCACGGGCAGCAGCGGGCAGTTTAAAGCGTTTGCGGTACCAGGCAATGCCGGTGCTGTGGTCGACAATATCTTCCCTGAAAGCATCGTCTTCGTTCCAGGCCCAGGGCAGCGTAACTTTTTTCCAGGAGGCATCGTTGAAGCCAGGCGCTTCGGCCCCTTTTGTGTCGCCGACATGCACCTGCCAGCCGCTGTTGAAGTTGTAGGTTGCCCGTTGTGCTGCTGCATCCAGTAACACCAACAGCAGGAAAAACGAAAATAGTACTCGCAATTTCATGGTAAGCTATTATGATTTTATGTTATTTATGTCATCCCAAGGGGATCTTGTGGGTTTGTTTATTATACCGCAAGTTTAGCGACAGCGCAACTTGTGGTTGTTCATGAGGGCAGTTTGTAACTGCCGTATGTATTGTAAAGGAACGCCAGTTACAAACTGGCACTATTGTTAACCACCAGTTACCGCTGCGCTCAAACTGGCGGTATGAATTGTAAAAACACTGCCAAAGGTACCTTTAGGCAACAGCCGGAACAGGAACAAACAAGTTTACCAATCATTCCCCGTAGGTACCAATGACAGATGCTTTTAGCTTTACAGCGGCTTTTGGGCCTTCTGGTAAATTTCCATTTCGATGATGCTCAGGGTGCCTTTTGCGTTTTTATCGTCGCGGGCAACACCGTCGTCAAGCTTTCTGCCGTTCATTTCTTCGCCGATGTTGGAGTCGTCTTTGCCGGAGTTTTCCTGGGTCAGCTGCACTGTCAGGGTTTTGCCTTTGGTGGGGGTGAACGGGATGGTGTAGTAACCAAGCGTTTTTTCAGTGCTTCCCCTGAAAACTTCTTTATCGTCCACCAGAATCCGGATGGGGTAGGTGCGGCTGCGGAAGTTATTTACTTTTAAAGTGATTTCGCTTACCGGCGCTTCCTTTTCCAGCTCATATTTCACCCAGGCCGTGGATACCTGGCCATCGTTTACCCAATCGGACAGTTCGTTGTCGTCGTAGGTGTTTTTCACGCGGTTGTTGTTGGCGCCTGCTGTGGCATTCACGATTTTGATTGACTGCCTCGTTGGAACAAACGACGGACCGGCAGGTGTAGGACCACGCTCCAGGTTTGGCTTCAGGTCTTCGCCTGGAATGAAGGTTGCCAGGCCTTCCTGCACTTTTACCGGCTCGGTTTTAAAGGTCAGCGTGGCTGGCTTCAGCCCTTCCGATTTAGCTGTTAGCGTGATGGCGCCGGGGGTGGTGGTGGAGCGGATAATCACGCGGTTCACGCCACCTTCAACGGGGAGGCTTTTGGCCAGGATGTAGTTGTCCGGTCCCTGGGCGATGCCGCCGCGCCATTCGGCAGGGCCATTCAGCGAAAAGTCAATCATGTTCAGGGCAGTCGGGCAGCGGTTGCCGTTGGCGTCTACTACTTCTACTTCTGCTATAGCGGCATCAGCACCGTCTGCTTTAAAGCCTTCCGGATTGCGTAGGGCTGTTAAGCGCAGGGCTACCGGCTCACCGGCGATCTTCAGCTCTTTTTCGGATAGCTTCTTTTTCTGCGCATCATACGAAACCGCTTTGATGGTGCCCGGCTGCCACTCCACGTTTTTGAAGGTGAACAGAAAACCATTGCTCCGCTCACCAAAGCCTTTGGAGACGCCATTTACAAACAACTCCGCCTGCTCGCCGCTTGCCACGACATACACGTTCTTTTTAACGCCGGGCTTGTAGTTCCAGTGGCCGATGATGTGCGTGCTGTGGTCTTCTACGTCTACCCAGCCGTCCCACATCACCTGGTGGGCAAAGAAGCCATCTTTGGGGATGCGCATCGGGTCTACTTCGCCGCTGGTGCGGTAGTTCGATTCGCCGCGGTGGTGGGTGTTGGTGTCGGAGAAGACAATGTTCACGCCGCCTGCGCTTACACGCTCTCCTGTCCCCGGGCGTTCGCGCCAGAACTCGAACCAGCGCACCACATTTTCCACAGCGTGCGAATCCTGGTTGCGGTTGTATTCACGGGCAGGTGCGTTGCGGTAGAGCGGGCCGTCGCCATCCTTGTGGTAGGGCGGCGAGAACTCGTCCCAGTATTTGCGCAGGCCCTCGTCGCGGGAATATTCGGTGGCCCACATGGGGATGTTGGCGCTTTTGTTTGTGTAAAGCATTTCGCCGCCGTACTCGGCCACCTTGCTGTCGAGCATTTCGCGGGAGCCGATGGCGCGGCCACCGTGCGGGTCGTACTTGTCGCGGATGGCTTTCATTTCGGCCATGTGCTCTTCGCTGATGGACTCGTTACCGGACTCGTAGAACAGGATGCTCGGGCTGTTGCGGTTGTAGATGATCGCGTCGCGCATCAGTTCGGTGCGGTGTTCCCATTGCCTGCCCCGCACATCTTTCTCGGAGTCGCCGGCGGGCATGGCCTGAATCAGGCCGACGCGGTCGCAGCTTTCCACGTCCTGCTTCCAGGGGGTGATGTGCATCCAGCGCACGAGGTTGGCATTGCTTTCCACCATCAGTTTGTTGCTGTAGTCGCTCATCCAGGGCGGCACCGACATGCCCAGGCCCGGCCATTCGTTCGTCGTACGCTGGGCGTAGCCTTTCATCACGAGCACCCGGTCGTTGAGGTACACCATGCCGTTTTTGAATTCCGCTTTACGGAAACCGGTTTTGGTTTCTACTTCGTCCACGGGTTTGCCATTCACTTTCAGCCTGGTGTTCACGGAGTACAGGTAGCCGTAGCCCCAGCTCCAGAAGTTCAGGTTGCTAAGGGAAGCGCTGGCGCTAACGGTTTTTGTTTCTCCTGGCTTAATAGTGGTGTTTCCGCCATCGAATACCTTTACCGTTTTCCCGTCCAGGTTTTTCACCTCCACTTCGTACTGGAAGGTTTTAGCGGAAGAATGGTCGTTTTTTACCTCCGATTCGGCAACGACAGTAGCTGTTTTCGCAGGGATGTTGATGTCTTTGGCATAGATGTACACGCCGGTGTTTTTCAAAAAGGAGTACAGGGGCAGCGTCTGGTGCAGCTTGTCGGTTACGTGCAGCCACACGTTTTTGGGGATGCCGCCATAGTTCACGTTGAAGCTGGTGTGGTTCCATTGGTAGCCGGTGCCGGTGGCTTTTTCTACATAGCGCCAGTTGTTATCGATGCGCACCGCCACTACATTATCGGCTCCGGGTTTGATGAGGTCGGTTACATCGAAGCCGAAGGCCATGGCACCGTTTTCGTGGGTGCCCAGGTGTTTCCCGTTCAGGTACACCTCCGCTGCCTGGCGCACGCCTTCAAACTCGAGGTACACTTTCTTGCCTTTATCGGCAGCCGGCAACTTAAAATGCTTGCGGTACCAGGCGATACCGGTAGGCAATTTGTTAATAGACACCTTAAAGGCATGGTCTTCGTTCCAGGCATGCGGCAGCGTAACGGCTTCCCAGGAGGCGTCGTTGAAATTTGATGCTTCTGCTCCTTGTGCATCTCCCACAAAGAGTTTCCAGCCTGGGTTGAAGTTGTATTTCGTACGTGGTCCGTCCTTTGCCAGCAGGCTGTTGCTGCACAGGAAAATAAAAGTAAGGAAGAAGAGGAAGCGTAAATTTTTCATTCGGCAATTTTTGTCGTATTGGTATTTTGGAAAATAATTAATCCTACCGCAAGTTTAGCGATAGCGCAACTTGTGGTTAATTTTGACGCCAGTTTGTAACTGGCTTACATACCACAAATTTTTCAATATGCCAGTTACAAACTGGCATCAAAATTAACCACCAGTTACCGCTGCGCTCAAACTGGCGGTATTTTAGACATTTTTTATTTAACTGCACCTGCCACCACAGCCACTGCACCTCGCTGCAGAGGCTGTGGTGGCAGGTGCAGTATGGCTATTTCTTCAGCAGGCGCTGTACGCTGCGGCCTGTGCTGGTTTCCACATGAACGAAGTACACACCTGGTTTTAAGTCCTGGCCGAAGGTGGCCCCGTGCTGCCCTTCTCCCTGCTGCAGGTTCCTTCCCAACTGGTCGTACACGGTGTAGGTAAAGCTACCTGGTACGCCAATGGTATAGGTGGCTTCAGAAGGGTTCGGGTATACGAGCACCTGCTTGGCAGTATTGCTATCTTTTTGAAGGCTCGTTACGCCACCGGCAGGCACCAGTTGGATATTCGGCATCGGTGGCTGCGCCATGCCATCGCCGAGGTAATAATCAACGTGGGCGGACTGCAGGTAGCCCTTGGAGGTAAGGCAAAGGCGGTACAAAGGGTTGTGCATGAGGGTGTACAGGCGGTGCGTGGTCGGGGTGGTGGTGGTGAAAATCTGCAGCATGGAATGGTCGCTTTTCTCAAATACCACTTCTTCGCGCCAGTCGCCGAGAATGTCGCCGAGTAAAACAGGTGCTGCCCGCCAGGTCTCGGTGGCGCCATACTGATAGGCAGTAAGCAAGCGGGAGGTGGTGCCGGTGGTGTAGTTCCACTTCTCTATCTTGGTTTCGTTCAGCAGTTCGCCCAGCAAGTCGTCGTCCCACCAGATTTTAAAGTTGGGCCACGGATGCGTGTTGCTTACCCGGGTTGTACTTGCTGCTGTATAAATACCATCGGTAAAGGTCCAGAATTCATAGCCTTTTACGCGCGGGTCTACGTCGGCGGCCACTCCTCTGGCCAAGTCTGCCGGGCTGGCCGTGTACTGGGTGCGCAGAATTTCACCGGTTTTGGCGTCGTAATAATACCAGGCCAGGGCGGAGTTGTTGTTCTGCTGAATGCCATAGCCTTCCAGGCCCGGACGGTCGGGGTCCATGTCGGTGATGTGGAAGCGGTCGCCGTGGATAACTCCCTGCAGGCCGTAGAGCATCTGGCCGTTGTCGTTCAGCACGAAGCCGCCGGGGCTTATCTCGTCTTTGCCGTCGCCATCCACATCCGCAATACGGATCTGGTGAAAGTCAGCCGTGTTGGGCCTGTTGCCGCGCAGCCACTTCCAGCGCTCGGTTAAGGTGTTGTTCCGGAAGTCGTAGGCCGAAATGACCATGTTAAAGGAGCCGTTGGCATTCCTGTTTTTCGCCACCACCACCACGCTCGGGTGCACCCCGTCCAGGTAAGCGATGTTGAACAGGCACTGCAGCGGACCTACGCTCAGGTAATCCTGCGGCATCAGGATGCGGGCACGTTCGGCGCCTGTTTCGCCGTTCAGGACAGAAATAAACTGGTCGGCATCGTTGGTATGCGTAAACCGGGTGCCGTCGCCGAAGGTAACGCCGTTGGCTGTTTTGATGGCTACTTCTGCTTTGCCGTCGCTGTCGAGGTCGTATACCGTGAGGCCGTCCCACTGGCCGTTGCTGATAGCGGTAGGGCCGCCGGCAATACCGTTGCGGTTAAGGCTGTTGTGGCCCAGGTCCAGGCGCCACAGAAAAGTGCCGTCGCGTTTATAAGCTTCTACTTTTGTGGTATTTTCTGCCGCGTTGGGAATACGGTTCACTATAAAATCATACTCCTTGTCGCCGGTCAGGTCGCCTACCCAGGCCATGTGCACATAATAATCCCCGATTTGCTGCAGGGGCAGGCTCAGGAAAGGCTCTACGGGGGCATTGGCACGCAGCACAAAGGCTTCGCTCGCTGCCTGTTCAACGCCGCCGATAACAGGCTTTACAAAATAGCTGTTGGCCTGCGCCGTGTTCACGCCGGTGTCGGAGTAGTTGGTGTTGGTGCCGGAAGTGTAAATCATTACCGGTTCTGCATCGCCTGTCTTTCTGTACAGGTTAAAGGCGATGGTGGCCGGATCGGTGCCCAGCATACGCCAGGAAACAAATACATTGCCGCCGCCCTGGTTGATGGCCACTACGCCACGGCCCAGATCTTCCATTTTGCGGGGAGTGGTCACCACTTCGTCTGGTCCGGTTGGGGTTTCGTCGTCTTCTTCTACTTGAGGCGTAAACACCTGCACGACGGGTGTTCTTACACCACTGCTGTTTACTTTGGTATAGGTAACGTATTCGCTATTGTTGGAGCCGACAGCAAAGGCCACGGCACTGGTACCTGAATCTATACTACCTGCTCCTGTTACAGCTAAGAGCTCATTCCATTGCGAATCGCCCAGCTTCTGCTGATGCACATGGGCTGTATTACCGCCCGAGATGTACGAGACATAAATGGCATCGTCGTGGTTGCGGGCCATGCTGATATAGGTGGAGGAGGACCCGAAGGTGCCGGAGAGCAACCAGCGTGCTGCTGCCCGGTCGTACTTGATAACGGTAGCCCTGTTGCTGTTGCCCGCATTAAAGTGAGCAATGTAAATGTTGTTGTCCTTATCGAGGGTGATGGCACTGTGACGGGAGGCCGAAACGGCCCCTGACGTGGCACCGTTTATGGTTTGGTAAGGATTGCCACCGGAAGAGGTTACCGTGGTAGTAGGTATGGCAAAAGGCTGCCAGCTTCCTTCGGTAAAGGAATATACTTTAAGAGGAGCAGTGGTGCCGGTGCCGCCCAGGTACACGATGTAGGGGATGTTGTTCGTTTTATCAAGCACAATGCCCACGCCCGGCGCTTTGTCTGTCGAGATGGCGCCTGTGCCTACCACTTCCCAGGCGGTGCCGTTAAAACGCTTTACAAAAGGATTGCCGCCGCTGGTGCCGAACTCGGAGTAGATAACATAAGGCACATTGTTCGAGTCGAAATCCATCCAGCTGTTGTGGGAGCTGTTTAACTGGCTGCCGTTGTTCTGTTTGATGTTCCCGTTTGACAGGTAAAGATTTGCTGCGTCTCCGCCTACAGGTTCCCAAGTGTTGGTGGTGGCATTCAGTTTCTTTACTGCCAGCCGGTTGGCACCTTCTGCAGACTCATCCACATAGTTGATATAAACACCACCAACGGCATCAGCGAAGCTATAGGTATAGCTGGCATTCCCATCCGACACATTGCCTCCCACGCTTTCCCATTCGCCTTTAAAGTAGCGTTTTACTTTTGCGATGCCACTTTCGGTAAAAGCCACATAGGGTACTGCGGGATAAAAATCATCTTCTGTCGTGACATCTACTGCCGCCACAGAAGTGTAATCAGATGTGGCTGTGGCCAGTTTGTTCTCGTTGCCGATGGCGGTCCAGGTTTGGGCGTTTGCAGCTGCAGCACCGAACAGGAAGGCTGTCAGTAAAATGAAAAACATGAGAACGAACCGGTTTGGCTCCTGCCGTTGGATGTATATCTTTATCATAGGAGGTGGTTTAAGTTTGTAAACGATTCGGTAAAGAGCTGTCGGGGTTAACAAAGAGTTGTTGTTGCCGGCAAAAGTAAGCAGCAAGCACGATGCGGCTTTAGTAATTCCGTTCCGAAAACCTGTATACCTGTACCAGAGCGAATAAATTTAAAAAGGCAGGGAAAAATCCTGTTCAGCAGGAACTGTGGCTATGGTGGCAGCTACAGCTTATTTTTACCAGCAGCCCATCATTTAGCTTGACTTCAGAACAACAATTCCGTGCTTGGGTATGCTAAACTGTTTCGCTTTGCCTGCTTTGCCTAAATCCTTATGTAACCAAAGGTCTCTAAGTCTGCTGTTCTTTTTGATGCCAACCATTTCAGGCGTAAGCGTAAACACGGCTTCTTTTCCGCCACGGTTCATAATAGCTATTGCTTTGGCGTTGCCTTTTTCTCCTAATGGTTTCACCCACACTTCTACTCCATGCTCGCTAAGTGTCCGCTGTGCTTGTTTAAAGCCCGGGTCCTGATTGAGCGCAATTACCTCTTTGTTGGTGAGGATTTCAATAGTTTGAGCTGACATATCCCGTAAATCATTGCCGGCCAGCAGGGGCGAGTTGAGCATGCACCACATCGTGAAATGGGTTTTGTCTTCGTCGTAGCTCATGCCCCGGCCTACCTGCAGCATGTCCATGTCGTTGTAATGGCCAGCCGAAGCATATTGGTGCAGGTCTGCGTTCAGGTCAATGATTTTGAGGACTGAAGAGAAAGTGGGCCTGATGTCGGACGAGATGCGCCAGGAGTCTGCTTTTTTGATGGCCCATTCGCCGGGGAATTTCCAGCGGCACACATTGAACACGATATCGGGGTTTAGTGCTTTCACTGCATTCAAAATCTTGAGGTATTCTGTTTCCTCGTCCAGGTTCATGCGTTCGCCGCCGCACCAGTCTACTTTCAGGAAGTCGTAGCCCCACTCTTTGAAGAAGCGGTTCAGGTCCTGATCTATGTGCCCGTAAATACCTACGCCTATGCCCTTTTCATCTTTGTCGTAGATAGAGCCACAGGTATTGGGGCCGGCATCGGTGTAGATTCCGGCTTTTAAGCCTTTGCTGTGGATGTAATCGGCGAGCGCTTTCATGCCTGACGGGAATTTCTGTTTATCCTCCAGCAGTTGCCCCGACTCGGAACGTCCGCCGAAATAACCGTCGTCGATGTTGATGAACCGGTAACCGGCATCATACATACCCGAAGCGACCATGGCATCGGCCTGCTCCCGAATCATCTTTTCATCAATGTGTACCCGGAAGTGGTTCCAGCTGCTCCAGCCCATAATGGGCTGCTTTGCTTTTTGCGCGCGCAGAGAACTGCTGGGTGAAAAGAAAAAGTTAGCAAGTAACAGGAACAGTAAAAGAATGTGTTTCATGGTGAATAGCTATTGTAAATAAATAAAAAGGCCGCTATGATGGTATGCCTGCCATACCGCCTGCAAACGAAAACAGGTGATACAGCTTACTATTGCCGCTTCAGGAACTTACTTCGGGTAATCAACTCATTAGTACCAGTATAACAGGCTTCCAAAAAGTACAGCCCGTCGCTGAGGTGGCACAGCCTTATTAGCAGGGCATCGGTTATTTCTATCTGTTGTGACCTCACCTTCCGGCCCTGCAGGTCGTAAATGCTTATGGTAACAGCTTTAGCTGCACGGGCAGGGATGTTGATGCTAAGCTCATCTCCTGCAGGAACCGGATACAGATAAACAGCTGATACCTGTGAGGTAGCTGGTTTTAAGCTTAATACAGTCTGTCCCTCCTTGTAGCCCAGGTCAGGTTTAGCGCCGCTAAAAGGAAGGCCTACCTCTACCCCGGTATCAATCAGGTCGCTTCCAGGAGTGGGCCGCATGAAATCTGTATCAGGAAGGGCACCGTTCGGTTGCCGGGGCAGCGTTAACAAGGTCATGTCCAGGCTAACAAAATCGGCAGCCGTCAGGGTGATGGCCGGGTTCAGGAAGCTGTTATGGTCGACGGTGCTTTTTTCAAGGTCTATATCCGTAATGAGATGGTGCTCGCGGTCGGAACGGGTTAAGTAGCTGACATTGTTCCGCAGCACGTGGTCGTAGCCGGGAACATCAGCCTGGTAATCTGCCCTTCTATTTAGCATGTTAAAGTTAGGCCAGTTGTAGTAAGCCGTGTTGTTATACCAGTGGTTGCCGCCCAGATGGTGGTTGGCATAAAAGCCTGACGATTTGTTTCCCACAGACAAATTGTGCCGGATGGTATGGCGCGGAATAACTGCCGGTACCGAAGGAGAAGTGGAAGTTCCGAATCCGCCCATCTTGAAGCCAATGCCGTTGGCCAGGGCTTCGAAATCGTTAGAATAACCGTTGTAGAAAGCCCAGCAGTCTTCCACGGTAATGGCAGCGTAGGAACTGATGATATCGAAGCCATCGTCGCTGTTAAACCAGGCACGGCAACCGCGAAAAACAATGCCGGTATAGGATGCATTGTTTGGATGGGCACCGAAACCGTCAACGTTGCCTCCTTTTTTATCGGCCGAAACGTTATCCCAGTTGTTGTAGGCATCGCAATTTAAAACCAGCACATTTGCTCCACGGGTCAGGTAGAACCCGATGGCCATGCCATCGTGCATACTGAGCTCTTCATAGATGTTATTGCCTCCAGCTCCAGTTTGGGAAAAACAGATAGACTGTGTGTTGCCTGTTGTTACTGTTACCTGCACGCCCACTACCTCAAGTCCTTTGATGTGGATCCAGGATCCGGTCACTTCGAACGCATTGATGCGGTGACCGGCGGGTTTTACGTCCGAAAAGTCGAATACCGGCCTTTCGCCGGGGTAGGCCCAGTAGTTAATACGTTTTCCGGCTGTACCGCTTTTGGTTAGTTTCGTTACATAGGCAAATGGCGTGGAGCCAGTGGTTTTTTCAAAAATCTGCGATTCCTGCATCCTATAAATGCCTCCGCGGATGTAGACGGTATCGCCTGCAGCAACCGCCGTATGCGCCCTTTGTACGGTCAGGAAGGGGGCTGAGCTAGTGCCAGCGTTGCCATCGCTGCCGTTGGGCGCTACATAATACACTTTCCCATGTGCCAGAATAGAACAGGCAAATAATACGACAGTCAGTAAGCATGAAATATTACTCATAGGTGTTTTTTAACGGTTTTGTAACTGGATTTTCTTTTTGATCAGCAGGAATGTATTTTCCCAGATCCCGCACGGCAATTACCTTAAGACCATGTTGCTTCATATAGTGGAGGTGCTCGGTAAAAGCCGCTACAGAGGTGGTGTAATCGGGATGAGCGATGTCGGGCACACCGTGGATGGTGAAAATTAAAATCTGCCCCGGCTGCAGGCTTTTCAGGGCACTCCAGGTACGCGCTCCAAGTTTTTCCGACGACCCCATTGTGTAGCTGGGGATGACCAGTCTCCCGTCCTGCACAGGATCGTAGTAGCTACTGCCGCCTGCCCGGGCAAAGCGGTAGCCCATTTCCTGTAACACCACCTGCGACAGCGAATCGGCTCTGTTGCCCGGATAGGCAAATGAAATGGGTTTGGGAATGCCGTACTCCCTGCATTTGTATTCGATGTAGTTTACCTCCTGCTGCATCTCTTCGCGCGATAGTTTCGTCATGTTCTTGTGGTGCCCGGTGTGGTTCCCGATTTCGAAACCCATCTGGTGGAGTGCTGCTATCTGGGGCCACTTCATGTAATGCACCGAATCGGCAGGCGACTTCCTGGGCATTTCACATACAAAGAAAGTAGCATCGAAATTGTATTTCTTTAAAAGCGGAGCCACGATGGTATAGTGACTGATCTCGGCATCGTCGAAGGTGAGTACCACTACCGGCTGTTTCGCCTGTTTCTTTTTGCCTGAAGCTAACAGTGCTGCTTTACTTGCATTCCTGCGCTGCAACTCCTGTATGGCTGCCGCATAGCGTTTACCCAGCTCTCTGGCCGAAGGTGCATCAAAATGAAGTCTGTCGCCTTTGTCTGTCAAATCTCTGGCTGAAACCACAGCGGTGGTTGGTACCCGCTGCGGCAGCTGATGGATAATGGCATTGATATGATTCACTTTATTAAAATAACCTATTTCGCCAGCCACGAACGGCAGGTCCGGTTGCTGCAAATCGGTGCGCAGGCGGTTGATGAGCGTGGTAAGCTTATCAAGGTACACGGTGGCTCGCGCTGAATCGTTATCCGATTCGCCCTGGTGCCAGATAATGCCTTTCAGCACGCCTTGCTGCATGGCCAGCCGTGCCCGCCTGATTGCGTCGTCATACGGATGGAATTCTTTTAAATAGACGGCACCAGGTTCCCAAACTTTTATAGGCGAACCGCCAAGGGCACAGGGGATAAGGCCAATCTTTGTTTTTTTATCATTCCCCAGCATTTCCCTGGCAAAACTGATACCCGGACCAACACCCGCTGCGGCAGGCTTGTCGTAATGAACCGGGTCGGTGGCAGGCACCCAGTTATTGCCCTGATCGAGCATCAGGACCTGCGGATGCACCTCTTTGCTTACTGCATCCAGCTGGCCTCTGCCCGCCATGTTCGACTGACCAATCAGCAGGTACACATGAAAGTTTTTATCCACCCCTTTTTGCTGCGCCAGAACAAAACATGAGGCAAACAGGAAACAAATGCTGCAGATAATCTTCATTTTTGAGCGACTTTACAAATTAAAAAACAACTGCTGAACCACAGCAACGAAGCAGCCAGTACTTACTATTGTTCGTTGTTGCCGGCAAAAGTAAGCAGCAAGCACGATGCGGCTTTAGTAATTCCGTTCCGAAAACCTGTATACTTATCCCAAAGGCGTAAAATATAAAACGGTGGGGCTTCCGGAGGAAGCTATGAGCTGATGTTATCAATTAAGAAGAAAAGTATCGTTTTGCTTACCGGCCCTTCTGAACTGAAGAGGTAAAGCGTGCGGAATGAAGCGGTTGTCTGAGCTCCCGAAGCATTTCGGGACGAGCCGCGAACGCCCGACGGCCCTGCCGGGACACCCTGTTTTTATGCTGCACCTGCCACCATTCCTCCTGCTCTGCTATATCACACTCCAAACAAATACCAAAAATTTGCTGCCACTGCCACCAAACCCGCTGCTGCTCCTCGCATGACCTCCCCCAAAATAAAAAACCAGTTACGGATGCCTGAAAAATTTGCTGCACCTGCCACCATTCCTGCTGCTCCTCCAAAAAGAAAGCTGGTTAATTTTCCCCGAAGCGCTTCGGGGAAAATTAACCAGCTTTATCTCAGGTTGCGAAACAGCAGTTATTTAAAGCTCCCGCTCAAAAACATGCCTGCCGGAGCCCACGTTCTCCAGCAGCAGAAAATTGCCTGCTTCTTTGGCCGTAACACGTTTTCCGTCTAGTTTGATGCTGTTGGAAGTGGAATTTCCTTTCGGAATATAAACCGCTGCCGTTACATTAGCCGGAGCAGTAAGCGTTAAGCGGTAGTTTTTCGAGTCACGGTTCCAGGCTACTTCTATATCTCCCTTGTCTGTTGGAATGCTACCCGATGCGTTTGTCAGTTTCCCTTCAAAATCGAGGGGTTTTACCTGGATGAGTTCGTGCTGCGGCTTCAGGGGCTTTACACCCAGGATGTACTGCTGTATGCCCAGCAGTCCGGCTGCTCCCCAGGGGTGACTCATGCTTTGGTTCGTTTGCTGGGCATCCCACGACTCCCAGGTAGCGGTGCCGCCGCGCGATATGGTTTGCGCCCAGCCGTCCCATTGCGGGTTGGTGTACAGTTCCAGCAGGTGGGCGCCTTCTTCCGCCTCGCCTATAGACTCGGGCAGCATACGGACAGTTACCATGCCCACGTTCATTTTCCGCGCTTTTACAGCTTCGGTTACGGCCTTTCTGTTTTGTTCGGGCACCATGCCCAGGGCCAGCGGGAACATGTTGGCATGCTGCGACACGTGTTCGCTTTGCTCGCCATCTGCCAGCAGGCCGTCGCTGTACACGCCATCCCCGTTCAGGAGTTTTTCGTTGAAAGCCTTTTTCAGAGCTGCTGCTTTGCCGCGGAAAGCCTCCGCGTCTGCCGCGTTTCCGGTTACACTGGCTATTCTGGAAAGGACATCGAAACCGGCATAGGCGTAGGCATTGATAACGGTGCGCGCCTCGGCACGCATGTCGTAGCCATAGCGCATGGTGGCAGGCCAGTCGATGATGCCGTACTGGTAAGGGCCACTGCCGCCAGCAAGCTTATGCACCAGCCCGGTGGCGGAGTTCTTGTAGGAGTCTACGAAGGAGCCAATCTTTTTAAGCTTTTCGTAATTGGTTTTCAGGAAGTCCAGGTTGCCCGTTAGCAGGTAATAATCCCAGGCCCAGAGCAGGTACTGCTGCGTGTAGTCCGGAATATCGCGCTTACCGTCTGCATTCGGGTAAACAGCGTTCAGGCGACCGTCCGGCCAGTACTGGTCCTGCGAGTCCAGGAACTGCAGGAGTATCCGGTGGGTCAGGGCCCTGTCGCCTAGGGTGGCCATAGCGGGTACGCCCTGGCTCCAGGCATCGCCCAGGAACTCGCCTTTTTCACGGGTGGGCGTATCTACAAATCCTTCCTGGGCGCCTAAGGTCAGCGAATGCACCATCAGTTCCCACACCTGGTTTAGCATCTGGCTGGAGGAGGTGAACTTCTCTTTCTCGGGTTCCAGTTCGAAGTAGCGTGTTGTAAAGCGGACGTTATCCGGCGTTAAAGCAACCGGCGAATTATTTACCTGGAGGTAACGGTAACCCAGGTACACCACCGGTTTGAAAACAGCCTTTTTCCCATTAAGCACAAAGAAGTAGGCCAGGTTGGTGCTCTGGTTTAATTTTTCATTCACGGTGCCGTCTTCGTTCAGCACAAAGCCGCCTCGCATGTTTACCGTATCGCCCGCCGCGCCGCCGTCGAATGTAGTTTCCGGCATGCCGGCGTAAATTTTACCAAGGTCGATGACATAGGTGCCCTTACCCAGGTTTTTCACGGAAACCGGCTTGATGGTTTTTTCTTTCAGGCGGGTGAGGTCGGGCTGCAGTTCGCCTGTAAAAGGAGGGGTGGGATGTGGCCCCAGCTCGGTAGCCTGCTGCCACTCCGCATCGTTGAACGCAGGCTGGTGCCAGTCGGCCAGTATTTTACGGCTGTCTATCATATCAATAAACCCGATGCCCTCCCCGTTTCTGCTTTTTGTAGCAGGGTTAAAGGCAGCTACGGCACTTTGTTTCCAGCTTTTATCGGTACCCGTTACGGTGGTAGTTCCGTCGGCATACTCCACTACCAGTTTTAACAGGAAGCCTCTGTCGCCTTTGGGCCTGCCCTGGCCGCCGCCGTACCAGTGCGTCATGGCGGCCAGGGTAGTTTGCGGGTTAAGCAAATGCGTTACCTCATACGCATTGTAGTAGGCATACTGCGGGTAGTGGTGTCCCGGGCCTTTGCCCACTAACGTGCCGTTTAGGTACAGCGTGTAGTTATGGTAAGCGGTGAGGTATACCACGGCTCTTTTCACCGGCTTCTTGCCCAGCTCTACTGCCTTGCGGTAGTAGGTATAATCGTTGGCGTCTTTGGTATCGCGTTTAATCCAGCGGGCACCGTTCCAGTCTTTGGCCGTAAACAAACCGGTATCAAAATAACTCACAGCGGAGTAAGGACTTGCGTTGCCGTCTTTGTCCCAGGTGCGCACCTGCCAGTAGTAGCGGGTGCCGGGCAGGAGGGCTTTTCCGTTAAAGCCGATGTAGTTCTGTTGCCGCGATTGGGTTTTACCGCTGTCCCAGGTGTCGGCCTTTCCCTTTTTCAGAAGCTCCTCCGATGTAGCCACCAGCACCTGGTAAGCCGACTGCAGTTCGTTGTCGTCGGGGTCGTTTACATGCCAGCCGAAGAAAGGGTTCGCGTCGGTGCCGGCAGGGGTCACCTTATCGCAACTCCTTAGATTAGAGGGTGCTTTCGGACGGGCAGCAAAGGCTGTGAGGGGAAGTGCGCAGGCAAGAAAGACAACAAAACAGAAAAATCTCATGAGTTGAATGAAAATGGTTGTTGATATTTTTGGAGCTCTAACGCTGGCCCCGGCCTTAATTATTAATAATAAGCTTGTCGAGCGTTACAAAATTGCCTGTGCTTCCATAGTCGCTTTTTCGTTTATCCGACCAGTTGCCGCGCTCGCCCATTACCGATACCGTTAAGGTATAATTGCCTTTGGGAAGTACCGGGCATATAAACTTGAGCGAGGATACAGGATACTTGCTGTACATATCAACGATAGATGTATACAGTGTTTTCCCTTTGCTGTCGTGCAGCAGAATACGGGCATAACCGCCGTCCGGACCGGCAAGGCCATACATGCCGATTTGGGTGCCCTTGAACTTCACCGAAAACGAATCGCCTTTCCCATCCGACCTGCTGGTTGTTATGCCTTCCGCTTCGGCTGATTGCTTCCAGTTGCCGGAATACTTAATCTGCTTTTTATCGGTATGCCGGATTGTGTTTCCGGAAATGATTTTAGGAGTTGCCACACCGGTAACGGTATTTATTTGCCAGGCATCGTGGTAAGTGGGTATAGAAAGGGAGTGCCCGGAAACTGTTAAAGGCTGCCACACATAGGTAGCTGCCGACGCCTGTTTCGGGAAAGCCCAACGGTCGCCCATAAACATATAGGTGGTGCCTTCAGCACCTTCGATGGGCAATACAAAAGAGGTCTGGGAGTTCCAGGTAAGGGTGCCTTCGGGTGCAAAGAGGCCTTGTTTGGTCCAGGGACCTTTGAGCGAGGTGGCAGTATAATAGTCGTTGTCGTTGCGTTCCCAGCTGGTGAGGTGCGAACCCAGGAAGTAGTAAATGCTGTCTTTGCGGAACAGGGCAGGCGACTCAAACCCGGAGGCAAAACTGCCGTGTACCATTTCGGTAATACTTTTGTAGTCGTCGCTGAGTTTGTAGATAAAGCCGCCGTGAATGAGAATATAGCCCGAACCGTCTTTGTCCTGAAAAGACCCCATATCCCACCTCCTGATGGGTTGCCCGTTAAACAACAGCGGTCCCTGGAAGGTATACGGCCCGGTAATGGTGCTGGAGGTGGCATAGCCAACTGCCTGGTCTTTGTAGCCCAGGTCGTCGGAGTGCATGTACATCACGTATTCGCCGGTTTTGGGGCACTTCATCACCTTCGGGCGTTCGCCCACCCGGTTAGGGCCCAGCCTGCCATCCTGCTGAACCGGCAGCGCCACGCTTTCGAATTTCCAGTTGTACAAGTCGGCAGAAGAGTAGCAGTTGAAGCCTACAAAAGCATTGCTCGTGTCGGTGTGGGCTTCCCCGAAAAGATAATACCGGCCGTTGTCTTTGATAATGTTGGCACCATGGGCGCTAACGGTATTTCCTTTATCGTCGAACCACGGCACCCCGGAATGAATGGCATCGTAGCGGCCTGTTTGTTGTGCAACAGACAAATGAGAAACTGTCAGAAAAAGTAGTACAAATGCTGGTTTGGCAAGTAGTGTGATTTTCATCTTGTTGAAGTAAGGAATAGAAGATGGTAACAACAGTTCCGGTTTGTAAGCAAGTTAGAGAATGCCGGTACATTGACTATCCTGCACAAACCTGTTTCCTCTGTCCTTTATATCGTTCAGAAGAATTGAACCCCGGCAGCAAACGAACGACAACTTACAGGTAAGTAACAACCGCTTTTACTGCTCCTGCAGTTGCCTGGCGTATTCCGATGCGGTCAGGCCAAACTCTGCCTTAAAGCATTTCCGGAAATAATCGGGTTCGGAAAACCCCGTGAGGTAGGCGATTTCGTTGATGTTGAATCTTTGTTCCTTTAACAGTTGCTTCGCCCGCTTCAACCTGATTTCTTTGATAATTTCCGCTACGCCCAGGCCGGTCAGGGCTTTTACTTTGCGGTAGAGCTGCGTCCGGCTCACGCCAAGGGCTGTGCAAATGTCGTCGACGTTTAGGTTGGCATCTGCCAGGCGCGCTTCCACGTAGTGCAGGAGGTCTTGCAGCAGCTGTTCATCCGCCGATAACGGTACATCCTCCGTTGGCTCCAGCGCGATTTCTGTCCGGTACTTGGCCTTTAGCTGGTTCCTCGAAATCAGCAGGTGCTTCACCCGTGCCGTCAGCAGGGCCAGGTTGAACGGCTTGGTGATATAATCGTCTGCACCTGTTTCTATTCCCGCTATCTCATCTTCTACGGGCGTGCGGGCCGTTAACAGGATAACGGGAATGTGAGCGGTTTTAGGCTCCGTTTTTACCTTGCTGCAAAGTTCAAAGCCATCCATTCCCGGCATCTCCACATCCGAAATAATCAGGTCTGGTTGTGCCTGTGAAGCCAGCTGAAAACCATCGAGGCCGTTACTCGCTTCGAGCACCTGGTACTGGTTTCGGAAATAGTCGCACAGGTAGTTACGCAGGTTTGCATTATCTTCTACCAGCAGCACCAGCGGCACCTTCCCGTTCAGCAGCACCTGTTCCTCCTCCGGCTTTCCGGCTTCCTGTTCCACGAGTGCCGGGAGGTGGGTTATTGCCTGTGCCGCCTCCCTTTCGCTGTGGCCGGTAGCTGCTTCCTCCTGTGCTACGCCTTTGTGGTCAGGGACTGGTAGTACGATAGTGAAGGTGGTTTCGCCGACGGAACCGGTTGCGGGTGTACTCTTTACTTCTATGGTGCCGCCGTGCAGTTCCAGGAGCCCTTTGCTGTAGGCCAGCCCTAAGCCGGTGCCTTCTTCCTTGTTGCCGGATACCTGCTGAAATGGTTTGAAGATGTTTTCGTATTCGCTTGCAGGGATGGTTTTACCGGTATTCGTTACTGCTATCACGCCTGTTTTGCCTGCTGCTGCGTCTTGCAGCTGAAACGTTACCCGCACCCAGCCCTGGGGCGGCGTGAACTTCAGGGCGTTCGACAACAGGTTGGCCATTACTTTTTCCAGCTTATCTTCATCGTACCGGAAATAGCAGGCGTCTACAGCACTTGTAAAGGTGAGCTGGATGTTTTTTGCTTCTGCCAGCGGTTCAAACGAACGAAGTGTTTTTTGCAGCAACGCCACCAGGTTGTTTTGCTGCAGCTGGAGCGCCAGATGGCCGGTTTCCAGCCTTCGGAAGTCGAGCAGCTGGTTAATTAATTTGGACAAGCGGTCGCCGTTCGCTTTCATGGTTTTTAATTCGGACACCACCACCTGGTTATTCGAAAACAGGTGCAGCAGCTTCTCCACCGGCGCCAGGATCAAACTTAAAGGCGTTTTAATCTCGTGCGAAATGTTGGTGAAGAACTGCAGCTTGTTCTGGTGCAGTTCTTTTTCCTTTTCGTTGAGGAGCAGCTCGTAGGACAGTTTTGCTTTTAAGCGGCTGTACCGCAGGGAATACCGGTGGTAGAGGTAGAGAAGCGCCAGCAGCAGCGCCGCATACACAAGGTAAGCCCAGGTGCTTGCCCAGAAAGGAGGCCTCACGACCAGTTTCAGCACGGCAGGTTCTTTATTCCAGATGCCATCGCTGTTCGACGAAATTACCTGGAACGTATAGTCTCCGGGAGCAAGGTTCGAATAGGTGGCTATCCGTCTGCCCGCGTCGGTATATACCCAGTCCTTATCGAAGCCTTCCAGCTTATAAGCATATTTGTTTCCTTTGGGGTTGGCGTAGTGCAGCCCTGCAAACTCGATGGCCACACTTTTGTCGTTGTAGGTCAGTTCTATTGCATCGGTGAGGTAGAGCGGTTTGGTCAGTACTACCCGGCCGTTAATTTCCTGGTTGATGCGAACGGTTTGGTTTAGTATCTGCAGGTTGGTGAGGACGGTGTTGGGGATGGTGCTGTCGGGTAGAATAGCAGCAGGGTTGAAGGCATTGAACCCGTTGCTCCCGCCCAGGAAAAACTTATGCTGGAAACGGCTATTCAATGCAGCTCCGTCTGCAAACTCGTTGCTTTGCAAACCATCTTCCAGTGTAAAGTTCCGGATGGCGAAGGTCTTTTTATGTAACTGCGTGATGCCTTTTTTATGGCTTATCCACAGGTGCCCCTGCTCATCCTCCAGGATGGCGGCAATAGCCGTTTCTGCCAGGATGCTCTGCGCCGGGAAGTGCCGGAAGGTATCGGCACTTGGGTTGTAACGGACCAGACCTTTGCCGCTGCCTATCCAGATAAAGCCCTCTTTGTCTTCGTGCAGCGTGTTTATCCGGTTGTCGCTGATGGTATTAGTATGCGTTGCGTCGAGCAGGATGTGTTTTACAGGCGTTAAGGCATTTTGACTGGGAGCTACTTGTAATACACTCACGCCGCCGCCCTCTGTCCCGACCCAAATCTGGCCTTTCCGGTCGTGCAGGATTACCCGGGCATGCCCGTTTTTTAAAAGTTTATCCGGGCTGAAATGCACCAGCTCATCGGTGGCGGGATTGTATTTTGTAATGCCACTCCAACTGGCAATCCAGACATGCTGCGCACTGTCTTCGGTTATCCCAAAGACGGCTGTGTTGAGCAGGTTTTCATCGGCGAAATGGTGGAAAGTAGCTGTAGCAGGGTCGTAGCGGTCGAGGCCCATTTTCGAGCCTATCCATACAAAGCCCCTGCTGTCGCAGAAGATCCGCCTGATTTGGTTACTGTAGAGGGTATTTTTGCCGCTGTTGCTGCTGTAGTGCCGGTAGCCGTTTTCCCCGATAACGGTGATGCCTTTGTCGCGGGTACCAATCCATAAATTGCCCGCCTTGTCCTCGGCGATAGCCGTTACTTTGTTGTCGATGATGGAGTAGGGGTTGAAGCGGTCATGGTAATAATAGGCAAAGGGCTTGGCGTTCAGGTTTGCTTTGTTCAGGCCGCTGCTGAAGGTGCCCACCCAGAATATAGCCTGGTTGTCCTTGTAAATATCGGTTACATAGGCATCGTTCAGCGACCACGGGTTGGCCGGGTTGTAGTCGTAAGTGGTTTGCTCTCCGGTGTTCAGGTTGTGCCGCACCAGCGCGTTGGGGGCCACATCAATACGCCACTTAAACGGGCCGTGGGTATAACTGCTCTCCTGTAGGTGCTTCTCCCGGCTGAGCTGCTGCAGGAGGGCAGGCGGCACCTGCGCTGCCGGAGTCCTTTCAAAATCGTCTTTTTCGTAGTTATAGCGGCAAAGCTCGTTTTCGAGGAAGGTCAGTACCCAGATGTTCTGGTCGGCATCTTTGATGATGTTGTGGATGCGGTTGTTGTTGATGCTCCGGCTATCCTGCGGGTCGTTCCGGTAAATTTTAAAGGAGTAGCCGTCGTAGCGGCACAAACCGCCCCAGGTGCCAAACCACATGAACCCGTATTTATCTTTGGCGATGCCATGAATCGTATTCTGGGGCAGCCCGTCCTGTGAAGTGATTTGCTCAAACTTGAGGTCGGCCACCTGGGCAAAGGCAGCCTGCGCCAGAAAAGCGGCAAATAAAATTAAAAAGCCTATCCTCCTGTTCATCCGAAATGCAATCAAGTTGAGCTGCAAAAAACAGGCCGGCTGCCGCTCTTCCTTCAGCCCGATGCCCAGCTTCTGCTGTACGATATTTATTAAAACGTCCCGATCCATGTTCACCCAGATCAGGCCTTCATGAAAGTAAGTATAAAACTAACTATAAACCTGCTTTGCGCTATCCTGCTGTACCCTGTTTCCGGTTCTCCGTTTTATCAGGAAAACAACCTGAGCGGCTGTTCCGGAAGGTGCTGCTCCTGGCTGTACGTTTCGCTTTCCGAACGGAAAACGCCCGAGGAGTGGGAGTGGTGGCTGGTGCAGCTGATTTTTTTGATGTTTTGGGAGACCGTTTTTTCTGCAGCTCCTGTTACCATTGCCTCTGCACAAAATATTTGTGGTTGCCTTGGCTATATTCTAGCCGGTGCGGGTGGTGGGGATTTGATTTTTAGGCATATTGGATTGGCTAATTTGATAGTCCGGTTCCGTTTATCCTCCGGTAGTGGGAGGGTAGCAGGAGTAATACCTTTTTTAGTTATAGCCCATTTGTAAATTATAGAAGTGACCATAAAACAAGAATATAGACAATTCTTAGAAGAGAACCTCAACGGGCTTGAAATAAAAATGCCTCTGTTTTACAACTGGGAGAATGGCTTGCGATTTGACCTGCAAGTTGGGGATACAAATACAGAAGAATACTTTAAAGAAGTTAATAAGCGTTCAACAGCTTTATTTAAGGCTTCATTCAGTGAAACTGACAGAGTTTTTATAGTTCTCTACCAATACAAAATTAAGAGAAGTAAAATCATGTTTTCCAACTATGCCTTTCAGCAAATCGCAGAAATCAAAAAAAGTGAAGTTGATTATTCAATTGTAAGTCAATTGTATGAACCTGATGATGTGTGGAATCGGGCTATAGCTAAAGTTACCATAGAAAGGATTAACTATGCGAATATTCTAAAGGCTATTGCCAACACTGATTTCTCAAGAGACCCAAAAATCAATAGTCAGGTATTTTTTATGAATTTAGATAAAATGCTTGTATTCAACATGTATGATGACCGTGGTTTAGATATAGTGGCTAAAGACATAGAAACATTAAGACCAATATACACTGAGTTCAATGCATGGATACTCGACTATGACAGAAATGTTATTGACCAAAAAATGAAGAAAAACAAGCTTTAACACGGCATAGGCTTTAAGCCTCGGCTGATGCCTCGCTCATAGCCTGTACTAAGCGATAGCCACAATAAAATTTAATGATATACATCACAGGATACCTGTTATTCTTTGCTGCCATCTACTTCTTTGCCTATAAATGGGAATGGAAGAATAACCGTGGCGGTGTGAAAGATGCGGCCAAGTTTCTTCTATTTCTGGTTGGACTGCTGCTAGTGAAGCTTGCCTTCAACGCCATTAACAACCTAACTCTAGACCCTGAAAAATACGCTCATAAATTTAATAGTGAAAGACCCAACGATGGACTGATGAAGCTACCTGACGGCTGGAAAGCTAGAGCTAATATATTCAATAGTTGGGCGGACTACATTGTAAGTTCTCAGTCGGACTATCGGCTAACATATGCATCGAAATCCGACTCTTTAGAAAAGAATGGATTTACAGCAAAGACTATAGAAGTTAGGGACGGGGAAATAGACATGGAAACTGACTGGTTCAAGATGAAAAATAAAAAACTGTGCATTACCTATAGCTATAAAGATAAAAGCTACTTTTCTTACTATACCGTGGACTCAAGTTCGACGGAAATAGCGAAAGATGCTGCAGTGGATACTTTGAGGGTGTGGGGAATAAAAAAATAAAAAAGCTGTGGCAACAATAGAAATAAAACAACCGTCCCAAGAGCTTTTAGCCGTTGAAAATGAAATTGGCTGTCATTGCGTACAGAATCTGGGTGTAGTTTGTAACTAAACCTACATGTTTCACGGCTAGAACGGACAAGCCAGCAGAAGATATAGTAAGGTGTTTTACAAACTACACCTAGATTATGCTTTTAAATCCGCTACTTCATACACACTTAAAACATTAGTCCGCATACTAAATAACATTAATATGAATGCAGAACCATTTGGAGAACTTAGTTATCGCCGCAGGGACAAAGAATGGTTCGGAAATGTTGACAATATTTCACCAGACAATAAAGTCGAATTAAGCATATTTGTTGATAATGACCGACAGGACATTTCTGATAAAATTATCCTTGTTGAACAATTTGCCTGTGATTATGATATCATTATGGAAAAGTTGTATCAATTAGCTTACCTCAAGTATAAAGATACAAAATGGGAGAAACCACAAAATGAAATAAAGAAAATGTACTTCTTAGCAGGAGTAAATTTAAAAAGCGACAATAAAACTTGGTGGTTGGTGCTAGAGCCAAATTTTAATATTGACTCCATATATAACCACTTTCTGCGGTTCACTATGGTTGACCGTGAAATTGTGTGGACGAACTTTGATATCAATACTACAGCCTAATAAAATTTGTGCTTCTTGCTTCGGCTGAGAGCTTTGCATGTTGCTATACAATTAATGTTATGTGCAAGATGAAAAATCAAAATGAATAAATTAATCCAAGACTTTATTTTATTAGCAACTGAGCATGGGGAATGTACATTAAATGGTGATTTCAAAAATGGGAATAAGGCTCATGATAAAATGATGAAAATCATTGAACTGATTAAGAAGAAAGATGACCATGTCAAAAAGGAATTCTATGATCTAATGTACCATGAAGATGATTCTGTTAAAATGTGGACAGCAACTACCCTTTTAAAGTCATTTGAACAAAGAGCATTGGGGGTTTTAAATAATGTCGCAAAAAATAACAAAACTATCCACTCATTGACTGCAAGTACAACTATAGATTGCTGGAAAAAAGGTTTATTAACAAATATTGTTGATTGGAGTACGCTTTAGATAAGAAGGCTATAAACTTCATGCATATAACCGCACAAAAAGCCGCTAAAGCGCTCTTTAGGCAAATACGTTACATAATTAACTTCACCACACATGAAACGCTTTCCCAATACATTTATGGCAGCAGCGCTCCTCTGCCTTTTCACGGCCTGTGGCCAAAGTAGCTCAACGGCAAGAGAAGCAAGCGCTGCCCCAACCGAAAAAGAACCTGCTGCCGGTGCGGAAACTGCCAAAACAGAGCATTCAGCTGAAAGTGCTGCTGCAACCGAAGCAGCAACCGCCTCCTTCTTCACGGTGACGTGCGAAGAAAAAGAGGAAATGGCTGATGAACCGGAGGAAGAGGATGAAATAGACGGAGAAGTAAACGACCCGATCATCACCAGAACCTGCACCTTCCGGGACCATAAGCACGTCGCTGTAGGGGAAGCGGATTACAAAGGCCGTTACAGCTGGGTGTATAGTCTGTACAAAGTTGAAAACGGCCGGGAAGTGAAGGTTGCCAATTCCTCGCTCTTTAACCACCGTCAAAACGAGCTACTGCAGCAGGTAAACAAACGGCTACAAACTGAATTCCGGCAGATAGCGAATGACCCAGAAAACGAAGGTTGCCTCGACGGAGTAGAACCGCTGCGGGACTACAAAATGGATGAGCTGAATATGTATTTCATGGAAGGTGAATTGGTGTTTAACGTCGAACTGGAACTGGGCAGCGCCTGCATGGCTGTCAGTGACTTCCATGTTGCTTACAAGTTAGAGGAGCTAGCGCCTTATTTGAAATAGAACGGGCAAAGTAGCCGGAAAATGACCTGCAAAATACTGCTGCTCCTGCCACCACAGCCTCAGAAGCACAAAACTCGCACTTCCGGAGCTAAACCAGAGGTGCGGGTTTCTTTATTTCAGGGATAACTGCTGTTAGTGTCCGCCGGTAGCCCCTGCCATGTAGTTGCCAAGGCCTACCACTACTGTAGACAGGATAACGGTAACAATACCGAGTGTAATCATACGCATGGTCGCGCTGCTGGCGCCACGCCACTCTTTCAGGTAGATGGCCCACAGGTTACTTACGATAATGATAAAAGCCATGTGCAGTGTCCAGCTGGTGAAGCCGAAACCAGTTTGTGCAAAAAGGCTTTCGCCCATGCCGTAGAAGAAGAACTGCAGGTACCAGGTAATGCCCGCCAGCGCCGAGAAAAAGTAATTACGGGCCAGAGGAGTCTGTTTATCGGTATAGTCGCTGGCCGATTTGTTTTTGAGGTTCAGGTACACGCACCAGATAAAATTGGTTGTTAAGCCACCCAGCAGGATCACGACCAGCACCGGGTTGTTTTGCCAGAGCGGGTCGATGCCTTTGGCTACCGTAGCCTCGGCTATCGGCTTGCCTGTAGCATACCCAAAGGCCATAAAGGCACTCAGTATACCCGAGAATGTGGCTACCAGCAATCCTTTCGGGAAGTTGAATTCCTTGATGCTTGCCTTTTTCTCATCCTCCGGCATTTCCTTCTCTTTCATGGTACCGGCTTTGCCGCAAATGGCAATCCCGATCAGGCACAGCGCCACACCGGCCAGCGTAATCTGCCCGGAAAGCGTGCTGGCAATCTCGGAGATGGTTTTCTCGTTGCCGTGGGTGCCGTAGATCTCGTAAAAGATAGGCGGAATCAGGGTGCCGAAAGCGGAGCAGTAGCCCAGCGCAATTGCCATGCCCAGCGACATGCCCAGGTAACGCATCGAGAGGCCGAATGTCAGACCGCCAATTCCCCAGAGCAGCCCCATCAGGTAGGTGTAAAACAGGGTCGCCGAGTCGGTGTTGAGAAGGGTTTCCAGGTAACCCGGAGCGGTGATGGCAGCGGCAAGCGGCGGAACAATAAGCCAGGAGAAGATGCCGCCCACTATCCAGTAACTTTCCCAGGACCATTTTTTTACTTTGCTGTAGGGAATATAGAAGCTTCCGGAAGCGAAACCACCGATGAAGTGGTAGAAGAGGCCAAAAAGTGCTAACATGAAATGCGTGAAATGAAAATAAGTGTTTAACCGGTAATCGGTTGGCAATATAACGCAAAGGGCTAAGAAATACCCCACACATCGGCGGAATTTTTCTTAGCCCTTTTGCCTGATTACCCGGATAACCAGGTTGAAATTTGTCCTGCAGGCTGTACCTGCCTGGGTTTAGCTGATCAGCTTTCCGGTTGCTCTTTCTTGTTCATCCAGAACGGAGCGGTGCCGAACCACAGCACGGTGCCAATAAACATCAGCGTTTTGTGGAAGCTCAGTTCAATAGCTCCCGAGAAAACCAGGAAAGAAGGAACTACCGTTAGCAGCAGCCCGATAAGCGATATGAATTTTAAAATGACTTGCATAACGAAACTAAATTAAGTGATGAAACTAAGCTTTAACGGCAGCCTTTATCCGCTGTTCTGTAACAATTGATTTGCGCTGGTACAGTTTGCTCAGTACAATGTAAAGCGCAGAGGCAACAAACCAGCCCGGTAAGCCCAGGAAGAAAATGTCGACATCCTGGAAGAAGTTAAGCGAAAGGCAGATAACCAACGTTACCAGCCAGGTAAGTCCGGCAGCCACGTTAAAGTTGGTTTTGCTCACACTGGCGTAGTTGCTCACCATGCCCAGCTTCGGCATCACCCAGAAGTCGATGAAGATGATAGCGCCCATTGGCATCAGCACCAGTCCGTACAGGGCCACAAAACCAAGCAGCTGCATCACCAGCGCCGGGAAGAAGGCCGCAATTGTTGTAACAAGGCCCACAATAAGGGTTACTTTCCAGCGCTTCACGCTTGGCATGATAGACTGTATGGCCAGACCGGCACGGTAGATGGTAGGGTTCGCAGTTGTCCAGCCGGCAATCATCACACACATGGCACCGGCTATACCGGCACTGGCGTAAGCAATAGGGCCTGGAGGAACTTCGCCGCCGGCAGCAGCACAAAGGATACCCGAAGAAACCCAGGCCATTACGTGCCCGATGAACATACCGGTTGACGAAGCAAAACCGTGGTACCACTTCTTGGCATAACGCAGGATAGAAAGGTCTCCCATGCCAATGTGCATGGCCATGTTGGCAAACCAGGCAAAGAACATCACGTGCCAGAAGGTGAATTTAGTATACCCCTCTACCGGAACGCCTGTCCAGATTTTAGTCTGAGCTACTTCCCAGAAGCTGCTGATAGAAGTGATGCCCAGTTGTGGCATTACGGCAAAAGCAGCTGCCACAAAGATCAGGATCATCCAGGGGGCGCAGACATTGGCAAAGCGGGAGATCTGCTCATAACCCAGGATAGCCACCGCGGTAATCACAGAACCTACAAACAGTACCGTAACCACCCAGCCAATGCTGCTTGGATACAGGTCGTCGAGGCCCGGCATGGCGATATCGAATGGAATACCTACGGCCGTGGCGGCAACGGCAATCATAGAGCCGGCCAGGAAGCAGAACATCAGCGCATTCACGATGTTGTAGCCCGATACCAGGTATTTGCCACAGATTTTCTCCAGCTGGTAGTACAGCGTCAGGCGTGCTTTAACGGCAATAGGCGCACACAGCAACGCCCAGCTCAACACAGCCAGGAGGTTGCCTATCAACAGACCTGCAAAAAGGTCAATGGCACTTACACCATGTACGACAAACAAAGGACCTATTACAAATTCGGTTCCGGCAATATGCTCCCCGGCATACATACCGATAAAACTCTTCATCCCTTTCAGCTTGCTCTGCGGAATCGGCTCTCGTTCGTACTCGTTAATCGAGTCTAACTGCTTGGCGAGGGTCTTCTTCATTTTAAATAAAATTAATTGTTAAATGTGCGGTAAAATGATGTTATAGCTGCTTTTTTTATGTTGTACTAACGTTCGTTAAATTTAACAACAACAGTTATCCCGTGTGCTGATTAAATAAGATCTAACCTGTATAGGGATTAGGTAAGTTGTTAATTCTGAAAAATAAGGACAAAAAAATTAATATGTATCCGGTGGTATCCTGTATTGAAGCTTTTTTTATAAAAATTTTTATCTTCTATAGCTTGAGAAGCCCTGAAAGCCGGATTTACCTATAAATGACAGCAGGAGGGGGTAAAGTAGTTCAGATTGAACAAAAAAAATTTAAGCAGAGGCTGACTGAATCCGTTTTTCAGGGGGAGGAGAATTACATTTACCTGCCGGGGCAGTAGTAGGTGGTACAGTCAGAAAGAATTCTGGAAGAAGGAAAGGCAGAAAGAACGGACAGCTTGTCGTCTGCCCGTTTTCTTGTTGCTATTTTGGCCCCATCCCGATTTGCTGCATTAAAGCGGCTGTGTCAGTCACGCCCCAGTGTTCTATTGCTTTGCCGTTCGCAAACTTTACCATGTCAAAGCCTTCTACCTTTACTGGCTTATTGGTAGGAGGCATTCCCATCAGGTCGCCTGAATGTGTGCCTGTGATTTCGAGGTGCGCTACCAGCATATCACCCTCTTCTACAAAATGCTTTACATTAAATTTCAGATCCGGAAAGCCTTTTCTGTAAAAGCTGATTATTTCTTTAACGACCTCAGGACCTTTTTTATCTGTCGGTACCATCGGGTCAGGGGAGTGCTCCACACAACCCGGATCAATGTACTTATCAAGTTCGTTTAGATTGCCTGAATTAATTGCCTCATAAACTTTCGTTAGCGTTTCTCTGTTACTTGCTGCCATCGTTTTTTCAGTTAAGAGTAAAATAAAATAGACGAAAGGCGGGAATTAATTGTTTTATACAAAGAGCTGTTTTGAGCCGATAAAACACTTTGGGCAGTAGATCACACTTTTCCAGGAGCGGCAGTGGCTGTGGTGGCTGGTGCAGAAAAGAAATTTGTACGGCTAAAAGCCATAGCCGTCAGGCTAAGAAGTAGGAGCATTGATGTCTCCTTAAGCGAAGGATGTTACACATGAAATACATGAGGAGAAAAGTCCCCCTTCAAAGCTAATCTTGTAGGGAAAAAGAAAAGGTGCTTTAGCAAAGTTCATTTTGCTGGTGCGAGCTTGTAGCTCGTACTTACATGCCAGAAGTAAAGCATTAAGTCTTGTTTTGCAAAGCTGATTTAGGTAGAAATACAGTTATTTACCTGAGAAATGAAAGTACGAGCTACAAGCTCGCACTAGCGCACCCATTTAAGATTGCTTCCTGCAAGATTAGCTTCAAAGGGGACAACGGAATTGTTCTACTTAACAGCAGGCTCATCAGGTAAACTGTATCGAAAGGAAAATGGCCTAAACCTAAATTAGTTTTTTGATTTTACTTCTTAACCTGACGACTTTGGGCAAAAATCATAAAAAAAGCTGCTCCGGGCTTAATTCCACGAAGCAGCTTTAACGGAGAAATCTGTGTTATTTTCGGTGCACGATTGGGCAGGCGCGAGGCCAGCTCCTACTTTAGGATGAACACATGCGCCCGCTTGGGCCCGTGTGCGCCGATTACCAGCGACTGCTCGATGTCGGCTGTTCTTGACGGGCCTGATATGAAGGCTCCGAAACCTGGGGCCGATACATCCAGCCGCACATACGCCTCGTGCATGTTGCTCACGATGTTTTCTGCCGCTACTACCAGCATCAGGTGCTCGGTAATGAAAGGCAGCACGCGTGTCGGCAGGTTTTCTTCGCTCACCCAAACGGCGCCATTCTCTGCCACACCAACCGAACCGGTTACGACGGCAATCTCCAGGTTCGCCAGCACGTGGCCGTCTTCTATGGGGCCGCTGAGTTCCTGTCCGAAGCCTACACCGTGTACCGTGTTCAGTACCCGCTCCGGCGACTCGTAATGCTTTTTCAGGTAAGCGCCTATTTCGGCCAAGTTCGTAACTTCCACCACGGTACCGCCCACAGCTTCTACTGTGCGGGCGAACTTCTCGATGCAGGCATCAGCCGGAACAGGCGGGAAGGCTAAGGTCTGGGGTAAAGCTACCGCAGCAGGCTTGTTTGTTTTTACTCTGTTTAAGATGGCTTCGCGGCTGCTCATGATTTCTTCTTGTTTTTAAGGTACCAGTCTCTGAAACTTTCTTTCGGCGGCTCCGGCATTTCGCGCTGCTTCGCCCACGGGTTCACGGCTTTCATGTTAGCCAGCCCCGGCATCAGGTTCATCATAAACCTGCCTGATTTGCCCGCAACGCGGTAAATAGTGGGGTTGGAAAGCACCGTAGCCATCGCCTGCATGCCTATTTTCTTTGTTTTAGGCACATAACCGCCATCCGAAAGCACCTGCCGCCACTGGTACAGCTGGTTGTGGATGTCGATTTTAACCGGGCACACATTGGAGCAGGAACCGCACAGGGTAGAGGCAAACGGCAGGTCGGCGTTCTTTTTCATGTCCATGTTTGGCGCCAGGATTGCCCCGATAGGGCCGGAGATGGCATAGTGGTAGCTGTGGCCGCCGCTGCGCCGGTACACGGGGCAGGTGTTGATGCAGGCGCCGCAGCGGATGCACTTAAGCGAGTTGTAAAAGTCTTTGCGTCCCAGCTGTATGCTGCGGCCATTGTCTACCAGCACGATGTGCATTTCCTGGTCAGGGCGTGGCCTGTGGAAGTGGCTGGAGTAGGTGGTAATGGGCTGACCAGTGGCGCTGCGGGCCAGCAGGCGCAGGAACACGCCCAGGTTTTCAGCCTTCGGGATTATCTTTTCGATGCCCATGCAGGCGATATGTACTTTGGCCAGGTGCGCGCCCATGTCGGCGTTGCCTTCGTTGGTACACACCACAAAGCCGCCGGTTTCGGCAATGGCAAAGTTTACGCCCGTAATAGCTAAATCAGACGTCAGGAATTTCTCGCGCAGGTGCTGGCGTGCCGCCTCCGTCAGGTATGCAGGGTCGGAAGCGCCTTTTTCAGTGCCCAGGTGCTGGTGGAACAGCTCGCCCACTTCTTCCTTGCGCTTGTGAATACAGGGTAAAACGATGTGGCTTGGCGGCTCCTGTGCCAGTTGCACCACGCGCTCGCCCAGGTCGGTGTCTACCACGTCGATGCCGTTATCACCCAGGAAATCGTTCAGGTGGCACTCTTCGGTCAGCATCGATTTGCTTTTTACGAGCTTTTGAATGCCGTGCCGTTTAATAATATCCAACACAATGCGGTTATGTTCTGCCGCGTCGGCTGCCCAGTGTACGGTAATGCCGTTTTGTTTGGCGTGCCGTTCAAATTCCTCCAGGTAAGTATCGAGGTTAGACAGTACGTTCTGCTTTATCTGTGAAGCGGTTTCGCGCAGCAGCTCCCACTCGGGCAGTTGCTTGGAAGCCACATCCCGTTTCTGGCGGATAAACCAAAGCGCTTTGTCGTGCCAGTTTACCCGCTCCTCATCCTCCATAAATTTATCTGCCGCTTTGGCGTGGTCGGTAGGAGCTACGTATGTTGAACTACTCATATTGTCCGTTTAAAATTTCTGCAATGTGTAACACTTTCACCGGGCTTTTCTGTCGCTTCAGGATGCCTTCCATGTGCATCAGGCACGACACGTCGCCGCCGGTAATAAACTCTGCCCCATGTTCCAGGTGGTCCTGCACCCGGTCGCGTCCCATCTTCACCGACACGGCTTCTTCGGTAACACAGAAGGTGCCACCAAAGCCACAGCACTCATCTTTGCGGTTCAGGGGAATCAGCTCCAGGTCTTTTACCATGTTCAGCAGGTAACCGGGCTTGGAGAAATCCGGGGCGTTCAGTTCGGTCATCTGCGAAAGGTGCAAGCCGCGCTGGCCGTGGCAGCTGGTATGGAAGCCCACTTTGTGCGGGAATTTTGAATCTAATGCCTTCACTTCAAGCACATCCGTCAGGAACTCGCACAGCTCATAAATATGGCTCCGGATGTGAGTGGCTGCCTCCGGGTTTTTATCGTCGTGCAGGTGGTCCTTTATGTGCAGCACACAACTACCCGACGGGGCCACTATATAATCGTAACCGGTAAAGTTTCTGACAAAGTTGGCATCGCAGCCGCCTGTCATGGAAGAAAAGCCTGAGTTGGCCATGGGCTGTCCGCAGCAGGTTTGCTGCAGGGGATACTCCACGTCTACACCCAGTTTTTCCAGCAGCTGCAGGGTTGCAATACCTACCTGCGGGTAAAACTGGTCGATGTAACAAGGAACAAATAATCCGACTTTCATATAATAAGTTTCATCTGTTAGAGCACGCTTGGTGTTATGTATGCCATTTTACAAATTTAACAATCTGCAGCAAAAGCTAACTAACATTTATTCGATAAACGAAAGTGGTTACGAATGCCGGAACACGTCACCCGTCAGCACAAGCAGATTTGCAGGTTTACATAACGTTTGCAAAGTTCCGAAATCAATTAAAGGCAGAATTGCTATGGATTAACCAGTTTTGATAGTATCTTACCATATTTTTAGGTAATGTGTGGAAATTTTGGATAGAATTTAACTGATGAAGCCCTTTCTGATTAAAGTGGACGTTGCGCCCGAGCAGTCTTTTAAAGTGCGCGACAACGTGAACCCCTTGTATTACAACCAGTGGCACTACCACGACGAGCTGGAGCTGACGTTTATAAAACAAGGCACCGGCATCCGGTTTGTGGGCGATAGTATCGAAAACTTTCAGGCAGGCGATTTGATATTGATTGGCTCCAACCTGCCTCATTTCTGGCGCAGCGACGAAGCCGCGTCGAAAGACGAAACAGAGAGCAGTTGCCAGGCGCTGGTGGTGCAGTTTAAGGCCGGCTTCTGGGGCAACACGTTCCTGGAACTGCCGGAGCTGGGGGCCGTGAAAGAGCTTTTCGCCAAAGCAGGCCGCGGCATCCGGATTACCGGAACCGCCCGCAGACAGGTTAGCAACCTGATGGCCGACCTCACCAACGCCACGGGCCTCGACCGCCTGTTGCTGCTCCTGCAAACCCTCAAAACCATTGCCGCTACCGAGGAGGTGGCGTATCTTTCCAGTGCCGGTTTCAACAGCTCCCTGAACGAGGCGGAGACCAAGCGCATGTCGGCAATATATTCTTACACGCTGGCACATTTTTCAAGAAAGATAAACCTGGACGAAGTGGCTTCGGTGGCCAGCCTGACGCCCAATGCCTTCTGCCGCTATTTCAAAACGCACACCCGCAAAACCTACACCCAGTTCCTGCAGGAGATACGGGTAGGGCATGCCTGCAAACTGCTGATGCAAAACAACCTGAGCATCGGCCAGGTCTGCCTCGACAGCGGTTTCCAGAACGTGTCCAACTTCAACCGCTGTTTTAAAAGCATCACGCAGCTCACCCCGCTGGAGTACCAGAAACTGCACCGGAAAAGCGGGTAGGGGCGAGCGATTCACTTCCTTTTCAGGATAGGAACCACCCCATGACCTGCTATACGCTAATCTTGTAGGGGAAAAAATTGCTGCAGCTGCGACCATTGTCTTTGCTGCTTAAAAACAGAAAAAAACTGCTTCAAGTTTAGCGCAGCGTAACTTGGAGCATATTATAAGGCAAGTTTTCAACTTGCGTGGCTAAAAAGCTTGGATGCGCAGACTCGAAAGTTGAAAACTTTCGTCATTAAAAGCTCCAAGTTGAAAACTTGAAGCAGTTTATCTTTTTCAGCAGCTGCCACCACAGCCTCTGCTCCTGAACAGGAAAGAAAGCGCTATTCAATAAGTACCCGTTTCGTTACAAGGCCTTTGTTTGTATTAACCTGCAGCAGGTGCAGGCCCGGTGCCAGCTGTGGCAGCTCCAGGCGGATGCTGTTCCGGCCGTTCCCCTGCATTTCCTGTACCAGCATACCGGCAACGTTGTAGATACGCAGGCTGTTCCAGCTGATATTACCCGGTAGCTCCACCTGCAGCCTGCCCTGTGCCGGGTTCGGGTATACCTGCACCAACTGGTCCAGTACCTCTGCATCTGAACTTAGGATAAGCGGTGGGGCGCAGGCTTCTGCCGAGGCGATACTCTGTCCATTGCCCGGAGAGGCGAAACCGGCCGTTAGCACATAGCAGTGTTTTTTAAAAAGAGAAAGTCCTGCTCCGCCGTTGGTATCCAGGAAGGAAGTCGCGTCGCTGGCTACTTCCGCTACCAACACATAGCCAGAGTTGGCCGGCACGCCCGCGTTACAGGCATCGCGGGTGAAACCGGAGGAGGCTGTGCGGCGGTAAATGCGGAAGGTGGCGGCATTGGGGCAGGTGTAGCGGTCCCAGCTGAGCTGCACATGTCTGCCGGATGCCTGCACCGCCAGGTTCTGCGGCGGCGACGCCACTACCCGTATGTTCCAGGGCTGCATGTCTGACTGCCTTTCAGAAATGTTGGATTTTATGTCTTCCGCCCTGAAGAGGACCTGGTAGGGCTGTTCCCGCACATCGGCACAGGAAGGTGTCCAGGTAAAGTCGCCTGCTGCCACGCCTGTTGTAGTGGCGTTGCTGGCGCGGGGCGTGAATTGGGCAGGTGGCATAATGCCGCTCATAGCACTTAAAAACAGCAGGTCTGCATCCGGATCTGTGGCGCTGATTACACCATGCAGCGTGGTGCCGGCCACAATGCAGGTATCTTTTGGCGAGAGTACCGGTGGCCTGTTCGTGTTTTCCTGTACCATAATCTGCATATCCTGCATTATTTCCCCGATTTTTACAGCGCCGCCCCCTGGCGACTTCCGCCATTCCTCTACCACAAAGGCTACCGTATATTCTCCTGTGCGGCAAGGCGCATCCCATTCCATCTGGCCGGTGTGGGGGTCTAAGGTAAAAGCACTTGGACCTGTATCAGTTGCGTTCCGACAGCCAAATAAAACATTCGGCAGCGTAAAACCAGGCACCGGAACAATATTCTCTGTGTTGAGGGCCTTTGTTCGGGGTGGTACCAGCTTAAATGAGAGGCTGTCGCCTTCGGCATCGTAGGCAGCAGGATTATACGCATATTTTCGTCCCACATTGGCAAAATAAATGGGCGGATTGTTTAGCACAGGCGAACTGTTGTAGCCCCTGAAAGGGTTGATATTAATCGTGGTTGCCAGGTAGAGATTATATACATCCGACGGCGCGGCCAGATTAAGATTACGTCCGTTCCTGCTCACCCCGATCCAGTTAATGGTGTAGGTACCAGGTCCGGGGAACGTATGGTCCCAGGTAAATACCTCCTGGTCTATTTCGGGACTTATCTGCCTTACCGGTCCCCTGGGGATGGTTTGCTGCGTTCCATCGCCATAACTGATCGTTATCGCCTGGTCTTCTCCTGCCGAATGCCTGTTGGTGTAAAGCACCATTCTGAAAAAATACCGCAATGGATTTGGGGTAGACGTAGTGTCTCCCTTTACGGTAATGTTGCCGGCCCGCAGGTGCGTGGCCTCTACTTCCGAAAAGGAAGCGCAAATCAGCAGCAGCGCCAACCATAACCAGTTAGCCTGCCGGAATAGTAAGTTTGTTTCTGTTGACATGTGGAAAGGGGTAGCCTCGTAAAAGTGATATACTATAAAAATGCAAAATTGTTTTTATCTAATAAACGATTTGGTGAAATAAAGATTGTGGCAGGCCTGGCCCTTTTCAGTTGGCTTCTTTTTGCTTCGCCTGGAAATATTGCTTAACATGCTGTAGCATGGGGTATTGTACCGTTTAGCAGGCGGTCCGGCTGTGGGCTGGTGCTGGTAGGTGGGCAGATTTACCCGATAAAAATGCCTGCTGCCGGAGCCGTAAGCGTAGTCTTTGTTTTACCCGTTATCGTATTGCACACAGGAAACAACAACGTTAAGTAAAACGAACATGGAGATGTTACACAGAAATGCCGGTCCGGTTGCAAAGCTTGTTCTGTTTCTCTCTGTTATTTGCGGTACATCCTGTACGGTTGGCAGGATCTACTTCGGAAGTTATTATAGTACCGGGCAGCAAAAGCTAACGATCGCTGCCGATTCTACCTTCACTTACGCTGCACCAGGCCTGATGGGAACGCAACAGGTACTGCAAGGCACCTGGACCAGGAAAGACAACCTGTTGCTGCTGCATGGGCAAAAAACCGATACCGCCAGGCTAAAACCCACCGTAACCATACAGGCAACTACGGCAACCACGCATGAACTGCTGCTGACTTCGGAAATCGGGGTGAATGTAGTGGTGGAGGTGCTGGTCGACAGCCTGAAAGCTGGTGCCCTGAGCAGGAGCGATTCCAGCCTGGTGTATCAAGGCAACCTGCACCAACTGGTGCTGAAGGCTTACCCCACCGGCATGTATGCATCTCTTTTTCAAAACGACACGCTGTATGCAGAAGCCATCGGTTTTTCCGGTTACAGCAGTCCCGTCCGTGCCACGGTTCATGTCGGGGTTTCGTTGCGCGATTTTTACAAGATCCCGGTAGAAGACAGCTCCCTTAAAATTAAACGGAACGGCGAGATGTACTGGAAAAAGAAAGATGCCTTGTTTTATTGGATTGAAACGGACCGGTAGCAGCAGGGCGTACTAAAAAAAATACAAAGGAGCGGTGGCTGTGGTGGCAGCTGCAGCAAAATTATCTGTTTAAGAAAGTAAGTGTGGAGCAGGTAAGTCTTGCTGAAAAATCAGTGTCATCCTTAAATCCGCTAAATCTGTGGTTCAGATAATTCTGCTGCAGCTGCCACCACACCCGCTGCTCCTCACAATTAAATAGCCCGGCCACAGGAAATCTGGAGCCGGGCTTTTTTGCAGCAATACAGCAAGCGAATTATAAACTCACGCCGGTGCTGTTCTTTATTTCAATTTTGCTGTTGTCAGCGGTTTTTATGTCCACGTCATCAAACGTCCAGTCTTTGGCATAGTTGATCTGGCCGGCCGTTTTCGCTTCGATGTCAATGTCTTCGAGATGAAAATTTTCTACCAGCGATTCTTTTATGCCGGAAGCGGAAAGCGCTCTGCGGGCATCGGTTACTTTTATGTCGGAGATGTACACATTCCGGAATTTAGGAATGCCGCGTTCAGCAGGTTCTACCGGCATCAGCATGGTTTTCCAGTGCTGCGGCACCGTTTCGATGTTGTAGCCTTCGGGCAGGGTGGAGTAGCTGTAGCTCGGGTTCCAGTTCATCGATACCTCGATGGGTGTACCGACGCCATTCATTTCCATGTCCTGCATGTAAATTTCCTCTACTGTGCCGCCCCTGGTCGTTGCTGACTTAAACCGGATGCCTACGCCTGTGCCTTTTGCCTTCAGGTTGTACGCCAGCACATGGCGTATGCTGCCGGAGGTTTCGCTGCCAAAGGTGATCAGGCCACCGCCGGCCCGCGAAATGCAGTTGCGGATAACCACATACTCGGTAGGCCTGTTTACCCGCAGTCCATCCCAGTCTCGGCCGGCTTTCAGGCAGAAGTTGTCGTCGTTGCAGTCGATGTCGGAGTTCTGCACCAGCACATAGGAGGAGGAGTCGATGTCGATGCCGTCGGTGCTGGGGCCGTGCCCGTCGATGTTGTTCTGGATAATAACGCCGTCGATGGTGACGTGGTCGGAGTAGAGGACATGGATGGTCCAGAAGCCGGCTTGTTTAAAGGTAACGCCTTTCACCGTTACATCAGACGATTCGGAAACGAGCAGTGTGCGCGGGCGTTTGGCGTCGTAGTCCACAATCCAGCGCAGGCCCTTGGGTTCGTACTCGCGGCGCAGTTGCCAGTAAGCATCCCAGAACGGTTTTCCCTGGGCGTGTACCACACCCTCGCCTGTTACGGCTGCATTTTTCTGGTTCAGTACGTTTATCAGCGCCGCCGGCCACACCATCTCGATACCCGCAATCCGCGATTTCATGTCCGGGTAATCTTCCAGGCTCTGGCTGCCTAAAATCACCACATCTTTGTCGATGCGCAGGTTTACGCCGTTCTTCACAAAGATAGAACCGGTCAGGTACTGGCCCGGCTTAAAGGTAACCACACCGCCGCCTTTGGCAGCACAGGCATCGATGGCCGCCTGAATGGCTTTGGTGTTGAGTGTTTTGCCATCGTTCACGGCACCGTAGCCGTTTACCTCAAAAACGGTTTTCTTAGCAGGCATTGTTTTAGCGCCTACCTCTTTTATCCACTCCAGCTTTGGCAGATCGGCTGTCAGGTTCTCTGTTTCCGGTACTACTTTCTTACAACCCGTAAACTGCAGGGCCAGCACCGATAGCATTACCAGGAAAATTATGTTCTTTTTCTTCATCCTTTAGTTACTGTTGAATATTCTCTAAAGGTTCTAAACTACACAACAGCTGCTGGCTTTCTATCCTGTACTGTCCTGAAACGCTGAAGTGCAGAGGCTGTGGTGGCCGGTGCTGCAGAACGAAATCAGGTTACGCAAGAGGTATTTTGTCCCTTTTTGAAGGTGGGGTCGTTTCATTCTAACAAACCTGGCGCGAACGTCTTCGTTCGTGTCTACTACTCGCGGCCTCTGGCCGTTGTGAACCATTCTACAGTCAGTTTACGGCGGCCAGAGGCCACGAGTAGTAAACACGAGGGGAACCCGCGCGCTATAAATATTTTGAATGAAACGGCCCTGACTTCAAAGGAGGACTTTTCCTGCCATTAAATTTTTTGCTTTGCTGCACCAGCCACCACGGCCACTGCTGCTCTTCTACTTATCTACTTATCGCTTTGTAAGTTTGAGTAAGTACAGCTCCTCGTCCAGCTGAAGCCTGACCAGGTACAGCCCGGCCGATATTACAGGCAAGCCGGTGAGCACGATATTTTTTTCTCCGTCGGGTAATGTCATGCGAGCCTGGTAGAGGATTTTACCTTCCAGGGTGGTGAGCAGGACCTCAGCTGTTTCTGCCGTCGTTCCTCGTGGCAAAGCCAGCGTGAGGGCATCGGTAAACGGATTCGGGTAAGCGATAATGCCTGCCCTGGCAGCTGCCTGGTTATCCAGCGCGATCATAAAAGAATATTCAAACGTCCCGTCCAGGTCGACCTGCTTCAGGCGGTAATAGTGGGTGCCCGTAAGCGTTGCCGACGCTTTGTCGGCATAGGTATATAGGATTTGTTGCCTGCTCAGGCCGGCGGCTTGCAGGGTAGCAATGGCAGTAAAGTTACTTCCGTTCCCGGACCGTTCCACTACAAAATGGCTGCTGTTGTCTTCCGTGGCTGTTGCCCAGGACAACTGGTTTCCTGCTGCCGTGCTCCTGCCCTTAAAGTACAGCAGGGTTACCGGTAGCGGTGCTGACGAGGGAGAGGACGTCGCTTTTCCGTTTACCTGCTCTGCCGGAACAGGTTGGCCGCTGTAGGAAAGTTCTGTGTCAATACCGTTGCTCGAAACAAAACTCAGTACACTCACCCCGCTGCCCGTGGCTTTAACCTCGATGGTGAACAGGTTGAAGTTGCCGCTGGGGAAATTGGAAAAAGCGCCATAGGCATAACTCACCAGGCCGGTGGTGTTGTCGAAGCTGACAGGCGAAAGCGGGACAGGAAGCCCGCTGCCTGCTGTTGCCGATTGCACCTGGAGCACCGCCGGGTTAAAAGCCAGGAAGATGTTGGCGCCATCGAGTGGCTGTGTACCGGTTTCCACGTTTACTTCCAGGGTAAATACGTCACCTTCTGTCACCACTTTCTCGGCTGGTGCTACCAGCAGCTTTACCTGCGCCTGGGCCAGGGAAAAAGCAAAAAGGGCCAGAAATGTAAAGACTGTTTTCATGAGAATGTTGTCTTTGTACCGGGATGTCTGGTTGTGTTCATAATTTTTCATAGTGTTGTTGGTAAAATGTGTGTAGTACAGTTTGCCTGAAGCTGTTCATGTAAGAATGCTCCTGGTCTGGCAGAAAGGCAAGGTGCAGGCCGGGAGCATAGCGCTTCCGGCCTGTGCCTTACCTGGCATCATCAGTGTTTAAGCACCCGATGAACAGAAGTGGTATTCCCTATTTCGAGGCGAATGAGGTACATGCCTGTTGGATAGTCGGTGAGGTCTACCTCCACGGCATTGCCCTGGCGCAGATCCAGCGGCAGGGTCTGCAGCTCGGCACCGTCCATGCGGATGATGGTGAGTTTGCCGAGTTCCTGCGTGTAGCCCCGGAAGGAGAGTATGAACTTGTCTTTGGTCGGGTTCGGGTAGGCTACCACTTCTTTGCCGTCGCAGTTTTTGCAGTTTTTGATGCCTACTGTTCCGCCCGAGGTGCCGCTCAGCACGGACCTGCCCCGGTAAGTGACGTTGGTCTGGCCAGGGCTTGTGCTGGTAAAGGTTACCGCCGACTCGCCTGTTTCACCAATCACTTCGAAGCGGATGCTGAACAGCTCCAGGTCGCCTTTTGGTAAGTTGGCGAAGGCACCGGCTGCAAAACTGATGCGGCCTTGCTCGTTATCGAACTTGTTCAGGAGCACGACCGGCAGGTGCGTGCCGGCGGTGAGAGCTGTTACCTTCAGCCTGGTCGGGTCGAAAGTGAGGTGCACTTCCGCACCATCTATCTCCTGCTCACCGGTGTGAAGCATAACAGGCATGGTAAAGGTTTCGCCTTTGGTAAGTTGTTCAGATGGTTTCACCAGCTCCAGGTAAACAGGCGAAGTGGAGAGCATCGCGCGCATCTGGCTCAGTTCGGCCTCCAGGCCCTGCAGCTCTTCGTATGAACCGGGGGCTACTTTGTAGCCGGCCTGGTTGAAGTTGCCCGACAGGAGCGAGAAGTCCAGCAGTGTTACCTCGTTGTCTTCGTTAAAGTCGGCGCGGTCGTCGTAGCCGGTGCTGCCCTGTGCCAGGTTGTAAGAAGTACCAAGAATGCTGAAGTCCTGGATGGTGACTTTGTCATCGCTGTTGGCATCACCTTCGCGTAGCTCCCCGAACTCTACTGTGTTGGCTCCTGCAGCTAAGGTAGCGGTTCGGGCGCCTGTCAGGGTGTGGCTGTTTTTCACGGTTACCACGTAGTTGCCTTCGGCCACAGCCAGGTTGCTGAGCGAGAAGCTGCCGTTTTCGTCGGTGGTTGGCTGATAGGTAGCCAGCGGTGTAGCCTGGCCCGACTGGAAGATGGACACGTGCAGTGGCGTCTGCCACCTGGCGTGCGGCGCTTCCGGTCTGCCCTGAAGCTGTACTTTACCCACCAGCGTGATACCGGTTGCCGCGTTCAGATTCATTTTTACATTGACTACATCCGTCGAGTACAAGTCACCGTCGCGCACAATCAGCAGGAACATATACGTCTTGCCCTGGTCGGCTAAGGTTACATTGAACGATGGACTGGCGGTAGTGGCATTACTCAGGACAACTCCTTCGGGCGCTACCCACTCGTAAGTCAGCTGGTCTGCCTCTGGGTCCGTAGAGGCAGATGCATCGAGCATCACCACGCCTGTTGTCGAAACAACCAGGTCAGCGCCGGCGTTAGCTACTGGTGCCTGGTTCGTGGAGGCTACCGTCCAGGCGACAGCTGCTGTTCCTGTTCCTGCCAGTCCGCTGCTATACTTCGCCAGTGGCTGCAGGTTGCAGGAGAGCTGGTAACTACCTGCCTGGCTGATGGCGGTACGGAGACCGGCAATACGGTATTCTGTATCGCTTACTTTCTGTACGCTCAGCCCGGTGGCAGGCACCGATGTGCCGTTTCTGCTGATGCTGATGGCACTGAGCAGTTCGGTATCGCTTAGGAGTCTGGAATTGAAAGTCAGCTGGATGGCATCGGCATGCGTGGCGGTGGTCTGATTAGTCAGCACCGGCCACTGCGCCGAGAGTGGCACCTGGTCGATGAATAACTGCTTTTCTGCAGTGGCAGTGCCTCCGTTGGTGCCGGTTGCCGTTACCCTGATGCCGGTGCTGCCGGCAGAAACCAGCGTTACCGGAACCGTAACTGCGCCTGCCGCTATGTTGGTCATGTTTTTAAGCACCACTTCACCGCTCAAATCTACCTGCCACACTGTTACCTGCGAAGCGTCTGCGCTCAGGGTAAAGCTTACCTGCTGCGCCAGGCCGGCGGTAATGCCGTCGGTAGCGGAGAAGCCGCGGTCCGGACCAACAGCTAAGGCTGTGATGGCCAGAGCAGCAGAACGGTCTACCGTCCAGGAGATTGCCTGGGTGCCGGTTCCGGCGTTGCCAATCGCATCGGTAAGGCCTGCCAGGTTCACGGTGAAGGTGTAGTTGCCTTCCGGATACGTCAGCATGCCCAGGTTGCTGACCGTCCAGTTTTGCAGGTCGGTGTTGGACAGTTGGTCAATGGCCAGCGGCAGTACCTCCCCGTTTCGGGTCAGCGTTAAAGCGGCCGTGTTGAAGCCTTTCACATTTTCGTTAAACCCGATGCTTACACCGTTGATGTGCTGTGCATCGAGGCCGCCAGTTGTGCTGCCTGCCAGTTTTACCAGCTGCGGCCCGTTGTTGTCCAGGTGGAGTTCAACGGACTGGGCTGCCATACCGGCTACCTGGTCTGTTGATTTGATGTTTGGCAGGTCCACTTCCAGTTTGTAAGTACCGCTTTGGGTCAGGATGCTGCCCAGGCCGGAGAGGTAGAACAGCGTCTTGTCTGCACTTACCGAATCGATAGTTACCAAGCCGCTTTGCAGTACATTTTCTTTCAGAATTCTGAAGCGTTCTGCAGTGGCAGTGGTTTCGTCGATCGGCAGGTTAAAGAGCACCTGCACCGTGTTAAAGGCAGCTGCCACGTTCCCTTCCGGAAGTCCCTGGAATGCCTGCACGGCTGGTACCGTCAGGTACTGCGTCCAGGTGGCCTGTTTGCCAGTTTCGCCGCTGATACCGTACATGTCCTGCACACCCGCTGCCTGCACCGTCAGGTTATAGAAGCCGTTGCCGGTCGTAAGGGCAGACAGGTCCACGCTGAAAGTAGCCGTATCGAGCTGCGTGACCACCACGGCATTGCTCATGATGTTGGCGCCGCCCTGGAAGGTCAGGCTCAGGTCTTCGTGCGTGAAGCTGGTCGGGTCGATGCTCTTGTTGAACTTCACCGTTACGTGCTCCACTTGTTCGGAAGTAACCGCTGCCGGAATTCCCTCGATGCTCACCACCTCCGGTACGTTCAGGTTTTTAGGCGCCCACACCAGGGTGTAGGTAACAGGACTGGTGGAGGCAAACTTATCTACGAAGTGGAACTTGTTCTCGTACACCGGCGGGCGGCTCACCGGCAAGGTTACAAACGTAAGCCAGGCATTGCTGAGCGGGATTACCTGCCCGTCGTTGCGGGTTACGCTTACGAGTTCATACCTCCTGTTGCCCGGGTCCGGCAGTTTGATGTAGTTCCAGCCAGCCGCAGAAGCTGTTACGGTTAAGGTGTTGGTAAAGGAAGGACCTGCTACTTGGGTATTGAAGCTTCCGTTTGCTGCTACAATCACTTTTTCGGTGCGGTTGCCTTGCGAGAAGTAGATCACATCCGGTACGTCCTGCGCATCAAATTCATCGTTCACCAGGAAGTCGTTGATGACGTCTTCGGAAGTGCCATAGGCGCGGATGCTGCGGGTCAGTTCGTGCAGTTGTACGCCTTTCACCAGGCTCAGTTCCGGGTTGCCGTAGCTGTTGGCGTGTACCACACTGGCTTGGTACTCCACGAACTTGCCCAGCAGCGAACTGGTAAAGTACCACTGCCCGATGCGGGTCTGCAGTGCCGGAATGGTGCCGAAGTTGATATCGGTCACGCCCAGCTTTTTCGGTTGCCCCTGAAAGTTGGAGCCTACAATGTTGAAGTTGATTGCCAAGCCTTTTTCGTTCTCGATGATCTTAGGCTGTGCCGAAGAAATCATCATGTTCACCGCCGGACCATAGCCCTGGTTCTCCACCATCACCGCCAGCTCGGCAGGCAGGGATGGCTCCACTACATTTTTAGTCAGTGCATCGTCGCCGAGGATGTTGCGTTCCATAAAGTAGTGCAGCATCAGGTTCGGGCTCGGGTTCACGGTAAGCGGCACGTCTGCCAGCGGAAGGTCCACCATGGCTTTGGCGTAGGGGTCGAAGTAGCGAACGGTACCACCGAAGTTATATACCACAGGCACGGTAGGCGCTGCATCACGCTCTGGAATAAACAGGAACTTCACGATACCGTTTTGTTGCGAACCAATGGCGCCTGAGCCGGTTACATCCGACAGGTTGGTCAGGCTTTTGGTCTGGATTTCGAACACACCGTTGCTTGGTACGCCGTTGGCATCAGTAATCCGGATGTTCACGCTCAGCATTTCCATAGCATCGGTTGGGTGGCCGTTGAAGATGTCGAGGGTGCCTTCAAACGCTTCGCGGGTCATGGTCAGCTGCTGGCTGAACTGCACTTTCACAGAGGCACACACGGCATTCTTCTGCTCGTTCAGTAGCTCGTCCAGCTCGGCTCTCACCTGATCGTGCATATCCAGCACAGAGCTGTAACCTTTGCTGACGGCAGCATCATAAGCGTTTTTCATTACATAAGACCAGGCCTGCACCTGATTCCAGTTGATAATGTCCGGGTACTGGGCATTTGGCTCCAGCACATCGGCCTCCAGCGCTTCGATGGATTTGTTCCAGCGCACGAAGAACGCCTGGATGGTAGCCTGCGGAATTTCATAGCCCTGCATCGCCGCCAGAATTGCTGTTTGCTCCTCTGCCGGGATGGCTTCCAGCGTGGAAATGTAAGGCTCAAGCAGGGGCTCCAGGTCTTTCCAGGCATCGCTGTGGAGCATGTTGCCGAAGTAATGCAGGCCCCAGGCTTCGCGTGCTTCGTATGCGTCGGTTACCAGCTTCAGGTCGTTGCCGATCTGCTGGAATACCGGACCCAGCGGGTCGGTGTCGAACGCACGCTGTGCGCCAAATGCACTGGCGCTCATGGCGCCACCGCCCGTGCTGGTGTTGCCGCACGCAAAAATCAGGTCCCAGATGGCTTTGGCGCAGCTAACCGGGAAGGGTATCAGGTTCGGTACACACGGAACGTAATCAATCAGTCCTTTTCCGCCCATCACGTTGCCAAACACGCAGGAGGCAGAAGAAACGCCGGTAGCTAAGTTACTGCCAGGTATACAGCTGGCCACGGCACCAATCAGGTTGTTGATACAGTCCACGCAGCTGGTTACGCCTGTTACAAACTGCGGGTGCTGCCAGCCGGGTTTGCCTTTGAAATTATCCGGGCTCGGGCAGATGGCGCAGCTCGGGAAGGCTTCGGCATAGCGGCCAATCACATTGGGGTCGAGGCCGCCACCGCCGCCGTCAGGTCCGTCTTCACCGCACACGCGGCCTTCGAAGGAGAACAGCGCACCGCCCTGCTGCCACAGACCGGTCGAGATGTTACAGGAGTACCAGTATACCACCTGCGCAAAGTCGCGGCAGTTGAGGCCGGCCTGTGTTGCCATGGTAGTGTACTGTGAGGGCGCAATACCCAGGAACTCGGAGATAGCCTCTACGGACGGACCGCCTGCCACAAGCGTTTCACCACCTGCAGCAGTGTCGCGGCGGCGCATGATGAACGGCACCTGGATGCTCTGCTGGGCCAGCAACCGGGCAGGTTCGTAATTGGTCACAAATTCATATTCCGGGTCGTGCTGCGGCAGGTTGAGCGCTACGTCTTCTGCAGCAATAAGTCCGTGGTTGGTGAGCGTTACCTTGAAAGCATAGATTTCGTCGCCGGTCAGCTGAGGCAGCGTCTTCGGCATGTCGATGGTTACCACCGGCATCGGTACATGCGTTTCGAATTTCGCTTCCAGGGTAATATCATACTTGTCTTCAACAGCGGTAGGCACAACCGACCAGTTGAAGGTGATGGCCTGGTAGTTCAGGAAGACCGATGTTTCGGTGGTGCCGCCGGGATTGATGGTGATTGTGCCGTCGTAGGGCTGGTGCTTTTCTTTTTCCACCACAATGCGGTGCTTGCCTTCCGGAATACCCGCTGCCGTAAATACGCCGGTCGCATCGGTAACGCCATCGGCATACACCACACCGGAGAAGTAGTTTTTCACCACCACACGGGCACCGGCCACTTTCGGAGCACCTTCGGAGTAATAAGTGAACTGGTTTGTTACATCTACTTTCAGGGTACCCGTGGATTCTGATTTCTTCTCGAATGCAAACGGAATGTTCAGGGAGTTGCCGTTTTCGGTGTCGATGGTCAGGTTGCCTTTTACCGGGTAGTTGAACGGAACGTCAGCTGTAGCCAGGAATTTCAGGAGCATCACCGCCGTATCGTTTGTTGCCAGCGAAGGCAGCACGGCAGGTGTCAAAGAAGTCAGCCAGCCGGTCTGTGGCAGGTTTACGGTTACTTTTCCTGTTGCCCCCTGGCCTTTGTTCATGATCCGGAGCTCTACCAGGCGCTCTCCTGTAGCCGAAGAAACTGCTACATCCAGTTTGCCGGCATCTGCTACAAGAAAGGCGCTTGGAGCCTGGCAGAAGTAGAACACATCCTGGGTCTGTACATTGCCCTCCGTAGCTACAACCTGCAGCTTAGCGACTTCGAAGTTGGTTCCCGGCGAAAGGGCAGCGCCTGTAACTGTGTAAGGCAGGTTGATAGAAGCATTGCCAGCCAGGGTAGGAACGGTTTCGAACTGCATCTGGGCGCCGTTGGGCAGGGTTACTGGTGCCAGCGTAAAGTTGCTGAGGCTTTTGTTGCTCATGTTTTTGATAGCGAGCGTGCCTGTCAGCGGCTGGTCCAGGGTAGTTTTGAACTGCGGCACCTGTCCGTTGTTGATGCGCACGCCCAGGATGTTGAAGTTGTCCTGTTCGGTGGTAGCCGCTATGCCCGGGAAGCTGGCGCCGATGGTGTAGAAACCGGCTTCGTTGGCAAGCGGCACAAACGAGGTGCTGTAGTTACCGGTATTGTCTGTTGTAGCTGTTACCGTTCTGCGCAAGCCATTGGTGATGATGTATACTTCTACCGGTGCGTTGGCAGCGTCGGCGCCGTTAAACCGGGTGGCTTTACCGGTCACTGGAACAGGCTGCCCTTTCAGGTAATACGCGTTGCTTACCAGAGCCGTAGCTGTGTAATCGGGGTTGATTTTCAGGGCAACTGCAGCCGCTTTGTTGTTCGTGCTGAGCAGCTCCGTCAGGGTTGCATCCGGGTTCACCCAGTAGAGGATCTTAAAGTCGCCCGGTGTATTCGGCGCCTGCACGGCGTTTTGTACCTGTACTGTCTGACCAGCCGGAATAGAGACTGCAATAACATCTTCAGAAACTACTTTGTCTGTCGCGTCAATTGCGTCATCTTTCGACAGGTAGCCACGTACAACCACGCCTGTAGGCGCTGTGGCAAAGCCGGAGTTTTTAACAGTGATGCTGTAGTTGAACAGCGCACCGGCCTGCACCTGGGCACTGCCCACACTTACCGAGGCCAGCTGCAGGTCAGGCAGGTTCTGGTCTGTTACCATCACCCACACCGAACCGGTCGAGAAGCCTTCGGAGCTGGCATGGAAGTACACCTGCTTGTTCCCGTCGGTTACCCCGTCGTTAACCGTGGTGATCGGCACCTCTACAAAGGCTTGACCAGCAGCAATGACTGTGGTGGCAGGTACAGTAGCCTCGTTGGTGTTGGAAGAAGTCAGGTTCACCGTAAGCGCTGTGGTGGTTGGGGTGTTGCGGGCAATGCGCAGCCGACCGGCAGTCGCAAAGCCTTCGGGTAACGTCAGTTGGCTGGCCTTCAGGGTCAGAGCCGGACCGTCGTTGTCGGTTACGGTGAGGGTAGTGGTAACTGAGCCCGACGAAGTAGCCGGGGCGTTGCAACTGCAGGAGTTTACAAATACAGCAGCCGTGAGGTTTACCTGGCGGTCGCCGTCGGCGAGGCTATTATCTACCACGCCAACGGTAAAGGTTTTTTCATTTTCATTAGCAGCTAAGGGAATGGAGGCAGGTACAATAAGCGTATTCGGCACGCTGGCGGTCAGGTTAGCTGTGAAGGCAACCGGGCTTCCGCCAGGCAGGCGTTTCAACGTGGCCTGTGTCGCAAAAGCGCCGCCGCCTTCCGATACGACAGTAGAATGCAGCACCAGTTCCAGTCCCGGCACATCGTCATCTTTTACCGTGATGTTGCCCATCGCTGCGGTGTGGTTGGCAGCACCTGCTTTTACCTGCACCGCCAGTTCCAGTTCCGGCACGATATCCTGCTCCAGGGTTACCGTTACGTCGGTATACAGACTGCCTGCCGGAATGGTAACAGAGGCAGGAAGCGGGAAGCGGCTTGGGCTGGAAGTGGTCAGGAATACCTGCAGGGGAGACGTCGGCGCCAGGTCAGTGTTTACCCGGAAGGTTACTACAGCTCCCTCCATAGCCTCTGCAGGCAGGTTGCTGATGGTCAGGACTGGTTTTACGTTGCTGATAACATTAAAGCGTTGTGCGACAGCAGCAGGCAGGTAATTTTCGTTACCGGCCTGCGTCGCTTTTATCTCCACCGTTCCCAGCCCGGTTAAGGTTACCTCGTTGCCCGCTACAGAAGCCGGACCCGATACGATTTCATAACTAACAGCCAGCCCGGAAGCAGCCGTGGCATTGAGGGTAAGCGGCGATTCGTTCAGGAATTTATCTGTAATAACGGCAAAGCTGATGTGCTGCGACGCTTGTTCCACCACCAACGTGCCGGTGGCGCTGCCCACGTAGTTCGGGCTGTTGATGGTGGCTTCAAAGGCATACGTTCCGGCATTTACAGGCGCCGTGCTGCTGCCATCGAAAGTGAAGGTAACCGGTATGCCGGCCGGGGTAGTAGTAGCCGCCGGCGTTTTGGCCGTGCCGGTAAACACCTGCGTTAAGCTGGCCAGCTGAATCGTGGCTGTTGCTTTTGCTACCTCGAAGGTTCGCTCAACGGCAGGAGCAGCGTAGAAGCTTTCGTTACCGGTCTGGGTGGCACGTACTTTTACGGTGCCGGCTCCGGTGATGCTCAGCTTGTTACCTGCAACCGTAGCCGGTCCCGAAACAACTGCAAAGCTCACCGGCAGCCCGGACGTGGCCGAAGCAGAAAGTTCGAAAGCAGCATCGCCAAACGTTTTGGCCCCTAGTTCGGCAAAAGTGATGGTCTGGTTTTGTTTAACTGGCACAGGAGCACAGCTTATCGGGCTGTTGGTGCTGGTCCAGGCGGTAGCGGCATCCATATTTACCAGGGTGCCGGTGGCGCTGCCTTTGGCATCGGCGGTGATGGTGCCGGTGCCTTCTTCCAGTTTCCAGTGGTTGGTCAGGTTGGCGTATTTGGGATGTGCTGGTGTAATGGCAGTTGCTTTTCCGTCCTGGATTTCAGTTGCCGTCAGCGCCACGTTCCACAGCCTTACCTCTTCCACCACACCGCTGAAGTAGCCGTACCCGCTGCTGGAAGAACCGATGCGGTACTGGGTGCCTGAACTCCAGGGGGTACCCACATTCACAGTGGTGCCTTCTTCTACGCCGTTAACATACAGGCGCATGGCGCCGTTCTGGGTAGCTACAATAGCCACATGGTACCACTCGCCGGCTACTACCGGCGTGGTGCTTTCTACTATGCGTGTGCTGCCGTCCCAAAGGTAATGCTGAAACTTGCCGTTGCTGATGCGGAGCTGGTGTGACCAGCTGGAGCCCGGACCGCCGCTGTTCGTGCCTACCAGGATGCTGCTGTTGGCAACCGTGGTCACGTTTACCCAGGTTTCGATGGTGTAGCTGGTGGTGGTCGGGGCATTTACCAGCACGTAGTCGTTGCTGCCGTCGAAGCTCAGGGCCGCTACCTGGCAGTTGTTTTCGGTGGCCTGCTGCACGCTAAAGGACTGCTCTACCGGTGTGGCTGCATTATAGGTATCGTTGCCAGCCTGTATTGCCCGGATGGTCACGGTGCCGGTGCCGGTCAGGGTAACGGTGTTGCCGCTGATGCTGGCTGGTCCGGCCGCAACCTCAAAGCTTACCGGCAGACCCGATGACGCAGTAGCGCTTACGGTAAATGGTGCATCGCCATAGCGCCGGTCTGGTAAACTCGTAAAGGTGATGGTCTGGTCCTGTTTCAGGTTGGTGTAGACGATAGGGGAGGAGGCGGTGCCGCTGCCGCAGGCATTCTTGTAGGCAACCGTGTAGCTGCCGGGTTGCGTTACCTGGTAGGTTGCACCGGTGGCGCCGCTAATGCTGTTGCCATTCAGGTACCACTGGTAGCCTGTTACATTCGAACCTGCCGGCGCTGCGGATGCCTGCAGCTGCAGGCTGTTTTTCGTGAGGGTTGGCGCTGAGGCAGGAACTGCATCCAATACCTGTACTGCAAGTTCTTTGGCAATGCTGTTGCCGCAGGCGTTGGCTATGGTCAGCTTCAGGGTGTGGGTGCCGGCGGTGGTCCAGTTGACAGTGGCGGTGCTGCCGGTTGCCTCCACGGTGCCGCCTCCCGATACTTCCCAGGTGTAGGTCGCCTCGCCCTGTGCCGCCTGCGTGATCGTGTAGTTCTGTGCCCCGGTACAGGTGCTGCTCAGGCCGGTAATGGCAAAATTATTCGGAAGCTTGCTGATCGAAAGGGCGGCCGTTGGAGCACTGGTTTTATCTGGAGAACTGGCCGTAACCCGGATGCGGTAGTTGGTGCCGGCCGCCGTCGTAGCGGGAATGGTGGCGCGAATGGTATCGGAATCCTGGCCTTCGAGCGTGCCGATGATAACCGGGCTGTCGAAGCTGCCGCTGGCATTGGAAAGTTCGGCTTTGAAGATGTTGTTGGAGCCAAAAGGTTGGTTTACTGTAAACGGCACAGCCACGGTGGCACCTGCGCATAGTGGATCGGTTATGTCGCCCGTCGTTACAATTAGTTCGGAGGGGGCTGCTACTTCAAAGTCGCTGCTGCTGGGGGCACTCCAAAGTCCTTGTTCATTCTTAAACCGAATATACAGCTTGTGGTTGCCCACCGAAACCTGGTTCATGTCCAGTGTAAAAGCCAGATTCGTAAGATCAGGTGCTGCCGTGAGCGGGATGTTTGTTCCTTTCCCGAAGCCTGGGTCGGTATCCACGTAGTACTCGCCCTTTACAATATTTTTACGTGCTGCGCCTTCCACCTGCGAGATGCCCTGCTTAAAGAAAGTGGTCATGGTGGTGGTGGACCATTTGCCGTTAGCACTTTTAAAACGCAGGTGCAGGTTATGGAACCCATTGGAAAGCGCCGAGATATCGGCAGCCAGCGTGACGTTTTGCAGATCCTGGCCGGGACTGATGGAAATGGGGGTGCCCAAGCCGTAGCCTGGGTCGGTGTCAAAAAAGTACTCGCCTTTGGTAATGTTGGCCAGCTGTTCGCCCGGCACCACATCAGCAAGCGTTTGCTTGTAGAAGGTTTTCATCAGCGTGGTAGTCCACAACCCATTGGCATTCCTGGCCCGGACGTGCAGGTTATGGAAGCCGGCTGGCAGGCTTGCTATATCAATCGGAAACGACTTGGTAACGTCCGTTCCTGCTGTAATGGCTATAGCGGTTGCTTTCCCGTAGCCGGGATCCTGGTTAATAAAGTATTCCAGTTTTGTGATTTGCTGTGCCTGAACAAAGGAGATGCCGGGTAGCAAAGCACAGCACAGCCAGACTCCCAGCAGCAGGAGACTTTTGTAAATGCTTATATTCATAATAAAACCTGTTAAAGGTATTTTTTGTCTTGACGAACTTGAAAAATAAAGGCATGAGGATACCCGTCAGAAAACAGGACGTTTTCAATTTGCGGATATAACAGGAAGTGAAAGGCGGAGGAGGTTAGTTCGTAGACTTCACCTTTACCGTGACATCAATCGGATCGGTGCTGCTGCCAACAGACTGTACATTCATAAAATAAATGACAGGGATGCCAAACAGTCCGGAGAGCTTATAGGGCGTGTTCCCCCAAAAAATTCCCGCATCGATCGGGTTGGCGGAAGTGCTGCCATAGCCCGCGCCTATAGCTGGTGAACCGGCAATCAGTTTCCATCGTTCGTCCGGAGACCCTGTGTTAAGAAACACAGCACTCATGGCAACATTCGCCTGGTTACCGTTTTCTGTTCCAAACTGGGTGGCACTGGCCAGGTTATTCGAGGTCGAATTTTCACGTGGCTCAAAAAAACCATTTACCATGATATTGTTCGTAAAAGCAGCCCGGTGGGCATTTACTTTGCCTCTTACAAAAATATTATTCTGCACAACAGCCATCGTAAAATCAGATAATTGCAGGCAGGTACTGGTGGTATTATCGCTGCTGCCCACCGAAATAACATTATTCATGATGAGAATACCGGAGTTGGCATTGTTAGAACTGTAGTTGATGTTAACCCCAAAGTTCTGGGTGATGATAATATTATTGGATGTAGTTCCCCAGTTGAGGTAAATGACTCCTGAAGAGGTTAAAACGCCGGAGGTGTTGACATTGCCAAACTTGTTTTGTTTGATCGTAATGTCACTGGTCATGAGGTGGATGGTTGATCCGTTAAAGTCCAATCCAATGATTTGTGAGCCCTGGGAGCCGTTACTCATGCTAAAGGATCCGACTTTTGCGGATTGTGTATCCAGGTTGCCGATGTTGTTTTCAGCGAGAAAATAGCCCGGACCTAGAATAACCAGTTTCTTCGTGCAGGTAAGAGCGCCGTAAGAGGTGGGCGAGCCTTCCAGGTAAATCGTGTCGCCGGCAGTTGCTGCCGCATGCGCATCGCTTAAGGTGGTGAAGTTAGCGGTATTGTCGCCGGCATTGTTGTTTACCCGCCAGGTTTTAGCGAAGGTGTGGCTGGTTGTAAGCACAACCAGGAAGAGAAAGAAGACTGTTTTTTTCATTAGTTTTTATTTTGTATGGAGGTTTAGGTAATTCGGGTCGTAAGCGGAGCAGGTACTGAATATCTGGTAAGGCCTGATCTGGCTTGCAGATACTGGTAGGCAATAATAGCCATGTTTAAAATGTAGCTAAATTTAATGCAGTCGAAGGGTGGTCGGGCACATTAAAAGTAATCGGAAATTTGGGTGCATAAAAATATTAAAAGATTCAGATATGAACAATAAAAAAATGAATATTTTAATAAATAATTGTTTTATTAAGCTGAAAGAGCCTGTGAGATAACAGGAACGCTAACCATGTGTAAACCCATATTTTAAAATTTTGAATAATTTCATGTTTGTCAATATTAATGTTGCAACAAAAAGTGCTGTTGTTTGAGGATATCTTAATATTTATCCCGTATATATTTTGGGGTATAGTAATGTAAGGTCACGTTAACCGGTTCCTGTTTCTTCTGGATTCAACATTTGAAAGCGTAGGCAGTTGTTTCAGCTGTCTTTCGGGAGGTCTGCAAAAACCTTACCAAATATAGGTTTTTGCTATTAATATTATCTGAAGTTTTAGGTGTATTATTGAAAGTTATGCTGGAGAAAACAAAACAAGGTGCTTATGGTTAGCTTTTGCCGAACCAAAAAGATCAGGAGTACGCATGCTGCAACCTGTTTTACCTGGGAGGATTGAAAGCGGGAGACGTTGCGTTTGTCAAACGAAAAGCTCACAAAGGGTTGAAATGTTTTCAGGACAGGGCAGGATAGAAAGTCTTGCCAGAATTTATAATTTTAAGCAAAATCCTAAGTCCGGGCCTGGCTGTGAAGGAGGTGAGCTGGACGGATAGCAATGCCTGTGGTGCTGTAGTGGGTGTGGTGTCAGGTGCAGAAAACTTTGCAGACAGCTGTTGGCTGTTGTTTATACATTTTCAACAAACATGCTTAAAACGTTAACATCTTTTTTTGTTCTTTTTGCCTGCTTACTGGCTTTTGCGGCACAGGCACAAACGGGGCTGGGTAATTACCAGTCCGGATTTCGGAAGCAGGGAAATGCTGTTTTCTTTTCCGCTGCCGGCGGCGATATGCAGCTGGAGTTCTGTTCGCCCGCCATGTTCCGCGTCAGGTCGAGCTGGGACCGGAAGTTTCCGGAGAACGAGCCGTATATCGTCATAAACTACAACTGGCCCGAGGTGGCGGTGCAAACACAGGAGCTAAACGACCACTTCCTGCTGAAAACCGACCAGTTGCACATCAAAGTTTTCAAAACGCCGGTGCGGCTGGAAGTATACACCACTGACGGCAAACTGCTCAACGCCGATGCCACTGGTGGGGCCAACCTGACAAAATCAGGCGAAGCGGTAGCCGTCACCAAGCAGCTACAGCCTGACGAGCATTTCTTCGGCTTCGGGGAGCGCATGGACTTCCTGGACCAGCGCAATAAGAAACTGCGCCTGGATGTGGGCCGGGGCAAAGGCCTGCCGCACCACGTGGGCGCCTACAATATACTCAAAGCCAACTACTGCCCGGTGCCCTTCTTTATGAGCACCCGCGGCTACGGCATCTTCTTCCACACGGCCTATCCCACCCAATGGGACATGGGCAACAGCAACGTAGACAGTTACAGCTTTATAGCGGAAGGTGGCGATCTGGATTACTACTTTATGTACGGTCCCGGCTTTCCGGCCCTGCTCAACAGCTACACCTCCCTTACCGGTAAAACCCCATTGCTGGCTGATTTCGCACATGGTCTGCACGTAGGCACTTACAGCGGCGGCACCTGGGGCTACGAACACCTGACCTCCGACAGCTATGTCGTAGAACTTGGCCGCAAGTTCAGAACCTATGGCATTCCCGCCGACATCCTGCACCTCGATTCCACCTGGCGCATCTTCGGGAAGCAGGGCGGCAAAGGAGCGACTTCGTTTGAATGGCGCCCGACGTTCAAAAACCCGAAAGGCATGTTTGACAGCCTCTATGCCATGGACTACAAAATGGTGGGACTGCACCTGCGTCCGCGCTTCGATAACGGCGAAAAGCTGAACCTGCTGGCGCAGGCCCAGGAGCAAGGCTATGTATACCAGGAGAAAGATGGCCCGGGCGAATTTGTGAATTATTTCGACGAGAAGGCGGTGGACTGGTGGTGGCAGCATGGCGTGAAGCGCATCGCCGACCTGGGCGCGCGCTTCCTGAAAACCGACGAAGGCAGCGCCTTTGGCGCCCTGGCGAATGAAAGCGAAAAAGTAGGCCCGACCGGCGAAGACATCAAATGGAAGCACAACGTGTTCCCGCTGGTGTACACCAAGGCCTCGTTCGAAAAATTCCAGGAGCACAACAACATGCGTGGCATGGCGCATACCCGCGAAGGTTATGCCGGCATCCAGCGTTACCCGTTTATCTGGGCAGGCGATTGGCCGAGTGAGTGGCAGTATTTTGCACCGGTTATCAAGGCTGGTCTGAATGTGGGCATGTCGGGGGTGAGCTACTGGTCGCACAACATGGGCGGCTTCGAGCACGTGGCCGACCCGGAACTCTACATCCGCTGGGTGCAGTTCGGCATGCTCAGCCCGGTAGCGCACATGCTGGGCATGGAGCACCCCAACTACAAGGAGCCCTGGAACTACGGCGAAGACGCCCTGCGCAACTTCAAGAACTACGACCTGCTCCGCTACCGCCTGTTCCCGTATATCTACAGCCAGGCCTACGTCGCCCACACCACCGGCACACCGCTCATGCGCGCGCTCGTACTCGAGCACCAGGACGACCCGAACACCTACGACATCACCGACCAATACTTTTTCGGCAGCAACCTGCTGGTAAACCCGGTAACCACCAAAGGCGCCAAAACCCGCACCGTTTACCTGCCCGAAGGCACCTGGTTCGATTACTGGACCGGTAAGCAATACGATGGCAAACAGTTCGTGCACGTGCTCACGCCATTGGACTCCATCCCGATGTTTGCCAAAGGCGGTGCCATCCTCCCGATGCAGCCTGAGATGATTTATTTCGGCCAGAAGCCGGTGAACACCATCACCCTCGACATCTTCCCCCACGGCACCTCTACCTTCGACCTGTACGAAGACGACGGCAGGAGCCTGCAGTACAAAAAAGGAGAATTCGCCGTCACGCAAATCACCTCAGAACTGACTTCGCAGCACCTGAACCTGCGCATCCTTAAACCGAAAGGAAATTTTAAACCGGCTTCGCATAACTACCTGGCAAAAATCCATTGGGCAGGCGAAAAAGCACCGGTGGGCATCACCGAAAATGGCAAGAAAGTAGCCGCAGCCGCTAATGCAGCAGCTTTAGATAAGAAAGACGGCTGGTATTATGATGTGCAGCAGAAGGTGCTCTGGATAAAAACAAAGCGCACAAACAAAGAAGATATTACCTTAACGGTGAAATTGTAAAATAATAACCGATATGCAGCGATTCGCATTTAAAATGAAGCTGAAGCCCGGAGCCGAGGCAGAATACAAAAAACGCCACGACAAAATCTGGCCCGAGCTGGCCAGGCTCCTGAAGGATGCCGGCATCAGCGACTACGCCATTTTCCTGGACGAAGAAACAAACACGCTCTTTGCCGTGCAGAAACAAACAGGCGCCTCCTCCCAGGACCTCGGCAGCACCGAGATCGTGCAGAAGTGGTGGGCCTACATGGCCGATATCATGGAAACCAACCCCGATAACTCCCCGGTCAGCGTACCGCTGAAAGAGGTGTTTTACCTGGGCTAGGGAGATTGTCAGAAGTTTGTCTGAACCGGGATTAAACAGATTAGTGGATTAACAGGATTTTAGGTTTCAGCTTTGGCTGAGTTACTGCTGCCAGACACTCGCAGGAGCTGCGCACACTGTGAGGTCATTGTTGTCTGAGCCTGGTTTAAACAGATGTTTGAACAGGATTAAATAGAATAAACATAGCTAAGTAATTGGTTACTTTTCTGTTTCAAAAGACCTCGCAGTGTGCGCAGCTCCTGCGAGTGTCTGACAGCAGCAACGAAAGTTAAAAACAGGAAACAAAATCCTGTTAATCCACTAATCCTGTAAATCCTGATTCAGACAAAAATGACCTCGCAGCGTCTTCAAGACCTGCGAGCGTCTGACAGCAGCAAAGAAAGTAAAAGCAGAGAAACATTAAACTGACAAACCCAAATTCAGTCAAAGGCAATAAACAACCATTTGTTCAATAAAAGTAGAGTACGCACAAATTAACATACGAATGACCTATAAAAATAAATTCTTTGTAGCCCTGGCCGTTTGCGGCATGATGCTGAGCAACTGCCGTCAGCCGCAGTCGACCACCGGAACAACAGCACAGGGAGCCGCCGCGCAGCAGCAGGCAAACGCGTGGCCCGAAGTGAAAAAAGAGAACCGCCCCTGGACACGCTGGTGGTGGATGGGCAGTGCTGTGGATGAAAAGAACATCGACCGGCTGATGAACGAATACGCCCAAGCCGGCCTGGGTGGTGTGGAGATAGCCCCCATCTACGGCGCCAAAGACTACGAAAGCCGCTACATCGATTTCCTGTCGCCGCAGTGGATGAACATGCTTGACTTTACCGTGAAGAAAGCGAACGACCTGAACATGGGCGTGGACATGACGCAGGGCACCGGCTGGCCGTTTGGCGGTCCGCAGGTGAAGCCGGAGCATGCCGCTACCCGACTTATCATTCAAAACTACACCCTGAAAGGCGGACAGTCGCTGAAAGAGAAAGTTGAAGTGAACGACCCGAGGAACCGGGGACAGAAGCCACAGCTGCAGGCGGTTATGGCCTACAGCGATAAAGGCGAAGTGCTGAACATCACCGACAAAGTAACCGCCGACGGCAAACTGAACTGGACCCCCAAATCCGGCTCCGGCACCTGGAACGTCTACGCTGCTTTCAATGGCAAAACCCGCCAGATGGTAAAACGTGCCGCCCCTGGTGGCGTAGGCTTCACGCTCGACCACCTGTCTGCTGAAGCGGTGAATGCGTACCTGGAGCCGTTCACCAAAGCCTTTGGCGGCAGCAACCACGGAGTAAGGGCTTTCTACAACGACAGCTACGAAGTGTATGGAGCCGACTGGACAGACAAGTTCTTTGAAGAATTCCAGAAGCGCCGTGGTTATGACCTGCGCCTGCACCTGCAGGAACTGGCCAGCAAGGAAAGAACCGAGCAAATTGCCCGTCTCAAAGCCGACTACCGCGAAACCATGGGCGAGCTGCTGTACGAGAACTTCTACAAGAACTGGAACAATTGGGCGCACAAGCACAACAGCATCACCAAAAACCAGGCCCACGGTTCCCCGGGGAACCTACTCGACCTGTATGCCGCCGTGGACATTCCGGAGTGCGAAACATTTGGTTCCAGCTATTTCCCCATCCCCGGCCTTCGCCGCGACAGCGCCGATGTGCGCAACGTAGACCCGGACCCGATTATGCTTAAGTTCGCTTCGTCGGCTGCGCATAATGCCGGTAAAAACCTGACCTCCAGCGAAACCTTTACCTGGCTGGGCGAGCACTTCAAAACGTCTTACTCCCAGATGAAGCCCGAAGTGGAGCAAGTGTTCCTGTCGGGTGTGAACCACGTGTTTTACCACGGCGTGACCTATTCGCCGGAAGATGTGCAGTGGCCGGGATGGCTGTTCTACGCTTCCCTCAACCTGACGCCAGCCAACAGCCTCTGGCCGCAGTTCGATGGCTTCAACCAATACATCACGCGGGTGCAGTCTGTCCTGCAATCCGGCAAAGCTGACAACGAGCTGCTTATGTACTGGCCTATCCATGATGTGTGGAGCAACCCGGCCGGTATGGAAATGCTGATTAAAGTACACGACATTGACGAATGGCTGCACCCGACGCAGTTCTACAAGCAGTCGCAGCAGCTCATGGATGCCGGCTACTCCGTTGATTTTGTATCGGATAAAATGCTGCAGGATTCTAAAGTAACGAATGGAAACATTGTTACAGCTCCAGCTGCCCCTGCGCATAAAGTGCTCATTATCCCGCAAAGCAAATACCTGGCCGTGCCTACTTTCGAAAGAGCGATAGCCCTGGCAAACGAAGGCGCGACTGTTATCCTGCAGGCCCTGCCAACCGATGTGCCCGGACTGTATGATTTGGGTGGCAGGCAACAAAAGCTAAAGCAGTTGGTGCAAAAGCTGAATTTCACGGATGCAGCCAATGGCATTAAAACAGCAAAAGTAGGCAGCGGCGAAGTGTTGCTGGCGAACGATGTGCAGAAGGCACTGGAGCAGAAAAACATCCAGCGTGAAGCCCTCACCGACACCGGCCTCAAGTTCATCCGCCGCGACACCAACGGCAGCAAGTACTACTACCTGGTGAACCACACCGCTAAAGATATCGACACAGCTATTCCGCTGAACGTGCAGGCGCAGGCGGTTACCATCATGGACCCGCAAAGCGGCAGAACCGGCGTAGCAAAGGCAACCAGCGCCTCCGGCAAAACCAACGTGCGCGTGCAGCTCAAATCAGGCGAAGCGCTGATACTGCAGGCTGGCAACACACCGGCAGCAGGAGCACCAGCCTGGCAGTACCTCGAAAACGCAGGCGCTCCCATTGCTGTAAACGGCGAGTGGAATCTACAATTTACCAAAGGCGGTCCGGAGCTACCGGCTGCACAGAAGCTGAAAAACCTGGTGTCCTGGACCGAACTTTCGGATAAGAAAGCTGAGTCTTTTGCCGGTACCGGCGAATACACTACCACCTTCACGGTACCGTCGAATAAAGCAGACGACTACGTGCTGGACCTGGGCAAAGTAAGTGAAAGCGCGCGTGTCTGGATAAATGGGCAGGAAGTAGGCACCCTCTTCAGCATACCGTTCCAGGCAAGGGTAGGGCAGTACCTGAAGCCCGGCAAAAACACCATCAAAGTAGAAGTAGCCAACCTGATGGCCAACCGCATCCGCGACATGGACCAGAAGAAAATGGAGTGGCGCAAGTACCACGAAATCAACTTCGTGAACATCGACTACAAACCTTTCGATGCTTCCAACTGGAAACTCATGCCATCCGGTTTGCTGGGTCCTGTAACGATAACGCCATATACCACGTTACTTCGGCGAGGTAATGGGTGTGCTGGATAGTTTAAATTTAATCTAATGTGTCATTTCGACCGCAGGGTGAAATCTGGGTTAGTATTGTGCCAGATTTCTCCTTGCAGTCGAAATGACAATTATTGTAGGTTTTATACTGGCGAATTATTGAAAAGAAACATACCGCCAGTTTGAGCGAAGCGGTAACTGGTGGTATTAATTTTCTATTCAGGATAAAGAAATCAGCACAGTTTAATCATCACCAACCTTCAGTTGATGCACCAAACAAAAACAACAATCATCGCCCTGGCCTGCAGCGCCATCTTCTGGTCGTGCGCCACACCTGCTCAGAATTCAGCTGCACCAGCCACCACACCCACTGCTGCTGAAAACGTGCAGCGTTTGCCGGGGACCGTTATTATTCCGGCCTCCGATTTCCTGCACGACATCCCGAAAGGTAATACCATCACCGAGGCAGGTCCACGGTCAGGCTGGCTTTTTAATAACACAGGCCTGGTGCTCAACTCCCCCACCAACCAGATGACGCGGGTGCAGATACCGGAAGCCGGTACCTACTACCTCTATGTCCGGAGCCAGGGCCAGGCGGGCAAGGGCGGGTTTAAAGTAGCCGTGAACGACAAGGTAACAGCAGATACCTTCGGCAGGGGTGAGTTGTCCTGGAAGCAGGGCGGTACTTTTGAGCTGCAGGCTGGCACCGCCGATGTGAAAATTACCCGCATCAACACAGGTGCCGTGGTCGATGTGCTGGTGCTGAGCAAAAATCCCAGCCTCACCGAAGAAGACATCAAACCCTACCAGCTGCACCCCGATGTGAAGCTGCTGAAGGAGTACAAAATTCCCCAGTCGAACGCCGTAAAATTCGGCGACGTGAACGGCGACGGGCAGACAGACTTCATGGTGCTGGAACGCGACTTCTCAGCCACTATGTTCGACCACAGCGGCAAAGAACTCTGGTCCTGGAAAGCCCCGGAAGAATACACGAAAGAACGTTCCGAATTCGAAGCGCCCGGCGTCCTATGGGATTTCGATAAAGATGGCAAAGCCGAAGTAGCGCACTGGCGTTTTATGGATGGCAAAGAATGGCTGGTGATAGCCGACGGACAAACCGGAAATATAAAGCGCAAAACCGAATGGCCGACGAAGCCCTTGCCGCACGTGTACAACAACTTCCGGCTGGCCATTGGCAAACTCGAAAAAGGGCAGCCGAACCAATTGGTGGCCTTCACCGACATGGGTGGCACCATGAACATCACCGCCTACAACGCTAACCTGAAGCAGCTCTGGCAGCACACCGAAAACCGGAAAAAAGACAATCTCGGCCACTACGTCTACCCCGTGGATTTGAACAAAGACGGCATCGACGAAGTGCTGGTCGGCTCGCTGCTGCTCGACGCCAACGGCAAAAAAATCTGGGACCGCTTCGACCTCCTCGACGACAACCACGACCACGCTGACTCCTACAAATTCGGCGACGTAGACGGCGACGGCAACCTGGATATTGTAACAGCCAACAGCGAAGTAGGCGTTATCGTGTACAAAGCTATGACCGGCGACATCCTCTGGCAGAATACCGCCGAGCACAGCCAGCAGGTGCAGGTAGGCAACTTCCTGGAGAACGTGCCGGGTCCGCAGGTGGTGATAGGCGGCAGAACCTATGGCAACCGCCAGATAAACGAGCCCTACCTCTCCAGCCAGCTCTACTGGTTCGACAACAAAGGTAACCTCATCAAGAAGTGGCCGGGCAACCCCATCAACGGTAACCCCGACTTTGTAAAAGGCAACTGGCGCGGCAACGGTCAGGACGAGGTGTTCTGGTACAAGTTCCGCCTCAACAACAAAGGCACCGGCGAGCTCTACTTTCCCGACCCGGTCTTCCACATGTTCGATTTCATGGGCAAGGGAGCCGAAGAAGTCATCACCCTAAACCGCGGCATCCTCCGCGTCTACGGCCACAGCCAGGCTAACTACAGCAACCAGGACAGCAAGAAAAACCTGGATTACCTGAAGGGCACGGTGGTGAACCATACGCATTATTAGGAGGTGGTTTGGGAGAGGAGGCAACCGTAGAAAATGAAAAGTAGAGGAGGAGAGGGAGTGGTGGCAAGTGCAGTGAATAAATTGGCGTGTCAAATTTGATTATGAAGAAACAACGCGGACTTAAGAAGTACTATAGAAGGCTTGCAACAGAGAACGATTTAGAAAAGATGTCTTGGTTAAACCTTGACGACCCGAATGCATGGTTCGACAATTGGCACATGCATTTTGACTGGAAAGGATTTGGAGATAATAGCTTTAAAAGAAGAAAGCCACATCTGGACAAATTATTCAGACATTTCGAGCTACTTGAAACAGAGACTAAAAAGCTAAAAAAGAAATTTCAGCTCTATGCCGTAATTCTTGATTTCGATAGCTACAGTGATGCTTTGTTCCTTCATACACCAAACCCGAATCACGATAACTTCCCGTTCAAGTATGAAAATTTACAACAGAAAAGCACATTGACCAACTCAGACCTAGACCAGTATCTAAACGAATTGAAAGGATACGAGAAATTTTATGGTACAGCTGACGAGAGCTTTTGCGTACTTTTTAAAAAGAATGTTGGAATTGAACCAATAGATGCTGCTGCCCACAACCCAACATGTATTACGCAGCAAGATAGTTATTTTGTAAAACATCGATAGTGTTGACAAACTCAGTAATACCCACTCCTGTCATTCTGGAAGAATCTTGTGGGCGAGCAGCAGAAACGCCTGCTAAAAGGTAAAAATTGAAAGAAAAATATTGGCAGCAGCTGCCACCATTGCCTCTGCAGGTGTGTTTTGTCTGAATCAGGATTTACAGAATTTTAGGATTAGCTGGATTCCAAATTGCCAGATAATTCTGAAAATTTTAAAATTCTGATTTAGATAAACTGAATTAAGCTATCAAGTAGTGTGGGAGTGGTTTATAAGACTTTATAATTTTCAAGTTAGGCATCAAAAGATAATGACAAACAAGCAACTTTCTCATAAAATCAAACTTCAGCTAGAGAAGCTGCCTTTCCAGAGAAGTGTTGATTTTGCTTTGGATATCTGTAAACGCCTGCTCCCAGACTATATAAACTTTCACCAAAAACGGAATTGGGGCGACCCTGTGAAGTTAAAAGAAGCAATTACTTTTTGCGAAATAAGTAAGTTTTCCCTGAAAATTGATGAAGATAAAGTTAAGGAATATAAAGAAGCAGTTGAGGCTGTTACGCCAGATATGGACGACTTTGGAGATTGTGATGGAAGCTACGCCTTGAATGCCGCATGTTCTGTCTTAGAACTTTTAGACTACATAATTGATAAAGACAAGGTGCATTTATGGAATATCAGCACATTAATGGCTGATACAATCGACTTTAAATTGCGGGAAGAAGACGAAAGTTTAACTCATGAACACTTAGTTGAGCACCCCCAGCTGCTAAAGGAATTGCATTACCAGTTGGAGTTAACGAAATGAAATTGTCTTGCCTAAGACCAGACACTCGCAGGAGCTGCGCACACTGCGAGGTCTTTAGAAACAGAAGTATAAGCCAATTGCTTTTTAACAAAATTTTTTCTGAATCCAGTTAATCCTAAAATTCTGTAAATCCTGATTCAGACAAAAAACACATCGCTTGTGCGCAGCTCCTGCGAGTGTCTGGTGCAGACGAATCCAAATTCAGATAAAACCACCCAAAAGGAAAACAACCCGATGGAAACATTTACCAAACAAAACTTCCTCCCCCTCCTGGCAAGCCTCCTCCTGACCTTGCAGGCACTGGCGACGGCCCCACCCAAAGCCGACCCTGTCGCGCTGAAATGGCTGGAGAAACACAAGGCAACGCAGCCAATCGGCGTCAGCTGGGGCGTACCATTTCCACGAGGAACGGTCAAAAAAGGCCAAACCTTCACCCTCACCACCGCCGACGGCAAAACCTTGCCTCTACAGTCCTGGCCGCTGGCCTACTGGCCCGATGGCTCGCTCAAGTGGGGCGGCTTTGCCACCGTGGCCGGCACCAATACCGAAGGGCTGAAGCTGAGCCTGGGCAAAGCAAAAGCCGCCGCCAAAGGAGCAGGCATCCAGGTGAAGGAGAACAGGGACAAAATCAGCATCAGCACAGGGCAACTGACCTGCGTGGTACCCAAAAGCGGCAGCTACCTGCTCGATTCGCTGGTAGTGGAGGGGCGCTTGGTCGGCAGTAAAGGGCACCTGGAAAGCGTGCTGCAGGACGGTCCGGATAATGATATCTACAACGCACCCGCCAAAGCACGTTACCTGAGCAAATTAAACAAGGTAACCGTAGAGCAGAACGGGCCGGTGCGGGCCGTGGTGCGCGTGCAGGGCATGCTTCAGGCCGAGAAGGGGCAGCGTACTTGGCTGCCGTTCAATGTCAGGCTCTATTTCTACAACGACTCCAAAGCCGTGCGCCTCGTGCACACCATCACCTACGACGGCGACGACCAGAAAGACTTTATCAAAGGATTGGGCCTGGTGTTCTCGGTGCCGATGCGCGAGCAGCTGCACAACCGCCACGTGCGCTTCGCCGGGGAAGGAGAGGGCATCTGGGCAGAACCGGTGCGGCCACTGGTGGGCCGGCGGGTTATTTCGCTCAACGGGCAGAACGTGTTCCCCGACCAGGTGGCCGGAAAGCCGGTTGCCAACCAGGAGCAATTTGCAGCTCGCGAACAGGCGCTCATCAAAGACATGCCTATCTGGAACGATTATAAGCTGGTGCAAAACACCGCCGACGGCTTCACCATCCACAAACGCACCAACACCCAAAGCACCTGGCTTGATGCCAACGCCGGAAAACGCGCCACGGGTCTGGCCTTTGTAGGCGACGTAAAAGGAGGCCTCGCTATCGGGCTGAAAGATTTCTGGCAGTCGTACCCGGCAGCGCTGGAAGTACGCGATGCCGCCAAAGACGTGGCCCAGCTGAAAGTGTGGCTGTGGTCACCGTTTGCCGAAGCCATGGATATGCGCCACTACGACACCATCGCCCACGGCCTCGAAGCCACTTACGAAGACGTGCAGGAAGGCCACAGCACCCCCCACGGCATCGCCCGCACCAGCGAGCTCATGCTCTTTGCTTCCGGCAATGTACCCACGAACGAGGAACTCAACAGCTACGCCCAGCTCAGCAGTCAGCCGCCTTTGCTGGTGGCCTCGCCGGAGTACCTGCACGCCACGAATACCTTCGGCGTCTGGAGCCTCCCGGACCGCTCCACCCCCGGCAAGAAATGGATAGAAGAGCAGCTCGACCAGGCCATCAGCTTTTACCAAAAGGAAATTGACCAGCGCAACTGGTACGGCTTCTGGAACTACGGCGACGTAATGCATGCCTACGACCCCGTGCGTCACTCCTGGCGCTACGACATCGGCGGTTTCGCCTGGGCGAACACCGAACTGGCACCTGACCTGTGGTTGTGGTACAGCTTCCTGCGCAGCGGCAGGCCTGATATTTTCCGGATGGCCGAAGCCATGTCGCGCCACACGAGCGAGGTAGATGTGTACCACCTGGGCGAGTTCGAAGGCTTGGGCTCCCGCCACAACGTGCGCCACTGGGGCGACGGCTCCAAGGAAGTCCGCATCAGCCAGGCCCCGTACCGCCGCATGTACTACTACCTCACCACCGACGAACGCACCGGCGACCTGATGCGACACGTCACCGAAGCCGCCGAAAAAGCCATCGTGAAACTGGACCCGCTGCGTCTTATCCTGCCAAAAAGCGAATTCGCCACCCACGCCCGCATCGGCCCCGACTGGCTCGCGCTGGCCGGCAACTGGATGACGGAGTGGGAGCGCACCGGGGACAAAAAGTGGCGCGACAAAATAATGGCCGGCGTCAACAGCTTTGCCAAAATGCCTTACGGCCTGTTTTCCGGTGAGAAAGCCGCCTTCGGTTACGACCCGGTAACGAACAAAATGCACATGCTGCAGCCCGATGCCTTCGGTTCCGCTCACCTCACGGTACTGATGGGTGGCCCCGAAGTGGCTTTCGAGCTGACGGAGCTGCTCCAAAATCCCACCTGGACAAAGCTCTGGCTGCAGTACTGCGAGCTGTATGGCACCTCATCCGAAAACATCGAAAAGCACTTGGGCAGAAAAGGAGAATTAGGTACTCCCGGCCCGCACTTTGCCCGCTTACCAGCCTATGCTGCCGACAAGGAAAACGATGCCGCACTGGCCGAACGTGCCTGGAACGAATTCCTGAGCCCCCGAACAAAAAACCAGTTCAATCCGAAAGTAGTGGCAGGTGTAGACGTGCTCAAGCCGCTGGAGGAAGTACCCAATGTCTCTACCAACAACACCGCCCAATGGTGCCTCAACGCTATTCAGCTGCTGGAATTGGTAGGCGACCAGATGCCGGTGCAGCATCCGTTGTGGGATGCACAGGAAAGCAGCAGCCCGGGCCCGGGGGAGAGGTAGTAGTAAGGGGAATTCTTGTAATCCGCGAGACCCACTCCTCCAGGGAAGGGATTTTTCATTCTCCGAGACTATCCCCTTGAGGGGATTATAGGGGTGTTTACATCAGTGAGAAAATAAACAGAAAATGTCTACTGGCCGAAAGAATACCATTATTCCTTATCGTAAGGACCTGAAAGAAAAAGCGAGGGAGCTCAGAAAGAATAGTACGCTTTCTGAAATACTGCTTTGGCAGGAAATTAGAGATAGGAAAATGCACGGCTATCAATTTCACCGGCAGGTGCCGATGTTAAATTTCATTGTAGATTTTTACTGCCATGAGTTAAAATTGGCCATCGAAGTAGATGGTAATAGTCATCAGCACAAGGTTAGTTATGATGATAAACGGCAGCAGGAGTTGGAGCAGTATGAGGTATGTTTTTTACGTTTTGATGACCTGGAAGTGAAGAGGGATATTAGAAATGTGCTGAGAACAATTGAATATTGGATTTTAGAAAAGCAAGAGAAAGGCTCCCAGGATTAAATCTACAAACGATTAACATCTCTATCACTCCCTTGAGGGTAGGGATGTTTCATTTTAGCGGACTCTCCACTTGAGGGGAGCGGGAGGGGTGTTTACACCTGTGAAAAAACTCTGTGAACTTAATTTCAAACTTTTTACCTCCGAAATTAACACCCCTATAATCCCCTCAAGGGGATAGTCTCGGAAAATGAAACAACTCTGGATAGTTCTGGAAATTAAAACTGTCCCATTCTTCAGGGGGTAAATTATCCAGAACAGGAGGGTGAAATCTGATTCCTTCGCAACCAGCCGAACCTACTTTGCTAATCATAAAGCAGATGCCTATTTTTGATAAAAGACCAAAAGTACTTGCCAGTACATTCTATATGAAAAAGTTACCCTTGCTCTTGTTCCTGCTGTTGCTAACCACCCTTAGCTATGCCCAGAGCACCAAAGCCAAACCCGGCACCTTTGAAGTCGGCAACAAGGAATTCATGCTGAACGGCAAACCTTTCGTTATACGGGCAGCCGAACTGCACTACCCGCGCATTCCGAAGGAGTACTGGGACCACCGCATCAAGCTCAGCAAAGCCATGGGCATGAACACCGTCTGCATTTACCTCTTTTGGAACCTGCACGAGCAGCAGGAAGGGCAGTATAATTTCAAAGGGCAGAATGATGTGGCGGCGTTCGTGAAGCTGGTGCAGGACAACGGTATGTATTGCATCGTGCGTCCGGGCCCTTATGCCTGTGCCGAGTGGGACATGGGCGGGCTGCCCTGGTGGCTGCTCAAGAAGCAGGACGTGCAGGTGCGCACCAGCAAAGATGAATATTACCTGGACCGCTCCCGCAAGTACCTGAAAGAAGTAGGCAAGCAGCTCGCGCCCCTGCAGATTCAGAATGGCGGTAACATCATCATGGTGCAGGTGGAGAACGAGTATGCCACCTTCGGCAGCGAACAGGAATACATGGAGGAGATTCGCGATGCCGTACGCAATGCCGGTTTCGATAAAGTAGAGCTCTTCCGCTGCGACTGGTCCTCCAACTTCAACAAATATAAGCTCGACGGCGTTGCCACCACCCTCAACTTCGGCGCCGGTTCCAACATCGACAACCAGTTCAGGAAGTTTCAGGAGATTTACCCGAACCTGCCGCTCATGTGCAGCGAGTACTGGACCGGCTGGTTCGACCACTGGGGGCGTCCGCACGAAACCCGTTCGGTGAGCAGCTTTATCGGCAGCCTCAAAGACATGCAGGACCGCCGCATCTCCTTCAGTCTCTACATGGCTCACGGTGGTACCTCCTTCGGGCAGTGGGGCGGCGCCAATGCACCACCTTATTCGGCCATGGCTACGTCGTACGACTACAACGCTCCCATTGGCGAGCAGGGCAATACCACCGAGAAATTCTTTGCCGTGCGCGACCTCCTGAAGAACTACCTACAGCCCGGTGAAACGCTGGGCGAAATTCCGGCTGCTAAACCCATCATTGCCATTCCGGCTTTCCAGTTGGAAGAAAGTGCGCCGCTGTTCGACAACCTGCCCAAACCAAAGCAATCGCGCGACATCCAACCCATGGAAATGTTCGACCAGGGCTGGGGCCGCATTTTGTACCGTTCCACCATACCGGCCTCATCGGAAAGGCGCAAGCTCATCATCACAGACCTGCACGACTGGGCTACGGTGTTTGTAGACGGCAAGCCCATCGGCAAACTCGACCGCCGGCGAGGCGACAACACGGTAGAACTACCCACCACAGCCGCTGATGCCCGCCTCGACATCCTGGTGGAAGCAACGGGGCGTGTGAACTACGGCAATGCCATCATCGACCGCAAAGGCATTACCGAGAAAGTGGAAATCTCCGACGGCACCAACACCACCGAAATCAAAAACTGGCAGGTCTACAATTTCCCGGTAGATTATGCTTTCCAGAAAAAAGTGAAGTTCAAAAAGGGGAGCGCCAACGGGCCAGGCTGGTACAGGGGCACATTTAACGTGAACGAAACCGGCGATACCTTCCTGGATGTGAGCACCTGGGGCAAAGGCATGGTGTGGGTGAACGGCTACAACCTGGGCCGCTTCTGGAAAATAGGTCCGCAGCAGACACTCTTCATGCCTGGCGTATGGCTTAAAAAAGGCAAAAACGAAATTATCGTGCTGGATGTGGATGTGCCCCGTGAAGCAAAAGTAGCTGGTCTGACCAAACCCATCCTTGATGAGTTAAGGCCTGACGAGTCGTTGCTGCACCGGGCCAAGGGGCAGCAACTGAACCTGGCGAACGAAACGCCTGTTGCAGCCGGTGCTTTCCCTGCCGGTAACGGGTGGAAAGAAGTAAACTTCGACCAGGTGCAGCATGGTCGCTATTTCTGCTTGGAGGCCCTGAATGCGCAGGAGGAAAAAGACCCCTTTACTTCTGTTGCGGAACTGGAACTGCTCGATATAAACGGCAACCCGCTCCATACCCTGCGCTGGAAAGTCGTGTACGCCGACAGCGAAGAAGTAACCGCCGGTAACAACGCCGCCGACAAAGTTTTCGACAACCAGGAATCCACGTTCTGGCAAACCCAGCGCACCGGCCAAAAACCAGCACACCCGCACCAGGTAGTCATCGACCTGGGCGAAACCTTCCGCATCAAAGGCTTCCGCTACCTCCCCCGCTCCGACAAAAGCACAGCAGGGATGATTAAGGAGTATAAGGTGTATGTGAAGGAAGAGCCGTTTAAGTTGTAGGGGAGAAGCAGTAGCGCAACACGACCTCGGAGCGTCTTCAAGACCTCCGAGCGTCTGAGCCAGCAGCTCCCACTTATAAAAACCAGCAGCGGTGGCTGTGGTGGCAGGTGCAGCAGGTTTTTTGTCTGAATTTGGATTCGTGGGATTTGTGGATTAAAGGATTTTTTGAGGGGATTTCTGCTGATAGCAATTTATCTAAAACTGTAACAATGAAAAATTGGGAGACAATCAAGAAAGAAATCTACTATGAAGACGGCTCTTTGAGAGATATCTATGTTTTTGACACAAACAAGGAAGATTGGATAGCATGGAGTAATTTAGTTAATGAAAAGTTTCAGGTAGAATTCTATAACGGACGGATACAAAAGGTTGAAAACAAAGTAAATGTTGAAGAGCTGCTTAATTATTTTAATGTTCCCGACAACTTTATAGATGTGAATAAAGCATCTATAAAGTTGGGTAATGTAACTGTCATTTGTTACTTACATTATGAAGCAGAAATGGAATGTGACATTGACCCGAAGCAAGTCAAAACAATAGAAGACCATCAAGCTATTTTAGGATACCTATATGCAGTAGCAGGGACACTTAAAAAAAAGGTGGTACTTACTTCAGAAATGACAAAAGAAGATGTGTTATTAGAAGTATAACAACATGACTGGCTAAAAAGCATAGCTTATACTTTTGCATATAGCTTCGTCTAGACTTATCATAATCACTTAATTTTTTTCCGGCTGAGGTTGGTTAGTGAAAAGTAATCCGATTAATCCAAAAATCTGACGAATCCAAATTCAGACAAACAAGCAGTAGTGGCAATGGTGACAGGTGCAGCAGTTTTTTGTCTGAACTAGGATTCGTTAGATTTGGGAATTAAAAGATTTATTTGCGTAATTTCCTGCTGTTGCATCTTTAATATTAAGAGTAAATGGGACTTGATTGGAAGCCGTTGAACAAGCCTTTGGCAGGTAGAGAACAAGAATATGAAGATATTTTTCTTGTACTGTCAGGAAAGAAGAAAGAAAGTACTTCATTTTTAGGTAGTTTATTTAGTAAGAAGCAGAAAAGCCAAGAAGAACTATTGGAGCATTTTCTTGAAATATCTATTCCTGCATATGAAACACTTAAAGCACCACGTGTTGGCTTTGATGAAAGTGCTGATGAGTGGGCTAAAAGTATTTATGAACAGCGTACAGATAAGGACCAATCGCTTGAGGAGTTTCTCCAATCAATGTATGGATATTATGTAGTTGAACTTGCTCCGGAAAGTGATGGTGTTCCAGTATACATTGCACCCCATTATGAGCCTCATATTTTCAGGGGGCAATTCTTGCATGACTGTAAACCTATAATCAGGGAAGAAATGCTAGAGGAAGCGTATACCTCCCAACTTGCCCGAGATACAGTAGATTTTGGTAACCGACTAATGAAAATTGCCGACGATTATGCAGCACAACGTAATTTACAGTATTTAAAAAATCAAAGAATTCCGCCTGATTCTGATGAAGATACTCCTGAAAGCAAAGCTCATATAATGTTCTCAGCTGCAAAATGGCTATTGTGGTGGGGGCAAAGGGGACATGGTTATGAAGCTGATTTCTAATAGGTAAACGTGCTGCTATCATGTATACCTCAGCTGAAGCCTTGCAAGTTTCATAGACCAGCACTTAACAAAACTTCTCAGGGTATCATAAAATAATTCCCACCCCAACCAGCAGCCGTGGCAATGGTGGCAGGTTCAGAACAAAATTTACCAACCAAAAAGGAAACATAAAATGCGCAAAAGCCTGCTTCCATCCCTCGTCCTCTGCCTCCTCTGGCTGGCACTTGCCCCTGTCTCCGCGCAAAATGACGGAGGCGAAAAAGCCAGCATTACCGTTAACTTCAGTAAGGAACTAGGCCCCATGTACCCTGCCTGGGCCTGGTTTGGCTACGACGAGCCCAATTACACCTACATGAAAGACGGCAAAAAGCTGCTGACCGAACTGGCGGAGCTCAGCCCGGTGCCGGTGTATGTGCGGGCGCATAGCCTGCTGGTAACCGGCGACGGCACCGCTGCCCTGAAATGGGGCTCTACCAACGCCTACACCGAAGACGCCAGTGGCAACCCCGTCTACAACTGGGCCATCATCGACAGCATTTTCGATACCTATGTGCAGCGGGGCATGAAGCCGCTGGCGCAGATTGGTTTTATGCCCGAAGCCCTGTCCGTGAAACCGCAGCCTTACCGGCACCACTGGAAACCCGGGCGCCCCTACAACGAAATTTACACCGGCTGGACACAACCTCCTAAAGACTACGAAAAGTGGGCGGAGCTGGTGTACCAGTGGGTGAAGCACTCGGTGGAGCGTTATGGCAAAGAGGAAGTGGAAAGCTGGTACTGGGAACTCTGGAACGAACCCGACAGTCCCTACTGGGGCGGCACCACCGACGAATACCTCAAGCTCTACGACTACAGCGCCCACGCCGCCAGGAGAGCCTTGCCTACGATTAAGTTTGGGGGCCCGCATGTAACGGGTCCGGCAGGCAGCAGGGGCGCGAAGTTCCTGCACGCCTTTTTGCAGCACTGCATTTCGGGTAAAAATTACGTGACCGGCGAAACCGGTTCGCCGCTCGATTTTATTGCCTATCATGCCAAAGGCGCACCCCGCGTAGTAGAAGGCCACGTGCGTATGGACATGGGCCGCCAGCTCCGCGACATCGCCAGCGGCTTTAAAATAGTAACCTCGTATCCGGAAGTTAAAAACCTGCCCATCATCATCGGCGAGTCGGACCCCGAAGGTTGTGCCGCCTGTGGCATGGCCACCAACCCCGAAAATGCTTACCGCAACGGCACCATGTACTCCAGCTACACCGCCGCTTCATTCGCCCGGAAATATGCCCTCGCCGACTCCCTCAATGCTAATTTGCTCGGCGCCGTGTCGTGGTCGTTTGAGTTCGAAGACCAACCCTGGTTCTACGGCTTCCGCGACCTGGCTACCAACGGCGTAGACAAACCGGTGTTGAACGTGTTCCGGATGTTCGGGATGATGCAGGGCACAAGAGCCGACGTGCAGGCCAGCCAGATGTACAACCTGAAAAAAGTAGTAGACAAAAGTATCCGGGAAAGCCAACGCGACATCGGCGCCTTCGCAACTGCAGATAAGAAAACAGCAGCCGTGATGGTCTGGAACTACCACGACGACGATGTGCCCGTTCCGGCAGCACCCGTGCAGGTAAACCTGGAAGGCATCCCGGTAAAGTCGGTAAAGCTCACCCACTACCGCATCGACCACGAACACAGCAACTCCTACGAAGTCTGGAAGAAGATGGGCTCGCCCCAGAATCCCACGCAAGCACAAATAACCGAACTGGAAAAAGCCGGCCAGCTTAAGACAGTCGGAAAACCCGAAAAGCTGAAAGTGAAGAACGGAAAAGCGAATGTCAGTTTCAACCTGCCGTCACAAGGCGTGTCGCTGCTGAAGCTGGATTGGTAAGGGTAAACAGGAGAAGCAGCCAACTCCAAACGACCTCGGAGCGTCTGAGCCAGCTGCTTCCGTGCTAATAAACCAGCAGCAGTGGCAATGGTGGCAGGTGCAGCAGAATTTTTGTTCCTGGAGTTGAAGAACTTTTATTCAATCATTGATTTTGGACCTCATTTCCTCCTTTTGTCATTCTGTCAGAATGACAAAAGGAGGAAGAGTGAATATTTTAGAGGAATTGTGTTTATATTTCAAATTCTGTTTTAAAGAAATGAATCGCTAGGATTAGAATCAAAAAAGCGCAATGAGTAAAAGTGTTCTTATAGCTATAATGTTAATCTTTAGTTTGAGCTCATGCGACTGGTTGACGGAGAAGATGTGCGGGGAGCCAAAAGGAGATTTGAGAGATTTTATTCAATCTGTAAACACCCATTATGCAGAGAGCCTTGAATTACAACAGGTGCCATGCTATCCAAACTATGCGCAAATAACCTTAAAAAAAGAAGTGAATGCAAAGACGCTGGATTCTCTGGATGTTGAATTACGGCGTTATGACTTTACTGAAGTTCTTGTCTACAACCAGAATAACAAATTAATAAGAGGCAATACAGGTTCTATGTAAAAATACAATACCTTTTCATACCACAAGTTACCGCTGACGCTCAACCGGCGGCAGGAACTAAAAAACAGCACCCCAACCTTACCGCATGAAAAAAAACATACAGTACGTCATCACCCTCCTCACTACCCTGTCGCTGTTCTGCGGCTGTACCTCCCGCGAGAACAGCACCGACAGCACGGTGCAGACCATTTCAGCTGCCATCGACCGGAAAGCGCTCGTAACGCGGCACAACATCACCGTCACCAAACCCGACACCATGAGCTCACTTTCCGTTGGTAACGGTGAGTTTGCGTTTACCGTGGATGTGACCGGTCTGCAAAGCTACCCCGAGTTTTACGACAAAGGCGTGCCGCTGGGAACAATGGCGCAGTGGGGCTGGCATGTGACACCCACCAATGAAAAGTATACTCTGGAAGATGTGACCGTGCGCCACAAAACCCGCACCGGACAGGTGGTGCCGTTTCCGGTGCAGCATACCGAAGGCCGCAAAGGAGCCGCTACCCACTGGCTCCGTACCAACCCGCAGCGCCTGCACCTGGGCATGATAGGCCTGGTGCTCCTGAAAAAGAACGGGCAGCAGGTGCCCATCCAGGAGCTAAAAAACATAAAGCAGCAGCTCAACCTCTGGACAGGCAACATCGAAAGCCGGTTCGAAGTAGAGGGTGAGCCGGTAACGGTAGAGTTGTACGGGCACCAGGAGCAGGACGGCATCGCCGCCCGCATCACTTCGCCGCTGCTAAAACAGAACAGGCTGAAAGTTTCCTTTAAATTTCCTTACGGAGCCGACTGCCATACCTGCGGCGGCTACAACTGGGAGCAGCCCGACCAGCATAAGACAACCTTAATTCAAAAAGGAGCCAACCAGGTGCAACTGCAGCGCCAGCTCGACTCCACCCGTTACTTTACCGACGTGCGCTACAGCGGCGGCAGCTTTGCCGAAAAGCAGAAACACCAGTTCGAACTAACGCCGGCAGCCGGCTCAGATGCTTTTGAGTTCAGCGCCGTCTTCAGCCCGAGAGGGAGCAAAGAAGCGCTACCCGATTTTAACATTACCCAGGAGAACAGCGAAAAAGGCTGGGAGAAGTTCTGGACCAGTGGCGGCGCTGTCGACTTCAGTGGCTCCACCGACCCGCGGGCAAACGAGTTGGAGCGAAGGGTGGTGTTGTCGCAGTATCTCACCAAAATTCAATGTGCCGGTAAACTGCCGCCGCAGGAAACTGGTCTGACCATGAACAGCTGGTTCGGGAAATTCCACCTGGAGATGCACTGGTGGCACGGCGTGCATTTTGCCCTCTGGGACCGCCTGCCCCTGCTCGAGAAAAGTCTGCCCTGGTACGAAAAGATACTGCACAAAGCCAAGGCCACGGCAGCGTGGCAGGGCTATGAAGGCGTACGCTGGCCCAAAATGACCGACCCGCAGGGCAACGAAAGCCCGTCCAGCATTGGTACCTACCTCATCTGGCAGCAGCCCCACATCATCTATTTTTCCGAACTGGTGTATCGCCAGAAGCCTACCAAAGAAACGCTGGAAGCGTACAAAGACCTGGTTTTCGCGACGGCGGATTTTATGGCTTCGTTTGCCAAGTACGATGAGAAAGACGGCAAATACCACCTCGACGCCCCGCTCATCCCGGCGCAGGAGCTCTTCCCGCCCGAAGAAACAAACGACCCGCCGTTCGAGCTGGCCTACTGGCGCTACGGTCTGGCCAAAGCACAGGAGTGGCGCAAGCGCCTGGGGTTGCCGGAAAACAAGAAGTGGGCAGAAGTGCTGCAGAACATGGCGCCGCTGGCCGTGTCGGATGATAACCTGTACCTGCCCAGCGCATCGCACCCTGAGTCGTACAGGGAGCAGGAATTCCGCATCGACCACCCTATGGTACTGGGTGCTTACGGGCTGCTGCCGCAGACGTCCTTCGTGGAAAAAAACATCATGACGAATACTTTCCACGAAATATTCCGGGACTGGCAGTGGCAAACCACCTGGGGCTGGGATTACCCGATGATGGCTATGAGTGCCGCCCGCCTCGGTCTCCCCGAAAAAGCCGTCGATGCGCTGCTGCTGGATGTGCAGAAAAACACCTACCTCCCCAACGGCCACAACTACCAGGACGACAACCTGCGCATCTACCTGCCCGGTAATGGCGCTTTGTTATCGGCAGTAGCCATGATGGCAGCAGGATGGGACGGCGCCCCCGATAAGCCAACCCCCGGCTTCCCGGACAACGGCAAGTGGAAAGTAAGGTGGGAGGGACTGCATAAGATGCCGTAAGTAGGGGCAGGCCTCGCGCCTGCCCAATCATGCACCGATCCATTGTTCCCGCCCCACTGTTCCCAATCATGCACCGCCCCATTCATTGCCAGTCGTACTCCAGCCACCACAGCCACTGCTACTGGTAAGTTTCATTTCCGGGGATATTACTCTGCCCAACAGCCTCGGAAATAAAGTTTAGTGTGTTGTTGATTGATTTGATTACTTATTTCTTCCCAGGTTGCATAAGCAAAACCTGATTTAACCAGAAAGCTACACAGGTGTTCCTGTTGTTTCGCTGGTTCTATGTAGCCAGTATACATGTTGGTTAAATCACAACAGCCACCACGCTTCTTGCAGCTTTCCTGCCTGTTCACAACCCAAAGTATTCTAATCTATTGAGATTTACAGGATAAGCAGAAGAACTATCAAGACATTATCTGGATTCTGGGTTTTCAAATGCCACATTCCCAGAAAATTAGGTGCTTTCTGGCCGATTTTAGTACACATACGTATTTAGGGTAGTATTTGTGGTAATACTAATATTAGTTAGCTGTTTTTCTGTTGTTATTTTTTGTTGCCCTTCAAAAAATCACATTTTTAAGTTGTTGCATTTTTGTTTACTTATGTAAATAAGATTGTGATAATGGGAAAAATGTTTTGAATAATTTATTTATATATGAAAATTTGTTTTACAACAAGGGTGTATTTAGCGAAATGTTAAATTTGATTAATGTATGTACAGGATACCGCAGGATGCGTATGTGGTAAAAGTACCGTAACTTTAAGTTTGATTAAATGAGTAAGTGTTAATATTTAAAGCATTTGGTTTTATGAAAAACAAGTACTGCAGTGCCCGGAAAATCTTCTGGGGCTTACCTCTCTTAGGGCTTGGATTGAATCTGGCCCACGCGGAGCATCATTTAGCAACACCACTTCCGGATGGTCTGGCTCTTCATACTTCGACAACTGTTGCTATGCCTGTATCAGGAAGTAGTTATTCTGAAAGAGACATAGCTGAAAAACCTGTTCAGTTTAATGTTAGTGGTCGTGTAACAGGAGACAAAGGAGAAGGATTGCCTGGTGTAACCATTCAGGTAAAAGGGACCGCAACCGGAACTGTAACAGATATTGATGGTAACTTCTCGCTCACGGTGCCGGATGGTAATTCCACGCTTGTAGTTTCGTATGTTGGTTATGTTTCGCAGGAAATTCAGGTCAACAACCGCGCTACGATTAATGTCAGGTTACAGCCCGATACCAAATCGCTGGAAGAAGTAGTGGTAATCGGTTATGGAACACAGAAAAGAGGTGATATTACAGGCGCTGTTGCTGTAATGGATGCCGAGGCCATAGAAGAACGCCCGATTGCACGGGTAGACCAGGCCCTGGTAGGGCAGATGGCTGGGGTACAGGTCCAGCAGACAAGCGGCGTGCCGGGCAGGGCATTCAGCATAAAAGTTAGAGGTGCCGGCTCGATTACAGCAGGAAATGAGCCGCTTTATGTAATCGATGGTTTCCCGCTCGATGTGTCTGCGGCGGGTCCTACAGGGCAGTTTAGTGGAGGTAACCCGCTGGATAACATCAACCCGAACGACATCGAGTCTATCCAGGTGTTAAAAGATGCTTCGGCGGCCGCTATTTACGGGTCACGCGGCGCAAACGGGGTGGTGATCATTACAACCAAGTCCGGTAAAAGCGGTAAGCCGCGGATTACATTCAGTACCTATGCCGGCTGGAACGAAACAGCTAAAAAGCTGGATGTGCTCAGCGGCGAAGAGTGGATCGACAGGGCCATCGAAATGGCTAATTACAACTGGGTAAATTCCGGGGCGGGCAGAACAGCCGACCAGACAACCGCCGAACGAACTGCCATACTCGGGCGCTTTAACGCCGGCATGATGATTGACGAACGCTGGCTGCAGCCGGGCTATCCGGGACTGCAGATCGTGGACTGGCAGGATGAGCTCTTCCGGAAAGGTGCTGTACAGAACTACCAGGTGAGCGCTTCTGGCGGTACCGATGCGGTGAACTATTTCGTGTCTGGCGATTACCTGAACCAGCAGGGTATTGCCATAGGCCTGGATTATGAACGCTATTCGGCAAGAGCCAACGTTGAGGTAAAAGCAAATGAAAGACTGAAATTCGGCCTGAACCTGAACCCGACCTATTCGATTGCCAACGACCCCGGCGTAGAGGGGAAAGACCAGCAAATGCATATTGCGGTAGGCTTTAACCCGGTTGTGGAAGCAAGCACAGGGCTGGATGTGAACATCGGCGATAATGTGCCTTATGCCTGGGGCGTGTCGCGAAACAGCCCGGTACGGGTAATAGAAAACTCCATCGGGGAGACCAAAATCTTCAGAACCCTGATGACCGTTTATGGCGAATATAATTTCTTTGATCAACTAAGGCTTAGAAGTACGGTAAACCTCGATCATTCTGATAACAATGATAAAAGTTTCAGGCCTTCTTTTGTAAGCGGTCAGCGCGGAAACAGGCAGGCATCGGGAACTTTCAGCGGATACCGCCGGCAGACGTTTGTGACCGAACATACCTTGTCGTATGATAAAACGTTTGCGGAACGACATAATCTTTCAGCTGTATTGGGTACAGCTTACAATGTGGGTATGTTCAATAACTGGCGAATTGGAAGCACCGGCGGTTTTGCAACAGATGATATCACCACCTTGAACGCTGCTAACAGCATAGATACCCGCAACAGCAGAACGTTTACAACAGAAAACAAGCACACGTTGCTGTCTTATTTTGGCAGGGTTCAGTATAATTTTGCCGAAAAATACCTGTTTAGTGCTACTATCCGTCGCGATGGTTCTTCCAGGTTTGGTGAAGAATCAAAATGGGGAACATTTCCGTCGGCATCAGTGGGATGGAGACTTTCAGAGGAGAGCTTCATGGACGGTCTAGAGGTCATTAACAACCTTAAATTAAGAGGAAGCTGGGGGATCTCCGGTAACAACTTTATAGGCAACTATGAGCACATTGCCCTTCTTGATTTTTCAAATTATACGTTTGGTGGTAACATAGCAACGGGGCAGGTACCTATTAACGCTCCCAACCCGAACATTAGCTGGGAGGAGTCCCGAACCATTGATGTTGGCCTGGATATGGGACTTTGGGAAAACAGGATCTTCACCTCTTTTGACTATTACACAAAACTTAACTCCGGCTTGCTGTTAAGAATTCCCGTGCCTACAGCTTCCGGCTTTGGCGTTGCGCTTACCAATATTGGAGAAGTGCTTAACAAAGGATGGGAACTTGAGTTAACCACGCGAAATATCATGGGTGCTTTTAACTGGACAACAAGCGTAAACCTTAGCCACAACAGCAATGAGGTTAAAAAATTAGGTCCGAATGATGCGCCTATTGAAACAGGTTCATACGGAACAGGCCACCGGCTTCTGAGAGTAGGACTGCCTATCTGGAGCATCTATGTTGTGGAGCAGGATGGTATTCTGACGCAGGAAGACATCAACAACAACGTAGCGCTTTATGGCAATCAACAGGCCGGTGACCCCAGGTATGTGGATGCAAATAATGACGGCCTGATCAATGATGATGACCGCGTGGTGGTAGGCCATCCAAACCCGAACTATGTGTGGGGTATCACCAATACCTTCGACTTCAAAGGTTTTGACCTGAGAGTGCTGGTGCAGGGGCAGAATGGTGGACATCTCTACTCCATGTTTGGCCGTGCGATGGACCGACCTGGCCAGGGAATTGTTGAGAATACCTTAGGTTTCCACCGCGACCGCTGGAGATCGGCTGAAAATCCAGGTGCAGGAGAGCGCGGCAAGGCTAATTCGAGCTTTGGCTTCCTGAAGAGTACTGCCTGGCTTTATGAATCTGATTACTGGAGAGTTCGAAACATAACACTGGGGTATGACCTGGGTAACCTGATTGGTACCATTGGTGGCAAAAAAATTGTGCAGGGAGCCCGTATTTATGTAAGCGCAGAAAACTGGTTCGGAGGAGACGATTATGCAGGTGGCTTTAACCCGGAAGCAGTAAACAACGCAGATGGCGGTGCGCTGGTAGGAGATGACTATGGCGCTTTCCCGCTGTCGAAGGCGATGACTTTCGGATTGAACCTGACATTCTAATAACCAGAAAAGATAACAGCGATGAAAAAGATAACTTCAATTATTTCCTTCTTATTAGTGCTGGGGCTGGTATCCTGCGAAGATAACCTGGATCAGGCTCCTATATCAGAAGCCAGTGCGGCAAATTTTTACCGGAACACTGCTGACTTTGTGCAGGCTGTAAATGGCATATATGCACAGTTGCGTCCTGTTCCCGACCGATACTATGACCTTTCCGAAACCAGGTCGGATAACGTTGCGGGTTCCTCCACAACCGGTGTAAGACCCTGGGACCCAATTAATGATCTTGTAAGGAACCTGTCAAATAACGAGCTGATTGAGGAGGCATGGAACAACAACTATAATGGGATCATGCGTGCTAATACGGTTCTGGATCGGCTTAATGCAACACTGGTACCTGATGAAGCTATGAGAAACAGGTTAGAGGGGGAAGCCCGGTTTTTGCGGGCCTTTTATTACCTCGACCTGGTACGGTGGTTCGGAAAAGTTCCATTATTTACCAGTGTAGTTTCGCCTACCGCGGCACTGGATATTCCACGTAGTCCTGTTGCTGATGTGTACACGGTTATTATCTCTGACCTGAATACAGCCATTGAAAAACTTCCTCCTAGCTATACTTCTGCTACAGACAGAGGAAGAGCAACTTCCTGGGCTGCCAAAGCCTTACTGGCGCGTGTTCACTTAACCCGTTCAGGGCCAACCTACGGCATAGAAGGACCCGGACTGGGAGTAAACGAATATACACAGGCGATCACTTTGCTTAACGATGTCATCAACAACGGCCCGTATTCGTGGGTAAACAGTTATCCAAGTATTTTTTCGTACACCAACGAAAACAACCCGGATATCGTGTTCGACATTCAGTTCCGAAGCGGAAACGGCCTTGGAACCACACTGCCAGGTTATATGGGTACACCATCCTATTTTAATGCTACGCCGGGTGTTCCGCTGCCCCAGTCGAGCGTGGAAATGCGACCTATTTCCGAAGACCTGCTGAATGCTTACCAGGCGAACGATGTTCGTAAAGCATTTAACTTCCAGCAAGGATTTACCGATGTAAACGGCTTTGTGGAAACCAGGTCGTTTTACAAGAAGTTTCTGGATGTGAGCAAAGCGAGCGATATCGCCGACCGTTTCGACTGGCCTATAAACTTCCCGCTGATCCGTTACACCGATGTGCTAATGATGAAAGCGGAAGCCATTCTGCATGGCGGATCGGGTGGTACTATGCTGGATGTTCTTAATATTGTAAACATGGTAAGAGAAAGAGCCGGTTTATTGCCTGTTGCTGTTGTAACCCTCGATTCGCTGCTGGAGGAAAGAAGGCGCGAATTTGCAGGAGAAGGCTTACGCTGGCATGAGCTCGTACGCAACGGTAAAGTGCTGGAAGAGATGAATGAGTGGCTGCCAAAAGAGGATGAGTTAAACCGAATGGCGGACGTGATGATAGCTGAACACATCATTTATCCTATTCCATTTAACCAGTTAACAGTAAAAAGAGGACTTTACCAGCAGAATCCTGAGTACAATTAAACCTGAATAACAGGACACAAAAAGGGAACCGGTATTTATGTACCTGTTCCCTTTTTTTATATCTTGCTAACCGGATATTGCCAGTAACTAATACCAAATAGTAAAAAGGACCTTCCATTACTTGACCTCCAGTAGCTAGTTTGACTGCAGTTCGCCCACAAGGTCCCCTACGGGGATGACAAAGGAGGAATAATTTTGTGGAACTGAGTAAATACTATCTGGTATAACAGGAGCAGAGGCTGTGGTGGCTGGTGCAGTAAATAAATTTTATCCTTTTTACAACTTTTCCACGGCTGTGGAAAGAGCCTCAGATGAGGTGGTGTTAAGTAGAACAGATTCAACCGATTTAAAAAAATATGAGCGTAAAAGGCTGGAAGACAGAATTGCTATGGCTGTTGTCGCTGCTTATTATCGCTCATGCATTCCTTTATCTGGCATTCGGGCAAATTCCCCTGATTGATGGAAGTATTGATATCCATCTGCACGATACTTATTTGACATTGAGCGGGAGTGGTATATTTTTCTTTGTGGCAATCCTTATCTATCTGGTAAAGGAAACTGTCCGGCGGTTTAGCTCCATACCAGGTAACATCATCCTGGCGCTACTGCTGCTGGCTGGGTTGTTTCTGTTATTTCAGTTACACAAATTTTACTTCTTTCTTCAACTAAACGGAGGCGCAACAGTATACCCGCCTTTGTCATCCTTGCCGAACCAGTATGAACCGGTTGCCAATGCCATAGATACCTCAACTGAAATTTTCCTGATTTCTACAGAAGTTGCCCTTACCGGTTTTATCTATTTCCTTGGTTATAAAACCGGAAGGCTAAGTAAAACAGCATTGTGAAGCACTTAATCATTTTGTGTTACGGTGAAGTATTTGTGTAAATGATTATCTTAGACGAGATATACTTTTTTATGAGCTATAAACAAGCGTTAGTTCGGTATGCTATTTTGCTGCTCCTGACCACCGCCTGCACCACCTCCAGGCAAATTGTACGGAAGCAGGTGCCCGATAAGCTGGTTGTACTGACATTTGATGATGCATCTGCTTCGCATGCCTCGTTAGTGGCGCCGCTGCTGCAGAAGTATAACTTTGGAGCTACCTTTTTTGTGTGCGAGTTTCCGCCTGATTTCGACGATAAAACCAAGTACATGAGTTGGGAGCAGATGCAGCAGCTGGACAAAGCCGGTTTTGAGGTAGCCAGCCACACCCGCACGCACACCCACGTTACCAAAATGAGCAAAGACCGGTTTAAGGAAGAGCTGGCCTATATCGAGAACAAGTGCCGTGAGCTGGGTATGAAGCAACCCGAAACCTTCGCCTACCCGGGCTACAGTACCAACCTGGCAGCCATCGAAGTGCTGCAGGAAAAAAGCTACCAGTTCGCCCGTGCCGGGGGCAGCCGTCCCTACAGTCCAGCAATTGACCATCCGTACCTCATCCCGAGCTATAGCACCACCGGCGCCACCGACTCCGACAAGGAGCGCGTGCTACAGGCCATGCAGCAGGCAAAAGACGGGAAGATTGTCGTGTTCACGATACACGGCGTCCCGGATATAGCCCACGACTGGGTGACCACGCCACCGGAGCTGTTCGAGGAATACATGAAGTACCTGCACGACAACAAGTACAGAGTTATCGCCCTGCGCGATTTAAAAAAATATGTAAACACGGAGCAGGCATTAGAGCAAATCGCCCCCGATTTCCGGAACCTGGTAAATAAACCATAATGGTAGGGGCGAACCCACGTGTTCGCCCTATTATTACACGTTCACCCAAAATGGAACCAGAAAAACCATTCAAACAGCATCGGCTGCAACAATGGGCGAACACGTGGGTTCGCCCCAACAATAATTTTTCACTGCAATTTCAAATGAAAAAACCAACGCATCTTTTCAGAACAATCGGCATCTGCATCGCCCTGTTCCTTGGCTTCACTGCCACATGCCAGGCACAGGTACAGCCAACGTGGCCAGCTATCACCCAGGAAGCAAAACCCTGGACGCGCTGGTGGTGGATGGGCAGCGCCGTAAACGAGAAAGACCTGACCTGGCTCATGGAGCAGTACCAGCAGGCGGGCCTTGGTGGCGTGGAAATTACTCCTATTTACGGCGTGAAAGGCACAGAAGACCAGTTCATAAATTTCTTGTCGCCAAAGTGGATGGACATGCTGCAGCATACCCTGAAAGAAGGGGAGCGGCTGAACATGGGCGTGGACATGGCGCAGGCGTCGGGCTGGCCGTTTGGCGGACCGTGGGTGAGTCCGGAGGATGCCTGCAAATACGTGGCGCATAAAACCTACACCCTGAAAGGAGGAGAAAGCCTGAAGGAACCGGTGCAGTTTATACAGGAACCGCTGGAGCGAACGGTGGGGGAGCGCATCGATATTGCCAAACTGCAGGACCCGATAGTGAAGAACCCGAACCTGCAGCTGCACGCCTTCGACCAGGTGCGCTTCCCGAGGCCGCTGCCCCTGCAGGCGCTGATGGCCTATTCCGATAAAGGGCAAACGCTGAACCTGACGGACAAGGTAGACAAGAACGGCAACCTGAACTGGAAAGCGCCTACCGGCAACTGGAACCTGTACGCCGTGTTCCAGGGGTGGCATGGCAAAATGGTGGAACGCGCAGGCCCTGGTGGCGAAGGCGATGTAATCGACCACTTCTCCGAGCAGGCAACCGATAATTACCTGGAACATTTTGATAAAGCCTTCCAGGGGCACAACCTCAAATCGTTGCGGGCTTTCTTCAACGACTCTTACGAAGTGGACGATGCCCAGGGCGAAAGCAACTGGACGCCCCGTATGTTCGAAGAATTCCGGTCGCGCCGCGGCTATGATTTACGGAACCACCTGCCTGCCTTGTTCGGCCAAAGTACGGAGGAAAACAACAGGCGCGTGCTCTGCGACTACCGGGAAACCATCTCCGACCTGCTGCTGGAGAACTACACGAAGCAGTGGGATGCCTGGGCGCAGAAGCACGGCGCACTCATCCGCAACCAGGCGCACGGCTCTCCGGCCAACATCCTCGACCTGTACGCAGCCACCGACATTCCCGAGATTGAAGGCACCGATATCTACCGGATAAAATTTGCTTCTTCTGCCGCTCATGTCACAGGCAAAAAACTGACTTCCTCCGAATCGGCTACCTGGGAGAACGAGCATTTCCTGTCGGCGCTGCGCGATGTGAAGAAAGCGATGGACCTCTTCCTGCTGGGCGGCGTGAACCATACCTTTTACCACGGCACCAACTACTCGCCGCAGGCAGCGGAATGGCCGGGCTGGCTGTTTTATGCGGCCGTGCACTTCAACCCGAACAATACCTTCTGGAACGACTTCTCGACTTTAAACAGTTATGTGGCGCGCTGCCAGTCCTTTCTGCAGGCGGGTAAGCCGAACAACGATGTGCTGCTTTACCTGCCCATCTACGATGCCTATTCCAAACCCGGCAACGCGCTGCTGCAGCACTTCGATGGCATTGCCCACGGCTTCCGGGGCACCGGGCTGGAGGCCAGCGCAAAAGAAATGCAGGAAAAAGGCTACAGCTTCGACTTTATCTCAGACAAGCAGCTGCAAAAGCTGGAAACAGAGAATAACCTGCTGAAGACCGGCGGCATTACCTACAAAACCATCGTAGTGCCGGATGCGCGCCTGGTGCCGCTCGAAACATTTGAGCAGCTCGTGAAACTGGCTGAAGCCGGAGCGATAGTGGTGATTTACAAGAATCTTCCTGCGGATGTGCCGGGGCTGGGGAACCTGCAGGAGCGACAGGAAAAGTATAAAAAACTGACTGCCCGCCTGAACTTCGCCAATGCAACAGGCGGTGCCCGCAAAGCTACCGTAGGAAAAGGTGCCTTTTTGATGGCAGACAACCTGGACCAGGTGCTGCCCCTGGCCGGCGTGCAGCGCGAAGCCATGGTAGACAACGGCCTGCAGTACATCCGCCGCAAACACGACGGCGGTAACTACTATTTCATCGCCAACTGGAGCGACAAGGGGTTTGACGGCTGGGTGCCGGTACAGGCCAACGCCCAGGCGGTTGCGCTCTATAATCCGCTCACCGCACAGTCCGGCTATGCCAATACCCGCAAAGCAGAGGGAGGCGCTACGGGTGTGTACCTGCAACTGGCGCCGGGCGAATCCTGCATCCTGGAAACTTCTGAAAAACCAGTGAGCGGAGGGGCGCCCTATACCTACACCAAATCAGCCGGCGCTACGCAGGAACTGAAAGGCAACTGGACCGTAAGCTTTGTTTCCGGCGGACCAAAACTGCCTGCCGATGTAAAAACTACCACCCTCACCTCCTGGACGGAGTTTGGCGGACAGGAAGTGAAAGATTTTTCCGGAACTGCCAAATACACGCTCTCCTTCTCCAAACCAAAAGGCAAAGCCAACGCCTGGCTCCTGGACCTTGGCCGGGTGGAAGAAAGCGCGCGTGTGGTGCTAAACGGCACGGAACTCGGCACTCTCATCGGGCCAACCTACCAGCTGACGGTACCGGACAAGCTGCTAAAAAGAAAGAATGTGCTGGAGGTGTATGTATCGAATGCCATGGCCAACCGCGTAGCCTACCTGGACCGCAACAACATCGCGTGGAAGAAATTTTACAACATCAACATGTCGGCCCGCAGAGCCGAAAACCGCGGCAGCGACGGCCATTTCACCGCCGCCAAATGGCAGCCGCGGCCATCCGGTCTGCTGGGCCCGGTAACATTAACCCCCGTCACAATGGTGGCAGGAAACCAGTAGGGGCAGGCCTCGCGCCTGCCCAATCGTACCAAAAGGGTAATTTAAAAATCCGGTCTCGCGCCTGCCCAATCGTACCAAAAAATTACATTGCAGTAGCTCCCACCATTGCCTGTCCTCCGGCAGTTCCTGTTTTAAAATGGCAAACCACGCGTTCTGTTCTGCTGCAGTTCGCGAGGTTTGCTTTTTATAGCCTCCGACCCTCCGGAAGAGGAGCAGCGACTATGGTGGCAGCTGCAGAACACTTTTTTGACCCGAAAAGCCATTTTTGCAACAGAAATACAGCCCGAAAGATGGAAGGAAACGTAGTTGATCTGGTATAAAATCGTGCATTGTACGTATCAACAAAATAAAGCGGCAGCTGCCATAACTATGCGAACAGTGGCAGCTGCGTGCGTAACCGAAGATCATGTACATCCTTAATAAATGCTGCTGTTATTGCGTATGGTTCACCTGCTCCTAAAATTCAGAAATACAGTTGTCCGGGTGTTTAGCCTGCTGATTTTTTTGATAGCTACAACGACAGCCGTTACGGCGCAGGACGAAAACACGGTAATGATCACGAGTCCGGATGGGGCTGTTACAATGACGGTAGCAAGTGCCGATGGCGGTTTAACCTATGCTGTAACCTATAAAAAAACGCCTGTTGTCACCTCCTCCCGCTTAGGGCTTGTAGTAGATGATCAGGTTTTTGGAGAAGACGCTACGGTGGGAAAAGCAGAGAAGTATTCGGCAAACGAAAAGTATCTGACCCGTGGCGCGCACCAGGTGGCGCTCAACAAATACAAAGGTGCCCGTATACCTGTTGCCTCGGAAAAAGCTCCCTTTGTGTTGGATGTACGGGTTTTTAACGATGGTGTCGCGTTTCGTTACCTTATTGAGAGCAAAGACAAAGCAGTTGTAGAGAAAGAACTGACCCGTTTTGACTTTCCTGCCGGAAGCATCGTGTGGTCGCAGCCCGAAAGCAACGGTTCCGAAAGCCCGTACAGCCGGAAGAAACTTGAAGCATTTAAAGCGAATGAACAGATCAGTTTGCCGGCTACCATTGTGTTACCGGGTAAAGCTGCCTATGCCGCTGTTACAGAAGCCGGCCTGGTAAACTTTGCCGGTATGTCGCTGGTGGCAGACGGCAAACAAGGCTTTGCGGCCCAGTTGGCCGGCGATACCCGGAGAACCGGCAAGCTGTCGACGCCCTGGCGCGTGGTTTTGGTCGGGAAGGATCTGAATACCCTGGTGAACAGCGATGTGGTGACAAGTTTGTCGCCTGCCTTTAGCTGGAAGCTTTTCCCGAACGCCTACAATACCCGCTGGGTAGATCCAGGCAGGTGTGTGTGGTCGGGCCTGGCGGGGCGGGGGCCGGTCACGCTGGAAAACATGAAATACTTTACTGACAAGGCAGCGGCCCTGGGCTATGAGTACAACCTGGTGGACGAAGGCTGGGGACACTGGAAAGAAGGCAAAAGAGACCACTGGGACCTGATGAAGGAACTGGTGGAGTACGCGGCCAAAAAAGGCGTAAAGATCTGGGTCTGGAAAGCCTACCCGGACCGGAGAGGCATTATCGGGTTGGAAAAAGAAGGAGAACGAAAAGCATTTTTCAAAAAGTGCAAAGAACTGGGAATTGCAGGCGTAAAAATTGAGTACTTTGATGTTGATCCCGACGCGCAGGATATCGTGCAGTTTTGCCAGACAGCCTTGCAAGATGCTGCAGCACAACAGCTGATGGTATCGTTTCGCGGGGCAGGCAAACCAACCGGCGAAATCCGCACCTGGCCCAACGAAATGTCGCGGGAGGTAGTACGGGGGCAGGAGCTGAATCCGCCCTGGGCGCCTGCCAATGTAACGCTGCCCTTTACGCGTTTGCTTGCCGGGCACACCGGTTATGTGCCCGTTCAGTTTGGCAAACAGCGTGGCGAAGTTACCTGGGCGCATCATATCGCCAGTATGGCAGTACTTAGTGCCCCTGTTGTGTTTGTAGCCGCCGATCCGCAAAGTATTATCCAGAACCCCGCCGTACGCATGATGCAGCGCATCCCCACCACCTGGGACGAAACCATCGTGCTGCCCCAGAGCGAAATAGGGGAGCTGGTAGTGTATGCCCGCCGCAAAGGAACCACCTGGTTCCTGGCAGCCATGAACGGGCAGGACGAAGCCAAGACGGTAAAAGTCGATCTGGCCTTCCTGAAACGCGGCAATTATACACTGCACGAAGTTTCGGACACCAGCGGAAAGCAGGATAGCGTGGCGCTTAACAGCAGGCGCATGTCGCGGTGGTCATCGCTGAAGTTGTCGCTCAACCCGTACGGGGGGTACATTGGCCGGTTTGAAAAAATAATCCCAAAAACAGCTCCTAAGCCAGAACCTGCCCCTGAACAGGTACCTGCCCCATCGGCACGCCCTGCGCTTCCGCCAACCATCCCTGCTGTGCCTAAAAAAACAGCACCTGAAAAATAGCATGAACCGGATAGCTATAAAGGAGAATACACAGCTTCGGGTTTTTCAATGGTACTGGTTACAGTCCGGTACTTATCTGTTTGTTGATAGCTCCTTTTTGTCCTTTATGCCTTACTGCTCCTGCCACCATAGCCTCTGCTGTTCCTGCCGGATAAACTGATTTACAAGTGTGGCATCACAAAGCTTCCGGAGCCAGCCGTTTGGCGTTACCCGTTTCATCAGCAGGATATAACAGGATAGATTACCTTGCAATTTGTGGTAACATTGTCTGCACATCCGTGCTTTTGTGGCTGTGCACCATCAGGTAATATTTAAAACGATTTGTTTGTAAATTAGAACGATCATTTGTTAGAGTTCGAACAGCAGGAGCAGCGGATAGGGGTATACTCCGTGTTGAAACATCTTTCAGCGGAAATGAAGTAAAGGAACAGCGACCGGGGAAGATCCTCCGCCTTGCTACCTGCACAGGAGCAAAAAAACAAGCCTGAAGCGGCAGGAAAAGAAAAATGAAAAAAGTATTCTTTAAAATAGTACTGGGTGGCATGCTGGGCGCGGTGATGATGAGTTGTCAGCCTTCGGGTGCGGCTACTAAAACTAAACCAACCGTACAGGAAGCCATACCCAACAAGGCGCCAACTACCATCGTGCTGGATGCTTCTGACTTTTTAGAAGAAATACCCCGGGGCCATTCCATTACCGATGCTGCTGCGCTGCAAGTGCCCTGGCTGTTTAATAACATAGCGCTGGTGCTGGGAACACGTTCCAACTACACCCTGAAAGTACCTGTTGCCGAGGCAGGCACATACCACCTTTTTGTCAGAAGCCAGGGAGGTAAAAGCAGCACCTTCAGGATAGCCATTAACGACAAGGTGATAGCGGAAGATGTAGGCAATGGTCCACTGGCTTTCAAAAAAGCAGGCGCATTCGAACTCGAAAAAGGAACTGCGAATGTCAGGATAATGCGCATCGAGAATGCGCCGGTACTCGATGTGCTGGTGCTTACCAAAAATGCAGCCTTTAAGGAAGAAGACTTACACCCTTACGAGCTAAACGAAGAGGTGCAGGTGCTGAAAGAGTACAGCATTCCGGATTCCACCAGCGCCGTTAAGTTTGGTGATGTGAACGGCGACGGCAAAACGGATTTTATGGTACTGACCGATAATTATAATGCCCATGTTTTTGACCATGACGGCAAAGCGCTTTGGCACTACCAGGCACCGGCAGACAGCGAAAAGGATGAAGCTCCGGGTGTTATCTGGGACCTCGACCAGGATGGTTTGGCTGAAGTCATCCATTGGCGTGTGGTGGATGGCAAGGAGTGGCTCGTAGCGGCAGACGGCCGGACCGGAGAAATCAAAAAGAAAACCGAATGGCCAACTACCAGGCCGCTGCCTCACAACTTCTATAATCATAGAATTGCTGTGGCTAAGTTTGGACCAGGCTACCCCGAAAACCTGCTCGTATTTACCGATATTGGCGGCACCATCACCATCGCAAATTATAACGCCAACCTGGAACTGGTCTGGAAGCATACCGAAGCCAGAAAGAAAGACCACTTGGGGCACTATGTGTACCCGGTCGATATCGACAACGACGGCATAGACGAGGTGGTGGCCGGTTCGCTGGTGCTCAATGCCAACGGAAAAGAACTATGGAACCGCTTTAACACCTATTATGATAACCACGACCACGTAGATGCCTATAGTTTTGCCGACCTCGACCAGGACGGCCAGGTGGAATTAGTGGCGGCACATAGCGAAGTGGGCGTAGCAGCCCTAAAGGCACGCACAGGCGAGCTCATCTGGGAGAACATGGCCGAGCACACGCAACGTATCGAAACAGGCCACTTCCTGAAAGGCGTTCCGGGTCCGCACATAGCAGTAACCGCCAGAACCTACGGGAACAGAAGCGCCGGGGAACCCTACCTGTGGGGGCAGGTCCAGTGGTTTGATGCGAAGGGCAACCTTCTCTCCAAATGGCCCGGCAACCCGCTCACAGGCAACCCCGCTTTTGTAAAAGGAGACTGGAAAGGCAAGGGTCAGGAGGAGCTGTTCTGGTATAAGTTCAGGATGAATGATGCCGGGAAAGGAGAATTATACTTTGGCGAGTCGGTATACAACATGTTTGATTTTATGGGCGGTAAAGCCGAAGAAGTGATTACGCTGGACAAAAACGGCCTCCTGAAAGTCTACGGCTACCGGCAAGCAGATAACAGCGAAAAAGCAAAGAAAAGCCTGGAGTACCTGAGGAACAAGGTGGTAAACCATACTTATTACTGATGTTAAACAAGAATTTTGTCGCCCTTTGAAGGCAGGGCTGTAGGTATAAATTAGTATTATAAAAATATGAATTTTTTTTAATAGTATTTTCTACCGCCAGTTTGAGCGCAGCGGTAACTGGTGGTTGTCCATGAGGCCAGTTTGTAACTGGCGTGGTTACAAAAGCACGAATATTCAGCTACGCCAGTTGAAAACTGGCACCACACATAGCCACCAGTTACCGCTGCGCTCAAACTGGCGGCAGGAATCATTTTATTATTCCGTTTCTTCCCTACAAGATTAGCTTCAAAGGAGACTTTTCTGCCATAGTTATTATTAAACCAATTTTTCAAAAAAAGAAAATAGTCAAGCAACAGATATGAAAAAGAAATTCTACATCATAATGGCCGCAGCGCTCAGTGTCTCAGCCACACTGGTTTCGCCGGTTCAAGCCCAGATAGGCAAACGCTTCCCTTCCGAACGCAAGGTGGTAAAAGACCCGGTCACGGGTGTCGACCTTATCTTTCTCACCAGCAAGCCCCATGGCGATTCCAAGATTTACCCTACCCACACGCAGTGGACATCCGACGGGCAGTGGCTTATCTTCCGGTCGAACCTGGTGCGGGGCGAGGCGATGGCGGTGAACGAGAAAACCGGCGAGATGGTGCAGGTAACCGAGGGCGGCTACACCGGCATGCTCAACATTGCCCGCAATTCCATGAAATTATATTTTATGCGAAACCAGTCCGGACAGGAAGAAGGGCAGGAGCCAGGCAGGCGCAGGGGCAACCGTGCCGTAGAAATAGTGGAAGTCGACCTGGCCAAACTTTTTGCCGACAGCAAAGCCGGTAAAATGAAAGCGGCCTCTACCTACCAGCGGGTGTGCGGCACCACCCCGCCCGAGATGGGTGCCGGGGGCGACATGGCCCTCGACGGCGATGAAGAGTGGGCCTACTTCAGGGTTGGCCGTGAGGAAGCGGCCAGGCACCTGCCAAAGGATACGAAAATAGAAGGCACCTTCGGGCCCCGGAATATGGGAGCAGGACCGTCTGGTCTGGCAGCCATGAATGTAAAAACAGGTAAGTTCAAGCACGTTGTATCGGTGCCGTTTCAGGTAGGGCACATCCAGACAAACCCCTGGGTGCCGGGCGAAATTGTGTTCTGCTGGGAGACAGGCGGCAAGTCGCCACAACGCACCTGGACCGTAATGGCAGACGGTACCGGCCTGCGTCCGCTTTACCCAGAAGCGCCGTATGAGTGGGTAACGCACGAGGCTATTATTACCAAAGACGAAGTGGCCTTCGCCATTATGGGACACCGCAAGGTAGGCGCAGGCACTGGAGATGCAACGGCCAGCACCACCAGCGACCCTGCCAATCCTGGCCAGGAAGTGGGCTGGGGACCGGCAGGCACACGCGAGAAACCAACAGGGCTGGGCATTGTAAACTTCAGAACCAGGGAGATGTTGATTGCCGGCCAAACGGAAAGTGGCAGCGGGTTATGGCACGTACACGGCTCACCCGATGGCAGATGGGCGGTAGGCGACGATTTTTCGCGTAGCGTGTACCTGATAGACCGCAATAACCACGAGATGATGATGCTCACCACCGGCCACAAACAAACCGCTTCGGACCACCCGCACCCCACCTTCAGCCCCGACGGCACCAAAATCCAGATTCAGTCGGCGATGCTGTCGGAAGATGACAAAACCATGAACATCTGCGTGGTGGAGGTGCCGAAGGAGTGGATGAAGCGGACTTATAAAAAATAAGAAATTGGTGTCCGCGTTACAAATATCCTGACTGCTGTACCTGAGCTGGAGCAGAGGCAATGGTGGCAGCTGCAGCAAAGCATTTTACCGGACACCGCAGGACAGATTAAACCCAATTTCTTGCTAATTTTAAGACAACTATTTGTGTGTTGAAAAAAGCACCTAATAGAAACCGGCTTTTAACGAGCGTTACGTTTTTGTCAATATTTTAAATATGTTATTAAAAAAACAACTGACTATCTGTTTCCTGCTGCTTTGCACCATGGCAGGATTTGCGCAAAAAAAAGAAGTAAAATACCTCTCCGGCAAGGACAACCGAACCAACGTGGAGTGGGACTTTATGGTGACCGGCGGACGCAAGAGCGGCGAGTGGACCAAAATAAAAGTGCCGGCGCACTGGGAACAGGAAGGCTTCGGCACCTACAACTACGGCCGCGACTACGTTACCTTCGGCAAGAACTTCCGCTTTGCCGACGAAAAAGGCCTGTACAAGCACAAATTCCAGGTGCCAAAGGACTGGAAAGGTAAAGACGTGTACATCGTCTTTGAAGGTTCCATGACCGATACTGAGGTGAAGGTAAACGGGCAGCTGGCCGGACCAATCCACCAGGGTGCCTTCTACCAGTTTAAGTACAACATCGCCGACAAGCTTGAGTACGGCAAGGAAAACCTGCTCGAAGTGACGGTAAGCAAAATGTCGGAAGACGGCTCCGTGAACAGTGCCGAGCGCCTGGCCGACTACTGGATTTTCGGCGGCATCTTCCGCCCGGTGTACCTGGAGGCGGTGCCGAAGCAGCACATCGAGTATACTGCCATCGATGCCAAAGCAGACGGCTCTTTTGCCATGAAAGTAAACCTGGTAAACCCGCTGGAGAAGCACGAGGTGGTGGCGGAGATTTTCGACGCGAACGGTAAGGTAGTGGGAACTGCCAAAGCACCTGTTTCTGCCAACGGCAAGGAGGTAATCCTGAAAACAAACGTAGCCAACCCGCAGCAGTGGACGGCCGAAACCCCGAACCTGTACAGTGTAAAAACCTACATCAAGTCCGGCCGGAAGAACGTGTACGAGGAGTCGGATAAGTTCGGCTTCCGCACCATCGAGATACGCGAAGGCGACGGCATTTACCTGAACGGCACCAAAATCAAGATGAAGGGCGTGAACCGCCACGTGTGGTGGCCCGAAACAGGGCGTACCGTTAACCGTGACATCGACCTGCTGGATGTGCAGCTGATAAAGGAGATGAACATGAACGCCATCCGCTGCTCCCACTATCCTCCGGATAAAAGCTTCCTGCAAATCTGCGACTCGCTGGGCCTCTACGTGCTCGACGAGCTGGCCGGCTGGCAGAACGCCTACAGCACCAAAGCCGGTGCCCCGCTGGTAGAAGAAATGGTGAAGCGCGACGCCAACCACCCGTCCATCATCTTCTGGAGCAACGGCAACGAAGGCGGCCACAACTTCGACCTGGATGATGATTACCACATGTACGACTTCTCCAAACGTCCTGTTATCCACGCGCACCACCGCCCGGGCAATGCCTTTAATGGCATCGACTGCAACCACTACGAAGACTACTACAGTACCAAAAACCTGCTGGAAGGACCAAACATTTACATGCCGACCGAGTTCCTGCACTCCCAGGACGATGGCGGCGGCGGCACCTCGCTTTACGATTTCTGGGAACTGCACTGGAACAACAAGCTGGGCGCCGGCGGCTTCCTCTGGGATTTGGCGGATGAAGGCATCGTACGTACCGACCTGAACGGCATCATCGACGTGAACAGAGTTAACGCTCCTGACGGACTGGTGGGCCCACACCGCGAAAAAGAAGGCAGCTTCTTTGCCATCAAAGAAATTTATTCACCGGTTCATATCACCCTGAAAGAGCTTCCTGTCAACTTTAACGGCGAGATTCCGGTTGAGAACCGCTTCCACTTCACCAACCTGAACCAGTGCACCTTCTCCTGGGAGCTGGCCGATTACAGAAAGCCGAGCGAGACCTTTGCCGGCCATATCGTGAAGAAAAAAGGAACAGGAGCAGGACCAAACATAGCACCTGTAACCAAAGGAAACCTGAAGCTGAACCTGCCATCTGACTGGAAGAACTACGACCTGCTGAAACTTACCGCTTACGACCACCACAAAGACCTGCTCTACACCTGGACCTGGAACACCAAGACCTACGAGAAGCTGCTGGACGGAATCGTGGTGCTCAACGATAAAGCAGCGGTGGAAGTAGCCGAGACAGATTCTACCATTTCGATGAAAGGTGGCGAAATAACTGTTAAGCTGAACAAGCAGAAAGGCTATATCACTGATTTGGCCAACAGCCGCAGTGCCAAGCTGCACTTCGGTAACGGCCCTGTGCTGGTAGGTGGCAACGCCAAGGTAACGGGTGTAAAGAACTACAAGGAAGCCGATGGCCACGTAGTAGAAGTGAGCTACAGTGGCGATATGAAATATGCTAAGTGGAAAATGCACGGCAACGGCTGGCTGAGCCTGGAGTACGAGTACAACCTGAACGGCAATTATCCTTTCACCGGTATCACGTTTACCTATCCCGAGAACTTTATCATCAGCTCCAAGTGGCAGGGCAGAGGCCCATACCGTGTATGGAAAAACAGGCAGCAGGGCGTGGAGCTGAACGTGTGGGAAAACTACTACAACGACACCCACACCGGCAGCGCCCCCTGGATTTACCCGGAATTCAAAGGCTACTTTGCCGATGTGGCCTGGATGGAGTTTAGCACCGTGGAAGGCAAATTTACCGTAGCCACCAAGGAAGACGGCCTCTTCGTGCGCCGCTTCGACTTCTACGGCTTGTCCGGCATCAAACCGCACCCTGAATTACCGGCAGGCAACGTGTCGTTCCTGGATAATATTCCGCCGCTGGGCACCAAGCTGGCCCTCAACATCAGCGCCAACACCCGTAACCTGGGTCCACTGGGCGAACTGAACAAAGTGAATGGCCCGATTAAACGCACGCTGTACTTCTACTTCGGCATGCCAAAATCCGACAAGGACACGCCGGAGCAGTTCCAGCGTCCTGTAAAAGACGAGCTGTTCTAAGCCGCTAAATAAAGCCAAATAATCACCCAAGGCCTGTCCCCCAGACAGGCCTTTTTTTTGACCGTTGATGGTAGGATGAGATGATGCATATGATTTCATGTTTGCTTATTCTGATTCAGATAAGCATTACAGCACCTGCCACCATTGCCACGGCTCCTCTTTCTGCCGCAAGTTTAGCGGAGCGTAACTTGTGGTTATAAATAATTGGAAGCTTTCAGCTTCCGCAAGTCGAATAAATTACACTGCACCTGCCACCACACCCTCTGCTGTTGTCTGAACTGTGGTTTGTGTGCTAAGAGTTATGAACAGGAGTTACAGAAACCAGTATACATTCTGAAACTTCTTAACTGATGTTACGCAGGGGTTTTTTGTCCCCCTTTGAAGGGGGCAGGGGGATGATTTACATCCGAGGACAAAGTATTTTTGTACTGGCTGTAGAACCTGAATTTCTTCGCAGTACGTACGTCATCCCCCTTACCCCCTTCAAAGGGGGACTACTCCTGCTTTCGTAATTTTTTGCGTAACGTCAGTTCTTAACTCCTGCAAATTCTGATTCAGAAAAAAAGCTAATTTAAAATCACAAAAAATCATTTAATCCTATCATCAACAGTTCAAAATCACATGCATCATTTCATCCTACCATCAACGGTTCAGACAATAAAAAAAAATGCCTTAACTTGCAGCCTTTACAGACACAGGTCATGGCCTTATCTTATAAAAAAATAGTAATAAAAATCGGCTCCAACGTGCTTACGCAGGCCAACGGCCTGCCCGACCTAGCCCGGATCGAGCACCTGACAGACCAGATTGCCCGCATCAAAAAGCAGGGCAAAGAGGTGGTGCTGGTGTCGTCGGGGGCCGTGGCGGCGGGACGAAGTATGGTGAACGTTTCGGAGAAGTTCGATGCAGTAGCCAGTCGGCAGCTGCTGGCGGCCGTGGGACAGGTGAAGCTGATTAACACCTATTCCGAATTTTTCGGGAAGCAGGACCTGGTGTGTGCGCAGGTGTTGGTAACGAAAGACGATTTCCGCGACCGGCTGCACTACCTGAACATGAAAAACTGTTTTCATGTGCTGCTGCAGAACAACATCATCCCGATTGTGAATGAGAACGACGTGATTTCGGTTACCGAACTCATGTTCACCGATAACGACGAACTGGCGGGGCTCATCGCCTCCATGTTAAATGCCGATGCGCTCATCATCCTGTCGAACGTAGACGGCATCTACAACGGAGACCCCAAAGACAGCAGCTCTGAAGTTATCCGGGAGATTGAACCGAGTGCCACCGGTTTCTCTTCGTTCGTGACCACGCAACGCTCGCAGTTTGGTCGGGGCGGCATGATCACCAAATGCCACATGGCGCACAAGGTGGCGCAACTGGGCATAACAGTGCACATTGCCAATGGCAAAACCGACAACATTTTGCCGCGACTGCTGGAGGAAGACGTGGTAAACACACGATTTCAGCCAAAGAAAAATGCTTCGGGCAAAAAGAAATGGATTGCCCATTCCGGGAGCTACGCCAGTGGCGTGGTGCAGGTAAACGATGGCGCCTGCGCCGCACTTACCTCCCCCAAAGCCACCAGCCTGCTGCCGGTGGGGGTGATTGGCATCGAAGGAAACTTCCAGAAAGGCGACATCATCCGGATTGTGGATGAGCGGAAGAAGCTGCTGGGGCTGGGCATCGCCGAATACAGCTCCGAAAAAGCACAGGAGCGCATCGGCAAGAAGAACGAGAAAGTGCTGGTGCATTACGATTACCTGTTTTTAAACCCTGAAATTGACTGAACATGGACTTAAAAAACCTGTTTGAAGATACCCTGAAAGCAAGCCGCAAGCTTGCCTTGCTAAAGCCTGCCACCGTTGATGCCGTTTTAAAGGCTGTGGCGGCAGCGGCCATTGAACAGACAGAATACCTGTTGGCCGAGAACCAGAAAGACCTGGACCGCATGGACCCGCAGGACCCCAAATACGACCGCCTGAAGCTGACCGAAGCCCGCATCCGTGACATCGCCGGCGACATGGAAAACGTAGCTGGCCTGACCTCGCCGTTGGGGGAGGAGCTGCTGCACAAGGAGCTGCCAAACGGGTTGGACGTAACCAAAATAAGGGTGCCACTGGGCGTGGTGGGTGTTATTTACGAAGCCCGTCCGAACGTGACGTTCGACGTGTTTTCGCTGTGCCTCAAAACCGGCAACGCCAGTGTACTGAAAGGTGGGAGCGATGCGGCTTTTTCCAATCAAGCCATTATTTCCGTGATACACGATGTCCTGAAGAAGCATAACATTGATCCGAATGTAGCTGCCTTGCTGCCACCCGACCGTGAAGCGACGGAAGCGTTGCTCAATGCCGTTGGGTATGTGGATGTGCTGATTCCGAGAGGAAGCCAGGGCCTGATCAACTATGTGCGCCAAAATGCGAAAGTGCCTGTAATAGAAACAGGCGCCGGCATCGTGCATACCTATTTCGACGAATCTGCTGACCTGGAAAAAGGCAAAGCCATCGTTAACAACGCCAAAACCCGCCGCGTGAGCGTGTGCAATGCCCTGGATTGCCTGCTCCTGCACGAAGCTCGCCTGACTGACCTGCCTGCCTTGGCAGCACCGTTGGCAGAGGCTGGTGTAGAGATTTTTGCGGATGCACCGGCCTACGAAGCGCTGAAAGGAAACTATCCGGAGGACCTGCTGAAGCCTGCTTTGGAAGAGCATTTCGGAACGGAATTCCTGGCCCTGCGCATGGCTATCAAAACGGTACGTAACCTGGAAGAGGCGCTGGAGCATATCGCCACTTACAGCTCGAAGCACAGCGAAGCCATCGTTTCGGAAAACCCGGAGCACATCGAAACGTTCCTGAATGCAGTAGATGCTGCAGCGGTTTATGCCAATGCCTCAACGGCCTTCACCGACGGAGCCCAGTTTGGCTTAGGCGCTGAAATCGGCATCAGCACGCAAAAGCTGCACGCCCGCGGCCCGATGGGGCTGGAAGAACTGACGAGCTATAAGTGGGTAGTAAGAGGTAGCGGACAGGTAAGGCAATAGTGACTGCCGGTGCAGTACATTTATAATGTGCTGCACCGGTAAATCCGCCTACAGTTCCGAGGGCCGGGGTTTGCGTCCTGCCACGATATACACAAGGCTGCCGCCCGCCGAAATATATTCTCCCTTCAGCAGGCGCTGTTTCAGGCTGATCTTGTTGTAGAGGAGCTTTTGCCAGTAAGCATCGAATTTCTCTTTGGTGCCGCCACCAGCCATAAAGTAGTTGAGGTTGTCCTGGTAGTGGTAGCCCATGGCATCCGATTCAATCCAGTGCAGCATCTGCTCCACGCGCAGCATAGTTTCCTCAGAATCATAAGGCGGGATGATGGAAAGTGCTTTGTCTGATATCCACACTTTTGTATCGCGGAGACCGGCCTTCAGGAACAGGTCCGGAATAACGTCGCCCAGCGAGTTAAAGCCTTCGCCCAGCACTTTTTTGCCTTTCTCAATCCGCAGTTTTATCTCCAGCACTTCCAGCGTGCTCTCCACATCAAAATCAGTCTCGCCGTAGCGGTCGAACATGAGGTTGGGCACCAGGTTGTTGGGCTCCAGCGCCAGAATCCAACCGCCGGGTTTGGTTACGCGTATCATCTCCTCAATCACGCGCTGCGGGTTTTTCACGTGGATCAGCAGCGTCTGGCACAGCGTCAGGTCGGCTGTGGCATCCGGAAGCGGGATGTCGGTGGCGTTGCCAACTTTAAAGATGTAGTTAATCTCGTTGTGCCCGTAAAGAGAGTGCGCCCGCTGCCTTGCCTCCTCTATGTAGCCCGGCTCGTAATCAACTCCATACACGGTGGCGCCATCGGGCATGTATTTGGAGAACTTAAAGCCCATCATGCCTTTGCCGCAACCAATATCCACCAGCGTATGGATGTAGGGAATGTGCAGGCGGTTGGCCAGCAGCTCCAGGTAGTCCTCGTTCCACCAGAAATCGCGGGCGGGGCCTAAATGCTCTTCCGAATGTTTCTTTTCGTTGTCGTCTTCCAATTGATACGTTGCGTTAATGTAAATAAACTCATGCTAAGCAGAAGGTATTCTGTTCCCTTTGAAGGGCATCTTATAGGGGAAACAGAAACTACTTTATAATAGACCTTTTTCGCTGGTGCGAGCTTGTAGCTCATACTGAAATACCACGTAGGTAGTAAATTACTCTTGGTGATATTAGGTACGAGCTACAAGCTCGCACCAGCAGTACTCTTGAGACTTTTCCTACAGTTTTATTTTATGCGTAACATCGGTAAAAAAAGAAGCCCCTGGCATAGCAGAGGCTTCAGAATGTTAAATGCGGTTGTGCGTTATTTCATTTTCTTCCACTCGGCTATCGCCTTTTCATTCATACGCACATAATCGTCGTTGTTTTCTTTTTTAGCCAGTTCTATCGACTTTTCGGCAGTTTTTACGGCTTCTTTATAATTCTTCAGCTGTGCCTGGATTTTGGCCTGGGTGTGCATCCAGTAAAAGCGTGGTTCAGCCTCGTTGGCTTTCTTGATCCACTCCGCTGCCTGCTTCAGGTCTTTGTTGGCGTCCAGGTAATACGAAGCCGCAGCCGCATACATGCCCGGTGTTACGTTTGTGCCGTTGATCACCTTCTCCTGTATCTGCGCCATCACCTTGGCATCAACATCTGTCTGAATGGTGAAAGCAGCAATGGCATTGCCCCACAGTAGCTCCACATCGGCTGCATTGTTTTTAAGGTTGGAGAAGAGAATGGTGAAGGACTCGATTTTGCGCGGGTTCTTCTCTGCTTTTACATTGAAGCGCGCCAGTTCTTCCGACTTGTCATAATCTTTGCCGCCGTCGCCCCAGTACTTGGTGTTTTTGTGGAGGATGATGGTCCATTCGTTTTCGCCCGGGATGGTGTACAGCGCATACTCGCCGGCAGGTATTTTGTTGCCCTGGATGGTTACATCGTCGCTGAATTTGATTTTGGTGGAGGCGTTGGCTCCCGTACGCCAGAGTTTGCCATAAGGCGCCAGGTCGGCGCCCAAGGTACGTCCTTTAAGCGACGGACGCGAATAGGCTACGGAAACATCGGTAAGGCCAACTTTCTGGGTTACAGAAGCAGCAGGACTCGCTGCAGGCGTAGCCAACTGGGCCTGGGCAGCTCCGCCGCCCAGCATCAGGGCTGCCGCTAATACAAAGCCAATAATTTTCTTTTTCATGTAGTTTTCTGTTTTAAAGTAAAGCGTTATTCAGAGGGTAATTTACAAAATTTGTCTGAACCGTTGATTTTTGTGATTTAAATGATTTCTATGATTTTATGTTTGGTTTTTGTCTGAATTAGGATTCGTCAGATTAATGGGATTAACAGGATTTTTTGTCTGAATCAGGATTTACAGAATTTTAGAATTTTCAGGATTCGGTTTGTCTGAATAATCTGTCTGAACAAGATTAAGAAGATTTAAGGAATAACAGGATTGATTAGATTTGCCTGTAATTCGTGCAGGAGACGCGAGCATCGCGTCTCTACAGCCGTATCCTCAACCTTTCTAATTTTCTATTATAGGGTTGAAAGTGTTCAACCCCTACAAAATTTCTACCTCTCTACCTCCCAAACTCTCTAACTCCTAAACTCTCTAACTCCTAAACTCTCAAACTCTCAAACTTCAAAGCCCTCCCCAATAACCAATAACTAACTAAGCTCGAACTGCAGCTTCAGGAGGTTGGCGTAAATGCCGTTGTCGTTCAAAGAAAGTTCTTCGTGCGAACCTTGCTCCACAATCTCGCCGCCGTCTATTACCAGGATCTTGTCGACTTTGCGGATGGTGGCCAGGCGGTGGGCAATCACGATGGTGGTGCGGTTTTGCATCAGCTCGTCCATGGCCTGTTGTACAAGTTGCTCCGATTCGGAGTCCAGGGCGCTGGTGGCTTCGTCGAGCACCAGGATAGCAGGGTTTTTCAGGATGGCGCGGGCAATGGCGATGCGTTGGCGCTGACCACCGGATAGCTTGATGCCGCGTTCGCCCACCAGCGTGTCCAGCCCCTCGGGGAAGGATTGAATAAACTGGTACGCATTGGCTTTTTTAGCTGCTGTGATTATTTCAGCTTCTGTAGCGCCTGTTTTGCCGTAGGCAATGTTTTCGCGGATGCTGCCGCCAAAGAGCAGTACTTCCTGGGGTACAATACCGATATTGCTGCGCAGCGTGGTCAGGTCCATTTGGCGGATATCCTGCCCGTCTACGGTAATGCCGCCGGCACTTACATCGTAAAAGCGCATGAGCAGCTGCACGATCGTCGATTTACCGGCCCCACTCGGGCCTACCAGCGCTACTTTTTCGCCTGGCCTGATGCCGAAGGTCATGTCGCGGAGCACCTGTATGTCGGGGCGGGTAGGGTAGGAGAAGGCAACGCGGTTATAGGTGATCTCGCCCTGCAGCCTGGTGGCATCCGCTGGTGCTGAGAGTCTTTTATCCGTCGGCTCTTCCTGTTCCTGCAGAATTTCCAGGATGCGTTCCGTGGCCCCCAGTGACGACTGCACCTTACCGTACAAATCTCCCAGACCACCTACAGAGGCACCAATAAATACAGTATACAGTACAAACGAAACCAGGTCGCCTTGCGCAATGCTTCCGGAAGCTACCAGCGTAGCGCCATACCAGATCACTAAAATAATACCGCCAAACAGCCCGATGATGATAAAGGAAATGAAAGCGCCGCGGTAGTAGGAGGCAAATAACGCGGTTTTTACAGCTCTGCCCAGGGTGGTCCTGTAGCGGGCAACTTCATATAGTTCGTTCGTAAAGGCCTTTACGGTGTTAATGGCCTGCAGCGTTTCTTCTACAATGATGTTGGTCTGCGCCAGCTCGTCCTGTGTCTTTTTAGACAAGGTCTTGATCTTCTTGCCAAACACAAAGGCCAGCCCCACCAGTACCGGGAAAGTTGCCAGCATAAACAGCGACAGTTCTATGGAGGTCCACATGATAATGGCGATGCCTACCACCAGCGTCATCACCTGCCTGAAAAGCTCAGCTAAGGTGATGGACATCGCATCCTGTACCTGCGCCACATCGGTGGTGATGCGGCTGGTAATCTCGCCTACCCGCCGTTTCTCAAAAAAGGAGATGGGCAGCATCATAAACTTGCTGTAGAGGTCGCGGCGGATGTCGGCGACGGCGTTCTCGCTCACCTGTGCAAAAAAGTAAACCCTGAAAAAGGAGAAGATGCCCTGCAGCACCATAATGCCGAACAAGCCCAGCGAAATCATGTTGATGTTTTCGAACGCCCGGGCACTGTCGCTGGCGGAGGTGTCGAAAAGTTTTCCAACCAGGTACGGGAAACCCATAAACGTGAGGCTGGAAAAGGTTAAGAAAATAAGACCGATGATAAACTTGTACTTGTAAGGAAGTACGTAGCGAAACACCCGGAGCCCACGCTTAAAACTCTCTTTCGTAATACGTTTGCCTTTCTCTCCTTCTGGTCTGTTTGGTCCGAATCCGCGTCTAGCCATTAATAGAATAGATAATAATGAGTGCTTTGTAAAGCTGCATTAGCTTATGGAGCTGCAGCAGCAGCTAAATTGTAACAAACAAGGCTGCTGAATAATGCCACAGGTCCGCAAAATCTTACAAAGTTAACTATTCTGCTGATAATTATCAGGAAATGCCGGCGCAGATTGTTTTGCAGCAGCCAGGAAAAGGGAAAGGAAATCTACTGCAGCTGCCACCATAGCCGCTGCTGCTGTTTATCTGAATTTGGATTCGTCAGATTTCTGGATTAATCAGATTTTTAAACCAACAACCTTGTTATGGTACTGTAGATGCTCCTATAGCTTCTGGTAAACAATTAATGATGAGAACAGAAGTTAACCCAAAGGAATAGGTTCCTGCGCTTAAGCAGATAAATTTTCTGTTATAGGATAATTAAAATACAATCTGATTAATCCAGAAATCTGACGAATCCAAATTCAGACAAGAATTCATCTGCACCTGCCACCACAGCCGCTGCTGCTCCGCCCGATGGCAGCAAACGCTTTACTGCTCTTCCTGGGCCAGTTCGGAGCCGGAAGCAGGCAAAGAGATGGCCATCAGCCCGGTAAAAGTCAGGAAGCCGTTCAGGATGAGCACTTCAAAACCGAACTCGTAGCCATAAAACCACTCGATGGAGTTGTAGCTGATGATGTAGGTCAGGAGGGGAGCCGCCAGGCAGACGGCCGGCACAAACCGGTCGCGGACGGCGCGTTTGGTGTACAGCCCGAACGCGTACAGCCCCAGCAGCGGGCCATAGGTATAACCGGCCACGGTGAACACCGCATTTACCACGCTCTGGTTGTTGAGTATCTGGAACACAATGATCACCAGCACCATTACCACGGAAATACCAAAGTGCACCACATAACGCGTATGGATGCGCTGCTGCTCGGGCATGTCGCGGAAGTTAAGAAAATCGACGCAGAACGAGGTGGTAAGCGCTGTGAGGGCGGAGTCGGCGGAGGCGTAGGTAATGGCAATGATGCCGAGGATAAACACAATACCCAGGAAAGGAGAGAAGTGCTTCAGGGCCAGGAACGGGAACACATCGTCGCCGCGCTCAGGCAGGCCAATGCCCTGCTGGTCGGCATAAATGTAGAGCAGCGCCCCCAGCGACAGGAACAGGATGTTTACCAGCAGCAGGATGAGGCTGAACGAAAACATGTTTTTCTGCGCTTCGCCCAGGTTTTTGCAGGTCAGGTTTTTCTGCATCATATCCTGGTCCAGCCCGATCATCACAATGGCAATAAAAGCGCCGGAGAAGAACTGCTTCAGGAAAAACTTGCTGTCTTTGTAGTCCCAGAAAAACACCTGCGAATATTTGCTCTCCGATACCGTAGTGATCATGTTCTGGAAAGACAGGTTCAGGTCTTCGGAAATGAGCAGGATACTTGTAATGACAGCCACCAGCATGGCCGTGGTCTGGAAGGTGTCGGTCCAGATGATGGTTTTCATGCCGCCCCGGAAGGTGTATACCCAGATAAGCATGATGGTAATGATCACCGAAACGGTAAACGGAATGCCCAGGTCGTCGAACACCGCCAGTTGCAGCACACCTGCCACCAGGAACAGCCGGATGGAGGCGCCCAGCGTGCGGGAAAGCAGGAAAAAAGCAGCCCCGGTTTTATAAGACCAGAAGCCAAAGCGCTGCTCCAGGTAGGTGTAAATCGAAACCAGGTTGAGGCGGTAATACAGCGGCATGAGAATAGTCGCAATCACGAAATAGCCCAGCAGGTTGCCCAGCACCAGCTGCAGGTACGAAAACTGCGCCTTCGCCACCATGCCCGGAATCGAAATAAACGTCACCCCCGACAGCGCTGTACCAATCATCCCAAACGCCACCACGTACCAAGGCGACTGCCGGTTTGCCAGAAAGAACGTATCGGAGTCGGACCTTCGGCTGGTCAGGTAGGAGATGAAGATAAGAACAAGAAAGTAGGCGAATATTAAGCCGATAATCAGGTTTGGAGACATAGGAAAAGGCGCTATGGTAGCTGGCTATATTGGTGGTTAGTTACAAATATAGCAAAATATACATCTGAAGCTTGTTTCTGCCTAATGCAGTTGCTAGACCAGTTGCCGGACCAGCAGCGGCTCCCCGATGGCAGGCAGTTGCAGTCCCTGCAGCATCCCTGCCTCTGCAATCTGCTGGATCAGCTGCACGGGCTCGCCCATTGGCTCGTCCGATAGGTCGTAGGTGCCGTAGTGCATCGGGATGAAGGTGCCGCCACGCAGCATATTGTAGGCCTTTACGGCTTCGTGTGGGTTCAGGTGGCTCAGTTTCATCAGGAAAGGCGGTTTGTAGGCGCCAATCGGCATGATGCAGACATCCATGGGGCCGAACAGCTCCTGTATTTCTTCGAAGTGGGAATTGAGGCCAGTGTCGCCGGCAAAGTAGAGCAGCAGGTTATTGGTTTTGATCACAAAGCTTCCCCAGAGTACCTTGTTCATATCGAAGGCGCCGCGGCGGTACCAGTGCGAGGCAGGTAAAAAATAAACTTCCACACCAGCAGGAGTCAGGTCATATTGCTGGTACCAGCCTGCTTCCTGGTAAGGCAACTGGCGTTCGAAACTGCGCAGCAACTCGCCGGCACCCAAAGGCGCCAGCGCTTTCACCCCCGGATTTTGCCCGTAAACCGTACGAATAGACTTTTTATCGAGGTGGTCGCGGTGGCCGTGGGAGAGCAGCAGGAAGTCGATACCCCTGAGTTGCTCGGGCGGACAAGGCAGTTCTGCCTGGCGCTTGAGCAGGGGCAGGTCGTAAAAAACCGGATCCGTGAGGAAGGTGGTGCCGTTGAGGCGGATGAGGAAGCTGGCATGCCCGAGCCACACCACCATGTCCTCGTCCGTCTGCACAAAGCTGCAGCCTTTCATTACCGGTGGCGCATATATGTCTGCCTTCTTTTCTGCCCGTTGCGGGTTGGGCGTGAGCTGCCACTTCAGCACTTTGCCAAAGCCTGGTACGTACAGTTCTTCCCCGTTCGCAAATTGCCCGTTTATGACTTTGTTTCCCCGGTAACCTGGTTTAATGGTATGTAATTTCTCGTTTCGGATGTGTCTGATCTGCATGCGCTGCTGCAAAATTGTTTGTAATGTTAACGAAAGTTTCCTGCAAAGAGGTACACGCGTAGCGGGTGATTTATTCGCAGGAGTTCCAAATGAAAAACGCTCCCCGGTTTGAGCCGGAAAGCGTTTCTGTGTCTAAAGTTCTTAGCTACATTTAATAACCGAAGGGCGAATTGCCATATCCCGGGCCATACGGATTGTAAAACGGCGAAGCCCCGTCTGTATAACGTACGCCACCTGTTACCGATAAATGTTCCGTAATTTTGTAGGTAGCCCTGAAATCAGCGCCCTGGCGGCCCGGATTCATGAAGCCGTTGTACCGGTTATACATGGGGTTCTGGCCCGGCGCCTGCGATAAATCTTTCCAGACGCGGCCACTCAGGATCAGGCGGTCGCTTAGGAGGTATTCGCCGCCTGCGCTTACAATGTAGTGGCTGCTGGCACCGGTGCGGCGCATAATGGTTCCGCCTTCCGGCGTGGTGGTTTTGTAGCTTTGCGGCATCACGGCCATGTAGCTGAAGCTGGCAAAGCCCCTGAAACGGTTGGTAACCTGGTAACGCACCGAAGGCTCCAGGTAAGAAGCACTGCCCATGTTGCTGATGCTGGTGCCGGCGTTTAAGCCATAGCTCAGGCGCGGACCTGCAAAAGAAGGTTTGGCCGCAGGTTTCATGACTTCCGGTGCCGGAACAGTTGCTTCGGCAGGTGGTGTAGGCACGGAATCCAGGCTTTCTTTGCCAGCGGTTTGTGCCATCGCCTGTCCTGCAAACAACAGGCAGCCTGCCAGTATAGTTGAAAATAGTTTTTTCACGATCGTCGTTGTTACTTCTGCCTAAGTTACGCTTTATAACCTGAAAACCCAAACAAAGGGTTCATTTCAAAAAACGAATGCTTGTTGCTTTTGTTGTTGTTTCTGCAAAACCGGAGGAGCAGCGGGTGTGGTGGCAGCTGCAGCAGAGCTTTCAGGGCGGTAATGCTGGAAGTCTGCTCTATAGCACCGCCTTCCGGATCGCTTTTCCCCAGAACTGTCCAAGTTTAACGGCGCCTTCTTTGTTGGGGTGGAGGTAAAAGATGCCCTGTTTCCCTTTTTCGTGCTGGAATAAGCTCTGGTGGTGCTTTCTGAAAAAGCCGGAGGCTTTTTTGTCTCCCAGGAATACACGGTCGGGATGTGAAGTGCGGTAGCTGGCTACCAGTGCTTCCAGTTCAGGGTAGTAGCTTTGCAGCCGGTTCAGGCCTTCCTGCAGGTATTTGGCGCCACTGTTCTGGGTGTTGGGGCTGTACCACAAGGGCCGGTGAAACACCAGCACGGAGTTGGGATAGTCTGTTAAGAGCTGATCTGCAAGGGCTTTCAGGTTGGTGCGGTATTCTGCCGGCGTAACCGGTGCGCCTTTTGGGCCTTCTATGGCGCTGTCGTTGGTGCCGAGCATGATGGAAAAAACCAGCGTTGCCTGCGAATCGGCGCTGAAAGCATCGGCAGCCTTGGTTACATTCCGGAAGGCGGTGTTAGTGGCGGGCAGAAAGTTAACCGTGGTATAGCCCCCTACGCCCTGGTTCGAGTACTTTACCTCTCCAATCTTCCTGTGGTGCTGCAGGTAAGCCACAGCATGAACGGGTGCAGCCTCCGTTTCACGGTTGGCAAGCCCGGAGCCACGGGTAATGCTGTTCCCGATAAACACGATGTTCAGGTCTTTCTGCTGCTGGGCAAACAGCTGCTCACCGGAGAGCAGGCAAAGCTGCAGGACCAGTAGCAGGAAGTAAGGGTGGTATTTGTGGTGTTTCATTTTGGACCGTTGATGGTAGGATGAAATGATGGGTGTGATTTTATATCTGTCTGAACACGATTAAATGATTTTAGGACTAACAGGATTATTTGTCTGAACCACTGATTCTTTTGATTTAAATGATTATTGTGATTTTTTGTCAGAATCAGGATTTACAGAATTTTAGAATTTTCAGGATTAGGTTTGTCTGTGGTTCGTGAAAGGATTGAAGATTTTCAACCCCAACAAAATTCCTACCTCTTTATCTTTCTACCTCCTAAACTCTCAAACTCCCAAACTCTCTAACTCCCAAACTTTCTAACTAACAAGGAGCTGTCGCCGTAGCTCAGGAAGCGGTAATCGTTGGTCAGGGCGTGCTGGTATACTTGTTTCCAGTCGTCGCCGATCAGGGCGGCTACCAGGAGCAGCAGCGTACTTTCCGGTTGGTGGAAGTTGGTAACCAGGCCGTCGCAGACTTTAAAGTCGTAGCCGGGGGCAATGATGATCTGGGTGCTGGCGTGGAGGTAGTCGGTCTGCTGCCGGTCCAGGTAGTGCAGGATGGCTTCGAGTGCTGCACGGGGCGCAGGCGGACTGGCAGTTTCGTAGGGCAGCCACTGGTTTACCTGCAGTGCATCCGGCGCCAGGTCAGGCTGTTGCAGGAGCATCACCCCGAGCCAGTACAGGCTTTCCAGGCTGCGCATGGAGGTGGTGCCAACCGGTATCACCGGGTTGCCCAGGTGCTGCAGCAGCTGTTCTACTACCTTCCTTGAAATCATGATCTGCTCGGCGTGCATTTCGTGGGCTTCCATGGTGTCGGCTTTTACGGGTTTGAAGGTGCCGGCGCCCACGTGCAGCGTCAGGTAGGCCACCTCTATCTGCTGTGCCTGCAGCTGTTCCATTACCCTGTCGGTAAAATGCAGACCGGCAGTTGGCGCGGCTACTGCGCCCTGGTGGTGGGCATAAATGGTCTGGTAGCGGATACTGTCGTCGGGGGTGAGGTCGCGGTTGAGGTAGGGCGGGAGGGGCAGACGGCCGCAACGGTCCAGCACTTCGGCAAAGGTCAGGTCTGCAGGAGTCCAGGAAAAGCGGATCAGGAAATGGCCTTCCTGCTGTGCCTCCCGTTCGGCCGTGAGGGTGCCGCCTTTAAATTGCAATTGTAAGGTGCCGCTCTTCCAGCGTTTGTTGTTGCCCACCAGGCACTTCCAGGTACAGCTGCCGGTCTGTTGCATGGCCAGTTGCACCTCGCGGTGCGGCTGCACGGGCTCCAGGCAAAAAATCTCGACGATGCCACCCGTTTCTTTCCGGAACAGCAAGCGCGCCTGCACTACTTTCGTGTTGTTGAAAACCAGCAGCGACTTTGGTGGCAGCAGCTGAGGCAAATCGGTAAACCTGTGATGGGAGATGCTGCTGTGGTTGTAGTACAGCAGTTTCGACTGGTCACGCTCCGCCAGCGGGAATTTGGCAATTCGGTCTTCCGGCAGCTCATACACAAAGTCTTTAATGGCCAGGTTTTTCGGGTTAAGGGTCATGCGGCAGTAGTAAAGTGCAGTGCAAAGGTACGCACTTTATCGCTATTACCCTGAAAGCTCCTGCGCCCGGATTGTTGCGGGAGGTGCAGGTAAACAGGCACCGGTAAAGCTACATAAGCTCCGCACCTGCTTCCTCTTCCATGTCGTTCAGCTCCAGTTTCAGGGCTTTTACCGATATCTGGATCTCGCGCAGCGCCAGGCCCAGCGACACCATCAGGAGGAACAGGCTGAAACCGAACACATACTTCCCGACCGTGTTGTAGCCGGCAAACAGCACAAACATGCACAGCACACAGCCAAACAAACTGGCAATGCCAATGGCCTGCATGTTCCGGATAAGCAGCAGCCTGACACGCAGGTTTTTGATCTGGCCAAGTACAAGCTCGCTGTGGGTGGTGGTGTAGCGGTTCTTGAGGTCGCGGATGAGGCTGGCCGTTGCCATAAAGCGGTTGGTATACGCCAGCAACAGGAGCGACAGGGCAGGGAAGAGCAGTCCGGGTGTAGTCAGGGTTAGTTCCATAAGGCTGGCGGCTTTTTAGGTGATACTTTTGAGGAAATCTTCATCCAGCTGGTCGTTGTCCTCGTCGTCGTCATGGTTGTGCTGGAAGTCTGTTTCGTGCAGCAGCTCCAGCCCTTCGAACATCAACTCGTCGAGCTCTTCTTTGGAGGCGGCATCGAGGGTGCGTTCAAAGTAAGCCAGGATCTGCTCCCGCTGTTCATTCACAAATATCTCGTGGTACAGGTTATCGAAGAGGTTTATTTTTTTCTGGATAATCCTGTCGATTTCTTTTGTGCTTCGGGCCGTCAGGGCCTCCTGCAGCAGCGCCAGCACTTCTTTGGCGCCCTCGTTGTCGGCCAGGCGGGAATAGGCCTTGATAAACGCAATCGCCACCCCCAGGCGCACCCGTTCAAACCGAAAATTCAATTCCTCCTGTGGCATGCCGCGTTGCCTGCCGGAAGCTTTGTAGGCTTGCTCAAACTGCTGGTAGGCCGCCGCTGCGCCGGATTCAAACAAGTGTTGTTTTTCAGGGGCATACGCAGTAGTCAGCAGCATTTCAAAGGTTCGGGCACTCATAATAGCAGGGGTGTTAGATGAAAATTCAGTTCCTTATCCGGCTAATATATCAAAAAATTATTAGTTGAAAACGTATTTGGGCCAAAGAGACAAAATTAATTTGGAACCGTCGGTAGCAGCAGCACGGGCTTGCAGGCAAAGTAATTAAACAGAGCAGCCGCTTTCCTGTTTTTCCTTCCAATTTAAGGAGCAGAGGCTGTGGTGACTGCTGCAGCAGAACCAAAAAATCATAAAAAAGGCGGCAGGTTCGCAATTTTGCCAGTTCCTGAAGTTCTGTTTCCCGTAGTTGCTATGGAACAGACCATTCAGCCACTATGAAAGAGAACTGCAGCGAAGAAACAATTAATTTCTGCGCCACCCGGTGGAGCACCCTGGCCAGTGGCTACACCTCAGAAAATGAGCTGCCTGACACACTATGGAAAGAGCTGGAAAAGGCCTACTGCAGTTCCGGCCGCTATTACCATACCCTCCACCACATCCGCTACATGCTTGGCAAACTGGAGGAATACCGGGCGCAGGTAAAGGATGTACCTACCCTGCAATTTTCCATTTTTTACCACGATTTTGTGTACAGCCCCAGCCGCAGCGATAACGAAGAAAGAAGTGCCGGCAAGGCAGCGGAGCGTTTGCAAACACTTGGTGTGCCTGCTCCAACTATTGAAAAATGCATCAGCCAGATTTTAGCTACCAAAGCGCATACAGCCTCGCCGGATGCGGATACCAATTTGTTAACAGACATCGACCTGGCCATACTGGGAGAGCCCTGGCCGCTGTACCAGGCGTACACGCAGCAGGTTAGAAAAGAATATGCGCTTTACCCGGACTTTATCTACAAGCGGGGCCGCAGAAGCGTGCTGGAGCATTTCCTGCGCATGAACCGGATTTATAAAACAGTGGTGTTTTACAACCGGTACGAAGAACAGGCCCGCGCGAATTTAACACAGGAACTACGGCAACTCTAGCCCGACCGGCTGCTGGTGACGGAGTCTACGGTAAGTGCCTTTTTGTACATTTTGTACATTGCCTGGCTGTGTCTTCAAATTTCTTTCGCTTACAGGCTCAAATAACCCCACAAATAATGCATCGCCTTCACCGCTTAAAATGAGGTTGCTTTTTCAAGGTCAACTTTATAGCAAAATTGTACTACTGTTTTGGCTGAGATTGCTGCTGAATAGGCTGTTACTTCGGAATCAAGAGGCTTATCGGGAGGAAAACCTTCAAATTTTACCCAGAAGTGGGTATAGACTGATACTGTATTTGATCAATATATTTGTAGTTGCTAATTTTTGTAACAGCGTCTTTGTTTCGATTTATGATTATTTTAATAAATCTCACATACATTGCCTTTCTTCAACTAAAACGATCAGCTATGCCTATGGTTTGAACCTGTTACTTTATCCCGTGCATGAAAAACAAATACACGCGGCTTCAATTAACCAATTATTTGCTGTAGCCTTAGCCAGAATCCTTTTTTCAAAGCTTCGTCAGCTAACTGGCACCGGAGCTGCAGCAAAGCGCTCACTCAACGTTTAACACTAAAGCAGTTTCATGAAAAACAGTTACTACTCTAAAAACTTACTAGCCTGCCTGTTCACGCTGGCCCTGATGGTTGCCGGTACGATAACAGGCTTTGCACAAACAATGGTGCATGTTCATCCAGTTCAATACGGAGAGAATGATTATTTTCCGAGGCCCAAAAACGTTGCTCCTGGGTCGGAGAACAACATTATTGCCGTTTTTGGAGCAAACATTAATGAAAATACTACGCTTACATCCGTTACGGTTACGACAGCAGGTACTTATACAACCGCTGATATCAAAAACAACGGCTTTAAGCTTTGGTTTGCCAACAGCAATACCTTTGATCCGTCCAATGTAGCGCAGGCGACCCTTATTTCCACGCAGGCTCCTGTGGCAAGTGGAAATAACCTGGTTTTCTCCGGACTATCCCAAAGCCTGGATGAGATGGGTTCTTACTTCTATGTTACAGCCGATGTGGCCGAAGAAGCTACAATGGACCGCACCCTTAGCCTTACAGCCACACCGCTCAGCAACATAGTGGTTGCTTCAGGAGAGGTGATGGGGGAGCCGCTGCCTGCCACTTCGGTGCAGACCATTGGTATGCCATTGCCTCAAATCAATATTTACGGGTATAATTACGATGCACGAAACATAGCGCCTGGGTCTGCAAGAAACTATTTATATGGTTTCCAGCTCAATGTAGCCGAAGCTAACGATGTTTTAACTTCACTGACGCTCCCTGTAAAGGGAACTGTAACGTCAGCAGATGTTGCTACTAATGGCTTCAGGTTGTGGTACTATGGCTCCGGTACAGATTATGAAGACGTTCTGGCTGGTTCAGCCTCCCTTTCTGAAAACGGTAACGTAGTTTTCTCCGGATTAAATCTCCCGCTAAACATGAACCAGGATGGCTATGGTGGCTACCAGTTCGAAGTTACGGTGGATCTGGCGCCTGGCGTAGCAGCAGGTAAGACCATCGGTATTGATCAGTTCCCGTTAAGCAACTTTACGTTTGAACGGGCCAGGGAAAGCGATGTGCAGGGATCGAATCCGATGTCGGAGGGGAATCTGAGTACGGTTGTAATACCTGATATTGCTATTGCTTCCCTGGGACCTGATGCCGGCGTGGTATCGCCCGGATCGGTGAACAGTGTGTTGTATAAACTAAGTATTGCAGCAAGCAAAGCCAATGCTTCTTTCACAGGCATTCGCTTTACTACCGGCGGAACCTACCAGGCTTCGGATATTGCCAGATTTAAGTTACTTGTAGGCGATGATGAAGAATATGAATCAGATGAAGTAATAGCCACCGCAGACGCTGTGGCCTCTGGTGGTGAGATCGTGTTTAATTTAACAGATGCCACCATGCGCGAAGGTGAAAATGTGGTGCTTTACCTGGTGGCAGATCTGGCTCCTGGCGCTGTAACAGGCAGAACCATCCAGGTTCAGGCTGTTGCACCGGCCAATATTACGGCTACTTCCGGTAATATCACAGGTACTACATCGGCAGGTGGCGTTCAGACCATCATGCTGCCGTCTGTGGCCTTTACCCCTGTCGGGCCTCCGGCTGGAAAAGTTTCGCCCGGTTCTTATGCGGCGCTGCATACCGTTAAAGTAGACGTAACGGGAGCTCCTGCCACTTTCCAGAGCGCTTCTTTCCAGATTAGCGGTACTTTCCAGCAGTCGGATCTTGGCTATGCCTACGACGAGGATGGGGATGGTATCGATGAAAGTGTAGAAGGTCTGTACCTGGTATACCACAAAACGCCAAACGTGCTGAATGAAATTGACAGCGAGGAAGAAGACCAATACGTAGCTTTGTTGAGCTACATACAATCTGTGCCGAACTCCGGAGAGACGGTTACTTTTAATGTAATCGGTGATGACGACGATACGAATCCAACCATTCCGTTAGGAACCGGATACATTACAGTTGTTACTGCTATTCGTGAAGATGCCGTTTTAGGCCGTACGATACAGCTTGCTTCTGCTGGTACTTCAGGTTATAGCTTTGTGTCTGGCAACAAATCCGGAACAACGGGTACTGGAGGTGTGCAGACCATAAGCGCACCGGCTATTACGGTTACTGCTGTGCCTACCCCGGCTGGCAACATTTCGATAGGCTCTCAGGAAGCGGTACTGTACAAAGTTAAACTGGATGTGACAGAGGGAACAGCCGTGCTGAAAAACCTTAAGTTTACTACCGGCGGAACGTACGAAGAAAATGACATCAGTTATTTTGAGCTCTTCTACAGTAAGGATGCGGAATTAAACTTGAATAATGATTACTACCTCGATTCCAAGTCTGCAGTAGCGAGTGGCGGTATTATCGAGTTTGATGATGATCTGGAAGACTTGCAAATAACCGCAGGCAACGCTGCTTATCTGTTCCTGGTAGCACGCGTGGACGGTGGAGATTCAGCCGGCAGAACTATTTTTATAGAGCCGACACCTGCAACGGCGTTCACCTTTGTAGCCGGTGATGTAACCGGAACTTTCCCGCTTCCTGCCGGAGGTGTGCAGACCTTTGCTGCTCCAACCTTAGCAGTTGCTGTGCCGGCCGTTGCGGCGCAGAATCTTGCTGGCGGCACCAACAACAACCTGGTGCACAAATTCAGTGTAACGGCCACCGGTGCCGATGCCTATCCGCAAAGTATAGGAGTGAAAGGACTTGGTACTTACACGTTCGAGGATTTGACCAGAGACGGCTTTAAAGTGTGGTTCAATACTGCCAACTCTTTTGCCGGAAGTCAACTTGTTGGCTCGTTTGGAACTTTTGGAAATGGTGCCAGCGTAGGTGCCGGTTTGTACGATATCACCATTAAAGCAGGAACAACTGGTTATTTCTTCATCACCGCTGATGTGTCTCCTTCAGCTGAGGCCGGGCATACGATGCAGTTGGAAATAGAAGATATATTCTTTTATTCCGGAATGGCTACACTACCGGAAGATACCAAATCGGCGGCACATACTATCGCGCAACCGGCAGCAGTGCCTACACTGGCTGTAACGTATCCAACGCTGTCGTCGTCCAGCCTGCAGAAAGGAGTAGCTGATAATGTGATTTACAGGTTCAATGTGGCGGCAACCGACGCCAATGCCAAGCTGAATTACATCGAGTTTTATACCGATGGTAACTACCACAGCTCCGACCTGGCAGCCAATGGCCTGAAGTTGTGGTACAACACCACCAACTCATTTGCAGGCAGCACCCTGGTAACCACCTTTGCAACCGATGGTACGGAGGGACCCGTAAGAGCTGCTTTAGAAAATGTACAGATCAATGCCGGCGCTACTGGCTATTTCTTTATCACGGCTTCTGTATCGCCGTCAGCAGTAAATAACCGTACCATCCGGATCGACGGGCTTTATGATCTGCAGTTTGCTTCCGGGTCTGTACAGATGACGGGTAGCAGAGGACCTCTCTTCACCATTAGTGCGCCACTGGCCATCACACTGGATGCTGACAAGAATGGAACGCTCGTTTACCCGAATCCGTACCGCCAGCAGGAAACCCTGACCATCGAAACGAACTCTGCGCATCCGAAGCTGGTGACTATCTATACCGCAACCGGTACCGTGGTACGCACCGTAGAGATGACGGATACAACGCAGGTAGTCCTGTCAAACCTGAGCAAAGGCCTGTACCTGGTAAAGGTGCAGCACCTGAAAAACAACCAGGTAGAAGTGAAGAAACTGCTGGTGCAGTAATTCAATTTTGATATCATTCAGAAAGGGCTTTCCGGGAGCGGGAGGCCCTTTTTTTATGCCCAGAAAGTTCTGCTGCCCCTGCCACCACAGTCGCTGCTCCTGTTGTCTGAATTTGGATTCGTCAGATTAAGGGATTATCAGGATCCTTTGTCTGAACCGCTGATTCGTTTGTCTGAACAAGATTAAGAAGATTAGTTGATGACCAGGATTAAGGTTTGTTTGTGGTTCGTGCTAGAGATGCGGGCACCACGTCTCTACAGCCGTTGGTTAAAGGGTTGAATGTTTTCAACCCCTACAAAATTCCCCGACTTTCTACCTTTCTACCTCTCAAACTCCTAAACTTTCTAACTTTCTAACTCAAAGTTTCCTCCCCAATAACCAATAACTATCTGAGGTGCCGCATGATGGCATAAGGAATTGGGGCCCAGAAAGCGGTTTTTACGCCTGCTTCTTTCAGGCCGCGGTTGGTCCAGTTGTTGCAGTTCCGGAGAATGTAGAACCTGCCGTGCGCTTCATAAAAGTTGTCTTCGCCGGAATAACCAGCACCAGGTATCAGGATAAACTCGCCGTCCTGCTGCTGAAAACTTTGCTGTAAAAAGGCCACCAGCTGCCGGTATTGCTCCTGCGACAGCTGAACAGGGCGCTGGTATTTGTTTACCGTAAGTGGGCGGGGGACATAATGCACATGCATGGCGCTGCGGGTGGGCCAGAAGAGGGCGGTGACGAACACGCCGGGGCGAAGGTCTTTCCATTCGGGTGTTTTCATGTAAAAGCGGCGGTCGCCCCAGCCAAAACCGACGTGCGTATAGCTGCTGTCGGCGTCGGCGTACTGGTCGAGGGGCAGGCGCGTGCGCCAGTCAAGTAAAGCAGTGCGAACGGGTACCACAATGTCGGTATGCACGCCGTTGTCCGTTACAAAAATCTGGACATCGCTGGTGTCGGTCTGGGCAAAGCTTTTGTTGACGGGGATGCTGCTCAGCACCAGTGCCAGCAGCAAAAATAAACATCCCAGAAGGAACAGGCTCCCCAGGAACTGGAAAATGCGCTTGAGTAGCTGTTTCAATACCTGGTGCATAAATTCTTTTTTCATTTGCAACGCGACGCACAGTTTAACATAGCAAAGCTTTTTATTTTTTGTTCCTCTTTATACGCTGATCTAGCCCCGGAAGTGGTTCTGGCTTTTAGGTGCACAGGGTGCCGGTCAGCAGTTTGCCAGGCCGGCACAACCTTCTTTCAAAACCGACGTGTTTATACACCCGGGATTTCTGTCGCTTTATTTTATGCAGGATAATCCTGTTTGAGCAGGTAATTTGTTATCTTGCTTACAGCAGAGGCAGTGGTGGCAGGTGCAGCAGAATTTCCGGGTCAGGTCGCAAGCAGTTGGTCGTTTGTAAACATTAAAATCAGAAAAAGATGGACATCATCACTTATCCCGCTCCTTCGGAATACGCCGATAACGTAAAAGCGTACATACAAGCTGCCCAGGCCGATGACCTGCTGGAGGGCCTGATGGCAAACCAGGTGTATGTGATCAACCACATGCTGGAGCTGAAGGAAGAGCAGTTTACCTTCAGGTACCAGCCCGATAAATGGAACATCAAGGAAATCCTTGTGCACCTGGTAGACTCGGAGCGGATATTTGCTTACCGGGCGCTCCGTTTTGCCCGCCAGGATACGACCGAACTTCCGGGCTTTGACCAGGACAACTACATCGGCCCTTCCAGAGCCAACAGCCGCACCATCACCAACATCCTCACCGAATATTCCGCCGTGCGTCAGGCAACCATGGCCCTGTTCCGGAGCTTCGATGCGGAAGCGCTGAACCAGGCAGGTGTGGCCAGTAAGCACCGGATTACCGTGCGGGCCTTGGGCTATACCATCCTGGGCCATGAAACGCATCATTTAAACATTATCCGGGAGCGATATTTAAATATTGCACTTTAAAAGCTATTTTGGTGCAGGCTGTAGTGCCGGAGCAGCCTTGTTGTCCTGATAAAAATTTAACAGAAGCAAACCATTGTATTGTGAACAGAAGAACGTATAGAATTTTATTGGCTGTGGCCTGTTTTGTTTTCGCCGGCGTTAAGGCATACCAGATCCTGCAGGGGGAGAGCACCACAGCAGATGTGCTGTTTATGATAGCTTTCCTGGTGTTTGGATTGACCTATGTGTGGGTGCTGCTGAAGAAGGATAAAAGACCGTGAAAGGATGTCTTTTTGTTGCCAGATGAAAGATAGATATGCAGCTTTCAATAACTACACTATGAACAAGTCAATTTTAATCTTCTTGTTGCTTTTACCCCTATTATCATGTGAAAGAAATGATTTTGCCCATGACTTTAGTGATAAATATTACGAAGATGATTTCGATCAATTTTTAGGCTTTTGGGTGCATTTCAGGAGCTTTGATAGTGATGGTAGTTTATTGTATTATGCAGGCCTTGATGACAGCATTTGTGATGTACCTGTGATAGTGAAAGTTAGGGGAGGAGTTGCAAATAAAGTTGAATCTATAGACCTGTCATTGGCAGAAAAGTATTGTAAGCAAACAACACCTGATACAATTGCTATAAGAAAGTTAGTACACGAATTTTTGACTTACGAAGTAGCATATTTAGAAGTGAGAAAAGATTCAACTGTTTTAGTTAATGACAGACAAGCAGAACAAGCACGCCTGATCAGATTGCCAAAATCCAAAGCTCCCAAAATGGTGGGCAAAGATTTACAGAATATAGAACATCTCAGAGGCAGGTGGTATGTCAGACATTGAAAGCTATACCCCAGTTCTAGGTGTGGTTTTTAACTACACCTATTTATTGATTTCTGTCGGTCCTGCACCTGAAAGAAGTAACGTTACAAATGCAGTGATTCTTGTTGATCTTAATATTTTAGAGTGTAGTTAAAAACTACACTCAGCAAGGGGTTAAGAGGAGATGTAATGAAAAAATTTGTGCTTATAGCCTTTTTGGTTACTTTATTTTTTGTGCAGTGCAGTCAGGTGCCTGGCCAATATATTAAAAAAGGGAAAGTTAATTCTCCCGCAGGAAGGTCGCGTTACCGAGTAAGTTTGTACCTGCAGCCAGATAGCACTTACAATTGTCGTTCTATAGTCTATTTCCGTGATAAAGTACTGAATGAGGATAATTTTAGGGGTACTTGGTGCTTGAATGGTGATACAGTAGTCTTAGTACATGACAATTTAATAGAAAGATGGTTGTTAAAGAATGGAAAAATAATAAAAATGGCGCCTAACAATTTAATGCTAATTAAGCTCAGGAAAGTAAGATAATCTAACTTCTCGTTTCTACTACAAATCCCCTTACACCGGATCCACATCCGCCACTACCCGCAATCCCTTAAAATCCGGCAACAGCATCAACTGGTGCACCGCTTTGGCTATTTCCCTTTTGGCAGCACTTAGCTTACCGCTTTCGCGGGGGAGCTTGATGTGGATTTCGTTCAGGAACATGTTCCGGATTTTGAAAATGTACGGCACCTCCGGACCCAGCACCTGTTGCTTGCTCAGCTTGTCCGTCAGGTCTTTGGCCAGTACGATGGCGGCATTTTCGGACGTCTTTTCATCGGCGTGCTTCACCGTCAGTTTAATCATGCGCACAAAGGGCGGGAAACCGAAGCGCATGCGCTCCTCTACCTCGTGCTCATACAAGGTTTCATAATCGTTGTTGCGCACCTTCCGGAAGATAGGCTGCAACGGGTCGCGCGTCTGGATGATGACGGCGCCTGGTTTGCCTTTTCGGCCTGCACGTCCGCTAACCTGCACAAACAACTGGTACGCCCGCTCGTGCGCCCTGAAGTCGGGGAAGTTGATGATGGTGTCGGCGTTGAGGATACCCACTAAGCTCACGTTCTCGAAATCGAGGCCTTTGGTCACCATTTGCGTTCCTACCAGCACATTCGTTCTGCCGCTCTCGAAGTCAGCGATGATTTGCTGATAGCTGTTCTTTTTCTTGGTGGTGTCGAGGTCCATGCGCTGGATTTCGGCGTTGGGCAGCAGCAGCTTTAGTTCGTCTTCCACTTTCTCCGTGCCGAAGCCCATGCTTTTGAGCGTGGTGGCGCCGCAGGCGGGGCAGTCCTGTGGCATGCGCTCGTGGTAACCGCAGTAGTGGCAGCGCAATTCGTGGTTGTATTTGTGGTAGGAGAGGCTGACAGCGCAGTTCTTGCATTTGGGTATCCAGGAGCATTCGTCGCAGGAGATGAAGGGGGCGTAGCCGCGGCGATTCTGGAACAAAATTACCTGCTCCTGACGCTTCAGGCGCTCCTCTATCCCGTTCAGCAATTGGCTCGAGAAATGGCTGTGCATATTCTTGCGCTTCTGCTCGTCGCGGATGTTCACCAGTTCGATGTCGGGCAGCTGTGCCTCGCCAAAGCGCTTGGTCATGCTTACCAGGCCCCAGCGGCCGGTCTTGCAGTTGTAGTACGATTCGATGGAAGGCGTGGCAGAGCCAAGCAATGTTTTCGCCCCCTGCAGGTGCGCCATCATGAGAGCCGTTTCGCGGGCATTGTAGCGTGGGGCCGGGTCGTACTGCTTGTACGAAGCCTCATGCTCTTCATCAATAATTATCAGCGACAGGCTGTGGAAAGGCAGAAAAATAGACGAACGCACGCCCACCACCACCTGGAACTTGCCGGATAAAATGCCCTGCCACACCTCGGCCCGCTCGTTGTCGGAGAACTTGGAATGGTATACGCCCAGCTTGTCGCCGAACACCTTCATCAGGCGCGTTACAATCTGGGCCGTCAGCGCAATTTCGGGCAGCAGGTAGAGCACCTGGCCGCCGCCTTCCAACGCGTGTTTGATCAGGTCGATGTACACTTCGGTTTTGCCGCTGCCTGTTACCCCGTGCAGCAGCACCGTTTCTTTGTCCTTGAACAGCCCCAGAATTTCCTCGCGCGCCTGCTCCTGGTGTTCCGACAGGGCCTTGGGCATTTGCATCTGGTCTGATTCGGTCGGGAAGCGGGATACCACCTGGTCGAACTGCTCCAGCACGCCTTTCTTGATTAAGGTGCTGATGGCGGAGTGGGAGAGGTGGGGGTTGCCGGTCAGGACGTTCTTTTCCAGCCCACGCAGGTTCAGGTTGATGTCCTGGTGCACGGGCACCTTCTGGAGGTAATTGAGCAGGATGTCGAGTTGCTTGGGATGGGGCGTGAGCTGGGCAAACAGCTCTTCCAGCATTCCTTCTTCCCGCACAAAATGCTCCGAGAGGCGCACCTTCTTCACCACCTTCGGCGAGTACTTGTCACTGACCTGCTCAAAAATAATAATCGCCTCTTTCTGGATAAGCGACTTAATGTACTTGTGGTAACTCTTGAGCTGCAGCAGGTTGCTTACCTCTGTGAAGGTGAGTGACTTGTTCTGCTCCAGCGCATAAATAATCTTCGCCTCCTGCGCCGCCAGCGGAATATCATCTTCCTCCGGGATGTAGCTCGGGTGCAGCTGGATGCGTGATTCGCTACTGAGTTTGAGCGCAGTGGGCAAAGCAGCGTTTATCACCTCGCCAATGGTGCACATGTAGTAGTCGGCAATCCACTTAAACAGCTTCAGCTGCGGTGCCGTCACGATAGGCTTGTCGTCGAGCACGTCCAGGATGTACTTGGCCTGGTAATCGACAGGCGCATTTTCGTGGATTTCAGCCACAATGCAGCTCAGCACCCGCTTCGAACCGAACTGCACAATGACCCGCGCCCCCTCCAATACCTCATCGTTCATTTCGAACGGGATGCGGTACGTGTACAGTTTGGGCAGCGGCAGGGGCAGGATGACGTCAGCAAAAAGCGTCACACGGTCCACGGCCTGCTCCGGCGGGTAATTAAAGTTAAGTAGCTCTGACAAGGGTGCTGGTGTTTACTACAGCAAAGGTCGTAAAAAAAATGGTGATATGCAGGTGTGGCTGTGGTGGGTGGTGCAGCTGTATTAAAGACCTCGCAGTGTGCGCAGCTCCTGCGAGTGTCTGAGCCAGTAGCATCAACCGCTCACTATCTTTCCTTTTTCATTACCTTATAATATGATAGAATACCGTTGTAGCAGGCTTTTCTGCCGCCAGACACTCGCAGGAGCTGCGCACACTGCGAGGTCCTTTGATACTGTGCAGAGGCTCTGGTGACAGCTACAATGAAGGGAATTTACCCTCCTCATCCTTCCGTTGCAGTTGCTCCAGCGCCTCCGCAACCGTATGCACCGGGCGCTGGCAGGTTTTGTTGTAGCAGACGTAGAGAGTGGTCTGGCCGTTGATGGCTTCTTTGTCCTGCAGCAGGGCCAGGTCGCTTTTAGCCACTTTGCCAAGTAGCACCTTGTTGGGCAGGTAAAACATGCTCAGTTCGGAGCGCATTTCGGAGGCTGCACCACCCACGATAGCCACTTCTGCTGTCGGGGTGAGCTTATGGGCGTAGAGGGCGGCCCAGTTGCTCAGGTGCGACGGCTCTTTTACCACCAGGTCTTTCACTTTGCCCAGCATCTTGTCCGACAGCGAACTGTAGTCCTCGTTGTCGAAGAGCAGGCCCAGGAAGTGCAGGTTGGTCGCCATGACGGAGTTGGAGGCGGGCACGACGTTGTCGAAGAGTTCCTTTTTGCGGGCAATCAGTTTTTCAGAGCTGTTGTCGGTAAAGTAGAAGAGCTCCTCTTTTTCGTCGAAGAAATGGGTTAGCGTATAATCAGCCAGTTGCTTTGCCTCCAGTAGCCACTGTTCCTCGAAGGTAACTTCGTAGAGCCGGAGGAGCGCCCGGATGAGCAGGGCGTAATCTTCCAGGAAGCCGTCGATGGTGGCTTTGCCTTCTTTGTAGTTGTGAAACACCTTCCCATCCTTTTTAAGGTGTTGCAGCAGAAAGTGCGCGTTTTGTTGCGCCAGCGCCAGAAAGTGCTTGTCGCCAAAGGCGTAATAGGCATCGGCCAGGCCGCGTAGCATGAGTGCATTCCAGGAGCAGAGAATCTTATCGTCAAGGCCGGGGCGGATGCGGTTGGCGCGGGCGCCCATGATTTTCTTTTTCCAGCCTTTTACCAGCTCCTGCACAACGTCCGGTTCCAGCTCGTTTTCGGCGGCAAATATTTCATCCGGACTGGTGCGGTGCAGGATGTTGCGGCCGTGCTCGAAGTTTCCTTCTGCCGTAATGTTGTAGTACCTGGAAAACAACGGCTCTTCATCCCCCAGCAGCTCCTGCAACTCTTCTTTAGTGAAGGTATAGAACTTGCCTTCCTCGCCTTCGCTGTCGGCATCCAGAGAGGAGTAGAACCCACCTTCAGGACTCATGAGTTCACGTTCTACAAAGGCGATAGTCTCGTACACCACCTCTTTATACAATGGCTCTTTTGTAACCTGATAAGCTTCGGAGTATAGGCTAACGAGCTGACCGTTGTCGTAGAGCATTTTTTCGAAGTGGGGCACGAGCCAGGCTTCGTCTACGGAGTAGCGGGCAAAGCCGCCGCCGGCCTGGTCGTAAATGCCGCCCCAGGCCATTTCGCGCAGTGTCAGGTTGACGTGCTGCAGGGCAGCCTCGTCGTGGGTGTGGCTGTAGTAGCGGAGCAGGAACAGGTAATTGGACGGCATCGGGAACTTGGGCGCCCGGTCCAGCCCGCCCAGCACCTTATCAAACCGGACGCTGAGGTTGTAGTACATCAGCTGGAAATCTTTTACGTCGAACCCGGTGCCGCTTTTGCCCAGGCCATACTTGTCGAGGTCGCTGCGGTTGAGGTGTGTCACGAACTGTTCTGCCGAGTTGTTCAGCTCTTCGCGGTTCTTCTCGTAGGCGCTGGCAATGTTCTGCAGCAGGCCCAGCCACTGCTTTGGCTGGAAATAGGTGCCTCCGTAGAAGGGTTTTGCCTCCGAATTCAGGAACACGTTGAGTGGCCAGCCTCCCTGCAATCCCATCGCCTGCAGCGCATCCATGTACACGGCATCCACATCGGGCCGTTCTTCGCGGTCTACCTTGATACAGATGAAATGGCGGTTCATGACCTGGGCAATCTGCTCATTCTCAAACGACTGGTGCTCCATCACGTGGCACCAGTGGCAGGCCGCGTACCCGATGCTCACCAGGACAGGCTTGTTTTCAGCTCGTGCTTTTTTCAAGGCTTCTTCGCCCCAGGGGTACCAGTCGACCGGGTTGTAGGCGTGCTGCAGCAGGTAAGGACTGCTTTCGTGGATGAGGCGGTTTGCTTTTTTTTCTGCTGTCATACGTTTTTTTCTTCGGGTGTGGCTGTATAGGGTTGTACGCCAGGTGATGGAATGGGATTGTGTTTACAGGCTGGCTCAAGGTAATAAATACGAATTTAAATTCATGCTCCTGAGTTTGCTTAGAAGACCTCGCAGCGTTTTCAAGACCTGCGAGCGTCTCAGGGGGCGGCAACCGGAGTCGTTCTGCCACCAGACGCTCGCAGGAGCTGCGCACGCTGCGAGGTCTTTTAAGATGCTGCTGTAGCATCCGGAGAGCAGAAAGTGGATTCTTCTATTCGCATCAGAACGGCAGTCGCTGGTCCTCCAACTGCTGTATTTCCGCGGAAGCGTTTAGCTGGTACTTCTTTTCCAGCTGTTGCACCTGTTGAATGGTGTTCTTCAAAAAAGCCTGGTGCGCCTCCGTATGCGGGTGAAAAGGTTTGTGTGCCAGTGCCCGCCGTATCTTTTCCCATTCCTGGGTGAAGGTGTAGAAGTCGGGGTGGTAGTAGGCGTGCAGGAACTTCTGCCAGATGTAATCTTCTGCCACATCGGTGGGGTGCACCATATCGCGTTTGTAGAAGCGGTAGTCGCGGAGGTCGTCGAGCATGATTTCGTAGGCCGGAAAGTAATGCACGCCCGCATGCGCTTCTTTGAGCTGGTGGCAGGCCAGGCGCAGGACAGACTTGCTAACGCTGTTGATTTCGATAGTCTCCTTGATATGCCGCACCGGGCTCACCGTGAGCAGCACCTGTATCTCCGGGTTGAACTGCTGCAGCCGGTCGTATAGGTTGTTGAAGGCCGTGACAATAACTTCAGGCGGTAACAGAGTTCGCGTGAACTGCCTGGCAGGCAGCTTGTGACAGTTGGCCACCAGTTCGCCGGTTTCGGCGAGGCTGTAGCCCACGGCAGTACCGACGGTAAAAATCAGCAGCCGCGCCTGTTTCAGCTGCTCCCCGGTTAGCTGCAGCCGGTCCCGGATAAGACGGAGAAGCTCAGCCTTGTCGGGCGAGGAGACGGAAGAGTGGAGGTCGTAGGCGTACCAGATGCCGTTGTGCTGCACCAGGTGCTCTTCAAAGTCATACTCCTTCCCCAGCGCCGCCTCCAGCAGCAGGCAAGCCGACAGCGGATTAAAGATAGTCCCAAACGGATTCACCAGCGCCGGCACTTTGTTCTTCGTCAGCTTGGTGCCAATCACTTCGGCAAAGCAGGAACCAATGGTGAGCACGCGGTCCTGTAAGGTGAGCTGTAGTTGGGAAGGCGGTAGCTGTACTTCGGTCCGGAACATCTGGAGGTTACTTTTTTCCAAATATACGGAATCCTGCTCAGGGTAAACACGCCTTTCTGGTTCACTGCACCTGCCACCATTGCCACTGCTCCTTGTCTGAACCTTTGATTTACAGTGAATTGAATGATTGCAGTGATTTTTTATTTCTATGATTATTTGTCTTTTGTCTGAACCAGGATTGAAAGGATTTTAGGATTATCAGGATTGCAAAGGTGGCGGACCAGTCAGAAATTCTGATTCGGAAAAATCATCGCAATCAATTTAATCACTGTAAATCAAAGGTTAAAAAAAAAACGGCTGACAAGTACCCCTGCCAGCCGCTTTTCTATTTGCTGTCTTACCTGCTGCTTACTTCACTTTTACTTTTGCAGGAGCCGGTTTCTTTTTGGTGTTTTTCAGCTCTTTCACCGGAAAGCCGCGTTTGCGCATCAGGGCCTCTATTTGCGGGTCGCGGCCACGGAAAGCGCGGTAGCCTTCGGCGGGGTCGATGGTGTTGCCTACGGAGAAGATGTGCTGCCGCAGCCTTTGGGCAACAGACTTGTCATAAGGTCCGCCTGCCTCGGTGAAGGCATTGTAGGCGTCGGCGGTAAGTACATCCGACCAGAGGTAGCTGTAATAACCGGCGGAGTAGGAATCGCTCGAGAAGATATGCATGAACTGTGGCGTGCGGTGTCGCATCACAATTTCAGATGGCATACCCAAAGCGGCAAGCGTTTCGCGCTCAAAATCATCCGGGTTGATTTTCTGATCGCCGGCCAGGTGCAGCTTCATGTCGATGAGCGCGCTTGACAGGAACTCTGTAGTAGCAAAGCCTTCGTTAAAGGTAGAGGCACGCTCGATGCGGTCTACCAGCGCCTGCGGAATGGGCTGGCCGGTTTTGTAATGCACGGCAAACTGCTGCAACACCTCCGGTGTCGACAACCAATGCTCCAGCAACTGCGACGGGAATTCTACATAATCGCGGGCAACGGCGGTGCCGGAGAGCGAGGGATAGGTCACGTCAGAGGAGAGTCCGTGGAGGGCGTGGCCGAACTCGTGGAAGAGCGTGCGGGCATCGTCCCAGGAAATGAGCACGGGCTCCCCCGGATTCCCCTTCACAAAGTTGGAGTTGTTCGACACAATAGCCGTAACAGGCTTGTCCATTTTTTCCTGGCGGCGGTAGAAGTTCATCCAGGCGCCGGAGCGCTTGCCGGTGCGGGCATACGGGTCGAAGTACCAGAGGCCTACATGCTTTCCGGTAGTTTTATTTGTTACTTCCCACACCCGCACATCCGGGTGAAACACCGGCAGATTGGTAACAGGCGCAAAACTGAAGTCGAACAACTCGCCTGCTACCCAGAACATGCCTTCGCGCAGTTTCTCGAGTTGCAGGTACTCTTTTACTTCGTTCTGGTCGAGGTTGTAGCGGGCTTTGCGTACTTTTTCGGCGTAGTAGCGGTAATCCCAGGGTTCTATCTTAATGTTGGCGCCTTCTTTTTTAGCGAGAGCCTGCATGTCGGCTACTTCTTCTTTTACGCGGGCTACGGCAGGTTTCCAGACAGCTTCCATCAGTTCCATGGTACGTTCCGGTGTTTTGGCCATGGTGTTTTCGAGGCGCCAGTGGGCGTGTGTCTCGTAGCCCAGCAGCTTGGCACGCTCCGCCCGCAGTTGGAGAATTTCGGTAATAATGGCATTGTTATCGTGTTCGCCGCCATTGTCACCGCGGTTCACGAACATGCGCCACACTTTCTCGCGCAGGTCGCGGCGGTCGGAGTAGGTCAGGAAGGGGTCGACGGAAGAACGGGTGTTGGTGATGACCCAGGCACCCGGCTTATCTTTTGCTTTTGCGGCAGCCGCAGCAGCTTCGCGCACCGATTGCGGCAGCCCGGCCAGGTCTTCCTCTTTTTCCAGGACCAGCATCTGCTCCCCTTCGTCGGCGAGTACGTTCTGGCTGAAACGGGTGAAGAGGCCGGCCAGTTGCTGGTTTATCTCCGAAAGGCGGGCTTTGGCGTTCGCGTCGAGTTTAGCCCCGGCACGAACGAAGTTGGTATAGTAGAGCCATGCCAGCCGCTGCTCCTCCGGCGTCAGTTTCGCTTTTTCCGGCGAGTTGTATACCGCTTCAATGCGTTTGAAAAGAGCTTCGTTCTGGGTGATCTTATCGGAGAAGGCAGCCAGTTTCGGCGCCATTTCCCGCTCTACCACCTGGAATTCCGGGCCGTTCATGTTCGAGCTCCAGATGCCGTAGTAGGTGCGCACGCGGTCGAGGGTTTCGCCTGCCCGCTCCATTGCTGCCAGGGTATTCTCAAAAGTTGGCGCTTCCGGATTGGCAGCGATCGCTTCTACTTCGGCCAGGTTTTGTTCCATGGCTGCCTCGAGTGCTGGCTTAAAGTAGCTTACCTGTACCTTGTCGAAAGCCGGTACGCCGCCGTAAGGGCCGGTCCAGGGGGCAAGGAGTGGGTTCTGCTGGGTTTGGGTGCCTACTGCAACAGCAGCCTCCGGTGGTGTGGTCTGTGTTTTGCTGCTGGTGCAGCCGGTTGTCAGAAAAAGGGCTATTGCTGTTGCGAAGGGCAGCAGGCTATAGCGGCGGGTAATAAGGGTACGCATAAATGGTTTTTCCTTTGGGTTTAATAGGGTGTCAGTAGTACAATTTAATCATTCAACACGAATGATTTATACAATTATCCTGCCTTTTTAGAAGGTGGTTGTATAAGTGTCTGATGTTATGGGATGCACAGCCATAAAAAAAGCGTCCTGCTGTGGGGCGGGACGCTTCTTTATGATGAAGTATTGTTACTTCCGTATTACTCAGCTACTACGTTGAAACGTACCTGGTGCTTCACTTCTTTGTGCAGGTTCAGCGTAGCAGTATATTCGCCGGCTGTTTTCACATCCTGGTCGAAAGAAATACGCTTACGGTCTACGTCGAAACCTTTAGCTTTAAGTGCATCAGAAAGTTGCAGGGTAGTAACAGAACCGAAGATTTTACCGGTCTCGCCTACTTTCGCAGTCAGTTCAATAGGAGTTTCGCCGATGCTGTTAGCCAGATCCTGCGCTTCTGTTTTGATTTTTTCTGCTTTGTGAGAAGCCTGACGGATGTTCTCAGCTACTACTTTCTTGTTTGATTCGTTTGCGATAACGGCCAGTCCTTGCGGGATCAGGTAGTTACGGCCATAGCCTGGCTTTACTTTAACGATATCGTTTTTGTAGCCAACGCCTTTAACGTCATCTTTAAGTATAATTTCCATTGTTCAGTCCCTCCTTATTTTAAAGAATCCGTTACATAAGGTAGAATAGCAAGGTGACGTGCACGGGCTACAGCCTGAGAAACTTTACGCTGGAACTTCAAGCTTGTACCTGTTAATCTTCTTGGAAGAATTTTACCTTGCTCGTTTACAAACTTCAGTAAGAAGTTTCCGTCTTTGTAATCGATGTATTTGATACCGCTTTTTTTGAATCGGCAGTATTTCTGACGGTTTTCCTGTTTGTGTACTCTTTCGTTTACTAAGCTCATTATGCTTTAACCTCCTCTTTTTTAGCCTGAGATTTAAACTCGCCTTTTCTTCTGCGCTCGTTGTAAGCAACCGCGTGCTTGTCAAGGGCAGTAGTTAAGAAGCGAACAACTTTTTCATCACGGCGATAAGCCAGCTCAAGTGGATCAACGATAGTACCCGGAGCTTTAAACTCGATGAGGTGGTAGAAGCCTGTCGATTTTTTCTGGATTGGATAAGCCAGTTTACGCAGACCCCAGTTCTCTTCGTGAATAATGTCGGCGCCATTTTCCTTAAGCACCTGTCTGAACTTCTCGACCGTCTCTTGCATCTGCACCTCGTTCAGCAACGGGGTCAGGATGAAGACCGTTTCGTAATTTTTTAATTCCATGTCGAATTTAGAATTTTTTATATTTAGCCTGCAAAAGTAGTGGGTTTTATCCTGTAAAGCAAGTGATTGTGCAGATATTTGCTAAACGGGAGGCAACAGGAACTCCGGGTGGTGAAAGTTGGTGAAAACAGTGGCAGAATGAATAGCCTGAAAAATTGTTTTCACGCATGGAGAGGATTTAGTTTTATTTATATGTAAATTTCGTTTTCTTTGGTGAATAAACTAACAGTTGTTGTTAAAGGTCTTGGAGTGTCTGCTTCTTTTGCATATCTTTCAGGTACTGTTACTGTTATTTTCGGATTTGTAGCTCCTGCTGAGCAGGACCCGAAATGCTTCAGCCCGACTGCTTGTAAAGCTATGACTGGCTGGGGTAGTGCGATGGCAGCGCTTTTCAGCACGAAGCGGAGCAGGGAGTGAAAAGGAAATTAAAAAGCCAAAAAATAATAACGAGCAAATTTATGAGCAGCAGTACAGCACCCAAAGCACCCTTAATCCGGCCGGGTATTCTCTGGCCCTTTATTCTTATCACCAGCCTTTTCTTTCTGTGGGGCCTGGCTAATAATATGACCGATACGCTGCTGGCTGCTTTCAAGCGCATTATGAGCATGAGCGACTTCCAGACTTCCTGGATTCAGATTGCCTTCTACGGCTCTTACTTCTGCCTGGCGCTGCCTGCTGCTATTATTATTAAGAAGTATACTTACAAAACAGGCGTACTGCTCGGGCTGGGGCTCTTCATCCTGGGTTCGCTGCTCTTTTACCCGGCCAGCCTTACCATGGCTTACGGTCACTTCCTGGCGGCGCTCTTTATCCTGGCCGGTGGTTTGTCTATCCTGGAAACGGCTGCTAATCCTTACATTGTGGCCATGGGGCCGGATGCTTCCGGTACACGGCGGCTCAACCTGGCGCAGTCGTTTAACCCGATTGGCTCTATTACCGGCGTGCTGCTCAGCAAGCTTTTTATTCTTTCGCACCTCAACCAGTCGAGTGCCGAAGAGCGGGCCGCGATGGATGATGCGCAGTTGGCTGCTATTCAGTCG
>NZ_QCZK02000001.1 GCF_003347595.2 Botryobacter ruber | reverse complement strand
GCAAACAGCCCCTGCACATTGCTGTACAGGGGCTGTTGGAATGGTGTTGGCGGCTACCTACTCTCCCGGATGTGACTCCAGTACCATCGGCGCATCGGGGCTTAACTGCTCTGTTCGGGATGGGAAGAGGTGAACACCCGCGCTATAGCCACCATTCTCTTTGCACGGCTTTTAAGCGTGCCTGATATCGTTTAGCTTTTTGACTTGTTGGAAAAGAGAGGGTAAGGAGGTGAGATGGGAGGCGGGCCGGGGTTCCGGCTTTGTGTGGATACCCGCAAGGGGCATCCCTACCAGACGCGCTCGGGCAATTAGTATGGCTCGGCTATGACATTTCTGCCTGTACACCTGCCACCTATCAACGTCATCGTCTCTGACGGCCCTTAAGGGAGATCTCATCTTGGGGCGGGTTTCGCACTTAGATGCTTTCAGCGCTTATCCCGTCCGAGCGTAGCTACCCTGCGCTGCAGCTGGCGCTACAACAGGTCCACCAGTGGCTCGTCCAACCCGGTCCTCTCGTACTAAGGTCAGGACCCCGCAAATCTCCTACGCCCACAACAGATAGGGACCGAACTGTCTCACGACGTTCTGAACCCAGCTCGCGTGCCACTTTAATCGGCGAACAGCCGAACCCTTGGGACCTTCTCCAGCCCCAGGACGTGACGAGCCGACATCGAGGTGCCAAACCTCCCCGTCGATATGAGCTCTTGGGGGAGATCAGCCTGTTATCCCCAGAGTACCTTTTATCCTTTGAGCGATGGCCCTTCCATGCGGAACCACCGGATCACTATATCCGCCTTTCGGCCCTGCTCGGCTTGTAGGCCTCACAGTCAAGCACCCTTATGCTATTGCGCTCTGCGTACGGTTACCAAGCGTACTGAGGGTACCTTTGAAAGCCTCCGTTATTGTTTTGGAGGCGACCACCCCAGTCAAACTACCCACCAAGCAATGTCCCCCGTTATACAAGGTTAGGCTCCAAGCAACTCAAGGGCCGTATTTCAAGGATGGCTCCACGACGCCTGGCGACGCCGCTTCACAGCCTCCGGCCTATCCTACACATGAGTTACCCAGAGTCAATGCTAAGCTATAGTAAAGGTTCATGGGGTCTTTCCGTCCCGTTGCGGGTACTCGGCATCTTCACCGAGACTACAATTTCACCGAGCTCACGGCTGAGACAGCGCCCAGATCGTTACACCATTCGTGCAGGTCGGAACTTACCCGACAAGGAATTTCGCTACCTTAGGACCGTTATAGTTACGGCCGCCGTTTACCGGGGCTTCGATTCAGAGCTTCGCCTTGCGGCTAACCCCCCCTCTTAACCTTCCGGCACCGGGCAGGTGTCAGGCCTTATACTTCATCTCTCGATTTTGCAAAGCCATGTGTTTTTGTTAAACAGTCGCCTGGGCCTCTTCACTGCGGCTTCTCCATCGCTGGAGGAAGCACCCCTTCTCCCGAAGTTACAGGGTCATTTTGCCGAGTTCCTTGGCCGTGATTCACTCGAGCACCTTAGGATTCTCTCCTCGACCACCTGTGTCGGTTTGCGGTACGGGCGCCCATAGGTTTAAACGCTTAGCGGGTTTTCTCGGGAGCCTGATTAGGGACACTATCTCCGCGGCCGAAGCCTTGGAGTACTATCAGCTTTCAGCAAGTTCGGCGTACTTTACTACCAAACCTATACCTACGGCCTTCAACGCACTATTCCGTCAGTGCGCGGTCCTTTCACTTCTCCGTCACCGCATCGCTACCTATGGCCGGTACGGGAATATTAACCCGTTGTCCATCGAGCTGCGCTTTCGCCTCGCTCTTAGGTCCCGACTAACCCTGATCCGATTAGCGTTGATCAGGAAACCTTGGTCTTTCGGTGTGCAGGTTTCTCGCCTGCATTATCGTTACTTATGCCTACATTTGCTTTTCTAACCGCTCCAACGCTCCTGACAGAACGCCTTCACTGCTGTTAGAATGCTCCCCTACCACATATTACTATATCCATAGCTTCGGTATTACGCTTGATGCCCGATTATTATCGATGCCCTGTCGCTCGACCAGTGAGCTGTTACGCACTCTTTAAAGGAATGGCTGCTTCCAAGCCAACCTCCTGGCTGTCTAAGCAACTGGACCGCCTTTGTTCAACTTAGCGTAAATTTAGGGACCTTAGCTGATGGTCTGGGTTCTTTCCCTCTCGGCGTGTGACCTTAGCACCCCACGCCTCACTGCCGTGTATATTTAGCTGGCATTCGGAGTTCGTCAGGATTCGGTAGGATGTGACTCCCCCTAGTCCTATCGGTAGCTCTACCTCCAGTAAACTCAACCACGACGCTGCCCCTAAAGGCATTTCGGGGAGTACGAGCTATTTCTCAGTTTGATTGGCCTTTCACCCCTACCCACAGCTCATCCAAATCCTTTTCAACGGAAACTGGTTCGGACCTCCAGTTGGTTTTACCCAACCTTCATCCTGGCCATGGGTAGATCACAAAGTTTCGCGTCTACCCCCTCTGACTATGCGCCCTGTTCAGACTCGCTTTCGCTCCGGCTCCGACCTTCAAAAGTCTTAACCTTGCCAGAGAGGAGTAACTCGTAGGCTCATTATGCAAAAGGCACGCCGTCAGTCCACTAAGGACCTCCGACAGCTTGTAAGCGCATGGTTTCAGGTTCTATTTCACCCTCTTATTCAGAGTACTTTTCACCTTTCCTTCACAGTACTGGTTCACTATCGGTCTCTCAGGAGTATTTAGCCTTACCGGATGGTGCCGGCAGCTTCAGACGGGATTTCGCCGGTCCCGCCCTACTCAGGATACTACTAGAGCCAAAGAGCTTACGCAAAAGGGACTATCACCCGCTGCGGTGTACCTTCCCAGGTACTTATGCTTCCTTCTTTGGTCTCACATCGTAGTCCTACAACCCCACAGCTGCCGTAACAGCTATGGTTTGGGCTCTTCCGCGTTCGCTCGCCACTACTTACGGAATCATTGTTATTTTCTCTTCCTCCGGGTACTTAGATGTTTCAGTTCCCCGGGTTCGCTTCCTTTCGGATGACTACTCTTCAAGTAGCCGGGTTGCCCCATTCGGATATCTGCGGATCAATTCGTATGTGCCGATCCCCGCAGCTTTTCGCAGCTTATCGCGTCCTTCTTCGCCTCTGAGAGCCTAGGCATTCCCCATGCGCCCTTCTCTGCGTCTTTGCCGGCTATCTTACGATAGCCGGCCCGCTTCTTCTCAATTCTTTTCTTTCTCTGCTGCTCATATTGCTACAAGCAACAGAAGAACCACTTTACTCTCTCTTTTCCATCATGTCAAAGAACCTTTTAAGTTTAGGAGTTAGAAAGTTTAAGAGTTTAGGAGTTGGTATAACTCTGCTACTCTTACTTAAGAAACTCTTTCCCTTATAGAAGCTTACACCTGCTGTGTAAGCTATGTTGTTGTTGTAATGCTGTAGTAGTGGAGAATAACGGAGTCGAACCGTTGACCTCCTGCGTGCAAAGCAGGCGCTCTAGCCAGCTGAGCTAATCCCCCGGATTAGTGAAGAGTTATGAGTGAAGAGTTACTATAGTAGAACAACTTTTAACTCTTAACTTTAAACTTTTAACTTAATAAAGGTGGGCCTGCGTGGACTCGAACCACGGACCTCTACATTATCAGTGTAGCGCTCTAACCACCTGAGCTACAAGCCCAGGCTAGCGCTGCTGCCTGAGGGCACCTTACAGCATCCATTCTCTTGGGTGAAGCTCTTGTTTTGAGTAATTAAAAGAAACGAAACTTAATCTGCGCTGGTCTTTTCTCTGCGTCACAGAAAGAAGTAAACGGAGCGGAACAGCTCCAGAAAGGAGGTGATCCAGCCGCACCTTCCGGTACGGCTACCTTGTTACGACTTAGCCCCAGTTACCAGTTTTACCCTAGGCGGCTCCTTGCGGTCACCGACTTCAGGTCTCCCTGACTTCCATGGCTTGACGGGCGGTGTGTACAAGGCCCGGGAACGTATTCACCGCGTCGTTGCTGATACGCGATTACTAGCGATTCCGGCTTCACGAAGTCGAGTTGCAGACTTCGATCCGAACTGAGACCGGCTTTTTGAGATTGGCGCACCATCGCTGGTTGGCAACCCTCTGTACCGGCCATTGTAGCACGTGTGTAGCCCTAGGCGTAAGGGCCATGATGACTTGACGTCGTCCCCACCTTCCTCACTTCTTGCGAAGGCAGTCTCTCCAGAGTCCCCACCATTACGTGCTGGCAACTGAAGATAGGGGTTGCGCTCGTTGCGGGACTTAACCCAACACCTCACGGCACGAGCTGACGACAGCCATGCAGCACCTTGCTTTGTGCCCCGAAGGGAAGTACCATTTCTGGTACCGTCACGCGCATTCTAGCCTAGGTAAGGTTCCTCGCGTATCATCGAATTAAACCACATGCTCCACCGCTTGTGCGGGCCCCCGTCAATTCCTTTGAGTTTCACCCTTGCGGGCGTACTCCCCAGGTGGATAACTTAACGCTTTCGCTTGGACGCTGACTGTATATCGCCAACATCGAGTTATCATCGTTTACGGCGTGGACTACCAGGGTATCTAATCCTGTTCGCTCCCCACGCTTTCGTGCCTCAGCGTCAGTTAAAGCCCAGCAAGCTGCCTTCGCAATCGGGGTTCTTGGTGGTATCTATGCATTTCACCGCTACACCACCAGTTCCGCCTGCCTCGACTTTACTCAAGCCCACCAGTATCAATGGCAGTTCCATGGTTGAGCCATGGGATTTCACCACTGACTTAATGGGCCGCCTACGCACCCTTTAAACCCAATAAATCCGGACAACGCTTGCACCCTCCGTATTACCGCGGCTGCTGGCACGGAGTTAGCCGGTGCTTATTCGTATGGTACCGTCAGTTTCCCTCGCAAGGGCATTTTCTTCCCATACAAAAGCAGTTTACAACCCAGAAGGCCTTCTTCCTGCACGCGGCATGGCTGGGTCAGCCTCTCGGCCATTGCCCAATATTCCCTACTGCTGCCTCCCGTAGGAGTCTGGTCCGTGTCTCAGTACCAGTGTGGGGGACCGTCCTCTCAGAGCCCCTAGCCATCGTCGCCTTGGTAGTCCGTTACACTACCAACTAGCTAATGGCACGCATGCCCATCTTCTATCGCCAAAGCTTTAATTGTCTTCGGATGCCCTCAAACAATGTTATGCGGTATTAATCCGGATTTCTCCGGGCTATCCCCCAATAGAAGGTAGGTTGCATACGCGTTACGCACCCGTGCGCCACTAACCCAACCTCCGAAGAAGTTGAATTCGTTCGACTTGCATGTATTAGGCCTGCCGCTAGCGTTCATCCTGAGCCAGGATCAAACTCTCCATTGTAAGAATACTCTTTAAGCTACCCGAAAGCAGCCAATGTGTCTGTCTGTCCCGACCCGTTTTCCTTTTCCTTAGAATTGACGCAGGTAAT